>NZ_BOON01000029.1 GCF_016863255.1 Planosporangium mesophilum
GGGTCCCGACGCCTATCCACCTTGGCGGCGGATCGGCTTTCCCTGCCCCGCTACGCGGGAGAGTCCGCTTCACCCCCGGCCTGAAGGCCGGAGCACTACGGACGATCCCGGTAGCGGCAACGGCGGCCCGGGAACGTTCCCGGGCCGCCGTTTCTGGTAGATCGGACGTCAGGACAGGCGCTCCAGCACCATCGCCATGCCCTGGCCGCCGCCGACGCACATCGTCTCCAGGCCGATGGTCTTGTCGTGCCAGTTCAGCGCGTTGAGCAGGGTGCCGGTGATCCGGGCCCCGGTCATGCCGAACGGGTGGCCGACCGCGATCGCCCCGCCCATCACGTTGACCTTCTCCAGCGGGAGGCCCAACTGCTGGTACGAGGGGATGACCTGCGCGGCGAACGCCTCGTTGATCTCGACCAGGTCCACGTCGTCGATGCTCATCCCGGCGCGGGCGAGGGCCTGCTTCGACGCCTCGACCGGGCCGATGCCCATGATCTCCGGCGACATCGCGGTCACGCCGGTGGACACGATCCGGGCCAGCGGCGTGATGCCCAGCTCCCGGGCCCTGGTGTCGGACATGACCACCACGGCGGCGGCCCCGTCGTTGAGGGGGCAGCAGTTGCCGGCGGTGACCCGCCCGTCGGGGCGGAACACCGGCTTGAGCCCGGCCACCGCCTCGTACGTGACGCCCGCGCGCGGTCCGTCGTCGGTCGACACGACGTCGCCGGACGGCGTCGTCACGGGAGTGATCTCACGGGCCCAGAAGCCGTCGGCGATCGCCTTCTCGGCGAGGTTCTGGCTGCGTACGCCGAACTGGTCCATCTCTTCGCGGGAGACGTCGCAGATCTGGGCGAGGTTCTCGGCGGTCTGGCCCATCGAGATGTAGATGTCGGGCAGCTCGCCGGACTCGCGCGGGTCGGTCCAGGTGGGCGCGCCGGCCTGGGCCCGCTTCTCGGTACGGGCGCCGGCCTCGGCGAACGCCGGGTTCTCCCAGCCGCCCCCGACGGCGGCCTTGGCCTCCGCGGGCAGGCTGTCCGAGTTGCCCCGGGCGTACCGGGAGACCATCTCCACGCCGGCGGAGACGAACACGTCCCCCTCGCCGGCCTTGATCGCGTGGAGCGCCATCCGGGTGGTCTGCAGCGACGAGGAGCAGTACCGGTTCACGGTCGCGCCGGGCAGGTGGTCGTAGCCGGCCAGCACCGACACCACCCGGGCCATGTTGAACCCCTGCTCACCACCGGGCAGACCGCACCCGAGGTAGAGGTCGTCGATCTCCCGCGGGTCGAGCTGGGGCACCTTGGCGAGAGCGGCGTTGACGATGGTGGCGGCGAGATCGTCGGGGCGAACCTCGCGCAGTGATCCCTTGAACGCGCGGCCGATGGGGGACCGGGCGGTCGCGACAATGACGGCTTCGGGCATGCCGGTCACGTTACCCGTGTGGCTACCCGTCGGTAAGTCGACTTCGTCACTGTGCGGGGAAGAACGCCGATCACCGCGGTACGGCGGCCGCCTCGGTCACCGCGGGCAGCAGCGCGTGGGCCCAGACCCGGTACCCGTCGGCGGAGGGGTGGTAGCCGTCGTGGCAGTACGCGCCGGCGTCGGCCCGAAACACCGCGCCGGTCTGCGCGGCCAGGTCGACCGGCACTCCGCCGACGCCATCCACGGCGGTCTCCTGCACCCTGGCCAGCCGCCGCGCCTGCCAGCCGAGGATCTGGCGCAGCGGTGGCGCGAACGCGCGGGCCGCGCCCAGGTCCGGGCAGGTACCGACGACGACCGCCACCCCGGCGGCGCGCAGCCGGCGTACCGCCGAGGCCAGGTCGTCGGCGGCCTCGGCCGGCGGCGTGAAGTGGATCGCGTCGTTGCCGCCCACGAGGATCACCGCGACGTCCGGCCGCGTGCCCACCAGGGCCCGAGCCACCTGGGTGGCGAGGTCGGCGGAGCGCGATCCGGACACCGCCACGCTGGACAGCTCCACCCACCGGCCGTCCGGCTCCTCGGTCAGCAGCAGCGCGAGCTGGCCGCCGACGGTGTCGGTCACCCGTTCGACGCCCACCCCGAGGGCGGTCGAGTCGCCCAGCAGCACCAGCCGAAGGGTCGGCCCCGAGGCGTCACCGAGCGAGGCGCGCATGGCCAGGCGTAGGTCGGGCTGCGCGTACCGGCGACCGCGCGCCAGCACCGCCTGGCCGGCGATGACCGCCGCGCCGCCGACGGTGCCGGCGATCGCGGTGAGCACCGCCGCCTGCCCGAGTCTCCGGAGGACGCTCATGACGCCCGCCCGCTGGTGTCGGCGACGCCATGAGGTACCGAGGTATTGAGCTTGTTGTTTTGCTCGGTCATGCACTACTCCACCCGGAAGCCTGCTGTTCCTGCTGCAAGCGTACGTGCGACGGATCGGTGGGATGCTCCGTCCGGCGCCACACCCGCCGCCGCAACTGCGCCCACGCCCCGGCCGGGCCGCGGTCCCGCCCGGCAACCTGGGCCGCGCTGACCTCGGTACCGGCGCGCTCAACCGCTTCGATGGCGGCGTCCGCCAGGCTGCGCACGCCCTCGCCCCGGCGCAGGCCGCTGCGGCCGTGCCGGTCGTCGTCGGTCAACGCGGCCACCACCGTCGGCAGGATCGCCGCGGCGGCCACCGCGTACCCGTCCCCGGAGGGGTGGAACCGGTCCCAGGCGAACATCCGGTCCGGCTCGGCGGTGAAGGCGGGGCCAAGCAGGTCGGCCAGCGAGACCGTACGCGCACCGGCCTGGACCACGGCCACCGTCTGGGCGGCGGCGAGCTGGCGGCTCCACCGGCGGGCCATCCAGCGCAGCGGCGGTTGGAGCGGCTGGATCGTGCCCAGGTCGGGGCAGGTGCCGACGACGACCTCGGCGCCGGCCTGCCGTAACGCCCGTACCGCCTGGAGGAGGTGGCGGATGGCCTCGCTGACCGGCCGGCGGTGGGTCACGTCGTTGCCGCCGATCAGGATGAGAGCCACGTCGGGGCCGAGCTCGAGGGCCCGCTCGACCTGCGGGTCGAGGCCCCGGGACTCGGAGCCCACGACGGCGAGGCAGTGCAGCGTGACGGGGCGCCGAAGCTGTTCGGCCAGCCCCGCCGCTACCAGTCCGCCGGGGGTTTTGCGGGCGGAGTCCGCGCCGTAGCCGGCGGCGGTCGAGTCTCCGAGCACCACGACCGTGAGGGGCTCGCCGTCGTGGTCGGTGCCGTACCTGCCGTCGCAGCGGGGCGGCGGGGCCTCGGCCATCGGGATGATGCGCCGCGCGAGCATGGCCTGTCCGATGACGAGACCGGTCAGCGCCGCTCCGACCGCCGTGATGCTGCCGGCACCGAAGGCGCCCGCGGTAGCGATTCGGCGTACGTGTCTGGTCGTCTGCGTCATCGGTCCCCCCTGCTCGCATCCTTAATCATCGTTCAGCTGCGCAGCGCACCTGTCTGAGTGCCCGTGCGGTTTCCCTTCGTAACACGAGTGTCCGACGATAGCGGCTGCGGCGCTGTCATCCGGAATGGTCGGGACCAGCCCGGTTTGGAGTAATTCGGACGATGACCCGTTGCTCCCGCTCCATCGCAGCGCGGTAGTCGTCCCAGTTCGGGTGCTCGCCGGAGAGTTGTCGGTAGTAGTCGACCAGCTGCTCCATCGCCTCCGGCAGGTCGACGACCGTGGCTTCGCCCTCGATCTGTACCCAGCGACCGAAGAAGGCGTCCGGCAGCACGCAGACGTACGCCCGCGGGTCGCGACGCAGATTGCGTACCTTGTAGGCGGTCTGCCGGCTGCTGATGACGAGGGATCCGTCGGGGTCGACGGCCACCAGGACCGGCGACATCTGCGGCGTGCCATCGGCGCGCATCGTGGCGAGTACGGCGTGGTGTTGCTCCGCGACAACCGCGCGGGCGGCATCGAGATCCATGACCCATTGTCCCGCGCCCTGTCACGTTCCGCCGGTACCGGTCGCGGTGGTTGCGATCATCCGACCGGGTGGCCCCGCTCGCGCGCCGGCGCCGTGCCGGGCTGGCGCGCCCGAGGCACCATTGACGGGTCGCCCCATTCGGGACGGCAGATGTTCACCGACGCGACAACGATGGCGATGAGGTGCGCGATGGCGGGTACGCTGCGACGGCGGTTGGCCTGGACGGCCCTGCTGCGGGTCTTCAAGCCGGGCACGCCCGGCCTGGGTCGACGGCTCGCGGCGATACCCAGGATGATCGGCGCCACCGTGCGCGGGGAGTACGACGGCGGCTCCCGCCTGGCGATGATGGCGGTCGCCGGGCTGTACATCGTCTCGCCGATCGACGCCGTACCCGAGGCGGTCTTCCTGCTCTTCGGGCTGCTCGACGACGCCGCGGTCGCGGCCTGGTTCGCCGGCGCGGTCCTGGACGAGACCGAGCGGTTCCTGACCTGGGAGCGGCAGCGGGCGGTGACCATTCCCGGGGAGACCGTGCCGGGCACCGGGCGTCGCCGTCAGGGCTACCGCCGGTCGGCATAGGGTTCGGCGCTAGGCTGGCGCCCGTGCGCTACTACGACAACGTCGTCGAGTTGATCGGCAACACGCCACTGGTCCGCCTCCGCAACGTCACCGAGGGCATCTCCGCCACGGTGCTTGCCAAGGTCGAGTACTTCAATCCCGGCGGAAGCGTGAAGGACCGCATCGCGCTCCGGATGATCGAGGAGGCCGAGAAGGCCGGGCTGCTCAAGCCGGGCGGCACGATCGTCGAGCCGACCAGCGGCAACACGGGGGTCGGGCTCGCCCTGGTGGCCCAGCTGCGCGGATACCGCTGCGTCTTCGTCTGCCCGGACAAGGTCAGCGAGGACAAGCAGAACGTCCTGCGGGCGTACGGCGCCGAGGTGGTCGTCTGCCCGACCGCGGTCGCGCCCGAGGACCCGCGCTCGTACTACAACGTCTCCGACCGGCTGGCCCGCGAGATCCCGGGGGCGTGGAAGCCCGACCAGTACTCCAACCCGAACAACCCCGTGTCGCACTACGAGCAGACCGGGCCGGAGCTCTGGGACCAGACCGGCGGGCGGATCACCCACTTCGTCGCCGGCGTCGGCACCGGGGGCACGATCTCGGGGATCGGCCGGTACCTGCGGGAAGCCTCCGGCGGTAGCGTCAAGATCATCGGCGCGGACCCGGAGGGCTCGGTCTACTCCGGCGGCACCGGCCGGCCGTACCTGGTCGAGGGCGTCGGCGAGGACTTCTGGCCGGAGACGTACGACCGGGGCATCTGCGACGAGATCATCGAGGTCTCCGACAAGGAGTCGTTCATCCTCACCCGGCGGCTGGCCCGCGAGGAGGGCCTGCTGGTCGGTGGCTCGTGCGGGATGGCGGTCGCCGCGGCGCTCGAGGTGGCGCGCCGCGCCGACCCGGACGACGTGGTCGTGGTGCTGCTACCCGACGGCGGCCGGGGGTACCTGTCCAAGATTTTCAACGACGCCTGGATGACCCGGTACGGCTTCCTGAGCAGCGACGAGACCGGCGCGACCGTGGCCGACGTCCTGGCCCGCAAGGGCGGCCAGATCCCGGAGATGGTGCACGTCCACCCCAGTGAGACGGTGCGCGAGGCGATCGACATCATGCGCGAGTACGGGGTGTCACAGCTGCCCGTGCTGAAGGCCGAGCCGCCGGTCGTGACCGGCGAGGTGGCCGGCTCGATCGCCGAGCGCGACCTGCTCGACGCGCTGTTCACCGGTCAGGCGCACCTGCACGACATGCTCGAGAAGCACATGGCAGAGCCGCTGCCGATGGTCGGCGGCGGCCAGCCGGTGGCAGAGGCGGTGGCCATGCTCGAGAAGTCCGACGCGGCGATCGTGCTCGTCGACGGCAAGCCGCGCGGCGTCATCACCCGGCAGGACCTGCTCAGCTTCCTGTCCTGATCCAGCGGGCTGGGGCGGCCTACGGGAGTGGTTCGGGGATCGCGACCACGTCCACGAGGGCGCCCCGGCGCAGCACCGTGATCGGCAGCCGGGTGCCGATGGCCGGCCCCAGCATGAGCCGCTGGACGTCCTGTACGCCGCGGACCGGGCCGCCGCCGGCGGTGATCATCACGTCGCCGAGGTACAGGCCGGCCCGCGCGGCGGGGCTACCCGGTACGACCTCGACCAGGCGCAGCCCCCGACGCTGGCAGAGCCGGTCGGCCAGGTGCGGCGGCAGCGGGGCAGGCGCACCGGCGACGCCGAGCCAGGCCCGCCGTACCCGCCCCTCGCCGATCAGTTCCGAGATGATGTACCTGGTCGTCGAGTTGATCGGCACGGCAAGGCCCAGCCCGTACCCGGCGACCGCGGTGTTGATCCCGACGACCCGCCCGGCGGAGTCGGCCAGCGCCCCGCCGGAGTTGCCGGGGTTGAGCGCGGCGTCGGTCTGGATGACGTCGTCGATGAGGCGGACGTGCCGGCCACTGCGTACCGGCAGCGACCGGCCCAGGGCGCTGACCACGCCGGCCGTCAGCGAGCCGGCCAGCCCCATCGGGTTGCCGACCGCGATGACGAGTTGGCCGATCCGCAGCGAGTCCGCGTCGCCGAGGGTGGCCGGTGGGCCGGGCGACCCCGGTACCCGCAGGACGGCCAGGTCAGCGAGGGGGTCGGCGCCGACGACGTCGAAGCGCGTCTCCTCGCCGGAGGTGAACTCGGCGTTGCCGCCGCTCGAGTCGGCCACCACGTGGGCGCTGGTGAGCATGAACCCGTCGGCGGTGAACAGTACGCCGGAGCCCGCACCCTGGCCGCGCGGGCTGACCACGGCGAGGCTCGCGACGCTCGGCAGGAGGGTCGTCGCCACACCGGACACCGCGCGGCTGTAGGCGTCGAGGGCCTCCGCGTCGGTCGGGATGTTCTGCGGCTCCATGTCGGTGGCAACTGCCCCGCCGCGACGATTGATGCCCGTCTCGGTTTCGCTCTGCGCGAAGCGTCCTCCGCGCCGGTCTCAGCTGTACCGGCGCCACACGTCGCGCATCGGATCCCAGCTCTCACCCATCCCGTCGCCCCAGAACGACAGCATGTACGCGGCGACCGGAGCCTTCTCGTCCGACCACCACACGCCGCACACCGGCCTGGGATCGGGCTCGGTGCCCGTCTTGTACGCGAACTCGATGTAGCGGCCGTTCACCGAGCCGGACGTCGTCCTCTTCGTCGACGGCTCGGCCACCCCGGGGGTGAGCTGCTTGGCGTCGATGTTCTGGGGCAGGTACTTCGCGTACGCCTTGTCCCGTTCGTCGGTTGACTTGTACTTGACGAAGAAGACGGTGATGTTGGGGTACCGGCAGCTCACCCGGGCCTCTTCGCCGGCGTTGAGCTGCGGCCCGTCCTTGTCCCCGCTCTTGGCGCAGTTCGCGACCCACGGCATCCAGGAGTTCGCGATGGGCTCCAGGTCGGCGCCGAACTTCGGCTTGTTGAGCCGCAGTTGCGTGCGCTCGAACGCTGCGAGCGACGAGGTGGCGCCCGGGGTGGGAGCCGTCGGCTTCGGTGCGGGAGCCGGCGCCGTTGTGTATCCGACGAAGTAGCCGGTCGGGCCGAAGACGACCAGCCCGGCGAGCGCTCCGGCGATCGCGGCCATGACGATGCGCTTGCGGGACGGCTTCGGCGTCGGCACGATCCGGGGCTGCCACGACGGGGAACCGGGCCTATCCTCCGGGAACAGCGACCACGGGTCGTTCGCCGCCGGCGCGGGCTGTGACCATACGCCCGGTTCGGGCTGCGGCGCGGCGGCCGGCTGCTGCGCCGATGGTTCGGCCGCCGGGCCGGCGCCGGGGGGCGGCGCCTCGCCAGGCTTGCTCTGGAACGGCCCGTAGCCGCCCTGACCCTCGGTGGGGTTACCAGTACCCGGAACCTCGCTCACGAGCAGGCAGGTTACCAGCGAGTGTCCCGTCCATCGACTTCGATCGCCACGGCTCGGGACGGATCCGCTTCACAAAGCGAGATGCCCGCGGCGAGCCGTCAGGCTCGCCGCGGGCATCCACGATGGAACGGTCAGGCGCCGGCCCGACGACGCCGCCCGGCCAGCAGCAGCACCAGGCCGCCGGCGGTCAGCAGGCCGCCCGCGGTGACGATGCTCGCCACGTCGCTACCGGTAGTCGGCAGTGACTGGGCCGGGGCCGCCTGAACCGGGTTGCGCACCGGCGCCGGGCCGGTGCCGTTGCCCGATCCACCACCGGTGCCACCACCCGGCGTACCCGGGCCCGGCTCGGCCGGCGGTGGGTTCTCCGGCGGCGCGGGGTTCTCCGGGGGTGCCGGGTTCTCCGGCGGCGCGGGGTTCTCCGGGGGGGCCGGGTTCTCCGGCGGCGGGATGATCGGTGGGAGCGGCAGCGGAGGAATCGGCAGCGGAGGGATGACCGGCGGCGGTGGGTTCTCCGGCGGTGGGTTCTCCGGGGGTGCGGGGTTCTCCGGGGGTGCCGGGTTCTCCGGCGGCGGCTGGAGGATCGGCGGCAGGGGCAGTTCCACCCGCACTCCGATCGCCGGCAGCAGGCCGGGGCCGGGTTCGGTCGATTGCGCGTACGCGATGCCGGAAACGGCAGTCGAGAGCGCGACGGCGCCGAGTAGGGCGCCGACGCGCGTTGCTATGCGCAGGCTTCGCCCGCGCCCGGTTTGATTCTTTCGCACCATGTGCCTCCCCGTGCTTCATGGCTTGAGCAGTGGTCGCCGCCGCCGCACCGGCGGATTCCCTGACGTCTCGGGAGCAGCCTCGCCTTCTTGGCTGGGTCTCCCGCCCGCCCGAGCGTAATAGGCGATCAAGAATGGCGGGGACCCCACTTTCCGGTGAGACGCATCACGCTATATCAATTCGCTGTACCAGCGGAACACCGTGAATAAGACATTGCGCAATTACGCGCGTCCGTCGACTTCGGACAGCATTTGAGTGGTAGCAGTAAGTAATTTGATCGTGAACGGGCTCGTGGCGACGGGTCCCGCGATGGCGCTCGCGCGGTAGTCAAGCAGTAACTGGCTCGCCACCTGCGATGTCCGGCATTAGCCTCCGCGCCATGGCTGATGCGATCTTCGAGGAGCCGCGGCTCGCCGAGGTCTACGACCCGCTCGACCCGGACCGCAGCGACCTCGACGCGTACTGTGCGATCGTCGACGAGTTCGGTGCCCGTACCGTCCTCGACATCGGTTGCGGCACAGGTACCTTCGCCTGCCTGCTCGCCAGGCGCGGCATCGAGGTGACCGGCGTCGAGCCCGCCGGGGCGTCGCTCGACGTCGCCCATGGCAAACCCGGGGCGGACGCGGTCCGCTGGCTGCACGGCGACGCGAGTACGTTGCCGCCGATGCAGGTGGACCTCGCCGCCATGACCGCCAATGTGGCACAGGTCTTCCTGACCGATGATGACTGGGCCTCGACCCTGCGGAGCGCCTATGCCGCGCTCCGGCCGGGTGGGCACCTGGTGTTCGAAACCCGTGACCCGGCGAAGAAGGCGTGGCTCGGATGGAACCGCCCGGATTCGCACAAGCGCACCGACATCCCGGGCGTCGGTGGTGTGGAGACGTGGGTCGAGGTCACGGACGTCAGTGGTGCCCTGGTGTCGTTTCGATCGACGTTCATGTTCCTGCGGGACGGCGCGGTGTTCACATCGGACTCGACGCTGCGCTTCCGTAGCCGCGTCGAGGTCGAGGAATCCCTGGCGGCCGCGGGTTTCGTCGTGGTGGACGTCCGGGACGCGCCCGACCGGCCCAGGCGTGAGTTCGTCTTCATCGCCCGACGCCCACCATTCCGAGCGGAGCCGTCACCATGAGCCCCGACACTCCCGAACTGCGGATCCAGGCGGCTCTCGAGCTCGTTCCGCGGCTCGCGGACATTGTTGTGCGCGAAGGGTACGACGGCCTGCCCTGGTACCACCGGTTCCGGGGAATCGGCGCGGTCCTGAGCGAAAGCGACCGACCCGCGACCGAGCGTCTCCGAGAGGCGGCGGAACTGCTGAGTGAAATGTATCGGGGAGGGCGTAACTTCTCGGACTTCTACATTCCCAGACAGGACTGGCAGTCGCAGAAAGCGGCGAACGAAAAAATGTCCTCATTGGTCAGTGAATTGCGCGCATTGCTGTGTGTCGGTGAATCCGCTGCGACGTAATCGTCGAGCGTGGAGAGATGACTGTGGTCCCCGCGAAAGAATTCGAATCGGTGTTGTGTGGATCGGGACGGGTTCCTGACTCCGCGATCCGACAGAGCGGATCGGTCGACCGACCCGGCGGCGGCCGGCCCCACCACGCTACGGTGGAAAACCATGGCGACGTTTGCAGGACTGGCCACTCTCGTCCTGGTCGACGGCACCCGGCAGCAGGGGATCGCGACCCTCCGCTCCGGACGGCCCGAACCCGGCGGTCCACGGCCGTGGAGCGGAAGTTTCCGCCCCGATGATCCCGGCGCCGACCTCGTCGGCTCGGTCGGGGCCAACCTTCCTATCGAGTTGCCGACCGGCGAGACCGGTGAGGTCGTGCTGGCGGGCGTCGAAGGCGCCGGTCAGGATGCCGCCGTTCGCCTGGTCGGCAGCGGTCCGCCGCCGTTCTGACCCGACGTGCCCGCTAGTAGACCGGGTACTCCTTGACATACCCCGTGAGGCCGGCGCCGAGTGGCTGGCGATACGCCTCGGCGGCGATCTCGATCCGCACCGTCTTCGCGAGGAGGACACCACCGGTTTCGAGGGCTACGTTCCAGAGCAGGCCGTAATCCTCACGGTTGATCTCCGCCGTCGCGGTGAACCCGAAGATGTCATATCCCTCGGGGTCGCGATGAGTCCCACCGAACTGCGCGTGAAGGTCGACCGGCAGTGTGATGCCCTTGATCGTCAACTCGCCGGTCAGGATGAACCGTCCGAGCGTGTTGGCGGCCTGGTGCGGGATGTTGCCGGCTCCGCCCTGGTAGCCGGGCCGGTGGGTCTTCAGGCGGGCCCATTGGAAGATGGGGTCGCTGGATCCCAGCCACTTGACCCCCGTGCTGCGGTACTCCAGCGTGGGGTACTTCTCCACGTCGAGGAAGTCGCCGCTCCTGACGTGCGCGTCCCGGTCGGGCTGCTGGGTGTTGATGCTCGCCGCCCACATGGTGGCTCGCACCGAGGACTGCAGCGGGTCCTCGCCCACGACGATCCGCGCGTTCACCTCTTCGAACTGACCCCGTACGCCGGTGACCATCATGTGTCGCGCCAGGAAACCGACCCGCTTGTGCCTCTGGTCGAGAAGGTAGGTGCCGGGAGCGGGGATGGTGATGCCTTGCCAGGACCGTGTGGCGGAAGCGGTCATCGTTGTGCTTTTCCCTCCCCGATTGTCCCCCGTAATACCGGTGTGTTGCTGGGGCTGCCGGAGCCCGCGAAATAGCCGGACCGGCATGCGCCGTGTCCGGCTCGAATTCCGTACAACATAGTACGTTGCGCGACCGGCGCGGCAGCAGTCGAGTGGCCTCCATTACTGCTCCGCGCTCACGCCCGGTCGTTAACCGATGCTATTTCCGGCCGCGCTCGCCGACGGACCTGCCCGAGAGCGGCAGGTCAAGGTCGAGGATCGATCGGGAGTCAACGCCGAGCGGGCCGCGCCGGACCGCGGACGTGAGGATCGTCACTTCCGGAAATGACGGTAACTTTATCGATACCGTGAGTCGCTGATCAACTTAGAGCGCTTTTAGAATCGCACTGAGTGGCGACATGATCGTCGATCCCGTAAGGCTGGGCTTTCCGGTAATTCGACGGTCCGGCGGCCGCGGGACCAGAAAACCAACGCGACCCTTCGGTCGCCTACTCCTCGACCTTCGCGACGCCGATCGGGCAGCTCAGCCCGTTCGGGCCGTGGTTGCAGTATCCGTTGGGGTTCTTGGCGTCCGACAGGTACTGCTGGTGGTAGTCCTCGGCGTAGTAGTACGGGCCGGCCTTCGCGATCTCCGTGGTGATCTCGCCGTACCCCGCCTGATTCACCACCGGCGCGAACGCCTCCCGGGACGCGAACGCCTCGGCCAGCTGCTCGTCGGTGGTGGCGTAGATGGCCGAGCGGTACTGGGTGCCGATGTCGTTGCCCTGCCGCATGCCCTGGGTCGGGTCGTGGTTCTCCCAGAACGCCTTGAGCAACTGCTGGTACGACACGACGGCCGGGTCGAAGACGACCTGGACCACCTCGGCGTGGCCGGTGAGTCCGGAGCAGGTCTCCTCGTACGTCGGGTTGGGCGTGACCCCGCCGGCGTAGCCGACCGAGGTCGAGTACACGCCGGGCAGCCTCCAGAAGATCCGCTCGGCGCCCCAGAAGCACCCCATGCCGAACACGGCGACCTCGTGGCCGTCGGGCCAGGGGCCGGTCAGGGGAGTACCGAGGACCGTGTGGCGCGCGGCCACCGGCACGGGCGTGTCCCGGCCGGGCAGCGCCTCGTCCGGGGTGGGCAGGTCCAGCTTCTTCTGGCGCAGGAACACGACGCACTCCCTTCACGGCGGACCCGCGATCGGGCGGGTCCATCCCCAAGCATGCCCCGATATCGACGTACGACCCACCGTGGGCCCGATCACGCGATCAGGAGGGGAGGGCGGCGGCGATCCGGGCGGCGTACTCCTCGGCCTCCGAATCCGAGGCGTACTTGGTACGCGGCCAGAAGAAGCCGCGCAGCCCGTCGCCCTTGGTGCGCGGCACCACGTGCGTGTGCAGGTGCGGTACCGACTGCGAGACCTTGTTGTTCGCCGCGACGAAGGTGCCGCCCGCGCCCAGCCCCTGCTCCACCGCCACCGACAGCCGCTGCACGAAGGAGAAGTACTCCGGCAGCAGCGACCCGGGTACGTCGGCCAGCGTCACGAGGTGCTCGCGCGGCACCACCAGCACGTGTCCCTTGAACACCGGCCGGGTGTCGAGGAAGGCCACGGCGGCCGGAACGGACGCCACCTCGAACGCCGGAACCGTGCCCGCCACGATGGCGCAGAAGACGCATCCCGTCACGCCGATCACCGTAACGGCGGATAGTGTCAACCCATGACGAACGGCCAACATCAGTTCGGATTCGATACGCTCGCGATCCACGCCGGGCAGGAGCCCGATCCGCGCACCGGGGCCGTTGTGCCGCCGATCTACCAGACCAGCACGTACGCGCAGGACGGGGTCGGGCAGCCGCGGCTGGGGTACGAGTACAGCCGCAGCGGCAACCCCACCCGCGACGCGCTCCAGGAGTGCCTCGCCGCCATCGAGGGCGGTCGCCGGGGGATGGCGTTCGCCAGCGGCCTCGCCGCCGAGGACACCCTGCTACGGACCGTCTGCCGGCCCGGCGACCACGTGGTGATCCCCGGCGACGCGTACGGCGGCACGTACCGCCTCTTCGCCCGGGTCGCCCAGCGCTGGGGTCTGGAGTTCACCCCGGTCGACCTCGCGGACATCGACGCCGTCCGGAAGGCGATCACGCCGCGTACCAAGGTGATCTGGGCCGAGACGCCGACCAACCCCCTGCTGGGCATCGCGGACATCGCCACGCTCGCCGGGGTGGCGCACGACAACGACGCGCTGCTCGTCGTCGACAACACGTTCGCCTCGCCGTACCTGCAGCAGCCGCTCGCCCACGGCGCCGACGTCGTGGTCCACTCGACCACCAAGTACGTCGGCGGCCACTCCGATGTCGTCGGCGGTGCCCTCGTCGTCGGTGACGCCGCCCTCGGCGAGGAGCTGGCCTACCACCAGAACGCGATGGGCGCGATCAACGGCCCCTTCGACGCCTGGCTCACCCTGCGCGGCATCAAGACCCTCGGGGTAAGGATGGAGCGGCACTGCGACAACGCCGAGCGCGTCGCCGAGTTCCTGCTCGGACACCCCGCGGTCAGCCAGGTGCTCTACCCCGGTCTGCCCGAGCACCCGGGGCACGACGTCGCTACCAAGCAGATGCGGCGCTTCGGGGGCATGATTAGTTTCCGTGCCGCCGGTGGCGAGGCCGCGGCGGTGGACATCTGCAACAGGGCGAAGCTGTTCGTCCTCGGTGAGTCGCTGGGCGGCGTCGAGTCGCTCATCGAGCACCCGGGCCGGATGACCCACGCGAGCGCGGCCGGGTCGCCGCTCGAGGTGCCGGCCGACCTGGTGCGGCTCTCGGTCGGGATCGAGACGGTCGACGATCTGTTGGCCGACCTGGAACAGGCGCTCGTTCGTTAAGACAGTCAGGCGTCGACTCAGGGGAGGGCGCGATGCTCGGCCAGTCCGGAACGTGGGTGGGCGCCAGCGCGCGCCAGATCGCGCGAGCGGTGCGGCGGGGTGACACCTCGGCCACCGCGGTGATCGCGGACCACCTCGAACACATCCATTCCTACGACCGGATCGTGCACGCGTTCCGGCAGGTCCGTACCGAGGAGGCGATGCTCGAGGCCGAGGCGGTCGACGAGCAGCCCGACCTCGGCAACCTGCCCCTCGCGGGGGTGCCGGTCGCGGTCAAGGAGAACACCTCCGTCGTCGGCGTGCGGACCTGGAACGGCTCCGAGGCGGCGGCCAGCCCGGTCGCCGAGCACGACCACGAGGTGGTACGCCGGCTGCGCGGCGCCGGTGCGGTCGTGGTCGGCACGACGCGCATGCCGGAGCTGGGCCTCTTCGCCTCCACCGACGACTCCAGCGCCACCACGCGCAATCCGTGGCGCACCGACCGTACGGCCGGAGGTTCTTCCGGCGGCGCAGCCGCCGCGGTCGCCGCGGGCCTGGTGCCGATCGCGCACGGCAACGACGGCCTCGGATCGGTCCGCATCCCGGCGGCGTGCTGCGGCCTCGTCGGCATCAAGCCCGGCCGTGGCGTGGTGCCTTCCGGGATCGGCGCCGACGACTGGTTCGGCCTGGCCGAGCACGGCATCCTGGCCACCACCGTCGCCGACGCCGCCATCGGGTTCGCGGTCCTGGCCGGGCGCACGCCCGAACGGCTCGTGGAGCCGGACCGGCTGCGGGTGGCGGTCTCGCTGCGCTCACCGGTCGCGGGCGTCTTCCCCGACGGCGACGCCTGCCGCGCCACCGGCGCCGCCGCCCGGCTGCTGGTACGCCTCGGCCACGACGCGAAGCGCGCCGACCCGGCGTACCCGGTGTCCCTGGGCCTGCGGGGGCTGGCCACCTGGTTCGCCATCGCCTACCGCGACGCTACGGCCGCCGGGATCGACCTGTACGCGCTGCAGCCGCGTACCCGTCGCCACATCGCCCTCGGCGAGCGGTTGCTGCGCACGCGCCTGGTACGCGAGGACGACCGGGCCGCCTGGCGGGAGCGCTGCCGCGACTGGTTCGCCGACGGCCGCTACGACGTCCTGGTCACCCCCGCGCTGGCGACCGCGCCGCCGGTCGCCGCCGACTGGCACAACCGGTCCTGGCAGGCCAACGTCATCTCCAGCCTGCGCTACGCCCCGTACGCGGCGCCCTGGAACATCGCCGGGTTCCCGGGCGTGGTGGTCCCGATGGGCGTACGCCGGGACGGCCTGCCCGCCGCGGTCCAGCTCATCGGGCGGCCCGGCAGCGAGCTGGCCCTGCTCGCGGTCGCCGGCCAGATCGAGGCGGCCGCGCCGTGGCGGCGGCACGCGCCGGGCTGGCCACGGGTCCGGGAGCGTAGCCGGGTTTCCTGACCCGGCCGGCGTCGCCAAGCCCTCCGCGGGGCCGCCCGGCGTCGCCGGGCCTCCGCGGGGCCGGCCGGTTCCGCCGAGCCCTCCGCGTGCCCGCTGCCGCGGCGGATGGCACGATCGACCACATGACCCTGGCACCCGAGTTGGTGACGCTCGCCGATGTCGAGGCCGCGCGCGAGGTACTCGACGGCGTGATCCGCTACACCCCGCTCGAACCGTGCCGGCCGCTGCAGGCGAAGCTGGGCGGCCCCGCGTGGCTGAAGTGCGAGCACCTCCAGCGGGCCGGCTCGTTCAAGATCCGTGGAGCGTACGTGCGGATCGCCCGCCTGTCGGACGCCGAGCGGGCCAGGGGAGTGGTGGCGGCGAGCGCCGGCAACCACGCGCAGGGCGTGGCGTTGGCGGCCGGGCTGATGCACACCGAGTCGACGGTCTTCATGCCTGTCGGTGCCCCGCTGCCGAAGATCGCGGCGACCAAGGGGTACGGCGCGACGGTACGGCTGGTCGGCCGCACCGTCGACGAGTCGCTCGCGGCGGCGCAGGAGTACGCCGAGGAAAGCGGGGCGGTGTTCATCCACCCGTTCGACCACCCCGACGTCATCGCCGGGCAGGGCACGATCGCCCTGGAGGTGCTGGAGCAGTGCCCCGACGTACGCACGATCGTCGTGGGGATCGGCGGCGGCGGGCTCATCGCGGGCGTGGCCGTGGCGATCAAGGCGGTGCGGCCCGACATCCGGGTGGTCGGCGTACAGGCGGCCGGCGCGGCGGCCTTCCCGCCGTCCCTGGCGTCCGGGCGACCGGTACGGCTGTCGAAGTTCGGCACGATCGCCGACGGGATCGCGGTCGGCCGCCCCGGCGACATCACGTACGCCCACGTGAGCAAGCTGGTCGACCAGGTCGTCACGGTCTCCGAAGAGGACATCTCGCGGGCGCTGCTGATGCTGATGGAGCGCGGCAAGCAGGTCGTGGAGCCGGCGGGCGCGGTCGCCGTGGCCGCACTGCTGGCCGGCGTGGTACCGGTGGTGACGCCCACCGTCGCCGTACTCAGCGGCGGCAACATCGACCCGCTGCTGATGCTGCGCCTCATCGAGCACGGGCTCGCCGCGGCCGGCCGGTACCTCACGTTCACCGTGCGGTGCGGCGACAGCCCCGGCCACCTCGCCCGACTGCTGAGCGAGATCGCGGAGCAGGGGGCCAACGTCCTGGACGTGGAGCACCGCCGGCACGACCCGCGGCTGCGGCTGGGTGAGGTCGAGGTGGCGCTGTCGGTGGAGACGCGGGGCGCCGAGCACTCTGACCGGTTGGTCACCGCGCTGCGCTCCACCGGTCACGTTGTGACGTTCACCGGATCACTGGCCTGATTCCGGCGACATCGACGCGCGCACTCGTGTCGGCGCGAAGATGGGCGGTCAGCCCGCGAAGGCCTCGAACGAGACGACGGTGACCTTGACCTCGGCACCGCTCGGCGCGCTGTACGTGACGGTGTCACCGGCTTGCGCCCCGAGGATCGCCTTGCCCAGCGCCGACTCCGGGCTGTACACGGTCAGCTCGGTGGTGGAGGCGATCTCCCGCGAGCCGAGCAGGAACGTCTCGGTGTCGTCCTCGTCCTCGTCGAACCGGATCGTGACGACCGTGCCGGCGGCGACCGCGTCGCTCCTCGGTGCCTCGCCCACCTTGGCGTCGCGCAGCAGTTGCTCGAGGTACCGGATCCGGCCCTCCTGCTTCCCCTGCTCCTCGCGGGCGGCGTGGTAGCCACCGTTCTCCTTGAGGTCGCCCTCCTCGCGCCGCGCGTTGATCTCAGCGGCGATCACGGGGCGGTTCGCGATGTGCTGATCCAGTTCGGCCTTCAACCGGTCATAGGCTTCCTGCGACAGCCAGGTGGCGTTTTCTCCACGGTCGTTGATCGACACCGAAGATCTCCTCCGATTGCTGCGGCCGACGGGTTCAGACCTACCAACTTACCAGCGACAGTCATTACCGAACGTGTACCAATGTTGTCACCGGTCCGTCGGCACCCGGTAACCCTATTGGCTCACCGCCCGGCACGCCGGCACCTCGGCGCTCACCGGCGGCCCGCTCGTTTTCAGCGTGTACGTGACCGTGACCGGGTTGCCGGCGGGCAACGGCACGTCGGCCGCTCCCACCTCGGCGCCCGCGCGGTTGCGGGCCCGTACGTGGCACGTCGCCGGGCCTTCCTTCGCCTTGTGCACCTCGAAGCGCAGCGTGGTGTGGTCCGGGCCGAGTTGGAAGTGCACCACCTGCGGGCGGTAGTCCGGCGTGCCGTAGCGCTGGTAGAGCGTCATCGCGAGAACCAGGCCGACGACGGCGCCGGCGACCATGAAGAACGTCGTCACGCCCCGGCGGGCGGGGCGGCGCTCCCGGCGCCGGCCGTACCGGCCGGCCGGGAAGATCGATGCGTCTGAGATCAAATCGCGGTCTGACACGGTCCTCGTCGAATCTGTCGGTGTGGACGAGCACAATGAGCGAGCCGGGGGAGCGGTGTGTGACGGCGGCCCGGCACAATGGATCGGTTTCGTGGTCCGCGTTCCCGCGGTCCACTTCATTGTTCCAGCAGCGACGGCGAGGAGAACCTGTGGGCGAGCAGTTGCGCCTCATGGCGGTGCACGCACACCCGGATGACGAGTCGAGCAAGGGCGCCGCGACCATGGCGAAGTACGTGGCCGAGGGCGTGGATGTGCTCGTCGTCACATGCACCGGCGGGGAGCGCGGCAGCGTGCTCAACCCCAAGCTCGACCGCCCCGACGTCTGGGAGAACATGGCCACTCTCCGCCGGGAGGAGATGGAGCGCGCCCGCGCGATCCTCGGTGTGCGCCAGGAGTGGCTGGGCTTCGTGGACTCCGGGTTCCCGGAGGGCGACCCGCTGCCGCCGCTGCCCGAGGGCTGCTTCGGGCTGGAGCCGGTCGAGAAGGCGGCCGCGCCGCTGGTCAAGGTGATGCGCGAGTTCCGCCCGCACGTCGTCACCACGTACGACGAGGACGGCGGCTACCCGCACCCCGACCACGTGATGTGCCACAAGGTGTCGGTCGCGGCGTTCGAGGCGGCCGGCGACCCCGAGCGCTACCCCGACCTGGGCGAGCCGTGGCAGCCGCTGAAGCTCTACTACCACATGGGCTTCTCGCGGGCCCGGACCACGGCGCTGCACGAGGCGATGCTCGCCGCCGGGCT
Source organism: Planosporangium mesophilum (assembly GCF_016863255.1). Lineage (GTDB taxonomy): Bacteria > Actinomycetota > Actinomycetes > Mycobacteriales > Micromonosporaceae > Planosporangium > Planosporangium mesophilum. The sequence continues at coordinate 18,676 of NZ_BOON01000029.1, forward strand.
CGAGTCGCCCTACGCCGAGTGGCTGGCCAAGTGGGACCCGGCCCGCGACAAGGGCCACCGGGTCACCACCCGGGTGCCCTGCGGGGAGTACTTCGAGGTGCGCGACGACGCGCTGCGCGCGCACGCCACCCAGGTCGACCCGGACGGGTCGTGGTTCCGGGTGCCGCTCGAGATCCAGCGTGAGACGTGGCCGACCGAGGACTACGAGCTGGCCCGTTGTCTGGTGGAGCGCTCCGATCCCGAGGACGACCTGTTCGCCGGCGTGCGGGAGTCGGTGTGCGCGTAGCGGGTGATCGGGGGGTCCGGACGGGGCGGGCGGGGCGGTACCGTTAGGGCATGAACACGCTCACCCTGCTCGCCGACAGTCTCGCGCAGAACAACTTCGGTGACACCAGGACCGGTGGTCTCGCCGGCCCGATGGGCCTGTTCCTCATCCTGGTGCTCGTGATCGGCACCGTGCTGTTGATCCGGAACATGAACAGCAGGCTGCGCCGGCTGCCGGATCAGTTCCCGTCGAGCGGAACGCCCGGTGCGAGCCCGGCGGCGACCGAGCCGAAGCGTGAGGAGCACCCGCAGCCGTAGCGCCGGTAGCCCCCCCCCCCCCCCCCCCCCCCC
>NZ_BOON01000030.1 GCF_016863255.1 Planosporangium mesophilum
CCCCCCCCCCCCGGAGCCGCAAACCGGATTTTCGTCGCCATTCCGTCCTAATACAACGAACGGATTGGATCCCTCCCTCGGGTTTGCTCTAGCCTCCGGCTGGACGGTGAGGGAGGGGCGGGCATGGGTGGTCGGCGCGTGCCTTTCGTCCGTCGTGACCTCCCGCTACCGGTGAGTCGGCCCACCCCTTCGCCCCACCGCCACGTCACCCCCGCGATCACCGCTGATATCGCTCCCAGGGCCGTCCGGGTGACGGCGGTAACCGGCGCGACCGATGTCGCATCGACCGCCGTACGGATAATCTCCTCGGGGAAGCGCACGCCTGGGCTCCGGGGGCGGGAGAGGTAAGGCGGATGACGGCAACGCTGCGGCGTCAGGGCACTCTCGTGCCACTGCTCGCGTTCGCGTTGGCCACCGCCGGCGTACTGGTGGGCAGCCACGTCCTGGACACCGGTATCCCCGCGCTCGACGCGCCGGCGCCGCACCCCGCCTGGTTCGCGATCGCGGTCGGCGTGGTGATCGCCGCCCAGCTGCCCATGCTGCGGGTACGCGTCGGCACTGGCGCGATCGGGCTGGCCTGGGGCGAGTCGGCGGTCGTCATCCTCTGCGTGCTGCTGCCGGCGGCCTGGGTGCCGCCGGTGACGCTGGTCGGCGTCGGGTTGGCCCGCGTGATCCAGGTACGGCGCCGGGACCTGCCCGTACGGAGTTCGGCGGTGTGGGGCACCGGTGTGCTCACGCTCGCCAGCGGTGCGGCCGCCGCCGCGGCCAACCTCCTCACCGTGACCTACCGGCATCCGCTCACCCCGCGGCTGGCGGCGGCGCTGTTCCTGGCCGCCGGCGGGTACGCCGTCACCAGCCTCGGCGTGGTCTCGTGGCGGGTGGCGCGCCGCAACGGCGATCCGTTCCCGCCGGTACTGCGCAGCGCCAACGCCAGCAAGCTGCCGATGGTGATCGGCAACGTGGCGGTCGGTCTGCTCGTCGTCGGCCTGTACGGGGTGAACCCACGCTGGCTGGCGCTGCTGCCACCCGCGCTGTGGCTGCTGCACCGGGCGTACGCGTACCGGCTGCGCATCGACGACGAACGGCGCAACTGGCAGACGTTCGCGGACGCGACGCGCCAGCTCAACCGGCTCGACGACGAGGGGACGATCCGGGCCGGCATCGAGTGCGCGCTGCGCCTGTTCGACGGCGAGTGGGCCCGGTTGTCGCTGATCACGCCGGGCGGCGCGGTCCGGGCGTACGCGGGTTCGCGCGACGGCGAGGTCGAGGGGTGGGAGTGCGGCGACGCCGACGAGCCCGGCACCGTCGCGCGCGACCTCTCCGTGGCCGGGGTGCACGTCGGTGAGCTGCGGATCCGCCTGCGACTGCCGGACCGGATGGGCTCCCGCGACCGGCTCATGTTCGCCGCGTACGCCGATGCCCTCGCCGGGGCGCTGCACGACGCCGCGAGCCACGAGCAGTTGCGGGAGATGGGGGAGCGCAGCACCCGCGATCTCATCCATGACTCGCTCACCGGGCTGACCAACCGCGTCGGGTTCCTGACCTCCGGCGACCGGCTGCTGCGGGAGCTGCCCGCCGGTACGCCGGTCGCCCTGCTGCTGCTCGACCTGGACCGCTTCAAGGAGGTCAACGACACCCTTGGCCACGGCGCGGGTGACGTGCTGCTGCGGATCGCCGGCTCGCGGCTGGGCGAGGCGCTCGGCCCCGGCGAGCTGCTGGCCCGGTTGGGTGGCGACGAGTACGCGCTGCTGCTGCCGGAGCTGTCCGGCGGCGGGATCGAACCGCCGCGGTGGCTGGTCACCGATCACCCGGACGAAGTGGTGTACGCCCTGGTCCGGGCCCGCGCCCTGGTCCGCGGCCTCGCCGTCCCGACCGAGGTGGCCGGGGTCCAGCTCTCGGTCGAGGCGTCCGTCGGCGTCGCCGTCGGGGTCGCCGGCTCGGTCGACCTGACCGAGCTGCTGCGCCGCGCCGACATCGCGATGTACCAGGCCAAGCGCGGCGGGGTGCGGGTCGGCTGGTACGACGCGGCCCGGGACCTGGCCAGCACGGACCGGCTGTCGCTGCTGGCCGAGGTGCGCGAGGCGCTCGCCGTCGACGATCAGCTCACGCTCGTCCTGCAGCCGGCGGTCCGGCTCGGCGAAGGCGGCGGCGTCACCGGCGTCGAGGCGCTCGTACGGTGGAACCACCCCCGTCGGGGCACTCTGATGCCCGACGACTTCGTGACCGTCATCGAGCACAGCGAGCTGCTCGGTGACTTCACCCGGTACGTGCTCGACCGCGCGCTCGCCGTCGCGGCGGGCTGGGCCACCGAAGGCCTCGACGTACCCATCGCGGTCAACCTGTCGCCGCGCAGCCTGCTGGACGCGACCCTGCCGGCCGACATCGCCGCGCTGCTCGACCTCCACGGCGTCCGGCCGGACCGGCTGGTCCTGGAGATCACCGAGACCGTGGTGATGAGCGAGCTGAGCGTCATCGACGATGTGCTCTCCGCGCTGCGCGAGCTGGGCGTCCAGTTCGCCGTCGACGACTTCGGCACCGGGTACTCGTCGTTGACGTTCCTGACCCGGGTGGCCGTCGACGAGGTGAAGATCGACCGGGCGTTCGTCCGTGGCATGGTCGAGTCCGCCGGCGCCGCCGCGATCGTACGGACCACTGTGGACCTCGCCCACCGCCTGGGCCTGCGGGTCATCGCGGAGGGTGTGGAGACCGCCGAGCAGCGTGCGGTGCTGACCGCGCTCGGCTGTACCGGTGCGCAGGGCTACTTCTTCCACCCGCCGATGCCGCCCGAGCGCATCGTCGAGGTGCTGCACGGGCTGACCGACGCCGAGGTCGTCCCGCTGCGCCAGGAGGGCGCCGGCTGACGGCTGCCGGCGATCTTGGTGGCGCGTAGGGTGGACCCATGGCCAACCGACTGGCGGACGCCACCTCGCCCTACCTCCGGCAGCACGCCGACAACCCGGTCGACTGGTGGCAGTGGGGCCCCGAGGCGTTCGAGGAGGCCCGGCGCCGCGACGTACCGGTGCTGATCTCTATCGGGTACGCGGCCTGCCACTGGTGCCACGTCATGGCCCACGAGAGCTTCGAGCACGAGGGCGTCGCCGCCGTGGTCAACGAGGCGTGCGTACCGATCAAGGTCGACCGCGAGGAGCGCCCCGACATCGACGCGGTCTACATGACCGCGACGCAGGCGATGACCGGCCAGGGCGGCTGGCCCATGACGGTCTTCGCGACCCCCGACGGCGAGCCGTTCTTCTGTGGCACCTACTTTCCCCGCCCCAATTTCGTGCGCCTGGTCCAGTCGGTGGCCGAGGCGTGGCGCGACAACCGCGAGGCGGTGCTGAAGCAGAGCTCCGCGGTCGTGGAGGCGATCGCCCGCGCCAGCGGCATGGGCCTCCCCACCGGGCCGATGACCGCCCAGGTGCTCGACTCGGCCGCCGCGTCCCTGTCGCGGGAGTACGACGAGCGGTACGGCGGGTTCGGCGACGCGCCCAAGTTCCCACCGCACATGAACCTGCTGTTCCTGCTGCGCCACCACCAGCGCACCGACTCGGAGCGGTCGCTGGAGATGGTGCGGGGGACCTGCGAGGCGATGGCCCGCGGCGGCATCTACGACCAGCTCGGCGGCGGCTTCGCCCGGTACAGCGTCGACCGCACGTGGACGGTGCCGCACTTCGAGAAGATGCTCTACGACAACGCGCTGCTGCTGCGCGCGTACGCGCACCTGTGGCGGCTGACCGGCGACGAGCTTGCGCTGCGGGTGGCCCGGGAGACCGCGGACTTCCTGCTCGGCTCGATGCGTACCGGCGAGGGCGGCTTCGCGTCCGCCCTGGACGCCGACACCGACGGCGTCGAGGGGCTGACGTACGTGTGGACGCCGGCCGGGCTGGCCGAGGTGCTCGGTGACGACGATGCCGCCTGGGCGGCCAGGGTCTTCAACGTCACCGAGGAGGGGACGTTCGAGCACGGTACGAGCGTGCTGCAGTTGCCCGTCGACCCCGAGGACGGGGAGCGTTTGGAGCGGGTGAAGGCGCTGCTGCTGGACGCCCGCGCGGGCCGTCCGCAGCCGGACCGGGACGACAAGGTCGTCGCCTCGTGGAACGGGCTCGTGGTGACCGCGCTGGTCGAGTACCTGGCGATCGCGGGGGAGCGGGAGTCCAACGCGCTGGCGCTGGAGGCGGCGATGGTGCAGGCCGGCAACGTCCTGGTCGACCACATCGTCGACGGCCGGCTGCGCCGGGTGTCGCTGGGCGGGGTCGTCGGCGAGCCGATGGGCGTACTGGAGGACTACGGCGCCGTGGCCGAGGCGTTCTGCGCGCTGCACCAGTACTGCGGCGAGGGCCGCTGGCTGGAGTTGGCCGGCCAACTGCTCGACCATGCCCTGGAGCACTTCGCCGACTCCTCGGGCGGGTTCTACGACACCGCCGACTACGCCGAGCGCCTGGTGACCCGGCCGTCCGACCCGACCGACAACGCCACCCCGTCGGGCTTGTCGGCGCTGCTGGCGGCGCTGACCGCGTACTCGGCGCTGACCGGTGACAAGCGGTACCGCGACACGGCGGAGCTGGCGCTGACCAAGGTGGCCGCGCTGGCGGCGCAGCACGCGAGGTTCGCCGGGTACTCCTGCGCGACCGGTGAGGCGCTGCTGTCGGGCCCGTACGAGATCGCCATCGCCGGCCCCGTCGGGGAGGCCGAGCCGATGATCGAGGCAGCGTGGCGGGCGGCGCCCCCGGGCGCGGTCATCGTTGCCGGCGAGCCGGACGCGCCGGGGGTACCGCTGCTCGTGGGCCGTCCGGCGCTCAGCGGGAAGCCCACGGCGTACGTGTGTCGCGGGTTCGTCTGCGACGCGCCCGTGACGACCGTGGACGAGCTGGTCGCCAAGCTGTCGTAGGTGCTCTTCGTGATCCTGGACTCCCGCGTCGGGTGTCCGGGATCGGCGCGTCATCCGTCCTGTTCGCTGCCAGCGAACACAATGGCGCTCCGGTTGGTGCAACGATGTAAGCATGTAATCAATGCACCGGAGGAGGAGGCCGCCATGAGGAAAGAGCACTGGGGGATGGGCGCCGGTTGGAGCCGCGGCGGCCGTACGGAGCCGCCGCCCGCCGACGACGCCCCGGCCTGGATCGCGGGGGCGCTGCCCGATGACTGGTTCACCGGTACACCGGAGATCAGCATCGACCGGGATGAGATCGTCATCGTGGGCCGGCTGCCCGAGCCGACCCTCGCGCAGGACGCCGCCGACGCCGACCGGGCAGCGGCCGAACAGGGCAGGATCGCATCGTTCCGGGAGTCGACCCGGGACCGGCGGGTCGCCATCGCCCGGCAGCTCGAGCACCGGTACAGGCGCAAGGTCGGCTGGGGGGCGGCGGCCGGCGGCACCCGTGAGCTGTTCACGACGCTGTCCGCTCCGGTGATGACCCGGCTGCGCCAGGACGACCGCCAGGTCCTGGACACGCTCGTCGCCGCCGGCGTCGCGCGCTCGCGCTCGGACGCGCTCGGCTGGTGCGTGAACCTGGTCGGTCAGCACGCCGATGCCTGGCTGGCGGAGCTGCGCGCCGCCATGGGTGCGGTCGATGAGCTGCGCCGCCGCGGCCCGGAGCTTTAGGGCGACCCGTGCCGGTAAGCGGCCCGGAGCTGTAACGGAGTGTCCGGGGCGCGGTAGTCTTTGCGCCGATGAATTCCCACACCGGTCTGCCCGTTGTCGGCATGGTCGGCGGCGGTCAGCTCGCTCGGATGACCCACCAGGCCGCGATCGCGCTCGGCCAGTCCCTCCGGGTTCTCGCTACCTCGCCCGCCGACGGCGCCGCCTTGGTCACCCCCAACGTCGCCCTCGGCCACCACACCGACCTCGCCGCGCTGCGCGAGTTCGCCAAGGAGTGCGACGTGGTCACGTTCGACCACGAACACGTACCGGGCGAGCACATCCGTGCGCTGGCCGCCGAGGGCGTCACGGTGCTGCCCGGCGCCGACGCCCTCCGGTACGCCCAGGACAAGCGCGCCATGCGCGAGCGCCTCTCGTCGCTCGGACTTCCCGTTCCCCGGTGGCGCGCGGTCTCGTCGCCGTCCGATATCGCCGACTTCGCCGCAGAGGTCGGCTGGCCGGTCGTCGCCAAGGCCGTCCGCGGCGGGTACGACGGGCGCGGTGTCTGGATGCTGGGTCCTGACGACCCGGCGCCCGACACCGAGTTGATCGTCGAGGAGAGGGTGCCGCTGCGCCGGGAACTCTCCGCCGTCGTGGCCCGGTCGCCGTTCGGGCAGGTCGCCGCGTACCCGGTGGTGGAGACCGTGCAGCGCGACGGCATCTGCGTCGAGGTGCTGGCCCCGGCGCCGAACCTGTCGGAGGACCTGGCCTGCGCCGCGACGCGGTTGGCGATCGACGTGGCGACCGAGCTCGGCGTCGTCGGCATCCTCGCAGTCGAACTGTTCGAGACGGCCGACGGCCTGGTGGTCAACGAACTGGCGATGCGCCCGCACAACTCCGGGCACTGGACGATCGAGGGCGCCCGTACCTCGCAGTTCGAGCAGCACCTGCGCGCCGTGCTCGACTACCCGCTGGGCGACACGTCGCTGGCGGCCCCGGTGGTCGTGATGGCCAACGTGCTGGGCGGCACCGAGGGCGGCATGTCGATCGACGAGCGCCTGCACCACCTGTTCGCCGCCGAGCCGGGCGCGCGCGTCCACCTGTACGGCAAGGAGGTCCGCCCCGGCCGCAAGATCGGGCACGTGACCGTGCTCGGCGATGACCTTGACGACGTACGGGCGCGTGCGGCGCGGGCCGCCCGCTGGCTGACCGAGGGTGGGGACCCGCATGCCTGACGTTGGCGTGATCATGGGCAGTGATTCGGACTGGCCGGTCATGAAGGCCGCCGCCGAGGCGCTCGCCGAGTTCGACGTGCCGTTCGAGGCACACGTCGTGTCCGCGCACCGGACGCCCGAGAAGATGATCGAGTACGCGCACAGCGCCGCCTCGCGTGGCCTTCGCGTCATCATCGCCGGCGCGGGTGGCGCCGCGCACCTGCCGGGCATGGTCGCCTCGGCGACGCCGCTGCCGGTGATCGGCGTGCCGGTGCCGTTGAAGTACCTCGACGGGATGGACTCGCTGCTGTCGATCGTGCAGATGCCGGCCGGGGTGCCGGTCGCCACGGTGTCGGTCGGCGGCGCCCGCAACGCCGGCCTGCTCGCGGTACGCATCCTGGCCGCGTCGGACGAGGCGCTGCGGTCGAGGATGGCGGCGTACCAGGAGGACCTGAAGCGCCTGGTGGCCGAGAAGGACGCCGCGCTCCAGTCGGAGATCGTGGACAGCTAGACCGGTAGACCGGCTGTAGGCGGCCTCACTGTCCACGATCGCGGAGATGGGGTCAACGCAGGCGGTCGAAGGCGCCACGCAGTCGCGCCACGTTGTGACGGCGCTTCTCGTACGTCGCACCCAGGCTGATCAGCAGCGCACCGGCCGCGCTGAACAGCAGGAGCAGCACCCACCAGGGCAGCATCGCGGACAGCCGCAGCAGTTCGTGCAGCGTCGCGACGGCCGTGACCGCGCTGCCCACCACGACCGGCGCCTTCTGCCGGCGGACGCTGCCCACCGCCAGGGTCAGTACCCCGGCGACGATCACCAGTACCCGGCGCGCGGGAGCGCCGTCCGCCATCAGGACCAGGGCCAGGCTGGGCGCGAAGCCGGCGACCAGGGCGGGCCCGTATGCCAACCAGCTACCCAGGTCGGGCCGGCGGCGCAGCTCGAAGACGCCGACGAGCAGGGCGAACACGGCAAACGGCAGGCTGTACGCCTCGGGCAGCTCTACCCGGCCGGTGCTCATCAGCAGCCACACGCCGACGACCTCGGCCGCGGCCGCCGCGAAGATCAGACCTTGCAGGTACTTCTCCGGCCGGCCGGGGCGCAGCGCGGCCAGGCCGAGGATGGCGCCGAGCGCGGTGCAGGCCAGCGCGGTGTAGCGGGTGTTGTCCGAGGTCAGCACGAGCGCCCCGACCAGCCCGAGGAGAGCGGTCGCCTCGATGACCGTGGCCTCCGTGTCGACCGAGACGGTGGGCCGCAGCCGGGGCAGCGTCGCCGCCAGCGCGACGGCGATCGCGGCCACGCCGAGCAGCGGGAACGCCGCCGAGCGGGCGGGGTGGCCGGCGGCCAGGCTGGCGGCGAAGGCGAGTAGTTGGGCGGTACCCACGGCCACGTGCCAGCCGATCATCCGGGCGAGCGGGTACCGGCCCCAGAGCGCGCCGATCGCGCCGACCACCACCGAGCCCGCGAGGGCCTGGATCGTCATCGACCGGGTCGCGAGGCTGCCGACCTGCCCGGCGATCGCGGCGAGCACGGCCAGCGCGAACACCAGCCGCCGCGCCGTCCGCAGCGGCCCGCCCTCGATGCTGTCCGGGGCCGGCGGCAGGGTCAGCGCCAGGCTCAGCCCGCACAGCGTCGTCACCAGCAGGGCGAACGTCGCCTGGAGATGGTCGAGGTGCGCGGCGGTGGGGATGAGCAGCAGGGTCAGGGCGGCACCTGGTACGACCACCGCGACGGTCCGGTTCGCGACCTGCTCGCGTGACCCGCCCAGCCCGAGGGCGGCGAGGGCGGCCGCGAAGGTCAGCACGGCCATCGTGATCACGTCGGTCGCGTGCGCCTTCCAGCCGTTGAACGACGCCAGGTTGCCCGCGCCGGTCTGGGTAGAGGTCCACGGGTGCAGCCCGAAGTGGTACGGGCCGAAGAGGACGGCGACGAGCGGCAGCGCCACGGCGGCCACCGCGATCGCGGCCGGTACGGCGCTCGCGGCCGCCGCGCCGCCCCCGAAGCCGATCGGCTCACCGGCCGGGCGCCAGCGGCCCATACCGAGCCAGCCCCGCCCCGGCATCCACTGGTCGAACCGCGGTCCGCGGCCCGGGCTCCAGTCGGCCACCGGCTGCCAGCCGTCCTCCGGGCGCCAGCCGATCCGGCGTACCGCGCCGACCCGCATCAGCTCGGCCAGCACGCCGAGCAGGGCGCCGGTCGCCCCGTACAGCCCGAGGGGCAGCCGGTGCGGCAGTGCCGCCAGCGCGGTCGCCGTGCAGGCGACGGCCACCGCGGCCGTCAGGTACGGCAGGAAGCCGGGCGTACGCCAGCAGGCCAGCCCGGTCACGACCAGCGAGAGGCTGGTGGCGGCGAGGGCGCCGGCGAGCACCACCGGCGTCGGGTGGTGGCCGCCGGCGGACAGCGCGGCCGCGGCGCCGGTGAACGAGAGCACCGCGGCGGCGACGGCGCCGCCGCCGACGGGTACCAGATGAGCCCGTCCGACGCGGTCGTCGGCCAGCCGGACCCCGGCGAGCGCCGCGACGAGCGTGCCGACGAGCGCGATGCTCTGCAGGGTCGCGGCGGTGGACGCGGGCCGTACCAGGCTGGCCGCGGCGGTGTACAGCGCGAGCAGCCCGGCGACGCCGACGCGGGTGTACGCCACCCGTGGCAGGTCGGCCAGGCACGCGGCCACCCCCAGCCCGGTGATGGCCAGCAGGCCGACCACCATCGGCGACCACCAGGGCAGCCCGAGCGCGACCGGGGCGACGACGGCGGCGAGCCCCATCGCGACGGTCGCGATGTCCTCGCCCTGTGGGCGCGGTACGACGATCACCGCCGCCAGGGCGATCAGCAGCAGCGCCACCGGCGCCTGCCACCCGTACGGGGTGTACTGCGCCGAGGTGTGCCCCCAGGCCGGGCCGAGGTCGGCCTGCCAGACCGGGTTGGCCGCGTGGATCACGCCGGCCGCGGCACCGAGAGCGGCCGCGCCGCTGGCCGCCGCGATCACCGCTCCGATGGCCATCTCGCCGGCGACCGGGCCGCGCCGCTGCCGCGCCGGCAGCCGCCGGACCGCGGTGGCGACGGCGACCACGAGCACCGCCGTCGTCACCAGCCCGATACCCGGTACGGCCAGCGCGAGTACCCGTGCCAGGGCCGCCGTGGCGCTGGCGGTGACCGCCGCGGCGGCGATGTCGTTGCCGTCGAGATCCTGGCCGAACACGATCCGCGAGCCGAACGAGGGCGCGGTCCAGAGCAGGATCGCACCGGTCGCCAGCAGGATGCCGACGGCCATGTCGATGACGGTCGTGCCGCGGCCCGCCAGCGCCCCGATGGCCACCGCGAACGCGCCGAGCGAGGTACCGAGCAGCAGTGGCCGGCTCTCGCGGCGGCCGGACACGAGCCGGTAGGCCGAGTACCCGAGGGTGCCCGACACGGCGACGAAGCCACCGGCGAGAACCAGGGACGCGTTGGCGCCGGGGAAGACCCCCTCGCGTACCAGCGAGGCGAGCCCGGCGCAGACGGCACCGGGCAGCGCGAACGCCGCACCGCCGGCGGCCCACTCGCCGACGCGCTGCCCCACCAGCTCCGCCTGCGGGTCGGTACGGGGTGGCCGCAGCGTCGCGATCACGTACCCGCCGAGCGTGATCGCGGCCAGCGTGAACGACGTCGCGGCCGGGTGGGTGAGCCCGGTGAGGGCGGCGTACCCGCCGAGAACCCCGGCGGCGGCCACGAAGCCGTTCGCGGCCTCCTCGTCGCGCGCGGTCAGCCCGCTCGCGCCCACCGCGACGGCGGCGATCACGAGCACGGCGGGCGTGACCACCCAGTTGAGGTGCCAGGCGGCGGGCATCGTGAGTATCGTGAGGACACCGCTGGCGAGCGCGGCGTTGACGCGGAGCGAACCGGGTAGCGCGAGCGCCGCCGCGAGGGTGAGCAGTGCGCCCGCCACGACCAGTTGCCACCCGGTCGGCCCGGCCGCGTCGCCGATCCTTTGCGCGTACCCGGGGAGGTCGGCGCGCCACCACGGGTACGCGGCCTTGACCGGGGCCACGATCGCCGGTACCGCCTGGGCGAGCAGCACCAGCCCGGTGACCGCCGCAGCGACGCCGCTGGCCAGCCGCGGACCGGTACGGGCGGCCGTCGGCAGCAGGGGTACGACCACGGCGGCGACCGCGACCGCGAGGGCGGCGAACAGCAGCGCCCGGCCGGGCAGCGCGACCATGCCGACCCGGGTGACCGCGACGACGACCGCGAGGGTGGCCAGCCCTCCGGCGAGGTCGGGCAGCGGGTTGCGCCGCCAGGTCAGCGCGCCGGCCAGGCCCAGCCCGGCGGCGAGCAGCAGGACCAGCGCGGCGCGTACCGCGGGTCCGGGTGTGGTGGCGGTGGTGAGGGCGACGGTGGCGTACGCCAGTGACGCTCCGAACGCGACGGTGAACAGTACCCAGGTCAGGTCGCGCAGGATGGCCGGCGCCTGGACGGCCGGGGCCGGCTCGGTCAGCGTCGGGGTCGGCGCCGGCTTCGGGGCGGGCTCCGGTCGGGTGGGGAAGTCGGACGAGGTCTTGACGTCCTCCGGCTCCTCCGGGGCGCTCTCCGGGCGTACCGGGGGCGTGCCGTCGTCGACCGGTTCGGGCTCTTCGTGGTGCGGCCGGTGCAGGCGTACCGGCCGGACGAAGCCGGCCAGGGTGGCGAACCGGCCGGGGCGGGTGAGGCTGATGCCGAGGGCCAGGTCGAGCGCGGTGACCCCGGCCAGCGCGAGCCCCCAGCCGGCCGGGCCGGAGATCCAGTCGTACCCGAGCAGCGGCAGGACCGGCTGCAGGACCAGGACCGTGGCGTACCGGGGTGCGATGAGGTGGCTCGCGCCCCGGTAAGCGGTCGCGATGGCGGCCGTGGCGAGGCAGACGAATCCGAAGTAGACCGGTGTCGAGATGAACGACGCCCCGAGCAGCCCCAACGACCAGGTGACGTACCCGTCGAGCAGGACCATCAGCAGCCCGACCGAGGCGATGGTCTCGGCGGTGGCGACGAGGCCGCGGACGGCCAGCCGTACCGGCAGCATGAGCAGGATGAACGTGGCGAGGGTGAGCAGGGCGACCCGCCCCATCGAGCCGAGGCTGCCGAACCCGAAGACCGCGAGCACGACGGCGGCGCCGGCCAGCAGCAGGCCGCCGACGGCCAGCAGCGCGCTCTGGGAGGTCGCGGTGGTGGTCTCCGCGCCGCCGACGCGCCCCGGCCCGGTCACCGGCGGGCGGGGCGTCCGGGGGCTGCGGGTCTCGACCTTCGGCGGGGCGTCGGCCAGCACACCGGGCAGGCGTCCGGCGATGGCGGGCGGAAGCCCTCCGGTGCGCCGCGGCCGACCGGCCTGCGCCGGCTCACCCGATCGCTCACCTGCCTCGCCCGGCTCGCCCGCGCGGGCGGGCCGCTCACCCGGGCGCCCGGGTGGCGCACCGCCCGGCGGTGCCGTGGGCGGGGCTGTCCTGTGTGGTGCCGCCCCGGAGGTCGGTGTCGCGCCGGGAGCCGGTGCCGCGCCAGCGGTCGGCTGTTCCGGCTCGGCACCCGTGGACTCGTCCACGGAGTCGGTGACGGGATCGGTATCCCCGCGGCGCGTGATGCGGGAGCGCAGCGAGCGGCCCTGGCCGCGGCCGGCGCCCTCCCGGTCGAACTTGGCGCGTACCCGTCTGGCGAGGGAGTCGCGCTGCGCGGACGCGTGCGCGAGCTGCGTCTTCAGCAGCAGTTGGTCTTTTTCGTACTGGCGCTTCTTGGCCTCGAGCGCGGCCACGGTCCGTTTGAACATGGCCAGCGCGGCGACGTCCTGGTCGTACGGGCTGCCGCAGCGGCGGCACCCCTCGTCCCGTGTCACCGTGCCACCGCAGACCGGACACTGATAGGTGTCCACGCCGCTCCCTCCCGCCGGACGGGTGTGTCAGCACCCGGCGCCTCTTACGGGAGTTTCCCGTACGCGAGGCTTCCACAGAAGGATTCTGCGTGTTTCGGCGGTCTTCCGCGCGTCACGATCATAAATGTGTCCGCCACGATCGGTGATCGATCGTGGCGGACACAGGCGTGAGGGTCAGGAGAAGACGGGGCGACCCATGCCGCGGTACTCCCAGCCGGCGGCGGTCCACACGACCGGATCGAGGCAGTTCCGTCCGTCGATCACCTTGCGGCCGGCGACGAGCTCGCCGAGCGCCTGCGGGTCGGCGTTGCGGAACTCCTCCCACTCCGTGAGGACGCAGACCAGGTCCGCGCCGGCGACCGCCTCGGTCAGCGCCTTGGTGTAGGAGACGTCGCCGACCTCGCGCTTGGCGTTCTCCATGCCCTCGGGGTCGTACACGTTCACCTGCGCGCCGGAGCGGGCCAGCTTGCGCACGATCGACAGGGCCGGCGAGTCGCGGACGTCGTCGGAGTTGGGCTTGAAGGTGGCGCCGAGCACGGCGACGCGGACGCCGGACAGGTCCGGGCCGGCCGGGCCGTACGGGCGCTCGAGCAGCTCGGCGGCGAGCTGGACGACGCGCTGGCGGCGCCGCTGGTTGATCAGGTCGACCTCGTGCAGGAAGCGCAGCGCCTCGCCGGCGCCCAGCTCCTGGGCGCGGGCCTGGAACGCGCGGATGTCCTTGGGCAGGCAGCCGCCGCCGAAGCCGACGCCGGCACGCAGGAACTTGTTGCCGATGCGGGGGTCGTACCCGATGGCGCGGGCCAGCAGGGTCACGTCCGCGCCGGCGGCCTCGCAGACCTCGGCCATCGCGTTGATGAACGAGATCTTCGTGGCCAGGAACGCGTTCGCGGCCACCTTGACCAGCTCGGCGGTGGCGAAGTCGGTCACGACCACCGGAACCTCGCGGTCCTCGGTCATGGCCAGGTCGAAGACACCCTTGTGCGCGGCGTAGAGCATGGCGTTGGCCCACTCGCTCCGGACGCCGACGATGATGCGATTGGGCCGCAGCACGTCCTCGACGGCGAAGCCCTCCTGGAGGAACTCCGGGCTCCACGCGACCTCGACGCCGGCGTCGGCGGGCGCGTGCCGGCGGACCAGCTGCTCGATCCACTCGGCGGTGCCGACCGGTACCGTCGACTTGCCCACGATCAGCGCCTTGCGCTTCAGGTGCGGGGCGAGGTTGGTCACGGCGCTCTCGACGTACGAGAGGTCGGCGGCCATGCCGTCGGCCCGCTGCGGCGTACCCACGCAGATGAAGTGCACGTCACCGAAGTCCGCCACCTCCTCATAGGACGTGGAGAAGCGGAGCTTGCCGGAGGCGAGGTTCTTTCGGAGCAGCTCGTCCAGGCCGGGCTCGTGGAACGGCACCTGACCCTCGGAGAGCATCGCGATCTTCGCCTTGTCGACGTCGAACCCGAGGACCTCGTACCCCAGTTCGGCGAAGCAGATCGCGTAGGTGGCACCCAGGTAGCCGGTACCGAGGAAGGTCAGACGCGGACGCGCGGCACCGGACGGCGGCGTCACCGCGGCGGGCGTCGTGCTGGGGTATGGGATCGTCACGCGGCATCTCCGTTGGTGTGATGGGCGTCGGCGCACAAGGGTGTCGCGCGGGGCCGCTCGAGGTCAATATATCTGACGGGTACCTGGACAAACGTCGTCAATATTGCGTTTATCGCCACAGACGGCGTAGCACGGTGGTCGACCGCCACGTCGCTCGGGCGAGGATAGTCCCACCCGGCCGACCGCGCCGGTAGCCCGTGGTTACCCGTCGGTATCCTGACAGCCGCCCACGTCGTTTCGGGAGGCTACAGCCATGGCGGATTCGCAGTTCGACGCATACCAACTGCCCGAGGAGCACGAGGCGATCCGGGAGGCGGTGCGGGCGGTCTGTGAAGGCAAGGTCGCTCCCAACGCCGCGACCGCCGACGAGACCGGTGAGTTCCCCCAGGCGTCCTACGATGCGCTGCGGGCCGCCGACTTCCACGCCCCGCACATCCCCGTCGAGTACGGGGGAGCCGGCGCCGACGCGCTCGCCACGGCGATCGTGATCGAGGAGGTGGCGCGGGTGTGCGCCTCATCCTCTCTGATCCCGGCGGTCAACAAGCTCGGCACCATGCCGCTGCTGCTGTCCGCCTCCGAGGAGCTCAAGCGCCAGTACCTGACGCCGGTGGCGTCCGGGGAGGCGATGTTCTCGTACTGCCTGACCGAGCGTGAGGCGGGCAGCGACGCCGCGTCCATGAAGACCCGCGCCGAGCGTGACGGCGATCACTACGTGCTCAACGGCGTGAAGTGCTTCATCACCAACGCGGGTGTCTCCGAGTACTACACCGTGTTCGCGGTGACCCAGTCGGGCATCGGCGCGCGCGGCATCTCGGCGTTCGTGGTGGAGAAGTCCGACGCCGGCGTGAGCTTCGGCGCCCCGGAGAAGAAGCTGGGTATCAAGGGCTCGCCGACCCGCGAGGTGTACTTCGACAACGTGCGCATCCCCGCCTCCCGGATGATCGGGGCGGAGGGCACCGGCTTCGCCACCGCGATGCGTACCCTCGACCACACCCGGGTCACGATCGCCGCACAGGCGGTGGGCATCGCGCAGGGCGCGCTCGACTTCGCCAAGGGCTACATCCAGGAGCGCAAGCAGTTCGGCAAGGCGGTCGCGGACTTCCAGGGCATCCAGTTCATGCTCGCCGACATGGGTATGAAGGTGGAGGCGGCCCGGCAGCTCACCTACACCGCGGGCGGCAAGTCCGAGCGCGGTGACGCCGACCTGACCTACTTCGGCGCGGCGGCCAAGTGCTTCGCCTCCGACGCCGCGATGGAGGTCACCACGGACGCCGTCCAGCTGCTCGGCGGGTACGGCTACACCAAGGACTTCCCGGTGGAGCGCATGATGCGCGACGCCAAGATCACCCAGATCTACGAGGGCACGAACCAGGTACAGCGCATCGTCATGGCCCGGCAGCTGCTCAGGGGTTAGATCGGGGATTCTCAGCGCCTGGGCCACTGCCGGGCCGGCTGATCGAAGCGGCCCTGGCCGGCGACCGGTAGTTCTCGAAGGCCAGGGTGCTCATCACCGGCCCAGGTTAAGGCGTGCGCCACCCAACGCCGCCGTTCGCGGGCGTCGGAGTTCGGCGGCGGGTGGACCGCGAGCTGAATCACCCCCGGCCATGCTTTCGTGGGGCCGGGGGACCGGCTCTTGATAACGTGCGCTGGTCTGGGCCGCCAACCCGCCGCGGGCCGTGAAACGGCCGGCGGGCACGGCAGGGAAAGTCGAAAAGAGCACCTGAGATGTTGGACGGCAAGCCCACTTCGTACTCCCGGGTCACGCTGAGTCGGATCATGACCGCGGTGGACGTGAACCTGTACGGGACCGTCCACGGCGGAGTGATCATGAAGTTCATGGACGACGTGGCCGGTGCCGCCGCCGCCCGGCACTGCGGCGGCACCGCCGTCACCGCGGCGATCGACGAGATCGCCTTCCTCGAGCCGGTCCGTACCGGCGACCTCGTGCACGCCCACGCCCAGGTCAACTGGACGGGCAAGGCGTCGATGGAGGTCGGCGTGCGGCTGGTGGCCGAGCGCTGGGACCGCGCCGAGGACGAGCCGGTCGACGTCGCCACCGCGTACCTCGTCTTCGTGGCGGTGGACGCCGACGGCACGCCGCGGGAGGTCCGGCCGGTGGTGCCGGAGACCGCCGAGGACATCCGCCGGTGGCGGGAGGCAGAGATCCGGCGGGCCCACCGGCTGGCCCGCCGGGAGGCGATCCAGGCGTCGCGCGAGACGGCCGGTCCACCACAATCCTGAGCGCCGTATGTGGCGCGCACCCATGTCTGGTCAACGGCGGCCCGTGCGAGGATGGCCGCTATGACAGGCGAGGTGCTCTGGACGCCACCGGGCGACATACGGGACTGCTCGCGCATCGGCGCGTACCTCCGCTGGCTGTCCGACGAGCGTGGGCTCGACGTCGCCGACTACGCCGCGCTCTGGCAGTGGTCGGTCGACGACCTGCCCGGGTTCTGGCGCTCGATCTGGGACTACTTCGACGTGGTGGCGCACACGGCGCCGAGCGACACGCTGCCCGACGCCCGGATGCCCGGCGCGCGCTGGTTCCCGGACGCCCGGCTCAACTACGCCGAGAACGTGCTGCGCATGCCGGGCATCGGCGACGACGAGCCCGCCGTGATCGCGTACTCCCAGACCCGGGCGCCGGTCACGCTGACCGCGGCGCAGCTGCGCGACGAGGTCCGCCGGGTCCGCGCGGGCCTTGCGCGCCTCGGGGTGGCGGCCGGCGACCGGGTGGCGGCGTACGCCCCGAACATCCCCGAGACCTACGTGCTGATGCTCGCCTCCGCGAGCCTCGGCGCCGTCTTCTCCAGCTGCGCCCCGGAGTTCGGTACCCGCAGCGTGGTCGACCGGTGGCGGCAGATCGCGCCGAAGGTCCTGGTCGCCGTGGACGGCTACCGCTACGGCGACAAGGCGGTCGACCGGACCGGTGAGGTGGCCGCGATCCGGGAGGCGTTGCCGTCGCTGGAGCACACGGTGATGCTGTCCTACCTGGACGGCGACCGCCCGGACGGCTGGGCGGAGCTCGCCGGGCCGACCGATGAGCCGCTGAGCTTCGCGCCGGTACCGTTCGACCACCCGCTGTACGTCCTGTACTCCTCGGGTACCACCGGACTGCCCAAGCCGATCGTGCACGGTCACGGCGGGATCCTGGTCGAGCACCTCAAGATGCTGGCCCTGCACCACGACCTCGGCCCCGGCGACCGGTTCTTCTGGTTCTCCACCACCGGCTGGATGATGTGGAACTACCTGGCCTCCGGCCCGGCGGTGGGTGCCGCGATCGTGCTCTTCGACGGCAATCCGGCCGCCCCGGACCTCGGTGAACTCTGGCGGGTCGCCGCCGACTCGGGCATGACCTACTTCGGTACCTCGGCGCCGTTCCTGCTCTCCTGCCGCAAGGCCGGCATCGTGCCGCGCGAGCTGGCCGACCTGTCGAAGCTGCGCGGGATCGGTTCGACCGGCGCGCCGCTGCCGCCCGAGGGATTCCGCTGGGTGTACCAGGCCGTGGGCAAGGACCTGCTGCTCGCCTCGGCGTCCGGCGGCACCGACGTGTGCACGGCGTTCGTCGGCGGGGTACCGCTGCTGCCGGTGTACGCCGGGGAGATCTCCTGCCGGTGCCTGGGCGCCCGGGTGGAGGCTTTCGGCCCGGACGGCTCGCCGGTCGTCGGCGAGCTGGGGGAGCTGGTCATCACCGCGCCGCTGCCGAGCATGCCGGTCGGCTTCTGGGGTGACGAGGACGGCTCCCGCTACCGGGAGGCGTACTTCGACGTGTACCCGGGGGTGTGGCGGCACGGCGACTGGATCACCATCGACGCCGAGCGCGGCACCTTGGTGATCACCGGGCGCTCCGACGCCACCCTCAACCGGGGCGGGGTACGCCTGGGCACCGCCGAGTTCTACTCGGTGGTCGAGGGGCTCGACGAGGTCGTCGACTCGGTCGTGGTGCACCTGGAGGACGCGGCCGGCGGCGCCGGTGAGCTGCTGCTGTTCGTGGTCCTGGACTCCGGCCTGGAACTGGACGGCGCGATGCGCGACCGGATCGCCCGCGAGCTGCGTACCGCGCTGTCGCCCCGGCACGTACCCGACGAGATCTTCGGAGTACGGGCGGTGCCCCGGACCCTGTCGGGCAAGAAGCTCGAGGTACCGGTGAAGCGCATCCTCACCGGTACCCCGGTGGAGTCGGCCGCCGCGAAGGGCGCGCTGGTCAACCCCGAGTCGCTGACCGCCTTCGAGCGCTTGGCGGCGGAACGCCGCCCATGATCATCGAGAGTCTGCGGCGCGATCGCGCCGCAAACTCTCGGCGATCATGAGAGGACGTGCGTGATCCGTTCGGCGTCGCGGCGGCGGTCGAGCGTGGTCGGGTCGAGGTTCGCGCAGAGGACGACCGACGCGCCGGCCACGAGCGGGGCGAGCAGCCAGGTCAGCGGATCGGGCGCGGCGGCGGCGTCGACGAGTACCCGGTCGGTCGGGCCGATGCCGCGCGCCGCCGCCAGTTCCCGCGCCGCGCCGCAGAGTTCGGCGTGGGTGGTGCCGTCGGCCAGCGCCGGGTCCGTGTCGCGGACCCGGGTGACCGGTTGGAAGCGGTCGCCGTGGCCGCGCACCTCGGCCACGTAGTCGACGAAGCCGGCCGGCACCTCCCGCAGCGGTAGGGCCATCGGGGCGAGCCCGAGTACGAATCGATCGGGGCCGTCGGGGGCCTCGCCGATCCGGTCGGCGGCGACGAAGGCCACCTCCGCCGCGGTCGGGTTCGTGTGGTCGACCACGAGCCCGGCCGACCACGCGCCCAGCAGGACGGCGGCCGTCTGCCAGTGCGGCGGCAGCACGATGCCGGCGGAGTCGCCGGCCATCAGGCCGCAGCCGTCCACGAGCAGGTTGGCGGTCTTGGCGACCCAGTTCTCCAGCGTCGTACCGGAGAGTTCGGTCCGCTCGCCGGTCGCGTCGTCGTAGAACGTCAGCAGCGGCCGGGTCGGATCCGAGGCGATCGCATCACCAAACGCGGCTGGAACGTTACCAAAACCGTCTTTGGCAGATATAACCACGAGATGCTCCAAAACGGATGAATGGTGGTAGGTGTGAGCGGCGCGGCGGCACGGTCACGGCGACGATACCGGCTGGTCTCGGCGGGGGTCGTGGCCGCGGCGGCGCTGCCGCTGCTGCTGGCCGGCGCCTGGCGCGCGGACCGGGCACCGACGGCCGGGCCCGAACGGGGGGACGGCGACGCGGCCAACCGCGTGGCCGTCCGGGCACGGCCGGAGGCCGGGCAGGCCGGATCGTCGGGGGGCGGGATCGCGCCCGGGGCGGTCCGGCTTCGGCTCGGCCGCTTCGACGCGCCCGCCACGGACGCGGTGGCCGGCTGGGGGGTACCCGACGGGGTGCCGCTCGTGGCCGGCTTCCCCGGGCCGGCCGGAGCACGCACGCTGCGCCTGGCCCGCGAGGGGTTGACGCCGTTCCGCGCGGCCGGCGTGACGTGGACCGGCCCGGCCGACGGGGTCAGCGTCGCCGTACGCTCCCGGACCGGTACGGGGGAGTGGAACTCCTGGCACCTCGCAGCCCCGACGGGCGGCGCCGACGGGGCCGGACCGGGAGCGCGGCAGGGCGCCCAACTGGTCTGGCTCGGCAGTGGCGACGCCGTACAGGTCGCCGTCACGTTCACGGCGGTCGCCACGCCGGACGACGTGAGCGTCGACCTGATCGACCCGCGCGAGGCGCCCGGGGACGCCGTGGCGGTGCCGTCGGTGACCAGTGTCTCGGTCGATGCCTCCCGCGTCGCGCGGCCGCCGATCCACAGCCGGGCGGAGTGGGGGGCCGACGAGCGGCTGATGAACTGGCCTCCGCAGTACGCGTCCGTGGCGCGCGCGCTCGCCGTGCACGACCAGTCGGTCGGCGGCGACTACGCCGAGACCGACGTACCGCGGATCCTGCGGGCGCTGTTCTACTACGACGCGGTCAGCCGGGGCTGGGGCGACCTCGGCGACAACGTGATCGTCGACCGGTTCGGCCGGCTCTGGGAGGGCCGGTACGGCGGCCTGTCGCGCCCCGTCATCGGCGCGCACACGCCCGGACGCAACGCCGGTACCGCGGGGATCGGGGTCCTGGGTGGTCCGCCGCCCACCGACCCGGCCGCATCCGGCCAGGCGACCGACCCCGCCGTCGAGGCCGCCGCCCGGTACGTCGCCTGGAAGCTGTCCATGGGGCCCGCCGTCGATCCCCGCGGTGACGCGACGCTGCCGCCGGTGGCCGGCGCGCCGGCGGGCGGCTCGGCGCCGATCTCGCCGCCCGCGCCGCTGCCGCCGGCCGAAACCGTGACGCAGGCCGCGCCGGCGCCGGTCCCGCCGCAGGCCGCGCCGCCCCCGGTCGCGCAGCCCGCCCCCGACCCGAGGCAGGAGCGCGGGACGCTGCCGTCGGCCACCCCGACGCCGAAGCCGACGGCCCCGGTGGCACCGAAGGTGACGAAGCCGAAGCCGAAGCCGTCGGCGTCGAAGACGACGACCAAGGCGAAGCCGAAGGCGCCGGCGAAGCCCAAGTCCAAGCCGACCCCGCCACCGGTCACCATTCCGCGCGTCTTCACGGCCGGCCAGGCCGTACCCGCGCCCATATTGTTCGCCGTCCGCGACCGCGCGTACGCGCTGATGGGTGGTTGGACGCGGCCGGAGACGATGCGCCGCACGCTCGCCGTGTGGAGCCCGGGGCGCGCCGCCTTCGCCGAACTGGGCGGTGGGGCCGAGGCGTGGGCGGGGCAGCCGGGCGACGTACCGGTACCAGCGGACTACGACGGTGACGGCCAGTTGGACCTGGCGACGTGGTCGCCGGCGACCGGGGCGTGGACGATCCAGAACTCCGGCGGAGGTACCACCGAGCGGTCCGTCCTGGGCCAGCACGGCGACGTGCCGGTACCGGCGGACTACGACGGCGACGGGCGCGCCGAGCCGGCCACGTTCACCCCGGCGACCGCCACCTGGCACGTCCGCGGTGCGGCGGACGTGGTGTACGGCAAGCCCGGTGACCGGCCGGTGCCGGCCGACTACACCGGCGACGGGCGCGCCGACCTGGCGGTCTATCGAGCAAAGAGCGGCCTGTGGGAGATTCAGGGTCTCGGACGGGTGAATCTCGGTTCGCCGTGGCACCTTCCGGTACCGGCCGACTACGACGGCGACGGCAGGATCGAGCCGGCGACCTGGTCGCCGCTGTCGGGCCTGTGGTACCTGCGCGGCAAGCCGCCCGTGCGGTTCGGCAACCCCGGCGACGTACCGGTTCCCGGGCAGTACAACGGTGACGGGAAGGCCGATTTGGCCGTCTGGCGACCGCCGAGCCGTGGGGCGACCACCGGTACCTGGATCGTCCGAGGGGTGGGCAGCTATCCGCTGGGCACCCAAGGTGACGTGCCCACGACCCTCGGGTAACCGTTTTGTCGATTCGGTCGCGGGTACGCGTGTGGACATCGGGCGGTGGGCCCGTAGCAGTAGGCTGACGAACAGATGCCGAACCCCGCGTACCCGCGCGGCGCCCGCTCGGTTTCGCTCCGCTCACGAAGCGGGGTACGGCCGGGTGGTGTCGGGTGGTTGCGCATCGCAACGAGTGCGAGGAGCTGCCCAGTGACCCCCGGCCGCCCGCCCCGCGTGCTAGTCGACGCCACGAGTGTCCCGGCCGACCGCGGAGGGGTGGGGCGCTATGTCGATGGCCTACTCGGCGCGTTGGGCACCATGGACGTCGATCTGGCAGTGGTCTGCCAGCGCACCGACGCGGAGCGTTACGGCAGGCTGCTGCCGTCCGCCAAGGTGATCGCCGCGCCCGCCGCAGCGGCCCATCGGCCGGCTCGGCTGGCGTGGGAGCAGACGGGCCTGCCGCTGCTCGGGCAGCAGGTCGGTGCCCAGGTGCTGCACTCGCCGTTCTATACCTGTCCGTTGCGCACAAACTGTCCGGTTACCGTGACTGTGCACGACGCGACTTTTTTCACGGAACCCGAGCACTACGACAAATCTCGCCGCACGTTCTTCCGGTCGGCGATCAAGACGTCGCTGCGCCGCGCCGCCCGGGTGATCGTGCCGAGCAAGGCCACCCGCGACGAGCTGATCCGGCTGCTGGACGCCGACCCGACCCGCATCGACGTGGCCTACCACGGGGTCGACTCCCACGCCTTCCACGTGCCGAGCGAGGACGAGAAGGCCCGGGTACGCGCGCGGCTCGGCCTCGGTAGCACCGACTACATCGCGTTCCTCGGTGCCAAGGAGCCGCGCAAGAACGTGCCCAACCTGATCCGGGGCTGGGCCGAGGCGGTACGGGACCGCGAGGACCCGCCCGCGCTGGTCATCGCCGGCGGGCAGGGCCACGACGACGAGATCGACCAGGCCGTCAGCGAGGTGCCACCGCACCTGCGCCTGCTGCGCCCCGGGTACCTGCGCTACGCCGACCTGCCCGGGTTCCTCGGCGGTGCGCTGGTCGCGGCCTACCCGTCCTACGGCGAGGGCTTCGGCCTGCCGATCCTCGAGGCGATGGCGTGCGGCGCCCCGGTGCTCACCACCCCGCGGCTGTCGCTGCCCGAGGTCGGCGGCGATGCGGTGGCCTACACCGGCCCCAACTCCGACGAGATCGCCCGTGACCTGAGCGCCCTGCTCGACGACGAGCCGCGCCGGGTCGCGCTGGCCAAGGCGGGGGTCGACCGGGCGAAGGAGTTCACCTGGGAGTCCAGCGCCGAGGTACACCTCGCGGCCTGGGCCCGGGCCCTCGCGGGTAGCGCCGGTGGCATCGCGATCCCGGATCTGTCGAGCCGGTAGCAGGCACAACGTGGTTCGGGGCACCCCAGCTATGCCTCGGGGGATCTAGTCGGCATGATGGTCGGCGTGTTCTACGCGGTTATTCCCGCTGGCGGCAGCGGCACTCGGTTGTGGCCCTTGTCGCGAGCCGGTCACCCTAAGTTCCTGCACACGCTGACCGGTACGTCGGCCAGCCTGCTGCAGGCCACCGTCGACCGGCTCGGCCAGCTGGCCGAGCCGGAGTCGACCTACGTGGTGACCGGGGTGGCCCACGCCGCCGCCGTCGCACGGCAACTGCCGGCGCTGCCCGACGCGAACATTCTCGTCGAGCCGTCGCCGCGGGACTCGTGCGCGGCGATCGGCCTCGCCGCCGCCATCATCGCCGCCCGCGACCCGCACGCCGTGATGGGTTCGTTCGCCGCCGACCATCTCGTCCGCGACGGTGACGCCTTCGCCAGCGCGGTCCGCGCCGCCACCGACGGCGCCCGGGACGGCCTGCTGATGACCGTCGGCATCACCCCGACCCATCCCGAGACCGGGTACGGCTACCTGCGCTGCGGCGAGGCCGTCGGCGCCGGCCAGGTACGCCGGGTCGCGGAGTTCACCGAGAAGCCGCCGTACGAGGTGGCGGTCTCCTATGTGGAGTCCGGCGAGTACTTCTGGAACGCCAGCATGTTCATCTGGCGGGTCGACGTGTTCCTCGCCGAGCTGCTCCGTCAGCAGCCGCAGCTGCACGCCGGCCTGATGCGGATCGCGCACGCGTGGAACGGCGTGGATCGGGAGCGGGTCCTCGGGGAGGTGTGGCCCACGCTGCCGAAGATCTCCGTCGACTACGCGGTGATGGAGGGCGCGGCCGCCGCCGGCCTGGTCGGCACGGTGCCCGGTGACTTCGGCTGGAACGACGTCGGGGACTTCCACACCCTCGGCGACGTGCTCGAGCGCGACGAGCGCGGCAACGTCGTGATCGAGTCCGACGACGGCGCCGTCGGCAAGTCCGACATCCTGCTGCACGACACCGACCGCACCGTGGTCGTACCGCGGTCGGGCCGGCTGGTGTCGGCGGTCGGCGTGCACGACCTGATCATCGTGGACACGCCGGACGCGCTGCTGGTGTGCCCGCGGGACCGCGCTCAGGACGTCAAGAAGCTGGTCGACAGCCTGAAGGAGCGCGGCAACCCGCACGTGTAGAGCTAGCCCGGCACGCCCACCGCGAGCAGGCCGAGCGGCTCCTGGCCGGGCGGCAGGGCGGCCAGGCCGGTGATGGCCGCGGCCTCGGCCCGTACCCACGCGGTGGACAGACCGGCCGAGGCGAGCGCCGCGCGCAGCCGGTGGACGTCGGCGCCCGCGGCCGCGAGCGCCCACCGGTCGGCGGCGGCGGCCAGGTGCGGTACGACCACCTCGGCGGTACCGCTCGGTGCGAGGTCACGCAGCTTGTCGCGGACTCCGTGGTCGGTGACGTGGGTGAACGCGGTGCCGACCGGCCCGACGGTGGCGAGCGCCGCCGCGACCAGCTCGGGATCCACCGGTACGTGGGCGAAGCTCGTCGCGTCGGCGAGCGTGGCAGCCTCGGCGGCGCCCCGCGCCCGCGCCTCGGCGGTACCGAGCGAGAACATGTCCTGCTCGGCGTCGCGTACCAGGGCCCGGGCGCCCGGGCCGTCGTCGTCGGTCACACCGGGGTAGCCGCGGACCACGGCGACCGGCACCTGGTCGTACTTGCCCTTGACCAGTTCGCCGGCGGCGGCCAGCTCGTCGACGTCGGCCATCTCGGTGACCCGTAGCTCGTTGCCGTACGGGTCGACGTGCCCCCGGTAGTCGCGTACGGGCGCGACCCCCGCCGCGCCGATCGCCACGTCGGTGAGGCCCAGCCGCCACGGCCGGCCCATCGTGTCGGTGATCACGATGCCCACGCGCACGTCGTACCGCTCCCGCAGGGCGGCGCGCAGCGCCCGGGCCGAGGCGTCCGGATCGACCGGGAGGAGGACCAGGCGAGTCGGCTCGACGTTGGACGCGTCGATACCGGCGGCGGCCATCACCAGGCCGTGGTGGGTCTGCACGATGCGGGTCGGCCCGCGGCGGGCCACCACGCGGGCGGTCTCGGCGGCCAGTACGGCGTCGCGTACCGCGTCGCGCTCCGGCCCGCTCTCCGGCACCTCGACCAGGCGCCCCTCCGCCTTGCTCACGATCTTGCTGGTGACCACGAGGACGTCGCCGTCACGGATCCAGTCGGCGGCGACCATGACGAGCGCGGCCAGGTCGGAGCCGGGCGTGACCTCACCGATGCCGGTGACCGGGTGGATCTCAAGCACCAGCCACCTCCAGCGCGGCCCGCACGATGGCGGCGGTGGACGCCTCGTCGCGCATCCAGAGGTCGTGGCTGCGTACGGTCACGCCGGGGATACTGACGTCCGCGTCGGTCGGGTCGACCAGCCAGCCGTCGAGCAACCCGCCGGTACTCCGCGCGCCGTAGAGCCCGCCCACGCCGGCCGCGCTGCACTCGACCCCGACGGTGGCGAGGCACTTGTCGGCCATCCCGCGTACCGGCGCGCCGCCGATGATGGGGGAGACGCCGACGACCGGCGCGGTCAGGGCCTCCCGGATGCCGCCCACGGCGAGGATCGGCGCGATGCTCACCACCGGGTTGCTCGGCGCGACGAGGATCACGTCGGCGGCGCCCAGCGCGTCGAGGACGCCGGCCGCCGGCTTGCTGGCCTCCGCGCCGACGAAGACGAAGCGCTTCGCGGGAAGCTCGCCCCGGTAGCGGACCCACCACTCCTGGAAGTGGACGGCGCGCTGCTTGCCCTGCTCCTCCACCACGACGTGGGTCTCGGCCCGGTCGTCGGTGGCGGGCAGCAGGCGTACCCCCGGCTGCCAGCGTGTGGACAGCGCCTCGGTGACGGCCGACAGCGGGTACCCGGCGTCGAGCATCCGGGTGCGTACCAGGTGGGTGGCGATGTCGCGGTCACCCAGCCCGAACCAGGTCGGCTCGGCCCCGTACGCGGCCAGCTCCTCCTTGACGGTCCAGGTCTCGCCCCGGCGGCCCCAGCCGCGCTCCGGGTCGGCGCCGCCGCCCAGGGTGTACATCACGCTGTCGAGGTCGGGGCAGATGCGCAGGCCGTGCAGGGTCACGTCGTCGCCGACGTTGACCACGGCGGTCACCTCGGCACCGGACTCCCGCGCGACCGCGCGCACCCCCGTAAGGAACTTGGCCCCGCCGATTCCACCGGCCAGTACGACGATCCGCATGCCTGCCATCCTCGCGTACCGGCCCGACGCGGGCCCTTCGGGTCCGGTGGTGCGCCACGAGGGTCCGGCGCTGCACCACGGCGGGCGGTACGGGTACTAGGCTTCGATCCGGCGTTCCGGTTCACCGTGCCCGTCGCGCCCGGGCAGCCACTGACCGCCGACCCTCTGGGGGCAGCCGTGACCAGCCAGCCCAACGACACGCCGCCAGCCGCGCCGGCCGGTACGCCGGGCGACAGCGCGCCGTCCGGTCCGGTCGGCACCGCGCCCGCCGAACCGGCGGACAAGAGCATCCGTCAGCTCACCGAGCCGCTGCGGCAGCCCGCCGCGTTCCTGCTCCTCCTCGCGAACGCGCTGATCCTGCTGTTCGCGATGATCGACTTGATCGTGATCTTCGACGACTGGTCGGGGAGCTTCGTACAGCGGGCCGGCGGCACGTTCAGCAGCTTCGTCGGTCTGATCTCGATCGGGTTCCCGTTGCTGGCCGTGCTGCTCGCCCACCTCAAGCCGCGGGTGCCGCACGCCAGGGTCGTCACCGTCGTCGCGCTCGTGGAGTACGGGGTGTCGGCCGTCTTCGGCGCGCTGTGCCTGCTGGTGGACTTCCTGCACGGCGTGACGAACGGCCAGGCGATCCTCGGGATGAGCTCGGCCCGGCGGGCGTTCGAGGAGCTGCTGATCCGGGCCGGTGAGTTCGGACTGCTCGCCATCGCCGCGTTCGCCGTGTTCCAGATCTTCCAGGGCCTGTACCCGTCGGCCAGGCCGGCCCCGGCCCACCCGCCGTACGCCGGCGGGTACGCGCCCGGTTACGCGCAGCCGGGCTACCCCCAGCCGGGCTACCCCCAGCCCGGCTACGGCCAGCCCGGCTACCCCGCCGGGTACGCCCAGCCGACCCAGCCGGCCGGTTACGGCCAGCCGGGGTACCCGCCCGCCTTCCAGCAGTACGGTCAGCAGTACGGACAGCCGTACGGCGGGCAGCCCAGCGCCTGGGCGGCTCCGCACACCGAGGCCCCACAGGGAGCAGCGCCGCCGCAGGCATACGCTCCGGCGCCGGAGCCCCCCGCCGCCCCGGCTCCCGAGACCCCGGCCGCCGCTACCCCGCAGGCTCCCGAGACCCCGGAGAACAGGGACGACAACTCGGAGGCGACCCGGCCGATCCGGCCCGCGGTCGCCCCCGAAGGGCCCTCTGACCAGTGGAACCGTCCACAGGGCTGAGAGCCCCACCGCCCGCCCGGGTGCGGGCCGGGGTACAACGCCTACTGTTGATCGGGTGAGCACCGGTAGGAGCCAGCCGATATCCGACAGCGCCATCCGACGCGCGCTGCGCCGAGCCTCAGACGGGCGCCCGCTCGACCCGGCCGAGGCGACGACGTTGCTCTCCTCCCGAGAGGAGGCGTTCGACCAGCTGCTCGGCATCGCCGCCGGGGTGCGCGACGCGGGCCTCGCCGACGCGGACCGACCGGGCGTCGTCACGTACTCGAAAAAGGTCTTCATCCCGCTCACCCGGCTGTGCCGGGACCGTTGCCACTACTGCACGTTCGTGACGGTCCCGCACCGGGTCCCGGCACCGTACCTGGAGCGCGACGAGGTCCTGGCGATCGCCCGGCAGGGCGCCGCGATGGGCTGCAAGGAGGCCCTGTTCACCCTCGGCGACCGCCCGGAGACGCGGTGGCCCCAGGCCAAGGCCTGGCTGGAGGAGCGCGGGTACTCGTCCACACTGGACTATGTGCGGGCCTGCGCGATCGCGGTCCTCGAGGAGACCGGCCTGCTGCCGCACCTCAACCCCGGCGTGATGTCCTGGGCGGAGCTGCAGCGGCTGCGACCCGTCGCGCCGAGCATGGGCATGATGCTCGAGACGACCGCGACCAGGCTGTGGAGCGAGCCCGGTGGGCCGCACTACGGGTCCCCGGACAAGGAGCCGGCGGTCCGCCTGCGGGTACTGGAGGACGCCGGCCGCGTGGGGATCCCGTTCACCACCGGCATCCTGATCGGCATCGGCGAGACGCTCGCCGAGCGGGTCGACTCGCTGTTCGCGATCCGGCGGCTGTCGCGCGAGTACGGGCACGTCCAGGAAGTCATCGTGCAGAACTTCCGCGCCAAGCCGGACACGGCCATGCGTGGCATGCCCGACGCCGACCTGCACGACCTCGCCGCCACGGTGGCGGTCGCCCGCCTCGTGCTCGGGCCCAAGGCCCGCATCCAGGCGCCGCCCAACCTGATCGCGGGCGAGTACGAGCTGCTGCTGCGCGCCGGCATCGACGACTGGGGCGGGGTGTCCCCACTGACGCCCGACCACGTCAACCCGGAGCGCCCCTGGCCGCAGATCGACGAGCTGGCCCGCCGCAGCGCCGCCGCCGGCTTCGCCCTGCGCGAGCGGCTCACCGTCTACCCGGAGTACGTCCGGCGCGGCGAGACCTGGATCGACCCGCGGGTGTGGGGCCACGTGACGGCCCTGGCCGACCCGGTGACCGGGCTCGCGGTCGAGGAGGCGAGGGCGGTCGGCCAGCCGTGGCAGGAGCCCGACGGCGGGTTCCCCGACACCGGCCGGACCGACCTGCACGCCACGATCGACACGACCGGTCGCAGCGCCGACCGGCGCGGCGACTTCGACACGGTGTACGGCGACTGGGCCGAGGTCGCCGCGCACGCGGCGGCCGAGGACACGGCCGCCCGCCTGTCCACGGGTCCGGCCCGGCTCGGCGGTGACCTGACGGCGGCGCTGTCGCTGGCCGCCTCCGACCCGGCCGCGCTGCTCGACCCGGCCCGCGAGGCCGCGGCCCTCGCGCTGTTCACCGCCGACGGCACCGCGCTGGACGAACTGACCCGCATCGCCGACGGCTTGCGTCGCGACGCGGTCGGCGACGACGTCACGTACGTGGTCAACCGCAACATCAACTTCACGAACGTCTGTTACGTCGGGTGCCGGTTCTGCGCCTTCGCCCAGCGGGAGCGGGATGCCGACGCGTACCGGCTCTCGGTGGAGCAGGTCGCCGAGCGGGCGGAGGAGGCGTGGCTGGCAGGCGCGACCGAGGTCTGCATGCAGGGCGGCATCGACCCACAATTGCCGGTGTCGACGTACCCGGAATTGATTAAAGCGATCAAGAGGCGGGTACCGGGTATGCATGTGCATGCCTACAGCCCGATGGAGATCGTCACCGCGGCGGCCAAGGCCGGGGTGTCGGTGCGGGAATGGCTGACCGAGCTGCGCGACGCGGGCCTGGACACGATCCCCGGTACCGCCGCCGAGATCCTCGACGACGAGGTCCGGTGGGTGCTGACCAAGGGCAAGCTGCCCGCGGCGACCTGGATCGAGGTTGTGACCACCGCTCACGAACTGGGCGTCCGGTCCAGCTCGACGATGATGTACGGCCACGTCGACAACCCGCGGCACTGGCTGGGGCACCTGCGTACCCTCGCGGCGCTGCAGGACCGCACCGGAGGGTTCACCGAGTTCGTCGGGCTGCCGTTCGTGCACAACAGCGCGCCGATCTACCTCGCCGGGATCGCCCGGCCGGGCCCGACCTGGCGCGACAACCGGGCGGTGCACGCGATGGCCCGGATCCTGCTGCACGGCCGGATCGCGAACATCCAGTGCTCGTGGGTGAAGCTCGGCGACGAGGGCACCGTCGCGCTGCTGCGCGGGGGAGCCAACGATCTGGGCGGCACGCTGATGGAGGAGACCATCTCCCGGATGGCCGGCAGTGAGCACGGCTCCGCCCGTACCGTCGAGCAGTTGCACCGGATCGCGGCGACTGCGGGTCGACCGGCGCGGGAGCGGACGACCACCTATGCACTCGTGCACTGAACGTCGGCAATCATCCGATTGTCCGAATATGCCCGACGGTTCGCCGTCGGTTACCCCACGATCAGCGGAATTGGAATGCGCCACGCCGAACGGCGCGCCGAAATCGCGGAAAAGGGCGTTACCAACCGCCCGGCTGGGTCGGTAACAGTACGACACCGCGCGAATCGGTTCGGGTCCGACATCGGGCGAATCGGACGAGGACGGGGTGTTGGAGGGCAGGGCCTATTTATCAGGTTCCGCTTGACGACGCGAGCATTACACGCGTGTAATTTCACTGGGGATGCTCAATCAGGGCGCTGGGAAGCGCCATGTTTCGTGCAAATCGGAACGCGTTTCCGACGGGATGCGCCTTCCGCGTGGGGGGTTGCGTCGGCATGGCCGGCGCGCAAGAAGGAGGCACGCTGATGGACGGCCGAGGTGTAGTGGCCGACCTGCTAGGTGACGCGCCCGAGTGGCAGGAGCGCGCTCTGTGCTCCCAAACCGACCCGGAAGCGTTCTTTCCCGAGAAGGGGGGCTCGACCCGCGAGGCGAAGCGCATCTGCACGCGGTGCGATGTGAAGGCGGACTGCCTTGAGTACGCGCTCGGGCACGACGAGCGCTTCGGCATCTGGGGCGGACTGTCCGAGCGCGAGCGTCGCAAGCTCAAGCGCCGGGCGGCCTAGCAGGGGGACGCAGAGCTGGCACGAGGGCGGGTACCGGTCGGGGGATCGGGTGCCCGCCCTCGCCGCGTCCGCGGGCGGGCAGAGCCCGCGAACTGACGATCATGCGATTCGACGGTGGCGCCGTCCGTGCTGCCGTGCTCAACCTCGGCCGGACCCGGATCAGTCGAGATCCTCCGGCGCCACCCCGAGCAGGTTGGCGACCTGTTCGATGATCACGTCGTGCACGAGGTCGCCCAGGTCGTCACGGTCGGTCGCGCGGAACTCCAGCGGCCGCCGGTAGAGCACGATCCGGGGCGGCACGCCGTGGCGGCCGGGCCGGCCGGGCAGCAGCCGGGCCAGCGGCACGTCCCCGTCCTCGAGCACGTCGGAGTCGTACACGTTGAGGTCGGGCGGTACGTCCTCGACCGCGAACTCCACCCCGGCCAGCTCCTTGGAGAACCGCTGCTCCAGCACCTCCACCGCGTCGAGCACAAGATCGTCGAAGATCTCGGCGCGGGTCCGGGAGAGCGGCGCCGAGGCGGGCACGAGGCGGCCTCGCAGCCCCCGTCCGTGACGGTCGCGCCCGCGCCGACCAGGACCACCGTGGCCCGGGGCTGCGCTGGACGCTCCGCCGCCGTGGCCCGGGGTTCCGGCGGGACCTGAGGCTGCGCCGGAGGCTCCGGCGGGACCCGAGGCTGCGCCGGAGGCTCCGCGATGGCGTCGGTCGGGACTGGTCACGTCGCCAGATTAGCGCCGGCCTGCGACAAGACCGCACGGCGCGCCATCCGGTGTGTCCCATTCGTGATCGTCGTACCGGTGTGATGATCGGACTCGGCGTGTCGTGAGGCCAGCACGGCGTGCCATGAGGCGCGGGGCGATACCGTTCCGCCGTGAGGTCACCACGACGCTGCTCCCGCAATGGCTGTCCCCGGCAGCCCGTCGCGACGCTCACCTATGTCTACGCCGATTCGACCGCGGTGGTCGGTCCGTTGGCCGCGTTCGCCGAGCCACACTCGTACGATCTGTGCGAGCAGCACGCACGTAGCCTGACCACCCCGCGCGGCTGGGACCTGGTGCGTCACGACGGCGAGTTCGAACCCCCGCCGCCGAGCAGTGACGACCTCGTCGCGCTGGCCGAGGCGGTCCGGGAGGCGGCCAAGCCGCCGGTCCAGCGTGACGACCTCGGTGACGGCCTCGGGCAGCATCTGGGCCGCCGTGGCCACCTGCGCGTCATCCCGCCGGGCCGGTAGCTCAGCGTTCCGCGGGCGCCGCCCGCCACCCGCGAGAACAGCGCCGCTTACGAGACAGCGCCGCTTACGAGAACAGTGGGGTCAGTAGTCGGGCCAGCCGCGAGGACCGGCCGGTACGCGCCTCCTCGGCGTCTGACGCGCCGGCCAGCCGGAGACCGGCGTTGACGCCCACCCAGCGCAGTGGCTCCGGCTCCCAGCGCCGCGACCGGTGGCCGACCCACGGCAGCCGGACCCGCTCGCTGTCGACGCCGAGGATCAGGTCGGCGAGCGTACGCCCGGCGAGGTTGGACGTCGCGACGCCGTCGCCGACGTAGCCGCCGGCCCACCCCAGCCCGTCGCGCAGGCCGACCGACGGCATCCAGTCCCTCGGTACGCCCAGCGGGCCGCCCCAGGCGTGGCTCACCGGTAGCTCGTCGCCGAACAGGTCGGCCAGGGTCGCCCGCAGCGCGGCGAAGACGGCCGGCTCCCGGTCGTACGACGGCCGGACCCGCGACCCGAAGTGGTACGGCGCGCCCCGCCCTCCGAAGGCGAGCCGGTCGTCGGCGGTGCGCTGCCCGTAGATGATGAGGTGGCGGTGGTCGGAGAAGGTCTCGCGGCGGCTCAGCCCCACCCGGTCCCAGAACGCCGCCGGCAGCGGCTCGGTCGCGATCATCAGCGAGTACACCGGGGCGAGGGCGCGCCGCAGGCCGGGCAGGCCCGGCGTGTACCCCTCGGTGGCGCGTACCACCACGTCGGCCCGCACCGTCCCGGTGGCGGTGACCACCGCGCCGGGCCGCGCGGCGAGTACCCGGGTGCCCTCGTGGACGGTGACGCCCCGGCGTTCGACCGCTCCGGCCAGGCCACGGACCAGCCGCGCCGGGTGGATCGCGGCGCAGTCCGGCGTGTACGTGCCGCCGAGTACCCCGCAGGCGCCGCAGCGGGCCCGGGCCTCGGCGGCGGACAGCAGCGACAGGGGCAGGCCGTACTCCTCGGCCTCGGCCACCTCGGCGCGGGCCCGGTCGAGCTGGGCGGCCGACCGGGCCAGCACGACCGTGCCGCCCTTGGCGTAGTGGCAGTCGATCTGCTCGGCGGCGGCCACCCGGCCCACCTCGTCGACGGTGTCGCGCAGCGCCTGGTACAGGGCGACGGCCGGTCCGCGGCCATACCGGCGGGCGAGGGCGGAGACGGGCTTCGGGAACAGCGCGGAGCACCAGCCGCCGTTGCGCCCGGAAGCGCCGAAGCCGGCGTACTCGGCCTCCAGTACCGCGATCCGCAGCCCCGGGGCGGTGGTGGCCAGGTAGTAGGCAGTCCACAGTCCGGTGAAGCCGGCACCGACGATGGCGACGTCGACGTCCCGGTCGCCGGGGAGTGCGGGCCTGCGGGCCACGTTGTCCACACCGGACAACCAGTACGGCCCGGCCGCGGCTGGTCCGCCGGTCACGGCGCTCGGCGGTGACGTCGGGCCGGTGGACCAGCCGCGGTGCTCAATGGGCCACCCACGGTGCTCACATATGCGTCCAGGCCTCGGTGAGCACGCTCCGCAGGATCTGCTCGATCTCCGCGAAGTGCGACTCGTCGCAGACCAGCGGCGGGGCCAGTTGGATGACCGGGTCACCCCGGTCGTCGGCCCGACAGTACAGGCCGGCGTCGAAGAGCGCCTTCGACAGGAACCCGCGCAGCAGCCGCTCGCACTCCTCGTCGTTGAACGACTGCTTGGTGGCCTTGTCCTTGACCAGTTCGATGCCGAAGAAGTACCCGTCGCCGCGCACGTCGCCGACGATCGGCAGGTCGGTCAGGCGCTCCAGGTACGACCGGAACAGTCCGCTGTTGGCGCGCACGTGCCCGTTGAGGTCCTCGCGCTCGAAGATGTCCAGGTTGGCCAGGGCCACCGCGGAGGCGACCGGGTGCCCGCCGTACGTGATGCCGTGGGCGAACCAGCTCGTGCCGCCCAGGAACGGCTCGGCCAGCCGCTCCGAGGCGATCATCGCGCCGAGCGGGACGTAGCCGGAGGTCAGGCCCTTGGCAGAGGTGATGATGTCGGGCTGGTAGCCGTACCGGTCGGCGCCGAAGTACTCGCCGAGCCGGCCGAACGCGCAGATCACCTCGTCCGAGACGAGCAGCACGTCGTAGCGGTCGCAGATCTCGCGTACCCGCTGGAAGTACCCGGGCGGCGGCGGGAAGCAGCCGCCGGCGTTCTGGACCGGCTCCAGGAAGACGCACGCGACCGTGTCCGGCCCCTCGAACTCGATCGCCTCGGCGATCCGGTCGGCGGCCCAGATCCCGAACTGCTCCTCGGTCATGGACTGATCGGGACGCCGGTAGTAGTTCGTGTTCGGCACCCGGAACGTCGACGGGATCAGCGGCTCGAACTCCTGCTTGAGCACGGGCAGGCCGGTGATCGACAGGGCGCCCATCGAGGTGCCGTGGTACGCGACGGCCCGCGAGATCGCCTTGGTCTTCATCGGCTTGCCGACCTGCTTGAAGTAGCTACGCGCGAGCTTCCAGGCGCTCTCGACGGCCTCCGAGCCGCCGGTGGTGAAGAAGACCCGGTTGAGGTCGCCCGGGGCAAGCCCGGCGAGCCGGTCGGCCAGCTCGATCGCCGCGGGGTGTGCGTACGACCACAGCGGGAAGTACGCGAGCTCGGCGGCCTGCTTCGCGGCGGCCTCGGCCAGCTCGGTACGGCCGTGGCCGACCTGTACCACGAACAGCCCGGACAGGCCGTCGAGGTAGCGCTTGCCGCGCGAGTCGTACACGTACGGGCCGGAGCCGCGCACGATCACGGGTACGTCGGCCTCGGCGTACGCGGACAGCCGGGTGAAGTGCATCCACAGGTGGTCGCGGGCCGCCGCGTACATGGCATCGCCGTCGGTCATCGGGTCCCCCAGGCGTAGGTTTGCTTGGCTAGTTTGAGATAGACGAACGTCTCCGTCGCGGTGACGCCGGGGACGGTCCGGATGGTGTCGTTGAGGAGATGCAGCAGGTGGTCGTCGTCGGTACAGACGAGCTCGACGAGGAGGTCGTAGCCCCCGGCGCAGATGACGACGTAGTCGACCTCGGGGATCGCGGCGATCGCGTCGGCCGCCGCGCGCAGGTCCCCGGTCACCTTGATGCCGATCATCACCTGGCGTGCGAAGCCGAGCATGAGGGGATCGGTCACGGCGACGATCTGCATCACGCCACCGTCGAGCAGTCGCTGTACCCGCTGGCGGACCGCCGCCTCCGACAGCCCCACGATCTTTGCCAGGGCGGCGTAGGACAGGCGGCCGTCGCGCTGCAACTGTTCGATGATCAGCTTGTTCACGTCGTCCAGCACCGGCTCCACCACGCCATGGATTCTCTCGCGTGACCGCTCATTTATCAATGAAATCCGTCGGCAGACCGTGCCTATTATCATGATTCCGCAGAGTTGGGGGCACCGCAGGGTCGCGACGCCCCCATCTCCGGGGTAGGTGCGTCAGTCGCTGAGGACCTCCTCGCCGTGCTCGCCGACCGCGACACCCTCGCGCATCGTGGTGCCCCGGAAGTACTCCGGGCGCACCGCGTTCCACGCCACCATCAGCACGACGCCGACCAGGATCGAGCCGATGCCGAGGACGAACACGCCGCCGATGCCGAACGGCGACGTCTCGCTGTCGCCTCCCGCCGGGAAGCTGTCGATGGCGGTCTTGACGAACGCGACCAGCAGGATCACGCCGCCCAGCAGCGGCATGATCACCTTCAGCCACAGGTCCTTCGCCGTGCGGCCCGGCTCGTTGCGGAAGTACCAGGCGGAGGCGAAGCCGGTCAACCCGTAGTAGAACGCGATCAGCAGACCGATGGCCGCGATGAGGTCGTTGAGCGAACCCGGGCTCAACCAGGTGAGGCCGGCGTAGAACACGACCGACGCGATACCCATCGCCCAGGTCGACACGGTCGGTGTCTGGTAGCGCGGGTGGACGTCGCCGAACACCTTCGGTGCGGCCTTGTATGCGGCCATCGACAGCGTCGTCCGGGCGGTCGGCAGGATCGTGGTCTGGGTCGACGCGGCGGCCGACGACAGCACCGCGAGGAAGAGGAACTTCGCGCCCCAGCCGCCGAGCACCGCCTCGCCGATCCCGGAGAGCGGGTCGTCGATGGTGTCCGGGTTGGTCATGCCGATGCCGTCGGAGCCGACACCGGCGTACGCCTGGGCGGCCACCGTGACGATCACGTAGGTCGCCAGCAGGATCACCGTCGAGAGCACCGCGGCGCGTCCCGGGGTCACCGCGCGGTTGTCGGTCTCCTCGTTGACCGCGACCGCCGAGTCCCAGCCCCAGTAGATGAAGACCGCGAGCAGGAAGGCCGCCGACAGCGTCTTGAAGTCCATGCCGCCGCCGAACGGGTTGAACCAGTCCAGCGACGGGTGGATGGACTGGTCGCCGGCGCTGTTCGCGTACACCTGGACCAGTGCGACGACCGAGAACACCGCGAGGACGAGCAGTTCCAGGCCGAGCAGGACGACCTGGGTACGCGCCGACAGTTCGACGCCCCGCCAGGCGATCCAGGTCATGACGAGGATCCAGACGCAGCCCAGGCCGGTCACGGCCCACGTGTTGCCACCCAGTTCCTTGAGCCCCAGCAGGTCGAACGTGTACTTGCCGGCGATCTGGGCGAGGTTGGCCATCACGATGACGTCCGCGGCGACGATCACCCAACCGGTGAGCCAGCCGAGGCGCCGGCTGAACACGCGCGCCACCCAGGTGAAACTGGTGCCGCAGTCGGGGTCGACGTTGTTGAGCGCCTTGTACGCGTACGAGATGAACAGCATCGGGATGAACGCCAACAGCATGATGATCGGCCCCTTGGTGCCGACCTCGTCCGCGACGTAGCCCATGGTTGCCGCGAGGCTGTAGCCCGGAGCGGTCGAGGCCACGCCGATCACGACGGTCGATAACAGGCCGATGGCGCCGAGCCTGAGGCCCTTGTCAGCGGGCGACCGGGCCGGGGTCGCCGGGGGAGCGGAAGCGGTCATCGCAGCCATCCTCGGAGTGGGAGAGAGATCGACGTGCTGCGTTTATCGCAGGTTTGGATGCTCTTGACAAGGGTTTCCGTAGCAGTAACGTGCTTCGATAACGGTTTCAGTCTTACGTGGGCCGCCACGGTTACGTGGCTGTGCCCGTCTTCTGGTGAAAGGCGCACCCATGCGGGTACTTCTCGTGGGCGCCGGCGGCGTAGGTGCTGCCGCGGCCGGTATCGCCGCGAGGCGCGACTTCTTCGACGCGTTCGTCGTCGCCGACCATGACGCGGCGCGGGCCGAGAAAGCGGCGTCGGGCACCGGCGATCCCCGCTTCGTGGCCGCCCGGGTCGACGCCTCCGCGCCGGAGGCCGTCGCGGCGCTGTGCCGCGAGCACGGCATCACGCACGTGCTCAACGCGGTCGATCCCCGTTTCGTCATGTCGATCTTCTCCGGCGCGTACGCGGCCGGCGCGGACTACCTCGACATGGCCATGTCCCTGTCCAGCCCGCATCCGGAGCGACCGTACCGCGACTGCGGCGTCAAGCTCGGCGACGAGCAGTTCGCGGTGGCCGACGACTGGGCCGCCAATGGACGGCTCGCGCTCGTGGGCATCGGCGTCGAGCCCGGACTGTCCGATGTGTTCGCCCGGTACGCCGCGGACCACCTCTTCTCCCGCGTCGACGAGATCGGCGTCCGGGACGGCGCCAACCTGGTCGTGGACGGCTACGACTTCGCCCCGACGTTCTCGATCTGGACGACGATCGAGGAGTGCCTCAACCCGCCGGTGGTCTGGGAGGCCGACCGCGGCTGGTACACCACGGAACCGTTCTCCGAGCCGGAGGTCTTCGACTTCCCGGCCGGCATCGGGCCGGTCGAGTGCGTGAACGTGGAGCACGAGGAGGTGCTGCTGATCCCGCGCTGGGTCAAGGCCCGGCGCGTGACGTTCAAGTACGGCCTCGGCAACGAGTTCATCGAGGTGCTGAAGACGTTGCACAAGCTGGGGCTGGACTCGACCGGACCGGTGAAGGTCGGTGGCGTTTCGGTGGCCCCGCGCGACGTCGTGGCGGCGTGCCTGCCCGACCCGGCGACCCTGGGTGAACGAATGCGCGGCAAGACGTGTGCTGGAACCTTGGTTACGGGCCTGGACCGATCAAATCAGTATAAGTCGATATATCTTTATCACGTGGTCGACAATGAGTGGTCGATGCGCGAGTACGGCTCCCAGGCGGTCGTCTGGCAGACCGCCGTCAACCCGATCGTCGCGCTCGAACTGCTGGCATCGGGTACGTGGTCGGGCGTCGGCGTGCTCGGGCCGGAGGCGTTCGACGCCGTCCCGTTCCTGGACAAGCTCGTCGAGTACGGCTCCCCGTGGGGCATTCGCGAGCAGTGAGTCGCCGCGAGCACGGAACGCGGACACGATAAGCTGAGCCGCTCCCAGTAGCGATCTTGGAGTTGTGGCGCCGCTGCACCGCTGCCGCGGAGGCGGGCGGCAGGCGCCACAACTCCAGGGTCGTCAAAGTCGTCGATCATGACGCCAGTGCGGACCCCAGGATCTTCAGGCCGCGGGCGAGGTGCTCGTCGGAGATGACCAGGGGCGGCAGGAAACGCAGCACGTTGCCGTGCGTACCGCAGGTCAGCACCAGCAGCCCCGCCTCGTGGCACGCCAGCGCGACCCGCGCC
Organism: Planosporangium mesophilum; assembly: GCF_016863255.1. Classification (GTDB taxonomy): domain Bacteria; phylum Actinomycetota; class Actinomycetes; order Mycobacteriales; family Micromonosporaceae; genus Planosporangium; species Planosporangium mesophilum. The sequence goes on from NZ_BOON01000030.1 coordinate 38,576, forward strand.
GTCGTCACCGGATCCGGCTCGGGCCCGGTCGGCCCGGAGGCACCCGGCACCACCAGTTCGATGGCGAGCATGGCGCCACGGCCGCGTACCTCACCGATCGCCGGATGCCGTGCGGCCAACTCTTCCAGGCCCGGCCGGAGCACCGACTCGATCCGCCGCGCCGCGGCGCACAGGTCCAGCTCGCGCATGGTCTCGATGGCCGCGAGCGCGGCGGCGCAGGCGATCGGGTTCCCGCCGTACGTGCCGCCCAGCCCGCCGGGGTGCACGGAGTCCATCAACTCCGCGCGCCCGGTCACGCCCGCCAGCGGCAGCCCGCCCGCCATGCCCTTCGCCGTGGCGACCAGGTCGGGCTCGACGCCCTCGTGGGAGGACGCGAACCAGTCGCCGGTACGGCAGAAGCCGGTCTGGATCTCGTCGGCGACGAAGACCGCACCGGCCTCGCGCGCCCACGCCGCGATGGCGGGGAGGAACCCCGGCGCGGGTACCACGAAGCCGCCCTCGCCCTGGATCGGCTCGATCAGGACGGCCGCCACGTTCGAGGCGCCGACCTGTTTCTCGATGACCTCGATGGCGCGCACGGCGGCGTCCACACCGGACAGTCCGCCGTCGCGCAGTGGGTACGACATCGGCGCGCGGTACACCTCCGGCGCGAACGGGCCGAAGCCGTGCTTGTACGGCATCGACTTGGCCGTCATCGCCATGGTGAGGTTGGTGCGGCCGTGGTACGCGTGGTCGAACACCACCACGGCCGGCCTGCCGGTGGCGTGCCGGGCCACCTTCACGGCGTTCTCCACCGCCTCGGCGCCGGAGTTGAACAGCGCCGACCGCTTGTCGAACGTCCCCGGCGTCAGCGCGGCCAACTGCTCGCAGACGGCCACGTACTGCTCGTACGGGGCGACCATGAAGCAGGTATGGGTGAAGCGCTCAACCTGCTCGCGGACGGCCGCCACCACCCGGGGCGCGGAGTTGCCGACGTTGGTGACGGCGATGCCGGCGGCGAAGTCGACCCACTCCCGGCCGTCGACGTCGACGAGCGTGCCGCCGCCAGCACGCTCCACATAGGACGAGATGACGGAGCCGACGCCACGGGCGACAGCGGCTGCCCGCCGCTTGTGCAGCTCAGCAGACGACGACATCTAGGCCTCGATGTTGTGCATGACGTGCTTGACCCGGGTGTAGTCCTCCAGCCCGTACACCGAAAGGTCCTTGCCGTGGCCGGAGTGCTTGAAGCCGCCGTGCGGCATCTCCGCCACCAGGGGGATGTGGGTGTTGACCCAGACGCAGCCGAAGTCCAGCCGGCGCGTCATCCGCATCGCACGGCCGTGGTCGCGGGTCCAGACCGAGGAGGCCAGGCCGTACTTGACGCCGTTGGCCCAGCGCACCGCCTCGTCCTCGTCGGTGAAGCGCTGCACGGTGATGACCGGGCCGAAGATCTCGTCCTGGATGACCTCGTCGTTCTGGTTCAGCCCCGCGACGACGGTGGGGGAGTAGAAGTAGCCCCGGTCGCCCACCCGGGAACCACCGGCCCGCAGCTCGGCGTGGTCGGGCAGCCGGTCGACGAAGCCCGCGACCCGGGCGAGCTGGTTGGCGTTGTTGAGCGGGCCGTACAGGACGTCCTCGTCGTCGGGGGCTCCGGTCCTGGTGCCGCGGGCCTGCTCGGCGAGGGCGGCCACGAAGTCGTCGTGGATCCCGGGGGCGGCCAGCACCCGGGTGGCGGCGGTGCAGTCCTGCCCGGCGTTGAAGTAGCCGCCGATCGCGATCGCCTCGGCGGCGGCCTCCACGTCGGCGTCGTCGAAGATCACCACGGGGGCCTTGCCGCCGAGCTCGAGGTGGGTGCGCTTGAGGTCGGCGGCGGCCGCGGTGGCGACCTCCATGCCGGCGCGGGTCGAGCCGGTGATCGAGACCAGCCGGGGGGTGGGGTGGTTGACCAGGGCGCGGCCGGTGTCCCGGTCGCCGGTGACCACGTTGAGTACGCCCGGGGGCAGGAACTCGGCGGCGATCTCGGCCAGCATCAGCGTGGTGACCGGGGTCGTGTCGGACGGCTTGAGCACGACCGTGTTACCGGCGGCGAGCGCCGGGGCGATCTTCCACACCGCCATCATGAGCGGGTAGTTCCAGGGGGTGACCTGGCCGACCACCCCGATCGGCTCGCGCCGCACGTAGCTGGTGTGCCCGGCCAGGTACTCCCCGGCGGAGCGCCCCTCCAGCAGCCGGGCGGCGCCGGCGAAGAACCGGAGCTGGTCGACCGCCGGGGGGAGTTCCTCGTCCGTGGTCAGGCCGATCGGCTTGCCGGTGTTCTGGCTCTCCGCGGCGACCAGTTCGTCGGCGCGCGCCTCGACCGCGTCGGCAAACTTGAGCAGCGCCCGCTGCCGGTCGCCGGGCGTGGTGTCGCGCCAGGTCTCGAACGCCTTCTCGGCCGCCCGCATGGCGCGGTCGACGTCTTCCGCGCCGGAGACAGGGGCTGCCGCGAAGACCTCCCCGGTGGAAGGATCGATCAGGTCCGCGTACCGGCCGTCGGCCGGCTCACGCGCGGCTCCGTCGATGAAGTTGGAAAGTACACGCTTGTCGGGCATGCCTGGCCTCCAGCACTGATATCCGCCTTCAAAGCCACATCCTTCCATCGAATCCGCAGCAGGCAAGGCCGTATTTCGATCGTTTCCGTCGGTGCGGACCAGGGCTGAGGGTCCGGGGAGGGCGCGTGCCCGGTGTCGTCGGCGGAGCGTGGGCCGCGATCGGTAGGCTCCTGGGTACATCCGACGACGTACCCCCGAGGAGCCCGAACCCGTGTCCGACCTGAGTCGCATCGTCAAGGCGTACGACGTCCGCGGGACGGTTCCCGACCAACTGGACGAGGCGACCGCCGAAGCGCTCGGCGCGGCCTTCGTGCAGACCGTGCGCGCGGGCGGTGACGACGCCTCCCGCGTGGTGGTCGCGCACGACATGCGGGACTCCTCGCCGGCGCTGTCCGGGGCGTTCATCCGGGGCGCCCGCGCGGCCGGCGCGGACGTGGTGGAGGCCGGGCTGGGCTCGACCGACCTGCTGTACTACGCCTCGGGCTCGCTCGACATCCCCGGCGCGATGTTCACCGCCAGCCACAACCCGGCGCGGTACAACGGCATCAAGATGTGCCGGGCCGGCGCCCGGCCGATCGGGCAGGAGACCGGCCTGGCCGAGATCCGTGACCGGGCGCAGCGCATCCTCGACGGGACCGCCGCCGTCGGCGACGGGGAGGGCAGCGCCACGCGTCAGGACCTGCTCACCCAGTACGCGGCGCACCTGCGTACCCTCGTCGACCTTTCCAAGATCCGGCCGCTGAAGGTGGTCGTGGACGCCGGCAACGGCATGGGCGGGTACACCGTCCCGGCGGTGCTCGGCGCCGCCGTGCTCGACCGGCTGCCGCTGGAGATCGTGCCGCTGTACTTCGAGCTGGACGGTTCGTTCCCCAACCACGAGGCCAACCCCCTGGAGCCGGCCAACCTGGTCGACCTGCAGAAGGCCGTTCGTGAGCACGGTGCGGACCTGGGCATCGCGTTCGACGGCGACGCGGACCGGTGCTTCTTCGTCGACGAGCGCGGCGAGGCGGTCTCGCCGTCGGCGGTCACCGCCATGGTCGCGGTACGGGAGCTCGACAAGCACCCCGGCAGCGTGATCATCCACAACCTGATCACCAGCCGGGCGGTACCCGAGATCGTGAGCGAGAACGGCGGCGAGCCGATCCGTACCCGGGTGGGGCACTCCTTCATCAAGGCCGAGATGGCACGTACCAACGCGGTGTTCGGTGGCGAGCACTCCGCGCACTACTACTTCCGCGACTTCTGGTACGCCGACACCGGCATGCTGGCCGCGATGCACGTCCTCGCCGCGCTCGGTGAGCAGGACGAGCCGCTGTCGGCCCTGGTCAGCAGGTACATCCGGTACACGGACTCGGGTGAGATCAACTCCACGGTCACCGACCAGCGGGCCAGAACCGCCGAGGTCGAGGCCGCGTTCGCCGGTGTCGAGGGCGCGCACGTCGACACCCTCGACGGGCTGACCGTGGACCTGCCCGACGGCAGTTGGATCAACCTGCGCCCGTCCAACACGGAGCCGCTGCTGCGCCTGAACGTGGAGGCGCCGACTCCGGAGCGGATGGCTCAGCTACGCGACCAGGTCCTCGCTATCGTGCGGGGTTGAGCAAAAGACATTAAGGAGAACGACCGTGTCACTCGACCCGGCGCTGCTGGAGATCCTGCGCTGCCCCGATGAGCACCACGCGGCCCTCGACTACGACGCCACGGCTTCGACGCTGACCTGCACCGAGTGCGCCCGCGTCTACGAGGTCCGCGACGGCATCCCGGTCCTGCTGCTCGACGAGGCCCGTCAGGGCGGCGAGAAGTCCTGATGGCCGGTCCGTTCGAGGGCGAGGCCGGCGTCCGAGGCCACCGGCACCTGGATCTCGACCTGCTCGACGACGCCGAGGCGCTGGCGACCGCCGACCCCGGCGGGATGCTGCGCGCCACGGCGTCCTCCGGAGCACAGGTGCGCGAGTCCGCCGCCCTGGCGGCCGAGGCCAACCTCGGCTCGATCGCCGACGAGGGCCGGCCCAGGGCCGTGGTCGTCGCGGGCGTGGGTACCGCCGCGCGTACCGGCGAGATCCTCGCCACGGTCGCCGGTGCCCGCTGCCCGGTCCCGGTACTCGCGCACCGCAGCGCCGGCATCCCGGGCTGGGTCGGCGCCGGTGACGTGGTCATCGCGGTATCGGCGTCGGGCCGCTCGCCCGAGGCGCTGGCCGCCGCCGAGGCGGCCTCCCGGCGCGGCGCCCGGCTGGTCGCGATCGGCGCTCCCGACTCCGAGCTGCAGTCCATGGCAGAGCGCGCCCGCGCGCCGTTCATCCCGGTGCCGCGGCGTGCCCCGGCCCGGGCCAGCCTGTGGGCGCTCACCGTGCCGGTGCTGCTGGCCGCCCGTACCCTCGGGTTGGTCAAGGTCAACGAGGCCGACCTGGCGGAGACCGCGACCCGGCTCGACATGGACGCCGACCGGTGCCGGCCCGCCCTGGAGTCGTTCGTCAACCCGGCCAAGGCGCTCGCCCTCGACCTCGCCAACTCGATCCCGGTGATCTGGGGCTCGTCGTCGCTGGCGACGCTCGCAGCCCGCCGCTTCGCCGACACCCTCAGCTCGAACGCGCGCTACCCGGCGGTGGCGGGCGCGCTGGGCGAGGCCGGGCGCGGGCGCGTCGGCCTGCTCGACGGGGTCTACGGCGGCCTGACCGAGGCCGGCCGCGACATCTTCGCCGACCCGGGTGAGAGCGACGAGGACGTGACCCGGCTGCGGCTGGTGCTGCTGCGCGACGGCGGCCTCTCCGACGACACCGACGACCAGGGCGAGCCGCTCGCCGTCGAGGAGCGCCGCGCCGACGCGGTGCAGGCTCTGGCCGAGCGTCGCGGGGTACGCGTGAGCGTGGTGACCGCCGAGGGCGCGTCGCCGCTGGAGCGACTGGCGTCGCTCGTCGCGGTCCCCGACTTCGCCTCGATGTACCTCGGTCTGGCCCACGGCCTGGACCCGATGGCCGTGCCGGCCGTCTCGGAGATGAAGGAGCTGTCGCGGCATGAGCGAGCGTAGCGAGCGAATCAGTAACTCAGTGCTTTGGCGAGCGCCGTCGCCGAGCGCCAGCGAGGTGACGGCATGAGTGCCGGCGGTGGTAACAAGGCGGTGGTCGCGGCGCTCGCGGCCAACCTCGGCATCGCGGTGACGAAGTTCGTCGCCTTCGCGCTGACCCTGTCGTCGTCGATGCTGGCGGAGGGGATCCACTCGCTCGTCGACTCCGGCAACCAGGTGCTGCTGCTGATCGGCGGCAAGCGGGCGAAACGCCACGCGACGCCCAAGCATCCGTTCGGCTTCGGGCGGGAGCGCTACATCTATGCGTTCGTCGTCTCGATCATGCTCTTCTTCGTGGGTGGTCTGTTCGCCCTCTACGAGGCGTACCACAAGATCTCCCACCCCGAGCCGATCCTCAAATGGCAGTGGGTCCCGATCGTGGTCCTGGTGATCGGCATCGTGCTGGAGTCGTTGTCGTTCCGGACCGCGATCCACGAGACCAACCAGATCCGCGGCGACGCGAGCTGGCCGGAGTTCATCCGCCGTTCCCGGGTACCGGAGCTGCCGGTGATCCTGCTGGAGGACTTCGCGGCGCTGATCGGCCTGGTGCTCGCGCTGTTCGGCGTCGGCCTGACGATCCTGACCGGCAACGGGATCTGGGACGGCGTCGGTACCGCGGCGATCGGCCTGCTGCTGGTGGCGGTCGCGTTCGTCCTCGCGGTGGAGATGAAGAGCCTGCTGCTCGGCGAGTCGGCCACGGCCGACACGGTCGCGAAGATCGAGCGGGCGATCCTGGAAGGCGACGAGGCCGAGCGGATCATCCACATGCGTACCGTTCACGTCGGCCCGGAGGACCTGCTGGTGGCGGCGAAGATCGCGGTCCGCCACGACGAGACCGCCGGTGCGGTCGCCAAGGGCATCGACGCTATCGAGCGGCGCATCCGCTCCGCCGTACCGATCGCGAAGATGATCTACCTTGAGCCCGACATCTACCGGAAGCCGGGGACCAGCGTGGAGGCCGAGTCGGCGCTGACGGAGAGCTGATCCGTGGAGCCGCTCGACAACCCGGTCCGCGGGTACGCCTGGGGGTCGCGAACCGTTCTCGCGGCCCTGCAGGGGCGGCCCGCGACCGGGCGGCCCGAGGCCGAGCTGTGGATGGGTGCGCACCCGGGCAGCCCGTCGGCGGCGGGCGGGGTGCTGCTGACCGAGGTGATCGCGGGCGACCCGGCCGGCGTGCTCGGCGCCGGTACTGTCGCCCGCTTCGGGGAGCGGCTGCCGTTCCTGCTGAAGGTGCTGGCCGCCGCCGAGCCGCTGTCGTTGCAGGCCCACCCCACCAGCGGGCAGGCGGCCGAGGGGTTCGCCGCGGAGGAGGCGGCCGGCAAGCCGCGCGACGCGCCGGACCGCAACTACCGGGACCCGTACCACAAGCCTGAGCTGCTGGTCGCGGTCGAGCCGTTCGAGGCGCTGTGCGGGTTCCGCGACCCGGCGGTGACGGCGACCCTGCTCGCGGGCCTCGACGTCGCCGAGCTCGCGCCCACCGTCGCCGCGCTGCGCGGCGCGGATCCGGGCGTGGCTCTGCGCGAGGCGGTCACCGGCCTGATGGAGCTGGCCGAGGCCGAGCGCTCCGCGTTGGTCAAGGGCGTCGTCGCGGCGGCGCGCGGCCGGTCCGGCTACGAGCTGGCCACGGCGCTGGGGCAGCGGTACCGGGACGACCTCGGCGTGGTGGTCGCGCTGCTGCTCAACCACGTCACACTGCAACCGGGCGAGGCGGTCTGGATGCCGGCGGGCAACCTGCACGCGTACCTGCGCGGTACCGGGGTCGAGATCATGGCCGCCAGCGACAACGTGCTGCGGGGCGGGCTCACGCCGAAGCACGTGGACGTGCCGGAGCTGCTGCGGGTACTGCGCTTCGAGGTCCTCGCCGATCCGGTCGTACGCCCGCGCGAGGTGGCGCCGGGGCTGGTGACCTGGCCGGCGCCGGTCGACGACTTCGCGCTGTACCGGGCCCTGCCGGACGGTTCCGCGATCACCCTGCCCGGCGACGGCCCGCGCATCGTGTTCTGCCTGCGCGGAGAGGTTCGGGTCGACGACGGCGCGGGGGAGGTGGTCCTCGCCGGCGGGCAGGCCGCCTTCGGGAGGGCCGGCCGTGCCGCCACGGTCGCCGGCTCGGGTGAGGTCTACCAGGCGACGATCGCCTGACCAGCCCGTACGGGCGCTGGTCTGCACCCGACTTGCAACCTGGAATGTCCCCATTCGCCTTGACGGTAAGACTGCAGCCTGTAACTTAATAACCACGCATTGTCACTCCTCTGGGAGTGCGAGCTGTGCGTGGGGGAACCAAACCGGGGGGAGACGCGGGGCGGTGGTGTCGGACACCACCGCCCCGCGCGTTTTCTGTTGCGCGTACGCTGGATTGTTGCCGCCCGCTTACGCATTGGCAGATCTGGAGACTTCATGACGAGCACAATTCAGCCGCGGGCCAACGCGGCCGCAGCCGGCCGTCCGCAGACCGTGGCTGACGGTGATTTCAAGGTTGCCGACCTGTCCCTCGCGGCGTTCGGCCGCAAGGAGATTCAGCTGGCCGAGCACGAGATGCCCGGCCTGATGGCGCTGCGCCGCGAGTACGGCGACGCCCAGCCGCTGCGCGGAGCGCGGATCACCGGGTCGCTGCACATGACGATCCAGACCGCGGTCCTGATCGAGACGCTGGTCGCGCTGGGCGCCCAGGTCCGGTGGGCGTCGTGCAACATCTTCTCCACCCAGGACCACGCCGCCGCGGCGATCGCGGTCGGTCCGAACGGCACGCCGGACAACCCGCAGGGCGTACCGGTGTACGCCTGGAAGGGCGAGACGCTGCCCGAGTACTGGTGGTGCACCGAGCAGGTGCTGCTGTGGCCGGACGGCGGCGGCCCGAACATGATCCTCGACGACGGCGGGGACGCCACCCTGCTGGTCCACAAGGGTGCGGAGTTCGAGGGCGCGGGCGCGGTGCCGGCGGTGTCCGAGCACGACAGCGAGGAGTACGGCGTCATCCTGGAGACGCTGCGCCGCTCCCTCGCCGAGGACAACCAGCGGTGGACGCGGGTGGCGGCCGGGATCAAGGGCGTCACCGAGGAGACCACCACCGGCGTGCACCGGCTGTACGAGATGGCCCGCGCCGGCACGCTGCTGTTCCCGGCGATCAACGTCAACGACTCGGTGACCAAGTCGAAGTTCGACAACAAGTACGGCTGCCGGCACTCGCTCATCGACGGCATCAACCGGGCCACCGACGTGCTCATCGGCGGCAAGGTCGCGCTGGTGTGCGGCTACGGCGACGTCGGCAAGGGCTGCGCGGAGTCGCTGCGCGGCCAGGGCGCCCGCGTGATCGTCACCGAGGTCGACCCGATCTGCGCGCTGCAGGCGGCGATGGACGGCTACCAGGTGACCACGATCGAGGACGTCGTCGGCATGGTCGACATCTTCGTGACCACCACCGGCAACAAGGACATCATCACGGCCGCCCACATGGCCCGGATGAAGCACCAGGCCATCGTGGGAAACATCGGCCACTTCGACAACGAGATCGACATGGCCGGCCTGGCGAAGACGCCGGGCATCGTGAAGAACGAGGTCAAGCCGCAGGTCCACGAGTGGGTGTTCCCGGACGGGCACTCGATCATCGTGCTGTCGGAGGGCCGGCTGCTGAACCTGGGCAACGCCACCGGGCACCCCAGCTTCGTCATGAGCAACTCGTTCACCAACCAGGTGATGGCGCAGATCGAGCTGTACGCCAAGACCGACCAGTACCCGGTCGGGGTCTACACCCTCCCCAAGCACCTGGACGAGAAGGTCGCGCGGCTGCACCTGGACGCCCTCGGCGTCAAGCTCACCACGCTGACCAAGGACCAGGCCGACTACATCGGCGTCCCGGTCGAGGGCCCGTACAAGTCGGAGCACTACCGGTACTGATATATCTCCCGAAGATGCCGGCCACGGTCACCGTGGCCGGCATCTTTGTTTGTTCTGTCACCTTGACTTCCGACACCGGTCGCGCCGTAAGGTATCCCTAGCCTAAGTAAGGTCTACCTAACTGGAACGTATCCAGTGTCAGGAGCGTGCCGTGTTGAACGCCCTTCTCGGCAACTTCCTCATCGGACTGCGTGAGGGCCTCGAAGCGACGCTCGTCGTCACGATTCTCGTCGCCTTCCTGGTGAAATCCGACCGCAAGGAGCGACTGCCCCAGGTGTGGGCGGGGGTCGGTGCCGCGGTGGCGCTGTCGGTCGGCTTCGGCGCCCTGCTGACGTTCGTGGCGCAGGATCTGCTGCCCTCGAGCAAGCGGGAGCTCTTCGACGCCGTGGTCTCCGTCGTCGCCGTCGTCTTCGTCACCTGGATGATCTTCTGGATGCGGCGGACCTCCCGGAAGCTCTCCGGCGAGCTGCGCACGAAGCTGTCCGACGCGATCAACGTCGGCGGGTTCGCCGTGGTCGGCATGGCGTTCCTCGCCGTGGCCCGGGAAGGGCTCGAGACCGCGACGCTGTTCTACACCGCCGCGCAGGGCGCCACCACGTCGGCCGGCCCGCTGGCCGGCATCACGCTGGGACTGGTCGCGTCCATCGCGCTCGGCTGGGCGCTGTACGCCAGCGCGGTGCGGATCAACCTCGCCACGTTCTTCAAGTGGACCGGTCTGCTGCTGGTCCTCGTCGCGGCCGGCATCCTCAAGTACGCCGTCCACGACTTCCACGAGGCCGGTGTGCTGCCCGGCGGCAACGTCCACGCCTTCGACTTCTCCAACGTCATCGACCCGGCCGCGTGGTACTCGGCCCTGGTGGGCGGCATGTTCAACCTCACGCCCACGATGAGCGTGTTCGAGCTGACCGCCTGGCTCGCGTACGCCGTGCCCGTGCTGTTCCTGTTCCTGCGCCCGGCGCGCCCGGTGACGCGGGTACCCGTGACGAGCGCCGCCGCCTGAGCCAGCCTCTTCCCCCGATCCTCGCCGCCAGGAGTGCCCTTCATGCGTAGCCACCGCCTGCCCGCCTGCGTCACGCTCGGCGCCCTCGCCCTCACCGGCCTCGCGGCGTGCGGGCAGAAGACGGACAAGTCGCAGAAGATCGCCGTCAGCGCCTCGGACAGCGCCTGCGAGGTCGCCCGGACCGAGCTGCCCGCCGGTGCCCACACCTTCTCGGTGACCAACAAGGGCAGCAAGGTCACCGAGTTCTACGTGTACGCCAAGGACGGCAGCATCAAGGGCGAGGTGGAGAACATCGGCCCGGGTACCACCCGCGACGTCCACGTCGAGCTGGCGGCCGGCGAGTACGAGAGCGCCTGCAAGCCCGGTATGAAGGGCGACGGGATCCGGGGCAAGCTGACCGTCACCGGTCAGGCGGCGGCGCTCGCGTCCGACCCCAAGCTGGCCGCGGCCGTGGCGACGTACAAGGCGTACGTGTCGACCGAGGCCGACGCCCTGCTGGCGAAGACCACCGAGTTCGCGGCCGCCGTGAAGGCGGGCGACACCGCGAAGGCCAAGGAGCTGTACCCGGTCGCACGTACCCACTGGGAGCGCATCGAGCCGGTGGCGGAGTCGTTCGGCGACCTGGACCCGGCGATCGACGCGCGGGAGAACGACGTCGAGGCCGGCCAGGAGTGGACCGGCTTCCACAAGATCGAAAAGGACCTGTGGGTCACCGGCGACGTCAGCGGTGACGCCCGCGTGGCGGACAAGCTGGTCACCGACGTCACGGAGATCGTGACCCGTTCCAAGTCGGTGGACCTGTCCCCGGTGCAGTTGGCAACCGGCTCGAAGGAGCTGCTCGACGAGGTCGCGACCGGGAAGATCACCGGCGAGGAGGACCGGTACTCCCACACCGACCTCTGGGACTTCGCCGCCAACGTCGAGGGCTCCAAGGCCGCGGTCGACGCGCTGCGTGACGCCCTGACCGCCCGCGACCCGAAGCTGGCCGACGAGCTGACCGCCAAGTTCGCGGCGGTCGACGCCGCGCTGGGCAAGCACAAGGCCGGTACCGGCTGGAAGTCCTACACCGAGCTGTCCAAGGCCGACATCAAGGAGTTGTCGGACGTCATCAACGGTCTGGCCGAGCCGATCAGCAAGGTCGCGGCGGTGATCGCCAAGTAGTCGTGTCTTGGACGGTTGTGCGACCTACGGGTTGAACAACCGTCCACGATCGCGGAGTTCGGGAGGGTGGCGATGGCGGGCAGGTTCTCGCGACGGCGGATGCTCACGGTCGGCGGCGCGGGCGTGGCCGGCGCGGTGGCGGCCGGCGGGGCCGGTGCGTGGGCGCGCGGCCTGATGGCGGAGGAGCAGCACGGCTCGGAGGCGGGCGGTGCCGTCGCGTTCCTCGGTGAGCACCAGGCCGGTATCACCACCCCGGCGCAGGACCGGCTGCACTTCGTGGCGTTCGACGTGACCACGGACAAGCGGGCCGACCTGGTCGACCTGCTGCGGGAGTGGACCCTGGCGGCCGCCCGGCTGACCGCCGGGCACGACGCCGGGCCGGTCGGCGCGGTGAACGGGTCGCCGGAGGCGCCGCCCGACGACACCGGCGAGGCGCTGGGCCTCCCGCCGTCCGGGCTGACGCTGACGGTCGGTTTCGGGCCCACGCTGTTCCGGGACGCCGGCGGCCGCGACCGGTTCGGGATCGCCGACCGCAAACCGGCGGCCCTCGCCGACCTGCCGCACTTTCGCGGCGACGCGCTGGACCCGGCCACCGGTGGCGGCGACATCTGCGTACAGGCCTGCGCGCACGACCCGCAGGTGGCCGTGCACGCCATCCGCAACCTGGCCCGTATCGGCTTCGGCGCGGTGAGCATGCGCTGGTCCCAGCTGGGCTTCGGGCGTACCTCCTCCACGTCGCGCGCGCAGGCCACGCCCCGCAACCTGTTCGGGTTCAAAGACGGTACGGCCAACCTCAAGGCGGAGGACACCGCCGCGCTCCGCCAGCACCTGTGGGTACAGGCGGGGGACGGGCCGGCGTGGATGACCGGCGGCACGTACCTGGTCACCCGGAAGATCCGGATGATGATCGAGACGTGGGACCGCACCTCGCTGGCCGAGCAGGAGGCCATCGTCGGGCGGACGAAGGGTACCGGCGCGCCGCTCGGAAAGCGCGGCGAGTTCGACGAACTCAACCTCGCGGCGACCGGCGCCGACGGTAAGCAGGTGATCCCCGCCGACTCACACGTACGGCTGGCCCACCCGGACACCAACGGCGGCGCGCGGCTGCTGCGGCGCGGGTACAACTTCGTCGACGGCTCGGACGGGCTGGGCCGGCTCGGCGCCGGCCTGTTCTTCATGGCCTACCAGCGGGATCCGCGGCGGCAGTTCGTGCCGATCCAGACCTCGCTGGCCCGGAACGACGCCATGAACGAGTACCTGCGGCACGTCTCCAGCGGGCTGTACGCCTGCCCGCCCGGGGTCCGTACGGCCGACGACTTCTGGGGCCGCGCGCTGTTCTCGTCGTGACCGGCGCGACCCTAGATACGGCGGTGTGACAACCGTGGTCTCGGCTCGGCCGACTCTCTTCGAACCCTTGCTCCGGGTCCGGAAATCGGGTTGCACGGCCGGGCGTCCCGGGCCGTCCGGTCCGAGCCGACGAGGCCGAGCGGGCCAGCATACCCGACATGTCGGGCGTGGATCGGGTTATCGGCGAGGTGATGTGAACTTTCAGTCATACAGGATCGGACGTACGGATGACGGTCGTTACCCTGGCGTGGTGTCCGGATAACGGGACAGTCACGAATTCGGGCGCCCTCTTTGCAGGCGACCCCTGGCGACGTTTGCTTTATGCACTACAACGCAGCCCCTGCCTGCCCGGGTCCGTGCACCTTGCCATGGTCTCGGCGTGCCGGCGCGTGGGCTGCGGTAGCTGACTGGAGGGAAAATGCGCACAGCTAAGAGGTTGGCGGGCGCTGTCGCTGCCGCCGGCGTCTCACTGGCGGTGGTTGCGGCGTGTGGTGGCGGCGGCAGCTCGGATAGCGGAAAGACCGTCTCGACGAGCTTTGCCGACTGCGCCACCAAGCCGAACGACTGCAACGGTGGGGCGACCAAGCAGGGTGGCACGCTCACGTACGCCGTCGAGAAGAAGATCACCGGTTGGAACCTCAACGACGCGGAGACAAACACCGCCGACTACGTGCCGGTGATGACCGGCATCACGCCCCAGGCGTTCGTCGTTGAGCCGGACTTCTCCGTCCGACTCAACGACGACCTGCTGGATTCGGCCGAGCAGACGAGCACCAGCCCGCAGACGATCGTCTACAAGATCAAGAAGGAAGCGGTCTGGGACGACGGCACGCCGATCTCCGCCGACGACTTCACCTACGCCTTCCAGACCCGCAACAGCAAGGACTGCAAGGACTGCAGCCCCGCGTCGGCCTCTGGCTACAACATCATCAAGTCGGTCACCGGCTCGGACAACGGCAAGACCGTGACCGTGGTCTTCGACAGCCCGTTCCCGGACTGGAAGGCGTTGTTCGACAACCTGCAGCCGGCGCACATCGCCAAGCAGCACGGTGACCTGGCGACCTCGTTCAAGTGGTTCAACGAGACCGTGCCCACCTTCTCCGGTGGCCCGTACAAGATCTCGGACTACCAGAAGGACGTCTCGGTCACCGAGGTGCCGAACCCGAAGTGGTACGGCAAGACCAAGCCGAAGCTCGACAAGCTGGTCTTCCGTATCATCACCGACCAGTCGCAGGAGGTGCCGGCCCTCCAGAACAACGAGGTCCAGGTCATCTACCCGCAGCCGGACCAGGACATGGTCAACCAGGTGAAGGCGCTGGCCCCGAACGTTCAGTACAGCCTGGGCACGGGCCTGACCTGGGAGCACTTCGACCTCAACCTGAAGAACAAGTTCCTGGCTGACAAGCCGCTGCGACAGGCGATCTTCACGGCGCTCAACCGCCAGGAGGTCATCGCCAAGACGATCGGCCAGTTCGTGCCGGGCGCCAAGCCGCTGAACAACCACAACTTCAAGCCGAGCCAGGACGGCTACAAGGACGTCGTCACCTCCACCGGTGCCGGCTCCGGCGACGTCGAGAAGGCCAAGAAGGTCCTCACCGACGCCGGTTACAAGGGCGTCGGCACGGCACTGGCCACCCCCGCCGGCGAGCCCATCTCGCTGCGCGTCACTTACACCGCCAGCAACCCGCTGCGGAAGGCGACCGCCGAGCTGTTCCAGAAGCAGATGCAGGCGATCGGTCTCAAGATCGACGTCACCCCCACCCAGACTCTCGGCCCGACACTGACCAAGGGCGACTACGACGTGATCCTGTTCGCGTGGATCGGTCAGCCGTTCGCCTTGCAGGGCGCGGAGCAGCTGTGGGGCAGCGCCAGCGACAGCAACTACGGCAAGTGGGTGAACCCCAAGAGCGACGACCTGCTGAAGCAGGCCACCGCGCAGGTCGACCCCAAGAAGGCCACTGACCTGCTCAACCAGGCCAACCAGGTCATGGCGGACGACTACTACGTGCTTCCGCTGTTCCAGAAGCCGACGTTCCTGGCCGCGTACTCGCAGTTCGCGAACATCCGCGACAACGCGACCACGAGCAGCCCTGGTTACAACAACCAGGAGTGGGGCCTGCGCGCCTCGGCCAAGTGAGGTAGCCGCCAGGCAACGTAAACGCCATCTGCACATTGGGTAGTGTCGGATCCCGGACGTTCGCGTCCGGGATCCGACACTAAGTGGGCACAGCTGGGAGGTACGCGTGCTCGCGTACGTCATACGACGCATTTTTGTTTCGATCCCGATCCTGATCGGATCGACGATCCTGGTCTTCATCATGGTCAAGTTCTCCGGTGATCCGCTGGAGCCCTTGAAGATGCGCAACCCGCCGGCTCCGCGA
This sequence comes from Planosporangium mesophilum, assembly GCF_016863255.1. Classification (GTDB taxonomy): domain Bacteria; phylum Actinomycetota; class Actinomycetes; order Mycobacteriales; family Micromonosporaceae; genus Planosporangium; species Planosporangium mesophilum. The sequence continues at coordinate 53,990 of NZ_BOON01000030.1, forward strand.
CAGACGATCCTGAACGAGGAGCACCGGCTCGGTCTGGACCAGCCGATTCACGTGCAGTACCTGAACTGGTTGAAGAACCTGGTCCTGCACGGCGACTTCGGCCCGTCGGTCCACTCCAACACCAACATCGGCCACGAACTGGGCGGCCGGCTCGTCGTATCGCTGCGTCTGGTCCTCATCTCGGTGTTGATCGCCCTCATCTTCGCGGTGATCACCGGTGTGGTGAGTGCCGTGAAGCAGTACTCGGCGACCGACTACACCTTCACGTTCACCGGCTTCCTGTTCCTGGCCATGCCCACGTTCTGGTTCGCGATCCTGCTCAAGTCGGCGGCCATCTCGTACAACCAGGCAATCGGTACCCAGACCTTCTTCACCATCGGCGACAAGTCGCCGTTCCTGACCGACGACTCCGCCTGGGGGCACGTCAAGGACATCGCCGGCCACATGATCCTGCCGACCATCGTGCTGGGCCTCGTCAGCTACGCGGCGTGGAGCCGGTTCCAGCGCGCGTCGATGCTCGAGGTGCTCAACAGCGACTACGTCCGGCTGGCCCGGGCCAAGGGGCTGCGGCCCCGGCGGGTCCTGGTACGGCACGCGCTGCGTACCGCGCTGATCCCGCTGACGACCGTGACGGCGCTCGACATCGCCGCGCTGCTCGGCAGCACGATCATCACCGAACGGGTCTTCCAGTGGCACGGTCTCGGTGAGTTCTTCCTCGACTCGGTCGGGGACCACGACGCGAACGCGATGCTGGGCTGGCTGCTCATCTCCGCGTTGATCGTCATTCTCTTCAACCTCGTCGCCGACCTCTTGTACGGCGTGCTCGACCCGAGGATCCGCTATGAGTGAGCGAAGCGAACGAATCATGGGCTCAGCGTGTGTGCTCATGCGGTCAGCGAGCCCCAGCGAGGTGGCGGCATGAGTGAGATGCGTGCCAGTTCGGTGACGACGTCGGGAACCCCCCAGCCGACGTCTGTGACGGGCGGGTCCGACCGCGAGTTCAACGTCAAGGAGCGCAGCCAGCTTCAGCAGGCGCTGCGGCGCTTCCGGCGCCATCGGCTCGCCGTCGCCAGCCTGGTGCTGTTGATTTTCATCGTGCTGCTGGCGTTCGTCGGTCCGCTGGTGTGGAAGTACCAGTACACCGACATCACGCCGGACAACTCGCAGCCGCCGTCGCTGGCGCACCCCTTCGGCACCGACAGCCTCGGCCATGACGGGTTCGCACAGGTGCTGCGGGGGCTCCAGCAGTCGATCAAAGTGGCGCTCTGCATCGCCCTCGTCGCCACCACCCTCGGCGTGGTGTGGGGCGGCATCTCCGGGTACTACCGGGGCCTGGCCGACTCCGTGCTCATGCGTCTTGCCGATCTGATCCTGACGATCCCCGCGATCGCGCTGGCCGCCGCGCTGGGCAGCACCTCCGGCGGCGCCTGGTGGATGATCGCCCTGATCCTGGGCGGCCTGAGCGCGCCGCTGGTGGCGCGGGCCGTCCGCGGCGTCGTGCTCTCCCTGCGCGAGCAGGAGTTCATCGAGGCGGCCCGGGCGCTGGGCGCCTCGGACAGCCGGATCATCCTGCGCCACCTCGTGCCGAACGCGCTCGCGGTGGTCATCGTCTACGCGACGCTGCTGGTCGCCGCCGGCATCCTCGCCGAGACGGCGTTGTCCTACGTCGGCTTCGGGGTGCAGGCGCCCGATACCTCGCTCGGTCTTCTCATCACCGCGGCCCAGTCGGCGGTACAGACCCGGCCGTGGCTGTTCTACTTCCCCGGCTTGTTCATCATCCTGATCGCGCTCACGGTCAACTTCATCGGTGACGGCCTGCGTGACGCGCTCGACCCCCGACAGACGAGGCAACGCCGATGACCGCAGAGACCAATATCGAGCTGAGCCGCAAAGCCGGCGACCGCGAGGCCGTACTGGAGGTCGAGAACCTCACGGTCGAGTTCCCCACCGACGACGGTGTCGTCCAGGCCGTCCGCGGTGTCAGCTACCGGCTGGCGCCGGGGGAGGCGATGGGCATCGTCGGCGAGTCGGGCTCCGGCAAGTCCGTGACGTCGATGGCGATCATGGGACTGCTGCCGAAGACGGCACGGATCAGCGGATCGGTCCGCTTCCGCGGTGAGGAACTGCTCGGCCGCAGCGAGAACGACTACTCGTCGATCCGCGGCAAGAAGATCGCCATGATCTTCCAGGACCCGCTGACGTCGCTCAACCCGGTGTACACCGTGGGCTACCAGATCTCCGAGGCGATCCTGGCCCACAACGACGTGTCCAAGAAGGCCGCGATGGACCGGGCGATCGAACTGCTCGCCATGGTCGGCATCCCGAACCCTTCGCAGCGGGTGAACAACTACCCGCACGAGATGTCGGGCGGTATGCGGCAGCGCGTCGTCATCGCGATCGCGATGGCCAACAACCCGGACGTCATCATCGCCGACGAGCCGACCACCGCCCTCGACGTGACGGTGCAGGCCCAGGTGCTGGAGGCGCTCGAGGCGGCCCGCGCCGCGACCGGCGCCGCCCTGGTGCTGATCACCCACGACCTGGGGGTCATCGCCGGCCACGCCGACCGCATCGGGGTGATGTACGCCGGCAGGCTGGTCGAGAAGGGCACCGTCGACGAGGTGTTCTACGAGCCCAGAATGCCGTACACGCTGGGCCTGCTCGGCAGCCTGCCGCGCCTGGACGAGGCCGGCCGCGAGCGGCTGACCCCGATCGTGGGCGCCCCGCCGTCGTTGATGAACCTCCCACCCGGCTGCCCGTTCACGCCGCGGTGCCCGCTGGCGCAGCCGGTCTGTGAGGAGCGGGAGCCGGACCTGTACGTCACCGACGCGCCCGACCACCTGTCGGCCTGCCACTTCCACGAGCGGCTGGTCGGGGCGAGCGCCGCGCAGTTATTCCGGCCCACGTCAGTGGACACCGAGGACATCACGCCTCGGGATCTGGAGGTACAGCCATGACGGCCGCCAACGTGGTCGAGGCGGGGGCCGGCGGCACGGCCGGTGGTCCCGGTGAGCCGGTCCTCGCAGTGCGCGACCTGGTCAAGCACTTCCCGGTACGCTCGCGCGGCCTCGTGCGCCGGACCGTCGGCGACGTGCACGCGGTGTGCGGGGTCTCGTTCGACCTGTTCGGGAACGAGACGCTGGGGCTGGTCGGCGAGTCCGGCTGCGGCAAGACGACGACCGGCCGGCTCCTGCTCAACCTGATCAAGGCGACCTCCGGCGAGGTGGTCTACGCCGGCCGCAACCTGGTCGAGCTGTCGCCCGGCCAGATGCGGCCGCTGCGGCGCGACCTGCAACTGGTGTTCCAGGATCCGTTCGCCTCGCTGGACCCCCGGATGACGGTCAACGAGATCGTCGCCGAGCCGCTGCGCATCCACGGGCTGTTCGGTTCGGGGACGCAGGGTCGGGACAAGGTACGCGAGCTGCTGAAGTTGGTCGGGCTCAACCCCGAGCACGGCAACCGGTACCCGCACGAGTTCTCCGGCGGCCAGCGCCAGCGCATCGGCATCGCCCGCGCCCTGGCGCTGCGCCCGAAGGTCCTCATCCTCGACGAGCCGGTCTCCGCCCTGGACGTGTCGATCCAGGCCGGCGTGATCAACCTGCTCGAGGACCTGCAGAGCGAACTGGGCCTGTCGTACCTGTTCATCTCGCACGACCTGTCCGTGGTGCGGCACATCGCGGACCGGGTCGCCGTGATGTACCTGGGCCGGATCGTGGAGATCGCCGACAAGGAGGAGCTGTTCACCAAGGCGGCTCACCCGTACACCCAGGCGCTGATCTCGGCGATCCCGCTGCCGGACCCGCGCAAGGAGCGCTCCCGCAAGCGCATCACGCTGACGGGTGACGTGCCGAGCCCGGTCAACCCGCCCAGCGGGTGCCGGTTCCGGACGCGCTGCCCGAAGTTCGCCAATGTGCTGTCCGAGGCGGAGCGGCGCAAGTGCGTGGACGAGGTGCCGGCGCTGACGGACCGGGGCCAGGGGCACGCCTCGGCATGCCACTACGCCGAGGCGATCAAGCTCGTCTGATCATCAAGATCGGCACAACCTCCGATCTGGAAGAAGTGGTCTCGACCCCGGCCGGAGACCACGACCTCCGGTGGAGGTTGTGCCGATCTTGCTATGTCGTGCCGGGCCAGGCCGGGGGCGCGTCGGGCCAGACCGAGGCGGTCGCGGCGCGGTTCGCGGCCAGCCGTCCCGTCGCGCGGCGATGCCGCTCGGCGAGGACCGCCGCGAGGTAGGCCCAGCCGGGTACCCCGGGCGGGGGCGGCGGCGTGACCCGGGCGGAGACCTCGACGGCCAGCGCGTACCCGATCCGGCTGCGCGCCGGTTCGTGGATCTGCCGGTTGCGCGCCAGGTAGTGCCGCAGTGCGAGCGCCAGCTCGTCGTCGAGGCGGGTGAGGTCGAGCAGCGAGGCCCACGAGGCCAGGTGGGGTGGCATCGCCGGTACCCAGCCCCAGGCGGCGGGGGCGCGCTCGTGGATGACGATCGTGCCGGCGGCCAGGTCGCCGATGCGCTTGCCGCGGGGGTGGGCGAGCATCGTGGCCAGCGCGATCATCGGGGCCAGGAACGGGAGGACCAGCCCCGGCCACTCCACCGCCACGGCGACGAGGCAGCGGGTCAGCGCGTGCCGGAACCGGATCGGCCCGCCGTCGTCGCCGACCACCCGCAGGCCGAGGGCGAGCTTGCCGATCGTGCGGCCACCGGCGAGCGTCTCCATCGTCACCGGGTACCCGACGAGCACGACGACCGCGACCACCACGGTGAGCGCCTGCGTGGAGGCCGCGTCGGCGCCCGGGACCAGCGGCTCCACCACCAGCACGGCGACAACCAGGAGAAGCAGGTACAGCACGCCCTGCGCCAGGGCGTCGAGGATGCGGGCGAGGACCCGCGAGCCGACGCCGGCGACCCGGACGTCCAGCTCCACGGCCTCACCGCTGACCAGTCGGTCGACCGGCTCCTCGCTTCGATCCATCTCGATAGTCAACACCATCCACGCCGGCACTAAAGTCACGGCGTGGACCTGGACGCCTACGTGGCCGAGCACGCCGACGAGTGGCACCGGCTGGAGGCGCTGTCGCGGCGGCGACGCCTGTCCGCGGTCGAGGCAGATGAGCTGATCCGGCTGTACCAGCGGGCCGCCACGCACCTGTCCCTGATCCGCAGCCGCTCGCCGGACCCCGTCCTGGTGGCACGCCTGTCGCACCTCGTGCTCGCCGCCCGGTCGGCGATCACCGGGCCGAGCGCGTTCTCACTCCGGCGGATCGGCCGGTTCTTCACCGTCTCGTTCCCGCTGGAGGTGTACCGGGCCAGGTGGTGGTCGGCGGCCGTCGCCGTCGGCTTCGTGACCCTGTCCGGGCTGGTCATCGGGTACATCGCGGGCCATCCGGCGGCCGCGCACGTGTTCATGGGCGACGCCGAGATCAACCGGCTGGTCGACTCGGAGTTCGTCGGCTACTACAGCACCTACCGGCCGCAGAACTTCGCCCTCGCGGTCTCGAGCCACAACGCGTGGCTGTCGGCCCAGTGCCTGGCGTCGGGGGTACTGCTCGTGCCGGTGCTGTACCTGCTGGCCAGCAACGCGCTCAACCTCGGGGTCACCGGTGGCGTCATGGCGGCGGGCGGCCGTACCGACGTCTTCTTCGCCTACCTCACGCCGCACGGGCTGCTCGAGCTGACCGCCGTCTTCGTCGCCGCGGGGGTGGGGCTGCGGATCGGCTGGGCCTGGATCGCCCCGGGCCCGGCCAGAACCCGGGGCCAGGCGCTGGCCGAGACCGCCCGCGCCGGGATGCTGGTCGCGCTGGGACTGGTCGGCGTGCTCGCGGTCAGCGGAGCGATCGAGGCGTACGTGACGCCGTCGGGCCTGCCCACCGCGGTGCGGATCGGCCTCGGCGGGCTCGGCTGGCTGGCGTTCCTCGGGTACGTGACGGTGCTCGGCCGCCGCGCCGCTGCGGCGCAGGAGCGCTAGAGGCGGCCGGTCGCCTTCATCGCCAGGTACGCGTCGGCCACCCGGGAGGCGAACGACTCGACCGGCGCGTCGACCACCTCGACGCCGTGCCGGGCCAGCGCGGCGCGGACCCGGTCACGCTCGGCGAGCGCCCGGTGCGCGGCCGCGGCGGCGTAGACGCGGTCGACGGGATCGGCATCATCCGGGGCCGACCCTTCGGCCAGGCGCGACAGGATCGGATCCTGGACCGAGGCGACGACCACCCTGTGCCTGGCGGCCAGCCGGGGGAGCACCGGTAGCAGCCCCTCGCCCAGGGCGGCCGGCTCCAGCGCGGTGAACAGTACGACCAGGGCGCGCTTGCGCTCGCGGCGCATCACCTCGCCGGCGACCAGGCCGAAGTCGGTCTCCACCAGCGCCGGCTCCAGCGGTGCCAGCGCCGACACCAGCCGCCACATCCACGCCCGCTTGCCGGCGCCGGCCACCGACGCGCGTACGGCGGTGTCGACGGCGAGCAGGTCCACCCGGTCGCCGGCGCGGGCCGCGATCCAGGCGAGCAGCAGCGAGGCATCGATCGCCGCGTCCAGCCGGGGCTCGTCGCCGACGCGTACCGCCGAGGTGCGGCCGGTGTCGAGGACGCACAGCACCCGCCGGTCGCGCTCGGGCCGCCAGCTACGGACCACCATGTCCGAGCGGCGCGCGCTGGCCCGCCAGTCGATCGAGCGCACGTCGTCGCCGACCACGTACTCCCGCAGCGCGTCGAACTCCGTACCCTGCCCGCGACCCCGGATCGCCACCGTGCCGTCGAGGACCCGCAGCCGGGCCAGCTTCTCCGCCAGGTACCGGCGGGAGGCGAAGCGGGGCAGCACCCGGAGCGTCCACGGCGGGGTGCGGGCGTCGGCCACCCGCCGCCGGCTCTGCCGGTACGCCAGCCCCATCGGCCCGTACGAGCGGATGCTCACCCGTACGGCGCTCCGGTCGCCCCGCCGGGTGGGCGTCAGTACCGTCTCGACGGTCCGAATTTCCCCCGGCGCCAGGTCGAGGCGGTGTGAGTACGGGCCCGCGCCGGCCGACGGTACCCAGGCGTCCCGGAGCAGGCACCGCAGCCGCCGGGGAGACCCATTGGTCAGGGTGAGTCGCACGGTGACCGTCTCGCCGAGCCAGGCCACCCGGGCGCCGTCGCGGCCGGCGGTCAACCGGCTCAGCGGTGCCGCCGCGAGCAGGTCGGCCGCGGCCAGGGCGAGCGGGAGCGCCACGGCGGCCAGCGCGCCGAGCCACGGCGAGGGCACCAGTGGTACGACCGGGACGCCGACGAGCAGGAGCAGCGGTACCCGCGCGGTGATCATCGCGGGGTGGGCACCGTGGCGAGGACGGACTCGAGCACGCTGTCGACGGTCACGCCCTCCAGTTCGGCCTCGGGCCGCAGCCGTACCCGGTGCCGCAGCGCCGGCCGGGCCAGGGCCTTGACGTCGTCGGGGGTGGCGTAGTCGCGGCCGGCGAGCCACGCCCACGCCTTCGCCGCGGCGAGCAGCGCGGTGGCGCCGCGCGGAGAGGCGCCCAGCTCCAGCGAGGGCGACACGCGGGTACCGCGACACAGGTCGACCACGTAGCCCAGCACCACGTCGGCGACCTGTACCCGTCGCACCGCCTCCCGGCCGGCGGCCAGGTCGGCGCCGTCCGCGACCGGGGTGACCCCGGCGGCGCGCAGGTCACGGGGGTCGAACCCGGAGTGGTGGGCGCGCAGGATGCCGAGCTCCTCCTCCCGGCCGGGCAGCGGCACGGTCAACTTGAGCAGGAACCGGTCGAGCTGCGCCTCGGGGAGCGGGTAGGTGCCCTCGTACTCGGTGGGGTTCTGGGTGGCGGCCACGATGAACGGGTCGGGCAGCGGGCGGGGCCGCCCCTCGACCGACACCTGCCGCTCCTCCATCACCTCCAGCAGCGCCGCCTGGGTCTTCGGGGGAGTGCGGTTGATCTCGTCGGCCAGCAGCAGGTTGGTGAAGACCGGGCCCTCGCGGAACTCGAACGCGGCGGTACGCGCGTCGAAGATGAGCGAGCCGGTGACGTCGCCGGGCATCAGGTCCGGGGTGAACTGCACCCGCTTGGCCTGAAGGTCCAGCGCCGCCGCGAGGGTGCGTACCAGCAGCGTCTTGGCCACTCCGGGTACGCCTTCGAGCAGTACGTGCCCCCGGCACAGCAGCGCGATGACCAGGCCGCTGACGACGGCGTCCTGCCCGATCACGACCTTGGCCACCTCGGCGCGCAGCCGGCCGAGCGCCGCGCGGGCCTCGTCACCGGTACGGGCCTCCAGTGCTGATGTTCGGGTCAACGGAGCTCTCCTCCATCCGTGCGCGTCACGGCGCGCAGCAGGCCGTCCAGGTTCGCCACCGCCGCGACGAGTTGCTCGTCGTCCGCGGGCGTCGGGGGGTACAGCGTCGAGTCGACGTCGGCCGCGCTCCAGCCGGCCTGCGCCGCGGTCGCGGCCACGAGCGCCTCGCGGTGCGCGTCGGCGGGCAGGTCGAACAGGTGGCCCAGGCGCTGCCGGGTCGCCGTCGCCCGGGTGGACAGGGCCGTATCCCGGGCCCTGGCCCGCCGGTAGAGCCGGCCCCGCCCGAGTACGGTCTCGGCGGCGGGCACGGTGACCGGAAGCCGCTCGGGGACGGGCCCGTCCAGGCGGCGGCCCCTCGCTGCGGCCATCAGTACGCCGGCGGCGAGCAGCAGGGCCAGCGTGGCCCAGGCCGCCGGCGGGAACGCCGACCACACCGACGGCGGGCTGCCACCGCCTCCGTCACCGCTGCCTCCGTCACCGCCGCTGGACCCCGATCCCGGCCGGTCGGGGTCGCTGGTCGGAAGATCCGGGTCCGGCGAGGCGGGAGCCAGCGACGGCGGCGCCGAGCCGGGGGACGCACCGGGATCGACGGCCGGCGGCGGTTCGAGCCGGTGCACGTCCAGCCAGACCAGCCGCCCGGTACCGGTGAGGAGGTCCGTCGCGAGGGCCGCGTTGCCGTGCTCGCCGATCCGGTCGTTGCGGAACACGTCGTTCGCGCCGATCACGGTCAGGTCCATGCTGTACCAGCGCAGTTCGACCAGGCCGCCGCGGTAGCAGCGCCGCAGTTCCACCGCGTCGTCCTCGGGGGCGGTGAAGCTCTCCCGCCGGGCGGCGGCCCCGGCGCTCGCCGCGGCCGGCAGGTCGCACCCGGGCGGCTCGACCGCGGTCGCCCAGCGCCGGTCGGCTACCGAGATCGGCAGGCGGCCCCGGGACAGGGCGCTGTCGGTGGGCGCCACCAGGACCAGCCGGGTCGACGCCGGCAGCAGCGTGAGCATGCGCAGGTAGTACTGGTTGACCAGGGCGGGCGCCGGGACGAACAGGGTGACCCCGCCCCGGTACGCCGCGACCAGCGCGTCGGAGGTCCTGGTCGCGCGCTCGACGGTCACCCCGCGCTGCTCGACCAGCCGGGCCAGCCGGGCCGCGCCGATCGGGGCCTCGCTGGCCGGCGACAGGAAGGCCGGGTCGGACTCGTCCGGCTGCTGCAGCGCGTACGCCACGGCGGAGAAGATCATCAGTAGTACGACCAGCGCCGGCGGAGCGACCAGTCGCAGCCGTCGGGTACGAATGCGGGTCCTCATCCCGCGTGCCCCGGTGCGGCCGGCCACTGGATCGCCTGCCGGACCGTGTCGGCGAGCGCCCGCATCCGGGCGTCCGTGGCGGCCAGGGCCGGGCGCTGCCCGTACCAGGTGTCGGAGAAGACGCCGGCCGCCTCGGCCAGCGGCCCGGCGACCGCGGGCAGGGCGGCGCCGGCAGCCCCGGCGAGCTCGGTGACGGTCCACCCCGGGCGGTGCTCGATCACGCCGCGCTCTATCAACTGCCGGACCATCTCGCGGAGCCGTTCCCGGATCGCCTCGGCGTAGCGCTCCTCGGCGGCGAGCCGGTCGGCGAGCGAGGCGAACTCGGCGGCCGGGAGGTCGGGCAGGCCGGTACCGTCGGCCGGCTGTGACTGCGTGGCCGGTACGGCGCCGTCGGCCCGCTTCCGGCCCCGACGGCGCAGCCGGGGCAGCCGGGGCAGCCGGCGGGGCACCCAGGCCGGGAACCGGTACCACGCCACCCCGACGATCACCGCGACGGCCAGCAGCAGGAGCACCAGCAGCGGCAGCGGCACCACGTCGGAGACCGCAGCCACCCGGTCGGTCCACCACCGGCTCATGGCAGCACCCTCGGCAGGTCGGCTCCGACCTCGGCGGCGCCCGGCCGCAGCGCCCGGGCCAGCCAGATGTCCAGGCCCTCGGTGCGCATCCGGGTCTCCAGGTGCAGCACGGCGTCGAGGCAGGCGAGCGCCGGGTAGGCCACGCCGTTCACGGCGACGGCGATCGCCACGACGGCCCCGGGCAGCCACGGCTGGCCGGGGAAGAGCTCGTACAGGACGAAGGGGCCGCCGAGCGTGAGCGCCGCCCGGATGGCCAGCCAGGCCAGGTAGCCGGCGACCCGTACGGACGCCGCCCGCATCCCGGCGCGCACCGACAGCCGCGCCGAGCGCAGCAGCGCCCGGCCGACGCCGTAGCGGTCGATCACGAGGGTGGGCACGGCGAGCCCGACCAGCCCGTACCCGATGACCCACGGCACCAGGCCGACGACCGTGCAGACCCCGACCGCGAGGCCGGCCACCAGCGCCACCACGGCAACCGCGCCGAACCGCGACCCGGTCGGCGCCAGCAGCCGTCGGGCCGGCAGATGCTCGCCGAGCAGGTCCGACGCCGCGGCGCGGGCGGCCAGGCCGCCGAGCAGGGCGATCACCACCGCTTCGGTGGCGAAGCCCGCGGCGATCACCAGCCAGTACCCGCCGAGCCGGCCGTGCGGCAGGTAGCCGGGTGGCGTGATCGCGGCGGCGGCGCGCAGCGGGTACAGCACGGCCTGTTCGGCGGCGGCGACGGCCGGGCCGGCCAGCAGCAGCGCCACGGCGTTGCGGCGCAGCAGCTCGATCGCGGTGTCGAGGAGTTCGCCGAGCGTGAGCGGTCGCAACGGGATGACTCCCGGTGGGCGCGACGGCTGCACGGGGCCCTCCTCGGGCGATCATCGATGAATGACGGGGTCATCGTGGCACGTGGCGCCGCGCGCCGACGTACCCACCGTGCCTGGCCAGCCAGAGATGGATCAAAACGTCCCAAACGGCCCCGGCGCCGCCCCCATGGGGGGAGCGTCACCCACGTTTCGGCGTGGAGGTGGAATCATTGGGCCGCATGAGGGCCCGTGTACTGGTGGTCGATGACGATCCCGCGCTCGCCGAGATGCTCGGCATCGTGCTCCGGAGTGAAGGATTTCTGCCTTCGTTCGTGGCCGACGGCGAGCGGGCTCTCGCCGCGTTCCGCGAGGCACGGCCGGACATCGTGCTGCTCGACCTGATGCTGCCGGGGATGAGCGGCATCGACGTGTGCCGTGCGATCCGCGCCGAGTCCGGGCTGCCGATCGTGATGCTGACCGCCAAGAGCGACACCGTCGACGTCGTGCTCGGCCTCGAGTCCGGCGCCGACGACTACGTGGTCAAGCCGTTCAAGCCGAAGGAGCTGGTCGCGCGCATGCGGGCCCGGCTGCGCCGGGGCGAGGACGTGACGCCCGAACTGCTCACGATCGGTCCGCTCGGCAATCAGATCACCATCGACGTGCCGGCGCACACCGTCGCCCGCGACGGCGAGGAGGTCAAGCTCACCCCGCTGGAGTTCGACCTGCTGGTGGCCCTGGCCCGGAAGCCGCGCCAGGTCTTCACCCGTGAGGTGCTGCTGGAGCAGGTCTGGGGGTACCGGCACGCCGCCGACACGCGCCTGGTCAACGTCCACGTACAGCGGCTGCGCGCCAAGATCGAGCCCGACCCGGAGCGGCCCGAGATCATCCTCACCGTGCGTGGCGTCGGCTACAAGGCCGGTACGGGCTGACGCCGTGCCCGAGCCCAGGCACCGGGAGATCGTCACCGACGGCTCGGCCGCACCCGGCCGGGGGCGCCGGCTGATCGACGCCACCCGGGTGCGCAGCATGATCAAGGCTGTCCGGGACCGGGCGCTGCCGTGGGGTCTCCGGCTGGTGTCGCTCGTCGTCACCGGCCTGGTCGCGGTCCGGGATTCGAGGCCGGTACGGGCGCTGCGGCGCGGGCCGCTGCAGCACGCCGCGAGGCTTGCCGCCCAGGCCCGGCGCGCGTGGCGCCGCTCGCTGCAGCTGCGGATCGTGTCGATCACGCTCGTCCTGTCGGCGCTGCTGGTCGGCGTCTTCGGCTTCGTCGTGGCGTCCAGGATCACCGGCGGCCTGCTCGACGCCAAGGTCCGGTCCGCCAGCCGGCAGGTGGACCAGGGCGTGGCGTACGCGGCGAGCCAGCTCAAGGGCGTCACCCAGTCCGGCGACCCGGCGCTGCTCTCCACCGTCCCGGCCGTCGTCGTGGCGCTGGGCAACACCGCGCAGGGCGGTCAGGTCCAGGTCGTCATGCGCGCCACCGACAGTTCGCTGCAGCCGCTGACCGCGCAGGCGCAGTCGCCGGCCTGGCCGAAGGCCGGTGCGTACGACGTGGTGTCGTCGCCCCGGCTCGTGTCGCTGCGCGAGGAGGTCGCCCGGGGGAAGGTGGCCCGCCAGTGGGTGACCGCCGACCCGGACGGCACCGGCGAGCACCGGTACCTGGTCTTCGGTTCGCCGGTCAGCAGCATCACCGACGGTGGCCAGCTCGAGCTGTACTACCTGTTCCCGCTCGACAACGAGGTCGCCACGGTCGACCTGGTGCGCACCACGCTGTTCGCGACCGGGGTGGCGCTGGTCGGGCTGCTGGCCATGGTCGCCGCCCTGATCACCCGGCTCGTGGTCCGGCCGGTACGGCTCGCGGCCCGCACGGCGCAGCGGCTGTCGGCCGGCCTGCTGGACCAGCGCATGGAGGTGCACGGCGAGGACGACCTGGCCCGGCTGGCCGCCTCGTTCAACCAGATGGCGGCCAACCTCCAGCGGCAGATCGTGCGCCTGGAGGAGATGTCGCGGCTGCAACGGCGGTTCACCTCGGACGTCTCGCACGAGCTGCGCACGCCGCTGACCACGGTACGGATGGCCGCCGACCTGATCTTCTCGGCGCGCGAGGCGTTCGACCCGGCGGTGGCGCGCAGCGCCGAACTGCTCCAGGCTGAGCTGGACCGCTTCGAAGGGCTGCTGGCCGACCTGTTGGAGATCAGCCGCTTCGACGCGGGGTTCGCGATGCTCGATGCCGAGCCCACCGATCTGGTACCGGTGGTGCGCCGCGCCGCCGACGGCCTGGCGTCCGTGGCCGAGCGCGCCGGTTGCCTCGTCGAGGTCGGCGTCCCGGCCGCGCCGGTGATCGCGGAGATCGACCCACGCCGGGTCGAGCGGATCCTGCGCAACCTCGTCGGCAACGCGATCGAGCACAGCGAGGGCAGGCCGGTACGCGTCACGCTCAGCGCGGACGAGTCGGCGGTGGCGGTGACCGTGCGCGACCACGGGGTGGGCCTGCGGCCGGGGGAGGAGAAGTTCGTGTTCAACCGGTTCTGGCGGGCCGACCCGTCGCGGGCCCGGCAGACCGGTGGCAGCGGGCTGGGCCTGTCGATCAGCATCGAGGACGCCCGGCTGCACGGCGGCTGGCTGGAGGCGTGGGGGGCGCCCGGTCGGGGCGCCCAGTTCCGCCTGACCCTGCCGGTACGCGCGGGTGACCGGCTGGTCTCCTCGCCGCTGGGGCTGGTACCGGGCGACGCGTGGCTCAGGGCGATCGAGGGGCCGGAGCCCGCCGCCGCGCCGACCGTGGCCGGGTCGATCGCCGCCACGCCGACCGCTGCGGACACGACCGCCGTCGAGCCGGGCATACCGGCCGTCACGGCGGACCGAAGGGGTGCCCCGTGAACCGGCGGCGCCGGCTGGTCGTGCTCCTGGCGGTCGCGGCCGCGGCGCTGCCGCTGGTCGGCTGCGGCGTACCGACCTCCGGACCGCCGATCGTGGTCAAGGACGCCCACCGCGACCGCGGCTCCGCCGCCTCCAGTAAGCCGATCGAGAAGAAGACCCCGGTGGGCGTGACCGACCCGCTGATCCTGGTCCACCGCTACCTGGAGGCGGCCGCCTGGGCCAACGAGGCCGGCCCGGATTCGGAGGCGATCGACAAGGTGGCGGAGGCTGCGCGCGGCTTCATGACGAGCGGGGCGCAGGCCACCTGGCAGCGGGGCCAGGAGATCACCGTGGTCCGTCCCCGGTTCAACATCCCCACGGCCACGGCCAACGGCACCCGGGTCGAGGTCGCCCTGGAGCCGATCGGCGTGTTGAACAGCCGGGGCACCCTCGAGCCGCGGACCGGTGCCGCCACGGTGACCCACCAGTTCAACGTCGTGCCCGCCGAACGGGGCCTCGAACTGCGCATCTCCAACCCGCCGCAGGGGATGATCCTCAGCGACGAGGGGCTCGGCGAGTTCTACGACATCCGGCCGATCTACTTCTGGGACACCGGCTACCGCAACCTGGTGCCGGACCTCCGGTACGTCGGCAGGTCGGCATCGCCGGCCAACGAGCTGATGAAGCTGACCAACTGGCTGCGCGACGGGCCCTCGGAGTTCCTGCGGCCGGCGGTCAACCCGCTACCGGCCGGCATCGAGACCAAGGACCTGCCGGTCATCGACAGCAACTCCGGCGTGGTGCGGATCAACCTGTCGGCGAAGGCGGCCAGCGTGCAGAGTCAGCTGGCGCGGTTCCTGACCCAGCTGAAATGGTCGCTGCGGCCGCGGTCCGGGACGCTGGAACTGCTGATCGAGGGGCAGCGCACGGACCTCGGAGCCGGGCTGGCGAATCCGGCCGTGACCCCGGACGGGCAGAAGGACCCACCCCGGTTCGGCGTCGTGGACGGGCGGGTCAAGCACATCGGCGGGGACTCGGTGGCGGTGCCCGTGCTCAACAGCGACGACAACTCCGGCGTCGTCAGCGCGGCGGTCCTGCGGGGCGCCGCGCAGCAGGTGGCGCTGGTACGCGAGGCCGGCCCGGGACGGGTACGGCTGTGGCTGGGCTCGTACAACCAGGCCGCGAAGACCGCCGAGTACACGTCCACCGGCCTGACCGCGCCGCTGATGAGTCGGCCGGCCGGGGTGACCACGCCCGCCGCCAACGACCCGGCCTTCCTGGTCGCCGCGGACGGCAAGCTCTTCGCCGTGTCCGTGGCGAGCAAGCAGTGGACGGATCGGACCCCGGTGGGCATGAACGGGGTCACCGCCGTGTCGGTCGCCCGCGACGGTCGGCGGGTCGCGCTGGTCGTGGGTGGCCGGGTGTACGTCGGCGTGCTCGCGTTCGACGGTTCGAGCCCGTTCGTGACCCAGTTGCAGGAGGTGCACAGCGGGCTGAGTGACGCCGTCGGGGTGGCGTGGAGCCGGGAGGGCTGGGTGGTGGTCGCGGGCCGTTCCGCCGGCCAGACCTCGCTGGTCGAGCTGACGATCGACAGCGCGCTGGTCGAGCAGATCTCGCTGCGCAACCTCCAGGGGCTCGCCGTGACCCGGGTGGTGGCCGACCCGATGGTCCGCCTCGACTCCGACCCGGACCGGGGTGGCGAGCGCGGCCAGATCATGCTCGAGGCGAACGGCCGCGCGTACCGCGTCTACTCCACCAGCGTCGACGAGTGGCCGCAGGATCCACCGACCGGGCCGGCCCCGTCCGGCGCACCGGCGAAGCAGTCGCCGCCGAGCGCGCCGTTCTTCATGGACTGAGTGCGGCCGACAATATGACAGGCGGGCCACCGGTAGGGTCGGACAACCCGATGCCATCACCTTCCTGGACGGACTATGGCCACCCGGTCGAACCCGCTCGCCGACACCTGGTCGGCGCTGGTCGACCTCGTCCTGCCGGCGGGGTGCGCCGGCTGTGCCGGTGCCGCCGGCCGGCGGGTCCTGTGTGGCGACTGCGCCGCGGCGCTCGCGGCGGCGCGACCTCAGCGGGTGCGGCCGCGGCCCGAGCCGCTGGGGATGCCCCGCTGCGTGGCGCTCGCCGCCTACGCGGGGGCCCTGCGGGAGGCGATCCTGGCGTACAAGGAGCGCGGGCGGCACACCCTGGCCGGTCCGCTGGGTGACCGGTTGGCCGACGTGGTCGCGGCGGCCCTGGGTGCGGTACCGGGACCGGTGCTGCTGGTACCGGTACCCGCGACCGCGGCGTCGGCCCGGGACCGCTACGGCGACCACATGCTCCGGTTGGCGCGCCGGGCCGCCGGCTCGCTGGCGCGGCGAGGCTGGCCGGCCGACGTCGCCTGCCCGCTGCGGGCGCGGCCCCGCCGGGACTCGGCGGAACTGTCCAGCGTGGATCGGCTGCGGTCGGCGGCGGGCGCGTTCATGCCGGTACCCGGCCGGCTGCCGGCCGTCCGCGCGGCGCTGGCCGGCGGGGCCCGGCTGGTGCTCGTCGACGACGTCGTCACCACGGGCGCCACGCTCACGGCGGTGGCGGCGCGGCTACGCACGGCCGAGGTCGACGCGTCGGTGGCGGCGGTGCTCGCTGCTACCCAACGTCACGTACCGGCCCGGTGACAGTCGGTTGCTATTTCGTTGTTCCGGGCATCTAAGGGGTGACGTGCGGCTTTCCGGAGGTTAGCGTCGAGATTCACCAGTAATGTCGAAGGCAGCGGAGCAACACCGCGGAACGACACCGCCCAGGGGTCAGGCGACCGTACGGTCGCAGCGTAGGGAGGTGACAGCGACACGAGTCGACCGGCAGCGCCGTCCGGGGGCGAGGCGCGCCGGTCCGGGAGTCACGTAGGGCGAACGCCCGAGTCCCACAGGACGAAAACCCACCTAACCCCGTCGGTCATCCGGTCGGGGTCCGCTACTCACCGTGGGGGAGGTCAAGCGTGGACATTGTTGTCAAAGGCCGTAACGTCGAGGTGCCTGACCACTACCGTCAGCACGTCGCCGAGAAACTGCACAAGATCGAGCGGTATGACCACAAGATCATCCGGGTTGACGTCGAACTGTTCCACGAGCGCAACCCGCGCCAGTCCGACCACTGTCAGCGCGTCGAGATAACCTGCGTGTCACGCGGCCCGGTCGTGCGCGCCGAGGCGTGCGCCGCCGACTTCTACGCCGCGCTCGATATCGCGATCACCAAGCTCAACACCCGCCTGCGCCGCACCGCCGACCGCCGACGGGTCCACCGTGGTCACAAGACGCCGGTCTCCGTGGCCGTGGCCACGGCGCCACTGGCGCAGGTCGACAGCGGGGCATGGTTCGGCCGGAACGGGAACGCGACCACGACCGCGCTGGCCGGGCCGCCGGCGGCTGAGTCCTCGATGGATGCGGCCGACGAGTACGCGTCCGAGTACGACGACCAGCCGTGGCACATCGTGCGCGAGAAGGAGCATCCGGCCGAGCCGATGACGGTCGACGACGCGCTGTTCCACATGGAACTGCTGGGCCATGACTTCTATCTCTTCATGGACAAGGAGTCCGGTCGGCCGAGCGTGGTCTACCGTCGGCACGGCTACGACTACGGGGTCATGAGCCTGTCCACGTAGTGGCGCCGGCGGGCGCCACTGAGGTCCGTGGCGGTTGCCCTGCTCGCTTCGCTCGCGGCCGGCGGTGTGGAGCAGTTGGGTGACCGCTTCGGCGTGGCCGTCGCATGCGGCGTACCGCGCGCGGTGCCGGGGTCGGCGTCGGCCGGGTCAGTGTCGGTCCACTCCGGGTTCCGGTGCCTTCCCGGTGGCTTCGACGACCAGGTCGTCGGGGAGCAGCGCGTACAGCAGATCGTCGATGCGGGCGCCGGAGACTCCGGGCAGCCGGGACCGCTGGTACCCCTCCCGCCGGAAACCGACCGCCTCCAGTACCCGCTGCGACGCGACGTTGGACGGCGCGGTACCGGCGATCAGCCGGACGATCCCGGTGTACTCGAACGCCCACGCGGCCAGCAGTCGCGCGGCCCGGCTGGCGTAGCCGTGCCCGCGCCAGGCGGGGTCGAGGTTGTACCCGATCATCGCCTGGCCGGTCGGCGGCTCGTTGTAGTAGAGCCCGATCTCGCCGGCGAAGGCGTCCGTGACGGCGTCGCGGATCGTCAGGTCCACCCGGGCACCGGCGAGCCAGGCAGCCTCCGCCTGGGCGCAGCGCCGGACGGCCTGGGGCTGGGACATCGGCTCGGGCGGTACCCGCGCGGCGATCACCTCGGGTAGTTGGTGGGTGCGGTGGACGTCGTCGGCGTCGTCGGCGCCGAGCGGCCGTAGCGTGACCGTGCCGTCGCTGAGCTCGCCGCCTGGCAGGTCGGGCAGGAGCCGGGGTACGGGCCCCGGCGGGTCGTCGACCAGGCGGCCCCACACGATCAGGTCGTACCGGTCACCGTCGCGGGTCACCCCGCCGCCGCGCTGCACGCCCTCCCGCGCGTACCCGGCCGCGATCGCCACCCGCTGGCTCGGGCCGTTCGCGACGTCGGTACGGATCTGCAGCCGGGCGTACCCCTGGTTGAAGGCCCAGGAGGAGACCGCGCGGACGGCTTCGGTGGCCGCGCCGCGGCCGCGCCCCCAGGGCGCCACCCAGTACCCGATCTCCGCGCTCTGGTGACCCACGGGGGTGACCCCGACGCAGCCGAGCAGCCGGCCGGCGGCCGGCTGCGTGATCGCGAACTCGGCACCACCGGCCGCCCACTTCGCCGGCGCCACCTCCGTGACGAAGGCGCGCGCGTCGGCCTCGGTGTACGGGCTGGGCAGCAGTGGCAGGAAGCGCTGGCTCACGGGGTCGGCGCAGGCCGCGGCCACGTCGGCGACGTCGTCGACCACCAACTGCCGCAGGGTCACCGAACCCGCCTCGATCACGTCCATGGGGCGATTCTGCCGTATTCTCGTGCTGCCGGGCTCATCAAGATCACCATGTCGGGGGCCCGGTACCGGGGAATGCCCGTCCCTGGGGTGACGTTGCGCTTCCGAGCGGGGGAAAACCCGCTCGTTCGCATGGAAGGGTGCCCCGTGTCGGTACGCGGGCGGCGGTTTTTGTCGCCGGGCGCCTACGATAGGTCCGCAGGCTGTTGAGGGAGCGCTGACCCGTGTCAATTTTCGAGAAGATTCTCCGCGCCGGTGAGGGCCGTATGGTCCGCCGGCTCCAAGCCATCGCCAACGCCGTGAACTCTATCGAGGAGAACTACACGGAGCTGACCGATGCCGAGCTTCGGGAGCTGACGGACCAGTACAAGGAGCGGCTGGCGGACGGGGAGGGCCTCGACGACCTGCTGCCCGAGGCGTTCGCCACGGCGCGCGAGGCGGCCCGGCGGGTGCTCGGCCAGCGCGCCTACGACGTACAGCTCATGGGCGGCGCGGCGCTGCACTTCGGCAACATCGCCGAGATGAAGACCGGTGAGGGCAAGACGCTCACCGGCGTGTTCCCGGCCTACCTCAACGCGCTGAGCGGCAAGGGCGTTCACATCGTCACCACCAACGACTACCTGGCCCAGCGTGACGCCGAGTGGATGGGGCGCGTCCACCGGTTTCTCGGCCTGACCGTCGGCGTGATCCTGCCGAACCAGATGCCGGCCGAGCACAAGGCCGCCTACGCCTGCGACATCACGTACGGCACCAACAACGAGTTCGGCTTCGACTTCCTGCGCGACAACATGGCCTGGTCCGCCGATGACCTGGTGCAGCGCGGCCACAACTTCGCGATCGTGGACGAGGTCGACTCGATCCTGATCGACGAGGCGCGCACGCCGCTGATCATCTCCGGCCCGGCCGAGCAGTCCGCCCGGTGGTACATGGAGTTCGCCAAGCTGCTCGCCCGGATGGAGCGCGGCACCGATGGCGAGGGTGACTACGAGGTCGACGAGAGCAAGCGCACCGTCGCGGTCACCGAGCGGGGCGTCGCCCGGATCGAGGACCGGCTGGGCATCGACAACCTGTACGAGTCGGTCAACACGCCGCTCGTCGGCTACCTCAACAACGCCATCAAGGCCAAGGAGCTCTACAAGCGCGACAAGGACTACATCGTCAGCGACGGCGAGGTCCTGATCGTCGACGAGTTCACCGGCCGCGTCCTGCACGGTCGCCGCTACAACGAGGGCATGCACCAGGCGATCGAGGCCAAGGAAGGCGTGGAGATCAAGCAGGAGAACCAGACTCTTGCCACGATCACCCTCCAGAACTACTTCCGGCTGTACGAGAAGCTGTCCGGCATGACCGGCACGGCGCAGACCGAGGCCGGCGAGTTCAACAAGGTCTACAAGGTCGGCGTGGTCAGCATCCCGCCCAACCGGCCGATGATCCGGATGGACCGCTCGGACGTCATCTACAAGACCGAGAAGGCCAAGTTCAACGCGGTCGTCGAGGACATCGTCGAGCGCCACTCGCTCGGCCAGCCGGTCCTGGTCGGTACGGTCAGCGTCGAGAACTCCGAGATCCTGTCGCAGCTGCTGCGCCGGCGCGGCATCCCGCACTCGGTCCTGAACGCGAAGTTCCACGCCGACGAGGCGGAGATCGTCGCCCAGGCCGGGCGCAAGGGTGCGGTCACGGTGGCCACCAACATGGCCGGTCGTGGTACCGACATCCTGCTCGGCGGGAACCCGGAGTTCCTGGCCGCGGCCGAACTGCGCCAGCGCGGCCTGGAGCCGGAGACCGACGAGTACGCCGCCGCCTGGGACGACGCGCTGGACCGCTGGAAGAAGCTGTGCGACGAGGAGGCCGACGAGGTCGTCGCCGCCGGTGGCCTGTACGTGCTGGGCACCGAGCGCCACGAGTCCCGGCGGATCGACAACCAGCTGCGCGGCCGCTCCGGCCGGCAGGGTGACCCCGGCGAGTCCCGGTTCTACCTGTCGCTGCAGGACGAGCTGATGCGCCGGTTCCGGGCGGGCGCCGTCGAGGCGGTCATGGAGCGCTTCAACATCCCGGAGGACGTGCCCATCGAGTCGAAGATGGTCACCCGTCAGATCCGGAGCGCGCAGACCCAGATCGAGGCGCAGAACGCCGAGATCCGTAAGAACGTCCTCAAGTACGACGAGGTGCTCAACAAGCAGCGCCAGGTGATCTACGCCGAGCGCAAGCGGGTGCTCAACGGCGAGGACCTGCACGAGCAGGTCCGGCACATGATCGACGACACGATGACCGCGTACGTGCAGGGCGCCACGGCCGAGGGGTACGCCGAGGACTGGGACCTCGACCGGCTGTGGAGCAGCCTGAAGCAGCTCTACCCGGTCGGCGTCACCGTCGACGAGCTGGTCGAGGAGTCGGGTGGCCTGGAGGGGCTCGACAAGGAGTTCCTCGAGGTGCAGCTCAAGGAGGACGCGCACGCCGCGTACGACCGGCGCGAGGAGGAGCTCGGCGCCGAGGTCATGCGGGAGCTGGAGCGGCGGGTGCTGCTCGAGGTGATCGACCGCAAGTGGCGCGAGCACCTCTACGAGATGGACTACCTCCAGGAGGGCGTCGGACTGCGGGCGTATGCCCAGCGCGACCCGCTCGTGGAGTACCAGCGCGAGGGCTTCGATATGTTCGCCCAGATGCTGGAGGGCATCAAGGAGGAGGCCGTCGGCTTCCTGTTCAACCTCAAGGTGCAGATCGAGGAGGTGCCGGCGCCAGAGGTGGCGGCCGGTACCCCGGCCCTGCCGCTGCCCGACAGCCAGACGCAGGTCGAGATCCGTGCCAAGGGGCTGGGTTCCCACCTGCCGCGCGCGCTGCAGTACTCGGCGCCGACGATCGACGGTGAGGCCGGTGCCGGCGGGGTCATGATCGAGCACGAGCAGGCGCCCGCCCTCGGTATCGGCGGTTCGCGAGACGGCGGTTCGCAGGGTGGCCCGCGCCTGTCCGGGCCGGCGCCGACCGCCGGCCGCAAGCCGTCGCCCGGCCCGTCGGCCAGCAACGGGCCGTCGCGCAACGCGCCGTGCCCCTGCGGCTCCGGCAAGAAGTACAAGCGCTGCCACGGCGCGCCTGCCGGCGCCTGACCCGTCGTGGCCTGAAGGTGGCCGTCCCGGACTGGTTCCGGGGCGGCCACCTTCCTGCGTTCACACGACCTCCAGCAGCGTGCACAGCCAGCTTCCGCCGCGGTACTCGAAGCGCAGCGCCATCGCCCAGGAGGCCTCGCCGGTGCCGAGCACCGCGACCGCCTCGGCGACGCCGGCGCGCTGCTCGCACACCCGGAGCCGGCGCACCACGATGCGCTCCCGGCCGGGCATCCGCAGCCGTACCGCCCGGCGGGTCAGTTGGGTCATGACGCCGGCGAACCGCTCGGTGGGGATGAGCGGCCGCAGGTGGGCGGCGGGTCGGAACCCGTTGAGCACCTCGACACAGGCGGCGACGAACCGGCTGACGGCGGCGTGCGCCGGGGGTGGCGTGGCGGCGCTGCCGTCCTCGGCACCCGGTTCTTTCCGCGCGTCTGTTCCGCTCCGCGCGCCTGCTCCGTCCCGGGCGCCGGTGTCGTCCCGGCTTCCGTGAACGGAGAGAAACAGCGCGAGTTGTCCCGGGCAGACCGGGTGGTCGTCGGAGCTCCGGTCGTCGTCGGCCGGCGGCTCGAGCGCGGGTGCCCGCCGGATGCGGACGAGGGGGCGGGGTGGACCGGGCGTGGTCAGGGTGGCGGTCATGCAAGCCTCCGCGATCCATATGATCTTGCGTTTGCTTACGTTTGCCTTCGAGCGTTTGTATCCAGGCTAGAGTGCGGAGTCAAGAAGGATGCCGGAAAACAGATCTCGGGAGGTCCGGCGGACCTCCCGAGACCGTGAAAAGCGGCGGATTACTCCTCGTCCGGCTCCTCGCGCCCGGTCAACGGGTTCTGCCGGACCCAGGCCGCGGTCTCGTCGTACTTGTGCTGGATGTACTCCTCGAGCCTGCTGCGCTCGATCCGCCACTGGCCGCGGCCGCCGATCTTGATCGCGGGCAGTTCGCCGCTCCGCACCATGTGGTAGACCTGCGACATCGATACGTTGAGCTGCTCAGCGACGTCGGACATGAGCAGGAACCGCGGCTCCATGCGAGTTGGCTCTCCGTGATCGGCGGGTGGGGCGGGTGGGCCCAGTTTGCCACCGATTGCCTCCGCCGTCCTCCGTCAGCCTCCCTTCAGGGCACCCTTGGACGCGCCCGGACGACTCGCCGCGGTGGTATCTCGCCGCCCGTGGGGGAAAGAGTTCAGACTTGTGCTGAAACACTTCCGTCCGAGCTGGACGGGGTGTACCAAAGGAGCGGTGCCGCCACCGGCGCCCATCACTGGCCGACTGGAGTGCACGCGGTGACCGAGTACGTCCGGGTATACCTGCCCGCCACACTTCCGGCCCTGGCGGCCCTGAAGGAGCGGGGCGAGCTGGAGCCACCGAGCGAGGCCCACGCCGTCACCCCGACCCTGCGCGAGTGGTACGCCGAGGGTGACGACGAAGAGCTGGAGTACGTGGCGTTCACGCGCGCCGCGCAGGGCGCCCTCCGACTGCTCCGCGACGACCCGAAGGCGCCCCGCCGCCGCGTCGTCGTCTCGGTCGACATCCCGACACAGGGCGTACGCCGGCACGGCGACCAGGAGCTGGGCTCCAGCCTGGTCTGGGTGCTCGGCGCGGTGCCGCTGTCAGCGGTGGCGGCGGTACACGTCGACGGGGCGGACGCGGAGGGCGACGTAGCGGCGGCCGCGGACGTGGTGGTGGAGGCGATCGCCGGCGACCCGGACGCCCAGTTCACCGTCGACGGCGCCGAGGACCACGAACTGGAGTGGTACGACCCGAGTGAGCTGGGTCAGCTCGTCTGATCCCGGTCCGCCGGCGTCCCCGGCCCGGCCTCCGGTGCCTCTGACCCGCCCCGCCCCGCCTCCGGCTCGGCCGGCGGTGCCTCGGTCGGTGGTGCTGCCTCGGCCGGCGCCGCCTCCGGTTGCAGGGTCCGGCCGAACGCGATCATCGCCGTGATCGCCCCGGCGAACATGACCACCATCGCGGTGTTGAGGCCCACGTTGCTCGACCAGTGCAGCGCGGCCTGGTCCGCCTCGCTGGACGCCGCGGCCAGCGAGCGCAGCCGCGCCCCGGTGGCCGCGGCGTCCAGGCCGGCGAGCAGGAGCAGCAGGCCGGGCCCGGCACCTGCGACGAGGTACGCCGGCCAGCGCAGCCCCTCGCCGCGCGGGCGCAGGTACCGGTACGCGACGAACCCGGCGACGACACCGCCGACGACCGCCACGAGCAGCCCCAGCCAGTGAACGGCGTTGACCTGGGAGGCCAGGTCCTGGCCGCCGCCGAACAGGCGCAGCAGCCGGTTGTAGTTTCCGCTGATCAGCACGCTGAGGAGCAGCCAGGCCAGGGTGCCGGCCACCGCCGCTCCCGCGACGGGCGGCCGGAGCGCCGCGCTGACCGCTCCGCCCAGCAGGCCCGCGGCTGCGACCCCGGCGGCGAGTACGAACAGCGACGAGGTCGTGCCGTACCCGGCGAGGATCAGCGCGGCCACCACGAGTCCGACAAGGAGGCCACCGCCGAGGGCGGCGGCGACGCGGGGTACCCGCGCACCGAGCGGCCGGGCGGCGGCGAGCCCGACGGCGGCCCCGGCGACCAGGCTGGCGGTGACGACCACGGGCAGCGTGAGGGCCGCCTGGATGATCGCCTGCACCCCGGTCGAGCCGGAGAGGGTGGCGTTCGCCGACCACAGGGTGACGGCCAGCCAGGCCACCGCCAGCACGGTGAGGACGCCGGTCGCCCAGCCGCGCCCGGTGCCCTCGGCCTCGGTCTCGGCGACGTCGGTGGAGACGGGACTGTGGGCGTCGGTCATCAGCTCTTCCTCACGGTCGGCCACCGGCAAGGGTACGCGGCCCGCTCGGCGCCGCTTCGCCCAGCGCCGCCATGATCGTCGTCGCGGCGATCTTGAGGGTGTTCGGGGCCCCGCACCGAGGCGTGCAAGGATGGGACCGGACCTCGCCAACGGCGCCGAGATCGATGTAGGAGCGTGCCCCCGTGGATGCTGTCTTCGCTGTCCCCGAACCGCGCAACGAACCCGTACGCGGCTATGCGCCGGGCACCCCCGAGCGCGACAGCCTGCAGCGCAGGCTCGACCAGCTCGCCGCCGACCGGCTCGACCTCACCATGACCATCGGCGGCCGGCAGCGCCCCGGCGGCGGCGAAGCGATCGACGTGGTCCAGCCGCACCGCCACGCGCACGTCCTGGGCGTCACGCACAACGCGACCAGCCAGGACGCCGCGGACGCCGTGGCCGCAGCTAAGCGCGCGGCGCCGATGTGGCGTGACTTGCCGTACACCGAGCGCGCGGCGGTCTTCCTGCGCGCCGCCGACCTGCTCTCCGGCCCGTGGCGGGACACCCTGAACGCGGCCACGATGCTGGGCCAGTCGAAGACGCCGATCCAGGCCGAGATCGACTCCGCCTGCGAGTTCATCGACTTCCTGCGGTACAACGTCCACTTCGGATCCAAGATCCTCGCCGAGCAGCCGCTGTCGTCGCCGGGCGTGTGGAACCGGATGGACCACCGCCCGCTCGAGGGCTTCGTCTACGCGATCACGCCGTTCAACTTCACCGCGATCGCCGGCAACCTGCCGACCGCGCCCGCGCTGATGGGCAACACCGTGGTGTGGAAGCCGGCCCCGACGCAGCAGTTCGCCGCGCACTTCACGATGCGCCTGCTGGAGGCCGCCGGGCTGCCTCCCGGTGTGATCAACATGGTCACCGGCGACGGGATCGCCGTCTCCGACGTGTTGCTGGCCGACCCCGAGCTCGCCGGCATCCACTTCACCGGCTCCACGAACGTCTTCCAGTACCTGACCAGGACGGTCGGGGAGAACATCGCGCGCTACCGCGGGTACCCCCGGCTGGTCGGCGAGACCGGCGGCAAGGACTTCGTGATCGCGCACTCCTCGGCGGAGCCGGCCGGGCTGGCCACCGCGCTGATCCGGGGCGCCTTCGAGTACCAGGGCCAGAAGTGCTCGGCGGCGTCCCGGGCGTACGTCCCGGCGTCGCTGTGGAACGGCGGCCTGCGCGACCGGCTCGCGGCCACCGCCGAGTCGCTGGCGTACGGCGACGTCACCGACTTCAGCAACTTCGGCGGCGCCGTGATCGACAAGCGCTCGTTCGACCGCAACGCGGCGGCGCTGGACCGGATCAAGAACAACGACGCGTGTACGGTCATCGCCGGCGGTACCGCCGACGACTCGGTCGGCTACTTCGTACGCCCCACGATCGTGGAGTGCACCGACCCGACGTACGAGGTCTTCACCACCGAGTACTTCGGACCGATCCTCGGCGTCCACGTGTACGACGACGGCGACTTCGACGACGTGCTGCGGCAGGCCGAGTCGGTGGCGCCGTACGCGCTGACCGGCTCGATCTTCGCCACCGACCGGCAGGTGGTCGACTCGGCCGCCAAGGCGCTGCGCTACGCCGCCGGCAACTTCTACATCAACGACAAGCCGACCGGCGCCGTGGTCGGGCAGCAGCCCTTCGGCGGCGCCCGCGCCAGCGGTACCAACGACAAGGCCGGCTCGTGGCACAACCTGCTGCGCTGGGTCTCCCCGCGCACGATCAAGGAGACGTTCGCGCCGCCGACCGACCACACGTACCCGCACATGGGCGCATGAGCGAGCGGACAGCGGGCTCAGCAGGCGTGACCGAGCCCAACTTCGGGGAGCAGGGCGGCCGGCTGACGTACGGCACCTACCTTCGGGTCGCGGACCTGCTGGAGCAGCAGGTGCCCGAGTCCGACCCGGCCGCCCACGACGAACTGCTGTTCATCACCATCCACCAGGCGTACGAGCTGTGGTTCAAGCTGCTGCTGTGGGAGCTGACCGACGCCCGCAACCGGATGCTGGCGGGGGAGAGCTACCTTCCCCGGGTACGCCTGGAGCGTTGCCGCTCCGTCGAACGGGTGCTCATCGGCCAGGTCGACGTGATCGACACGATGACGCCGCAGGACTTCCTGGTGTTCCGTAACAAGCTGGCGCCGGCGTCGGGCTTCCAGTCCAGCCAGTTCCGGGAGATCGAGTTCCTGTCCGGGCTGAAGGACCCGTCCTACCTGAGCCGCTTCCGGGGCCTGAGCGACGCCGAACGCACCAACCTGCAGCGGCGGCTGGACGAGCCGAGCCTGTGGGACGGGTTCCTCACGGTACTGGCGAAGGCCGGCTTCGCCGTCGGCACCGCCGAGGAGCGCTTCGACGCGTACCGCCGGATCGCCGGCGATCGGGAGCGTTACGGCCAGCTGTGGGACCTCGCGGAGGCGCTGGTCGACCACGACCAGTCGTGGTCGCTGTGGCGGGCCCGGCACGTCCTGATGGCGGAGCGGCAGATCGGGACCAAGCCGGGTACCGGCGGCAGCGTCGGGGGAGCGTACCTGCGCTCCCGGGTCGAGCTGCGCTTCTACCCGGAGCTGTGGGAGCTGCGCGGCCGGCTCTGACGCGTCTCGGGAGCCCGGCGCAGCGCCTCCCGAAGCACCTGCTCCGCGTCCGGCCCGGCACCCACCGCGTCCAGCGCCAGCAGCGCGGCCCCCACCACCGGGGGGTCGGTCACGACGGTCACCTCGGCCATCGGTGCCTGCGCGCGGAGCCCGGCGAGCACCGGTTCGTGCAGGTGCGGGTGGCGGGCGCGCAGCACCCCGCCGCCCAGGACGACCGCGTGCGGCGCGTACCGGAGACCGAGCCGGTCGGCGGCGACCCGGTGCAGGGCGAGCACCTCGTCGACCTGCCGGCCGACGATCTCGGCGGCGACCGCGTCGCCGGCGGCCGCGACGGCGAACAGGACCGGGCTCAACTCGCCGATCCGGCTCAGCGGCACCTCGCCGACGTGCAGCCCCTCGCTGACGCTCTCCACGCGGGCCCGTCCGAAGTGTCCGGCCACCGCCGCCGACAGCGCGGTGGGCCGGCCGCGGCCGTCCTCGCCGCGCGCCGCGTACCAGAGCGCCAGCTCAGCGAGGTGCTGACCACCGCCCCAGTCGCCGGAGATCTCCCCGAGGGACAGGAACCTGGCCGTACGCCCGTCGGCGGTACGCCCGACGCAGTTGATGCCGGCGCCGCACACCACCGCGACGGCGTCCGGATCGGAGGTACCGGCCCGCAGCAGCGCGAACGTGTCGTTGTCGACCACGGCAGCGTCCGCCCAGCCCGCCGAGGTCACCGCGGCGTGCAGCCGCTCCACCTCCGCCGGCAGGTCGGCGCCGGCGAGGTACACCGAGATCTGCTCGATCCGGGTGTCGGCCGCGACGCCGGCCGCCGACCGGGCATCGGTGATCAGCTTGTCGAGCAGGTGCAGGCAGCCGGGTACGCCGAGGCTGTGCGGCGACGAGCCGGGGCCGCGTACGAACGCGAGCACCTCGCCGGCGGCGGTGCCGAGGACCACGTCGGTCTTGGAGTTGCCGCCGTCGACGGCGAGAAAGAGGCTCACCGTGCCCATTCCAGGTGCTCGGCGTTCGCCGCCAGCAGCCGGTTGGTCAGCGCCTCGGCGTACTCGTGCTGGCCCACCAGCGGGTGCGCCAGCAGTGCCCGGTACACCCGCTGCCGCCCGCCCCGCAGCGCGGCGTCGACGGCGAGCTGCTCGTACCCGGAGACCGCGGCGACCAGCCCGGCCAGGTCCGGCGGCAGCGGCGCGACAGGCAGCGCGGCCGGCCCGTCGGCGCCGACCCGGGCGGAGACCTCGATGACCGACTCGTCGGGCAGGAACGGCAGCGTGCCGTCGTTGCGCAGGTTCACCGAGTGGACGCCGTCGGGGTCGAGGCCGTGGAGCGCGGCGATCAGGCCGACGGCGGCCTCCGAGTAGAACGCCCCGCCCCGCTGGCCCAGCAGCTCGGGCTTGGTCGTACGCGCCGGATCCCGATACATCGAGAGCAGCTCCGCCTCGATCTCGGCGACGCGCTGGCCGCGGGTGGCCGAGCCGCGCTCGGAGCGGACGACCTCATCGTGGCAGTAGAAGTAGCGCAGGTAGTACGAGGGGACACAGCCCAGGTTCTCCACCACGGCGCGCGGCAGACGCACCTCGGCCGCCACCTCGTCCAGGTGGTCGGCCAGCAGGGACGGCAACCGGTCGACACCGTCGACATAGGCCGCCCGCTCCCAGGTGAGGTGGTTGAGCCCGACGTGGTCGAGGACGACGGCGTCCGGTGGGACGCCGAGGAGCCGCGCGAACGTCCGCTGGAACCCGATCGCGACGTTGCACAGCCCGACGGCGCGGTGCCCGGCGTCGAGCAGGGCGCGGGTCACGATGCCGACCGGGTTGGTGAAGTCGACGATCCACGCGCCCGGCTTGGCGCGCTTGGCCGCCCGCGAGGCCAGGTCGAGGACGACCGGTACGGTCCGCAGCGCCTTCGCCAGGCCACCTGCGCCGGTGGTCTCCTGGCCGAGGCAGCCGCACTCGAGCGGGAACGTCTCGTCGCTGATGCGGGCCGTCTGGCCGCCGATGCGCAGCTGGATGATGACGGCGTCGGCGCCGTCCAGCCCGGCGTCCGGATCGCTGGTCCAGGTGACCCGGCCGGGGTGGCCGTAGTGGCCGAAGATCCGCCGGGAGAACCCGCCGACGACCGAGAGCCGCTCGGCGTCCGGGTCGACCAGTACCAGCTCGTCGACGCGCAAGCCGCAGTCACGCAGCCGGGCGAACCCGTCGACCAGCTCCGGGGTGTACGTCGAGCCGCCCCCGACGACAGCGATCTTCATTCGATCTAGCCTTTCACTCCGGTCAGCGTGACACCTTGGACGAACGCGCGCTGCGCGAAGAAGAAGACGACGATGATCGGGGCCATCGTGAGGACGGTGGCCGCCGTCACCAGGTTCCAGTCCACGTGGTGGACCGTGTGGAACGAGGCCAGCCCCAGCGACTCCTCTCGGGAGCGACGGATCGTGGGGGGTGGGATGGCGTCAGGTCGTCGTTGCGGGTACCGAGGATTCGTGTACCGAGGCGATGAGCGCCTCGCGGATGGCGGTGACCCCGGCGTCCAGGGCGCCGAGGAGGACCGCGTCGTCGTCGATGGCGGTGACCGCGATCGCGGTCTCCAGTGGCTCGACCCGTACCATCGCCGCCCGCACCGCGTCGCACAGCGGCCGGCCGCCGGCCTGCGCCACCTGGCCGGCGAGGACGACGAGGGGCGGGTCGAGTACCGCGACCACCGCCGCGAGGCCGACCGAGACCCGGTCGGCCAGCGCGGCGAAGAACGCCGAGGCTGTGTCTCCACCGGCGGCCGCGCCGGCGACGGCGGCCGCCGCGGTCCGCCCGTGGAAGCCGTGCTCGGCAGCGAGCGCGAGCACCGCGGGGCCGCCGACCAGATCCTGGAGATCCGTCTTGCGGTCCGAGCCGGGGTACGCGAACAGGGGCATGTACCCGATCTCGCCGGCGCCGCCGCGCGCGCCGCGCAGCAGGGTGCCGCCGAGGTCGATGGCGAGGCCGAGGCCCTCCTCGCCCAGCCACAGCAGCGCGAAGCCGTCGGCCTCCCGGGCGGCGCCGCGGCGCCGCTCGGCCACCGCGGCGAGGTTGACGTCGTTGTCCACGCCCACCGGGGTACGCAGGCGGCTGCGCAGGTCGCCGACGAGGCCCGGTCGGCTCCAGCCGCCGCTGACGCCGACGTGGTGGATCGACTCCGTTGCGGCGTCGTACGAGGCCGCGACCGCGAGCTGGACGTACGCCAGCCGGCCGGCCGGTATCCCGACCTCGTCGCGCAGCCGGTCCACGATCTCGACCACCGCGTCGACCGGCTGGGTGCGCAGGAAGTCCACGGCGATCTCGGCGCGACCACGCACCTGGCCGGACAGGTCACTGGCGGCGGCGACCACCGACGGGAGGTCGGTGTCGCCGCTGTCGCGTACGGACACCGCGACCGCGTATGCGGCGTCCGGGTTCGCCGCGTAGATCTCGGCGTTGGGGCCGGGACCACCGCGCAGTTGGCCGACCACGCCCGCCAGCCCGGCCCCGGTGAGCCGGCGCAGCGCCTCGGAGACGGTCGGCTTGGACAGGCCGGTGAGTTCCCGCAGGTCGGCCCGGGTGAGCTGGCCGCGCTCGAGCAGGTGTGCGAGTGCGGCGCTCTCGTTCATCGCGCGCAGCAGCTTGGACGAACCGGCGAGGCGGGACACCGCGGCTCCAACTGTAAGGCAGGTTGACTAACAGTTCCTCGGACCGTAGGCGCGCCCGATCGGTCCGTCAAGAGTCTGGCCTCCGCGGGCGCCGCCCGGGTGCCCGTCCGGCGGCAGATTCAAGAAATTTGATGGGTCGAGCCGCCGTATCGGGGCAGCAGTGTCACGTTCGGGACGGTCGGCTCGCGCCGGCTCCATGACCGGGTGACCCGGCGCCGGGCTTTCGCCCGACCGGGTCGCGCAGATGAGGCTCCGGTCCCGTCGGGTCACCCGGTCGGGGGACAGGGCTGGCTCCAGCGCCCCGTCCGGGATACCTTCTGGCCTGCACCGATGTACATCGACAAACGTTGTCCTATAGCGACTGTCCCGCGACGACTGTTCTTTGTGGATTCTGCGAAAACCTGGACGCGTGACTGAATAGATGGGAGCGTGGAGGTATGGCGGAATCTGGTCTCAACGCGACAGCGGCAGCCCTGCTCGGGCTGCTGCACGAGGGTCCGATGACCGGCGGTCAGTTGATGGCCGCCGCGACCCGTCGACTAGGGCCATTCTGGTCGATGACCCGTAGTCAGGTCTACCGGGAGCTTCCGGCGCTAGCCGATCTGGGCTACGTCCGGCTGGGCAAACCGGGGGCGCGTTCGAGCCAGCCGTACGCGATCACCCCGGCGGGCAAGCGCGCGTTCGCGCGTTGGCTGGCCGAGCCGGACGGGCGCGAGGCGCTGCGTAACCCGGTCGCGCTGCGGGTCGCGTTCGGTGCCCACCAGTCGCCCGCCCAGCTCCAGGAGCTGTACGAGCAGGCGACGGAGTACCACAGCGCCTCCCTGGCCGACGCCCGGGAACGGGCCAAGGAGACCAGGAAGGCCGGCGACGAGTTCGGCGCCGCCGCCCTGGATTTCGCCGTCGGGTACCACAAGGCCGCGCTGTCCTGGCTGAAATCGGTTCCGGGGAAATAGCAGACTACGCTTGACACCGTGACCGCTGCCGACTTCGCCGACGCCCTCAAGCAGCTCGACGCCACCCTGCGCAATATCGAGACCGTCCTGGATCTTGACCGGCTCCGCCGGGACAAGGCCGACCTGGAGCAGCAGGCGTCCGCGCCCGACCTCTGGGACGACCAGGCGCGGGCGCAGCAGGTGACGTCGCGCCTGTCGTACGCCCAGGGTGAGATCAACAAGCTGGAGCGGCTGCGCGGACGCCTCGACGACGCGCAGGTCCTGCTCGAGCTGGCCGAGGCCGAGGGCGACGAGTCGTCGCTGGCCGAGGTCGGCCAGGAGGTCGTGGCGCTGCGCCGGGCGATCGAGGAGCTGGAGATCCGCACGCTGCTGTCGGGGGAGTACGACTCCCGCGAGGCGGTCGTCACGATCCGCTCCGGCGCGGGCGGCGTCGACGCCGCCGACTTCGCCGAGATGCTGCTGCGGATGTACCTGCGGTGGGCGGAGCGGCACGGCTACCCGACGGAGGTCTACGACACCTCGTACGCCGAGGAAGCGGGCCTGAAGTCCGCCACGTTCACGGTCAAGGCGCCGTACGCGTACGGCACGCTGTCGGTGGAGGGCGGCACCCACCGCCTGGTGCGGATCAGCCCCTTCGACAACCAGGGGCGCCGCCAGACCAGCTTCGCCGCGGTGGAGACGGTTCCGGTCGTCGAGCAGACCGACGAGATCGAGATCCCCGAGGACGACCTGCGGGTGGACGTCTACCGGTCCAGCGGCCCCGGCGGCCAGGGCGTCAACACCACGGACTCGGCGGTCCGGCTCACCCACCTGCCCACCGGCATCGTCGTGAGCTGCCAGAACGAGCGGTCCCAGCTGCAGAACAAGGCGACCGCGATGACGGTGCTCAAGGCCAAGCTGCTGGCGGTCAAGCGGGCGGAGGAGGCGGCCACGCTGAACGCGCTGCGCGGTGACGTGGCGGGCTCCTGGGGCGACCAGATGCGCTCGTACGTGCTGCACCCGTACCAGATGGTCAAGGACCTGCGCACCGAGCACGAGACGGGCAACCCGTCGGCGGTCTTCGACGGCGACATCGACGGCTTCATCGAGGCCGGCATCCGCTGGCGCAAGCAGCAGGAGATGGCCGCCGAGGCGGGCTGAGTCGGGGAGGACGGCCGGCGGCGACGCCCGGCGGCGCGCCGGCCGGTGTCGCTGGCATGACCTAAGTCACAGCCAGTGACGAAACCCTTGCGTGGGTATTGATCCGACTGACCGTTTGGGCCGTTTTTCGGGGCGAGGGTATGGGGTCCCACCTCGGCGCTTTTGGCGTTTGGGGCTCCCCGCGTAGACTCACGACCCGTGATTCAGCTCGAGCATGTGACGAAGACGTATCCCAAGGCGTCCCGGCCCTCGCTGGACGACGTGTCGGTGGCGATCGACAAGGGCGACTTCGTCTTCTTCATCGGTCCGTCCGGCTCCGGCAAGTCGACGATCATCAAGCTCCTGCTTCATGAGATCACCCCCAACTCGGGCAAGGTGTACGTCAACGAGCGCGACGTCACCACGATGCGCTCCTGGAAGATCCCCACCTTCCGGCGCTCGATCGGCTGCGTGTTCCAGGACTTCCGGCTGCTGCCGAACCGGACCGCGTACGAGAACGTCGCCTTCGCGCTCGAGGTGATCGGCAAGTCCAAGGGCGTGGCGCGCCGCGTCGTCCCCGAGGTTCTGGAGCTGGTCGGCCTTGGCGGCAAGGAGCACCGGTACCCGCACGAGCTCTCCGGTGGGGAGCAGCAGCGGGTGGCGGTCGCCCGCGCGTTCGTCAACCGGCCGCTGATCCTGCTCGCTGACGAGCCCACCGGAAACCTCGACCCGGACACCTCGGTCGAGATCATGCGGCTGCTCGACCGGATCAACCGGACCGGCACCACCGTCGTGATGGTGACCCACGACTCCAACATCGTCAACCAGATGCGGCGTCGCGTCGTCGAGATCGAGAGCGGGCGTATCGTCCGCGACCAAGCACGCGGCGTCTACGGCTGAACTGACGGGCCGGTTCGGCCCGTACCACCAGTCGTAAGCCAGCCGAACGCGTAAGAAACTGGGAAGGAACCCCACCGGATGCGCGCGAAGTACGTCCTGGCCGAGGTTGTCACGGGACTGTGGCGCAACGTGACCATGACGATCGCCATGATGATCACAATGGCGGTCTCGCTCACCATGCTGGGCGCCAGCCTGTTGATGTACATGCAGGTCAAAAGCTTGCAGGACTTCTTCTACGGCAAGGTCGAGGTCTCGATCTTCCTCAAACTGGACGTCACCGACGATCAACGCGCCGCGCTGAAGTCCGACCTGGAGCGCGACCCGCTGGTACAGCAGCCGGTCATCTACGAGAGCCGCGAGACCGCCATGAAGCGGTTCAAGGAGCAGTTCAAGGACGCGCCCGACCTGGTCAACGCGACCAAGCCGGACAGCCTGCCCGAGTCGTACCGGGTCAAGCTGAAGGACCCCAACCAGTTCAACGAGGTCGCCAGCAGGTACAACGGCAAGGAGGGGATCTCCGAGATCATCGACCAGCGCAAGCTGCTCGGGAAGATCTTCGGCATCTTCAACTCCGTGCAGAACGTCGCGTTGATCGTCGCGATCGTGCAGGGCCTGGCCGCTCTGCTGCTGGTCGCCAACATGATCCAGATCGCCGCGTTCAGCAAACGCCGCGAGGTGGCGGTGATGAAGCTCGTCGGGGCCTCCAACTGGTTCATCCAGGCGCCGTTCGTGTTGGAGGCGGTCTTCGCCGGCCTGGTCGGCGCGATCCTGGCCTTCGCCGCCCTGTGGTTGTCGAAGCACCTGTTCCTCGACGGCTCGCTCAAGGCCCTGCAGAACGTCTTCCCGCCGATCCCCGAGAGCAACGTCCTGCTGATGCTGCCGGTGCTGGCCGGTATCGGTGCGGCGATCAACGCGATCACCGGTTGGATCACTTTGCGGTTCTATGTCCGGGTCTGACCATCCGGATGACACCGTTTAGGCCCAACTGCATAGCCGACACGTCCGTTTTGTTCAAGATGCACTCTTGACACGTTTTTGTGGCGTACGGTAACTCTCGAGTACTACTGGAGGGTTACCGTTGGAGACGACTCGTTCGAGCCGCCGGAGGACCGTGCCGGTCCTCACCCTGACCCTGGCGGTGGTCCTGTTCGGGGCGGTTCCCGCCGGCGCCGACCCGGCCGACGACAAGAGCCGGGTCGACGCCGAGCTGGCGCAGACCAGCGCCACGCTGGAAGCGGCGACCTCCCGGGCGCAGCAGGCGGTGGCCCAGTACGCCCAGGCCAACGCGCAACTGCCGGGGGCGCAGAACATGCTCGCGGACGCCCGTGGCCGGGTCGCCGCGGCCGAGGTCGTGGCCCGCCAGGCCGACCGCGAGGCGGCCGCGGCCGACGAGGTCAAGACCGAGGCGGCCAAGGAGTACCAGTCGGCGGCCGTCAAGGTCGACGAGTCGCGGGCGCACGTCGGCGAGTTCGTCTCGCAGACGTACCGCGGGAGCGGCTTCCTGGCGCTCAACTCGATCCTGGAGTCCGGCTCGCCCAGCGAGTTCGCCAACCGGGTGGGGTACCTCAACCAGGTCGCGGCGGGGAAGACGCGGGCGCTCAACGCGCTGACCGTGGCCCGCGCGCAGGCCAAGGAGCGGGAGGACGCCGCCGAGGTGGCCCGCCAGCGCGCCGATCAGAGCCGCCAACAGGCTCAGCAGGCCCTCGCCGCGTCCCGTGCCGCCCAGGCCGGCGCCGAGCAGGCCGCGACGGACGTGCAGAACCTGATCACCCAGCGCCAGCAGGCCATCGACGTGGCGAACCAGGAGCGGACGGCGGTCCTCGCCAACTACGACCGGCTCAAGGCGGAGAGCGACCGGATCGCCGCCGAACTGCGGGAGGCGGCGAAGAATCGCAACGGCGGGAGTCCGCCGCCGACCGTTACGCCGCCCTCCGGCGGCGGTGCGTTCTTCATGATGCCGACGGCCGGGTGGAAGTCCAGTGACTACGGCATGCGTTACGACCCGTACTACAAGGTCTGGCAGTTGCACGCCGGCATGGACATCGCCGCACCGTCCGGGCAGGTGATCTACGCCGCCGCCGACGGCCGGGTGGTACGCGCGGGCTGGAACGGTGGGTACGGCAACTACACCTGTATCTCGCACGGCAACTACCAGGGCCGGGATCTGGCCACCTGCTACGGCCACCAGTCGGCGATGATGGTCTCCGCCGGCCAGTACGTCCGCCGCGGCCAGGCCATCGGCCGGGTCGGCTCGACGGGCGCGTCGACCGGTGCGCACCTGCACTTCGAGGTGCGCCGCGACGGTACGCCGGAGAACCCCCAGGGCTGGCTGCCCGCCTGCCTCTGCTGATCGTGTTCGGGAGAACGGCGCCCTCCTGCAAGTGGGAGGGCGCCGTTCTCGTTGGGCGGGATGATCTCGTTGGCCGGTGCGCGGCGTCGGCGGGTAGCATTGCGTGGTTACGCACCGGGTCATGGAAGGTGGGGGCGATGCCGCGCGAGAAGGGTCGCAAGGTGGTCGCGTCCAACAAGAAGGCGCGCCACGACTACGCCATCCTCGACACGTACGAGGCGGGCATGGCGCTGACCGGTACCGAGGTCAAGTCGCTGCGGGCCGGTCGGGCGTCGCTGACGGACGCGTTCGGCCACGTCAGCAACGGTGAGGTCTTCCTGCACGGGATGCACATCCCCGAGTACGCCCAGGGCACCTGGACCAACCACGAGCCGAGGCGGGTCCGCAAGCTGCTGCTCAACCGCCTGGAGATCGGCCGCCTCGTCGGCAAGCTGCAGGAGAGCGGGCTGACCCTGGTGCCGCTGTCGGTGTACTTCTCCGACGGGTGGGCCAAGGTCGAGTTGGGCCTGGCGCGCGGTAAGAAGTCGTACGACAAGCGGCAGGATCTGGCCAAGCGCGACGCCCAGCGGGAGATCCAGCGGGCGGTCGGCCGTCGCGGCAAGGGCATGGAGTGACGTAGGTCGCCCCGGGATAACGGGATGAATCTCGGCCCCTGAGGCGTTAAACTGGTATGGCTGCACGAATCCACCGGGCAGCACTGCAACGATCACGGGGGTGACTGGTTTCGACTTCGTGCGTCGAGGCAGGTGAAGCGAGCCGAGGAAGCCGACGTTGTCTCGTGAATCAGTCGTCGGAAAAAAATAAGCGCCAACATCAAGCGCGATCAGCTCGCCCTCGCCGCCTGAGGCTAGGAACGAGCTTGTCGGTCCGGGGGAGCCTTCGCCCCGGTACACCGGCATCAGATAGAAGGCTGGCCAATCGAACCCGGTCGCGGGGGTCGTGCGGCGAGATTAATTGCGACTGGGCCCGTCACACCGACTCGCTCGCGTGATCGGAGGGGCCGAGTAGAGGCATAGCGAGCTGCGCTCGGAGAAGCCCTGGCAACACGACGAAGGACCCGGGTTCGATTCCCGGCACCTCCACAGGGGGTTTTCCCCGAAAAGCTGGATTCGTTTCCCCGAATCCGGCTCTCGGGAAGAGCCCACAACTTGATCACGTAGGGCCCGGTCAACAGACCGGGCCCTACGTGTGTCTGCACCTGCTCGAGCACGCCCCCGGACGGTGCAGCCCAGGTCGGCGGCGGCAACAGGCCAGATGCGACGAGGGGCCCGACGGTCGGTCGGGCCCCTCGCTACCCAAGCCTCCGGTGAATCGCCGGTGGGCGCTGGGCTACTGCTTGTTCGCTGCCTGGTACTGCTCGTCGGTGACGGGTTCCAGCCAGGTGGTGGGGTCACCGCCGTCGGGAAGATTCTCAAGCATGGCGAAGTGGCTCATGAAGGTGTCCGCTGCGGCGCCGTGCCAGTGCTCCTCGCCTGGCGGGCAGACGATGGTGTCGCCGGGGCGCACACGCACGACCGATCCGTCGCGGGTTCCGACCAGCCCGACGCCGTCGGTGACGTGGAGGGTCTGGCCGACAGCGTGGGAGTGCCAGTTGGTGCGGGCGCCCGGGGTGAAGCGGACGAGGGCGACGACCATCCGCGAGGGCCCCTGGCCCTGGTGGACGGGGGTGACGTAGACGTTGCCGGTGAAGGTCTGCGCGGGGCCTTTCGCGGTCGGGTTGATGGGTCGTAGTTCCACGTGGTTCTCCTATGGTGTCGCGGGCTCGGGACCGACGGTCGTGGAGGTCAGGGACGCAGCAGTGCCTTGATGGCGCGGCGTTCGTCCATCGCGCGGTAGCCCTCGGCGGCCTGGTCGAGCGGCAGGGTCAGGTCGAACACCCTGCCGGGGTCGATGTCGCGGTTGTAGATCAGGTCGATCAGCTCGGGCAGGAAGCGGCGCACCGGCGCGGGACCGCCGTGCAGGTGAACGTGGGAGAAGAACAGCTCCTCGCCGGGCAACTCGACGCCGTGGGCAACGCCGACGTAGCCGACATGGCCGCCGGGTCGGGTGGCGCGGATGGCCTGCATCATCGACTCCTGGGTGCCGACGGCCTCGATGACCGAGTGCGCCCCGAGACCACCGGTGAGTTCCTTGATCTTCGCCACGCCCTCGACGCCGCGTTCGGTGACGATGTCGGTCGCGCCGAACTCGATCGCAAGCTTCTGCCGGGGCTCGTGCCGGCTCATCGCGATGATCCGCTCGGCGCCCAGCTGCCTGGCCGCGAGCACCGCGAGCAGGCCGACCGCGCCGTCGCCGACGACGGCGACTGTCTTGCCGGGCCGCACGTCGGCGGCGACGGCGCCGAACCAGCCGGTGCCGAGCACGTCGGAGGCCGCCAGCAGGCTCGGGACTAGGTCGTTGGAGGGGATCTCCGGGGTGGCCACGAGGGTGCCGTCGGCGAGCGGAACGCGCAGATGCTCGGCCTGGGCGCCGCCCGCGCCGACGTACTCGCGATGCACGCATGAGCTCTGGTAGCCGGCCTGGCAGATCTCGCAGGTGTTGTCACTGGCGAAGAATGAGCCGATCACGAACTGGCCGGGCTTGATCGACCGGACCTCGCTGCCGACCTCCTCGACGATGCCGACGTACTCGTGGCCCATCGGGGCCGGCCCGTTGACGGCTTCGATTCCTCGGTAGGGCCACAGGTCCGAGCCGCACACGCAGGTGGCGGCCATGCGGATGACGGCGTCGGTCGGCGCGGAGATCTTCGGGTCGTCGCGTTTCTCGACGCGGATGTCCCGGGGGGCGTGGAGTACGGCTCCTCGCATGGTTGGTCGTCCCTTCAGGGCGTGGGGTGTTACAGGGTTGGATGATCGGTATCCGGCCCGGCTGCGGCGTGGCCCGGTGCGGGGTGTTGCCGTGGCCGGTGCGGTCACTCGCCGCGGAAGACCTGCTTGGCGACGGCCATCGCCGACATGGCCTTCGGCCATCCGGCGTAGAAAGCCAGGTGGGTGATCGCCTCGATCAGTTCCTGCTCGGTCGCACCGTTCTCCTTCGCCAGGCCGAGGTGATACACCAGCTGCTCGGTGTTCCCGCTGGTCGTCAGGGCTGCGACCGTGACGAGGCTGCGCTCCTTCGGCGACAGCTCCGGGCGCTTCCAGACCTGCCCGAACAGCACGTCGTCGGTGTAGGCCACCAGGGCGGGTGCGAAGTCGCCGAACATCTTCTCGGCGCCCGAGGGTTCGGTATGTTCTGCGTTGTCTGCCATTTCTCTCATCCTTTTCCAGTTCAGTTACCCGGTCGCGGCTGCGCGTGCGGATGGAAGGCCCTGTGTGGCCAGCGCCCCGGGGATGGGGCAGCGGGCGTTCAGCCGCAGCGTCGCCGCGGCCGCACCTGGGCTCACCATCGGGTCGACGTACGTGCCGCCGTAGCGGGCGTACTTGCTGCGGTACACCCGGTCGATCACGTCGTGGTCGGCGTCGGTGGGTTCGTCGAACGTGACGTCGCGTTCGACTCCGCCCGCGCGGATGCGCCCCTCGGGGCGGCGCAGCACTGACCGGAACCAGGCGCCCCCACGTTCCCGGTAGGACCGTACGTACAGGTCGTCGCCGACCCGCACGACCCAGATCGTGGTGTAGGGGCGCAGCGACCCGTCCGTCCGCAACGCCGCGATCTCGAGTTCGTCCGCGCTACCGATCGTGTCGAGTTCCTCGGCAGTCCAGTTACTCATCTCGTTGCCATCTCCGGTGTCGTGGCGTTCTCGGTCCGGGCGCTGATGCTGGCCGCTCGGGCCGGTCCAACGCCCCGTCAATGTGTGGGTTGCCCGTCTGGGGAGGACGGCTTCAGCAGCAGGCTCGAGGCGGCGGCCGCGAGCGCGACCCCGGCCGCGAGCAGCAGGCTGGTCCGCAGGCCCGCCATGAAACCGGCAGGCTGCGCCAGTAGCGCGCCGAACACGGCCACGGCGAGCGCGCCGCCGACCTGCCGGCTGGTGTTGAACACGCCGCTGGCCGTGCCTGCCCGGTGTCCGGGGACGCCGTTGAGCAGCATCGCGGTCATCGGCGGCATTACCAGCGGACCGGCTA
Source organism: Planosporangium mesophilum (assembly GCF_016863255.1). Classification (GTDB taxonomy): domain Bacteria; phylum Actinomycetota; class Actinomycetes; order Mycobacteriales; family Micromonosporaceae; genus Planosporangium; species Planosporangium mesophilum. The sequence continues at coordinate 94,249 of NZ_BOON01000030.1, forward strand.
CCCCGACGAGGACCATCAACACGGCCAGCGCCGACACGGGCGTCGAGGCCGGCGCGACGCCGAGGATCACCAGGCCCGCCGTCATCGCGACCAGGCCGGCGATGATGAGCGCTCGCGCGCCCAGCCGTTCGGCGAGGCGGGCGCTGAACGGGGTCAGGGCGGCGCCGATCAGCATCATCGGCAGGAACGCCGCGCCGGTGGCCAGCGACGACAGGCCGCGCAACTGCTGCAGGTACAGGCTCATCACGAACGGCAGCCCGTAGTAGCCGACGATGAACGCGAACCCGACGGCGACGGCGACCGTCACGGTGCGCGACCGGAACAGGTCGAGGGGAACCATCGGGTGCGCGCCGCGCGCCTGGGCCGCCAGGAAGGCGATCAGCGCCACCACCGCCACCGCGAAGGCCGTCACCACCCGGGGCGCGGCGAAGCCTGCGGCGCCGGCTTCGATCGCCCCATAGGTGAGACCGCCCATCGCCAGGGTCGCGGTCACCTGCCCGACCCAGTCGAACGGCACCGTCCGGTGCGGCGAGCGAGCCGTGCGGGCGAGCAGGATCAGCGCCACCGCACCGACCGGCAGGTTGATGAAGAAGATCCATCGCCAGCTGGCCAGGGTGAGCAGACCGCCGACCACCGGGCCGGCCGACGACGCAGCGGAGCCGCCCATCGCCCATACCGCGACCGCGCGCGCCCGTCTCACCGGATCCGCATACGCCTGGCTGATCAGCGCCATCGACGACGGCATCATCACCGCGGCCCCCCCGCCCTGCACGAATCGGGCCACCACCAGCGCCCCCAGGTTCGGCGCCAGGCCGCAGGCTGCGGACGCGACCACGAACACCGTGACGCCGGCTGCGAACGCCCGGCGCGCGCCGACCCGGTCCGACAGTGCTCCAGAGGACAGCAGCAGCGCGGCGAACATCAGCGTGTAGCCATCCACCACCCACTGCAGCCCGGTGATGCCGCCGCCGAGGTCGCGCCGGATCGAGGGCAGGGCGACGTTGACCACGACGGCGTCGAGCGTGATCACGAAGAAGCCGAGCACGGCGGCGGCCAGAGTCGAACTGGAACGGGAGCCGTCCGACGCGCCTGAGCTGATGCGCTGGCGTCGCATGACGGAAGGCATGGTCATCGGAAGCTGGCTCCTGCGGATGCTTTGGTCCACCCCGATGGGGGTGGCCGTCACCGGCGGTCTCTGGTGACACCTCCACGCAACCACGTATCCGCGTCGTGAGAGAGGCCCTGCTGAGAGGGGTAAAGGCAGTACCCCTGTGATGGAGGGCAGCGTCCATAAACTCGGGATGGTGACCAGCAATGATGACCTCCGCAGCGAGATCCGCGAGTTCCTCGCCTCGCGTCGGGCTCGGATCACGCCGGAGCAGGCCGGCTTGCCGGTCTACGGCGGCAACCGACGCGTGCCCGGGTTGCGCCGGGCGGAGGTGGCGATGATCGCCGGGGTGAGTCCGGACTACTACGTCCGGCTGGAGCGCGGCAACCTCAACGGCGTCTCCGACAGCGTGCTCGAGGCGCTCGCCCGTGCGCTCCAGCTCGACGAGGCCGAACGCGCCCACCTGTTCGACCTGGCCCGTGCGGCCAACACCACCCCCCGTACCCGCCGCCGACCCGCAGCGCAGCGAGTCCGGCCCGGGGTGCAGCAACTCCTCGACGCGATGACCGACGCGCCAGCGTTCGTGCGCAACGGACGCCTCGATGTCCTCGCCGCCAACCGGCTCGGCTACGCGCTCTACTCTCCGGTGTTCGACGACCGGGCCCGGCCGGCGAACCTGGCCCGGTTCAGATTCCTCGACCCCCGCGCGATCGAGTTCTATCCCGAATGGGATGAGTCGGCGAACAGCGCGGTCGCCCTGCTGCGCACCGAGGCCGGACGCGACCCGTACGACAAGGCGCTGACCGACCTCGTGGGAGAACTCTCCACGCGCAGCGAGGACTTCCGGACCCGGTGGGCCGCGCACAACGTGCGGCTGCACCAGACTGGGCTCAAACGCTTCCATCACCCCGTCGTCGGCGAGCTCAGCCTGAACTTCGAGGCGATGCCGCTGCCGGCCGACCCCGGCCTGACCATGACCGCCTACAGCGCCGAGCCCGGCTCCGCCTCCCAGGACGCGCTCCGCCTCCTCGCCAGCTGGGCGGCGACGCAAGAGGAAACACCGGCAGAACCCACACGCAACGATGCCTGATCCCCGTCGAAGCTCCTCGCCCGGTTCGCTTGGGGCACATCTCGACGCAGCCGAGCACATCGCTGCCGACGCCACGCGGCTCCCGTGACGAGCGCCCGGGTCTGCCAGGCACGTCATTTGTCGCCAGAGACGAGCCCGTGTGAACAAAACGCATTCGTGTTGTGAAGGGCTCGCTGGGGAAGGTCAACCGCAACATCGTGACCTGCGAGAAGGCATTTCGGGAAAACCCCACAGGGGGGTCTTCGCAGAATGTGCGGAGACTCTTCGCAGAATGGCAGAACGCCCCGGACCACCTGGTCCGGGGCGTTCTGGGTTTTTGGCTGGGTGCCCACCGTCTGCGGAATGCCGATCTCGGCCGGTGCCGGGTGATCGGGCGTAACGGCGGAGCGTCCCAGGACGTGAGCAAGGCTGATCAGGTCCGGTTACAGCCACGCGGTCGTCGGCCTCGGTGGGTCAGCTGCGGGGTAGGGCTCGGCCGTCGGGAAGAGTGCGGCCGCTCAGGAGCGCCACCAGAGAACCGCTCTCGGCACGCACGACCTCGCCGCTGCCCCAGCTCCAGCCGGTGTCGGTGGCCTCGAGACGGACGCCGGTCAGGTCGAGCCCGAACCACGCACCGTTCGCGGCGGTGAGCTCGTCGAGGATGGCGGTCACGGCCTCTTCTGGAGCGACTGCCGGGCGGCCGAGCGCGACCGTCACGTCGAGGGCGTGGATGACGGCGTGGCTGAGCGCACCGGCCGCGCCGCCACCCGGCGGCTGCCACGCGTGCAGCAGCGGGGAGCGCAGGCCGTCCAGGTGTTCGGCGACCGGCAGGGAGGCGTCGCGCGCGGCCACGGTGTCGGAGAGTACGGCGAAGTCCCCGCCGGCCGCCGCCATCTCGGCTCCGAACTGTTCGGGCGTCAGCCGAGCCGGCATCGTCACGTGCGCGACCACGTGCCGCACCTGCCACTTCTCGCAGAGCGACGGGGCGTCCCAAGTCTGGACAGGTGAGGAGGCGAGTAGGTCGGCGAGGGCGTCATAGGTCGGCGCCACCCAGGACTGGAGGCCGGTCACGGTCATTCCTCTCGGATAAGGCGCACCGTAGGGCGGTTGCTGACGGTACGCGCATTGGACTTGGGGCGCATGAGTTGGTGCAAGGTTCTCCTATTTAGGGCCCGGTCATCACACCGGGCACTACGCGTGTCCGGGGGACATGCGGCGGTTACAGAAGCCGGCCGGAGGCCCCAGCCGATCGTGCCAGGGCAGACGTGCCGGTCAGCTCAGTGCCGGTCAGCAGCGAGGGTTGGCCAGGCGATGCTCGGTACACGATTGGCATGGGCGCTGCGGACGGTCTCCATGAAGGTGTCCCGCGCTACCGGCCCGGTGAAGTCGGCGGTCAGGTCGGTGACGTGGACCAGATCGGAGATGATCTCGGCCGGTCCTATGACGGCGATGAGGCTGTCGCGGCGGCGGCGGCTGATTCGGATGCGAGCGCGCAGTGATCCGTCGGTGTCCAGTCGAGCGCGCATGCCAGCCGTGCACAGGTCGTCGACCAGTGCTCTGGCGTAGTCGTCCTGGGCAGGAGTGATCGGCAGGACGCAGACCTGGACGGGTGCCAGCCACAGCGGCAACCGGCCCGAGTAGCGCTCGAGCAACGCGGCGACGACGCGTTCCATCGCGCCGACGGTGCCCCGATGGATCATGACGACGCGTTGGCGGGTGCCATCCGCGGCATCGTAGGTCAGGTCGAGCCGCTCGGGCTGGTTGAAGTCCAGTTGGACCGTCGCGATGGTCTCCTCGGAGCCACGCTGGTCGCGCACCTGAAGATCGAGCTTCGGCCCGTAGAAGGCCGCTTCACCGACGGCCTCCACAAGCGGGGGGCCACCCGGGCCGAGCACCTCCGCGGCAGCCGAGCGCAGCGCCTGCTCGGCATCCTGCCACTGAGTGGCCGAGCCCAAGTAGCTGTCGCTGCCGTCGCGGCGGGACAGCCGGACGTAGTCGACCGGCAAGCCGAGTACCCGCTGGGACTCCAGAGCGGAGCGCAGCGCCCGGGCGACCTCGGCGGCGGTCTGATCCGGGCGGCAGAACACGTGGGTGTCGTCGAGCGAGATCTGCCGCACCCGGCTCAGACCGCTCACGACCCCGGACCGTTCGGCGCGGAACATTGACGCCAGCTCGTTGAGCCGGATGGGCAGCTGCCGGTAAGAACGTTGCTGGGACGCATAGATCATCGCGTGGTGCGGGCAGTTGGCCGGGCGTAGCACCAGCTCATCACCGCCGAGGCGCATCGGCGGGAACATGTCGTCGCTGAACTTGTTCCAGTGCCCGGACCGCTCGTACAGCGCACGCTTGCCCAGTACAGGGGAGTAAACCGGCAGGCACCCGTCGCGGTGGGCAATCTCTCGCGCGAGCATCTCCAGCTCATACCGGATGACGGCTCCCGCAGGCAGCCACAGCGGCAGCCCGGCTCCGATCATCGGGTCGGTCGCGAAGATGGCCATGTCGGCGTTCAGGTCCCGGTGGTCGAGCGCCGAATGTCCCGGCTCCGAATGACTGGTCACGGTGGCTCCTTCGGTGGCAGTGCCGCCGGAGCCCGCCGTCGGGACGACTCAGCCCCGGAGCACCGCTCCGGGGCTGAGTGAGTTGCCGAATTGCAGCAGCTAGCGCCGGAGACGATCCGGCGTCGTGGTCAGCTGCTGTACGAACATGCCGCAACCATACGACACATCGAAGCGGGTCGCGCGCCTATTCCAGCGAGCATCCCTGCGAGACGGCATGTCGGGGAAAGCCCACAGGACAGGTCCCGGGAGTGTCGTGAAGACGCTCCCGGACCTGTCTACTACGTGGGGCCCGGCGGAGTCACGCGCCCGACGCGTACAGCGTGCCGACCTCGTCCGCGGACAGCGCGCGGTCGTAGACGTGCACCTGGTCGAGTTTGCCGCCCCAGAAGTCCACCTGGTTGCCCTGGTACTGCGCGCGCCCGAGCACGGTGTGACCGCCTGCCGCGGCACCGGGGCAGTAGGAGGCCGTACCCGCGAGGGTGCCGTCGACGTAGAGCCGCAGCTCGCTGTGCTGCGCGTCGCGGACGCCGACGAGGTGGTACCAGCGCCCCGGGCTGGGCGCGGTCGGCGCCAGCGCCCGGATCCCGACCGCGCTGAACGCGAACCGGTGGTCGACGCCCGAGTACTGCAGGAAGAACTCGCTGGTACCCCCGGCGCTGTCCTGGCTCACCGCGGTCTGGAAGGCGTTGCCGGGATCGTCGATCGTCACCCACGCCGACACGGTGTAGTTGCCGGTCGTGTCGAGGATGCTCGCCCCGGTGTCCACCCACTGGTTGCCGCCGTTGAACTGGAGCGCGTTGCCGTTCTTGCCGGCCACCGGAGTCGGCCCGTTGACGAGCGTCCCGTCGTTCCCCTTGCCGGACGCGTCCGGCGTGGTGCCGCCTGCGGCCTGGTCGAGCGGCCAGGAGCCCACTCCCGTCAGGCCCGGGGTACCGGGCGGCGGCGGGGGCGGGTTCGAGACGTTGCCGGCCGCGGCGAGCACCGCGAGGTTGGCCGCCCGTACCCGCGCCGCGTCGACCTTCAGCACCCGCCGGTCGTACGTCATCAGGCCGTTGACCTCGCCCTCGACGTCGTACGGCTGGGTGTAGATCGAGCCGGACAACCCGCACCTGATGCAGGACTCCAGATCCTTGTCCATGCCCACGTACCGGTCGGTCAGCTGCTGCGACGAGTTCTCCATCTCGTACGCGAAGCCACCGCCGAACCACATGTGCCCGGGGACCTTCAGGCCCAGCCCGCCGAACTCGCCGTCGACGATCGCCCGATGGTCGGTGATGACGGGATGCCCGGGAGCCGGATAGTTGTGGTTGTCGTAGATGTCGCCGGCGTGCGGGTCGGGCAGCGAGGCGCAGCAGTTCTGGCCGCTGTCGGTGTTGACCAGCCGGCTCGGGTCCCAGGCCTTGACCTCGTTCGTGACGCGAGCCGGGTCGTACTCGCCCCAGCCCTCGTTGAACGGGACCCACATCGTGATCGAGGGGTGGCTGCGGTGCTGCTCGATCATCGTGTGCAGTTCCGACTCGAACTCCGCCTTGTCGGCGGCGGTGAGCGGGCTGCCCCGGTCCGGGTTCATCGCCGGCATGTCCTGCCAGACGATGAGGCCCAGCTTGTCTGCCCAGTAGTACCAGCGTTGGGGCTCGACCTTGATGTGCTTGCGGACCGTGTTGAAGCCGAGCGCCTTCTGCTGCTGCAGGTCGAACTTGAGCGCGGCGTCGGTCGGTGCGGTGTACAGGCCGTCGGGCCAGAAGCCCTGGTCCAGGGTGCCGAGGTTGAACACGAAGGAGCCGTTGAGCAGCGCGTGCGGCTGCCCGTTGACGTCGCCGATCGACACCGAGCGCATCCCGAAGTAGCTGCCCACCCGGTCGACCGGCCGGTGACCGTCGACGAGCGCGACCTTCAGGTCGTACAGGAAAGGTTTGTCGGGGTTCCACAGCTTGGCGTGCGGCACGGGCAGCGCGAGCGCCGTGCCGACCGGCCCGGTGACCGAGCCGACCTTCGTGTCGCCGTCCCAGGCCGTCGCCTCGACCCGCTGGCCGGTCACCCCGGACGCCCGCACGGTCAGCTTCAGGGTGCCGTCGGTCAGGTCGGGGGTCATGTCGAGGCGGTCGATGTGCGCGGGGGCCACCGGCTCCATCCACACCGTCTGCCAGATGCCCGACGACGGGGTGTACCAGATGCCGCTCGGGTTGCTGCGCTGCTTGCCGACGGGTTGGTTGGAGGGGCCGGAGGTGCTCGGGTCGACCGCCCTGACGAGCAGCGTCTGCGGGCCGCGGCCGGTGACCGCGTCGGTGACGTCGGCGTCGAAGGCGTCGTAGCCGCCGGTGTGGGTGGCCACCTGTACGCCGTTGACCCACACGGTCGCCTGGTAGTCGACGGCACCGAAGTGGAGCAGCAGCCGCTGGCCGCCGGTTCGCCAGCTTTCGGGGACGGTGAACGTGCGGCGGTACCACATGTGGTCGTCGTGCCGCTGGACGCCGGACAGCAGCGACTCCGGCGGGTACGGCACGAGGATCTTTCCGGACAGGTTACCCGACGGCGGAGCCTGATCGGCGCTGCCGGCCTGGTACTGCCACACGCCGTTGAGGTTCTGCCAGTCGGAGCGGGTGAGCTGCGGGCGCGGGTACTCCGGCAGCACGTTCGACGGCGAGACGTCCTTGGCCCACGGCGTGGTGATCTGGTACGTCGAGTCGTTGACGACGTAGACGTTGAACCCCGGGACGCCTGAGCCGCCGGTCGTCGTGACGCCGCCCTGGCCGTCGTAGACCGCCCGGATGCCGTTGCCGGCCTGCCGGGGAATCGGCTCCGACAGGCGCAGCGCGACCGTAGCGGGATCACGACGGTCCAGCGCGGCCGACGCGATCGGCCACGCGGTGCCGTTGACCTGAACCGTGAAGTGCGTGGCCGCCCCGGCCGGTACCGGCTTCATCGCCTGGTCGAAGGTCATCGTGATGGTCTCACCGTCGGTCGGGACCGCAGACGACAGCGGCCCGGGGTAGGTGAATCCGGGCGGGAGGTACAGCGCGGAGTTCGGCACGATCTCCTTGGGTCGGCTCGGGCTCGACCAGCTCAGGTGCGCGTTCGAGCCGCCCCGGTTCTCGAAGTACTCCACCTTGATGTCGTACTTCCGGCCGGCCTGCAGCGCGACCGGGGTGCCCGTCTGCGGGTTGTCCCAGTCGTCGACCCAGTGGTCGATGACCAGCTGGTTGTCGACCCACACGCGGAAGCCGTTGTCCGCGACCATCGAGAACGTGTACGGCTCGGAGTACCGCGGCTGGACCTGCCCGGTCCACCGGATCGTGTTGTGGTCGTTCTGGCCGGTGAGGCTGTCGAGGACCGGTTCGAGGTCGTTGACGTCGATGTTCGGGTCGACGACGGTGGCCTTGAGGGTGGTGAACTGGTCGTAGGTTCCCGGCGCGCTGACATGGTAGTCGCCGCGGAGCCCGTGGCGTTCGGTTGTCGCCGCGCCCGCCCGGCTCGCCGGTACGGCGACCGACGCCAGTACCAGTGCCCCGACCGCGACAATCAGTTGCCGTACTCTTCGCACAGTTGATCAACCTCCATTCAGCCCGGCTCGGGATGGCCGAGCGTGCTCTCCCTGGTGACCAGCTCGAACGGCACCTGTACCTCCTCCGGCTCGGCTTCGCGGCTGCCGTCCAGCCGGCCGATGAGCGCGGCCACGGCCCGGCGGCCGATGTCGGCCTTGTCGGGGGAGATGGTGGTCAGTGTCGGATTGCTGTACCGCCCCTCGTCGATGTCGTCGAAGCCGACCACCGCGATGTCGTCGGGGACCCGCAGGCCCAGCTCGACCGCGGCGCGCAGCACGCCGATGGCGATGAGGTCGTTGTAGGCGAAGACCGCGTCCGGCGGCTCGGGCAGCGCCATGAGTCGTCGTAGCCCGGCTGCCCCGTCCGAACGTCCGAAGTAGTCGGTGGTCACGACCAGCCCCGGGTCGTAGCTGAGCCCGGCGCCGCTCAGCGCTTCCTGATAGCCGAGCAGACGCAGCTGGGCGGGTTGCCGGTTGACGTCGGACTGGGCGCCGACGAACGCGATCCGGCGCCGGCCCAGCCCCAGCAGGTGCGTCATCGCGGCGACGCTGGCCGCCACGTTGTCGATCGCGATGTGGTCGTAAGGCACGTTGTAGACGCCCTCGCCGACGAGCACCATCGGTGTCTCACTGGTCCGGCTCAGCACGTCGGCCCGCCTCAGCTGGACCGGCGAGAGGATGAGCCCGTCGATCACCTGAGCCCGGAACCCCTGACTGACCAGCAGTTCCTTCTCCCGGTCCCCGTCGGTGTAGTCCAGGAGCACGGTGTAGCCGTGCAGGCCGGCCTCGCGGATCGCCGCGTCGGCCAGCTCGGCGAAGTACGGGTTGTTGAGCTCCGGGATGGCCAGCGCGATGATCCCGGTCCGGCCGTTGCGCAGGTGCCGCGCGGACAGGTTGGGGCTGTAGCCGAGCTCGTCGATCGCCTGCCGGACCCGCTCGCGGGTGGCCTCGGCGACCGGGCGGTACCCGTTGACCACATTGGACACCGTCGCCACCGATACGCCGGCCCGTTTGGCGATGTCCTTGAGGCTGACCCCCATCGGCGTCACCGGATCCGCTGGGTACGGCCGAGGTACGTCTGTGCCACCACGACGACGATCAGGAACGCGCCGCTGACCACCGACTGGTACGAGGAGTTGAGCGAGCCGATCTGGTTGATGACGTTCTGGATCACGCCCAGCAGCAGCACGCCGCACAGCGTCCCGCTGAGTGTGCCGGCGCCGCCGACCAGCAGCGTGCCGCCGATGACGACGGCGGCGATGGCGTCCAGTTCCAGGCCGACGCCGAGGATCGTGACGCCCGACGACAGCCGGGCGGCGTTGAGCGCGCCGGCGAGCCCGGCCAGGAGCCCGCTCAGCAGGTACACGGTGATTTTGATGCGGGCGACCGGCAGGCCCATCAGGCTGGCCGCGTCCTCGCTGCCGCCGACGGCGAAGAGCGACTGCCCGGTTCGGGTGCGCCGCAGCACCAGGCCGCCGAGTCCGAATACGGCGAGGGCGATGTACACCGGGTAGCCGAAGCCGACGAGCGTGCCCTGCCCGAGCGTCGCGAAGGCCGAGCCCTTCGGGACCAGGAACGTGTCGGACCCCTCGTGGGTGATCGCGAGCAGCAGGCCGCGCGCGCCGAGCAGGCCGGCGAGCGTGACGATGAAGGCGGGCATCCGGGTCCTGGCGACGAGTACACCGTTGACCGCGCCGATGAGGCCGCACACCGCCAGCGGCAGCAGCAGCGCCGGCAGCAGGCCCCAGCGGGACGCGTACGCGGCGAGCACACCGCCGAGCGCGAACACGGAGCCGACCGAGAGGTCGATCCCGCCGCTGATGATCACGAAGGTCATGCCGAGCGCGACGATGGCGAGGAACGACGACTGGATGGCGATGTTGTGGGTGTTGTCGAGGGTGCCGAAGGACGGGAACGCGCCCGTGGCAACGGCTGCGCCCAGGAGGAGGACCGCGAGCGCACCGTGCCGCTGGACGAGCGCCGCGGCCCGCTCGGTCCGCCCGGGGGTGGCGGTGGGCGCCGGGTGGGTGTCCGCCATCGGAGGCTCCGTTGTCGACCGGGTCATCGCGACTTCCGCTCTCGGGCGACGTATACGGCGACGAGGATGATGACGGCCTGCGCCATCTGCGCGGTGGAGTCGGGCAGGTCGTGCTTGATGAGGGTGGCGCGCACCAGCTGCATGAGCAGCGCGCCGACGACCGTACCGAGGACCCGGACCCGGCCGCCGGACAGCGGGGTGCCGCCGACGACCACGGCGGTGATCGCGGACAGCTCCATCAGGTTGCCGAGCGCGGACGGGTCGCTGGCGTTGAGCCGTGCGGTGGCGAGCACCCCGGCGAGCGCCGCGAAGACACCGCACGCGATGTAGGTGCAGCACAGCACCCGGCGTACCGGAAGACCGGCGAGCTGGCTGGCGACCCGGTTGCCGCCGATCGCGACGAGCTGGCGGCCGAACGTCGTGCCCCGCACCACGAACCCGACCGCGACCGCCAGGGCTGCGGCGATCAGCACGACCGCGGGCACGCCCAGCACGTCGTCGCTGCCGATGGCCAGCAGCGCGGCGTTGTGGAGCTGCTTGAGCTGCCCGTCGGCGAGTACCAGCGCGAGGCCGCGGCCGCCGACGAACAGCGCGAGGGTCGCGACGATCGGCTGCAGCCCCACCACCGCCACGAGCGCGCCGTTGACCGCACCGACCGCGACCCCGGCGACCAGCGCGACCGCGATCGCGGGCACGGCGCCGTAGCCGAGGTAGAGCGGCAGGACCGCCGCGGCGAGCGCCATCACCGAGCCGACCGACAGGTCCACTCCTTCGGTACCGATGACCAGCGCCATCCCGAGTGCGACGATGACCACCGGCGCGACCTGGATGAGCTGGGTGCGCAGGTTGCCGACGGTGAGGAAGTGGTCGGTGAACGCGGCGTTGAACGCCAGCAGCGCCGCGACGGCGGCGTAGACGCCGTAGCCCGGTAGATACCGGGCGATGTGCCGGCGGTCGGCCACCGGTGCGGCCGTGCTCGTGGTCGCGGCCAGGTCGGTCATTCTGGTGCCTCCCCGTCATGGGCCACCGCGGCCATGAGGTGGGATTCGCTGACGTCGTCGCCGGCCAGCTCGTCGACCACAGCGCCGGCGTGCAGTACCACGATCCGGTCGGCGCCTTCGACGAGCTCCTCCAGGTCGGAGGAGATGAGCACGACGGCCAGCCCCTCCTGCGCGAGGTCGTCGATGAGCTGCTGGACCTCGGCCTTGGCGCCGACGTCGATGCCCCGGGTCGGCTCGTCCAGCAGCAGGACCTTCGGGTTCAGGCACAGCCACCGGGCGAGCAGGACCTTCTGCTGGTTGCCGCCGGACAGCTCCGACACCTTCTGGTCGGGGCTCGCCGCCTTGATGCGCAACCGCTTCATGAACAGGTCGACGACGCGGTCCTGCTGGGCGCGGGAGACCACGCCCACACGTGACAGCCTCGGCATCGCCGCGAGCACGATGTTCTCCCGTACCGACAGCTCCGGGATGATGCCTTCGGCCTTGCGGTCCTCCGGCAGGAGGCTGATGCCGGCCCGGATGGCCGCGGCGGGGGACAGGCGGCGCAGCCTCCGGCCGGCGACGGTCACCTCGCCGCGCTCGACCGGCAGCGCGCCGACGATCGCCTTCGCGGTCTCCGACCGGCCGGAGCCGAGCAGGCCACCGAGGCCGGTGACCTCGCCGGGGCGCACGTCGAACGATACGCCGGACAGCACGTGGCGCCGGGTCAGGTCGCGTACCCGCAGCACCGGCTCGCCCGCCGCGGCGGTGTGCGACTCGCTGAACCGGGTGAGCCCGTGCCGGCGTACCTCGGCCACGTCCCGGCCGAGCATCAGGGAGACCAGGCGCAGCCGGTCGAGCTCCGCGAGCGGCCCGGTGTGCACGACCCGGCCGTCTCGCAGCACGGTCACCCGGTCGCAGATGCGGTAGAGCTCGTCGAGGCGGTGGCTGACGTACATGATCGCCACGCCCTGTCCGCGCAGGTCGCGTACGACGCGGAACAGGGTGTCCACCTCGCGGGGCTCCAGCGAGGAGGTCGGTTCGTCCATGATGACGACGCGGGCGTCGACCGAGACGGCCCGCGCGAGCGCGACCATCTGCTGGGCGCCGAGGCCGAGCGACTGCAGCGGCGCCCGTACGTCGACGTCGATGCCGTACTGCGACAGCAGCGCGGCCGCGTCGGCGTACATCCGGCGGTGGTCGATGAGGCCGAACCGGCCGCGGGGTTCGCGCCCGAGGTAGAGGTTGCTCGCCACGCTCATCCGGGGGAGGAGGTTGACCTCCTGGTAGATGGTGGAGATGCCGGCAGCCTGGGCGTCCAGCGGGCGGCGGAACGACACCGGCCGCCCGGCGTAGCGGATCTCGCCGGCGTCGGGCGTGTACACCCCGGTCAGCAGCTTGATCAGCGTCGACTTCCCGGCGCCGTTCTCGCCGACGAGGGCGTGCACCTCGCCGCGTGCGAGCGTGATGGACACGTTGTCGAGTGCCAGCACGCCCGGAAAGCGTTTGGAGACGCCGACCAGCTCGGCGATCGGGCTCATATGTTCCCCTTCCACGCCGGGCGGGTGCCGGCGGCGGGCAGAACCGCCGCCGGCGTCCGCGTCGGATCAGTACGCTCCGGCGAGGGAGTCCTTGGCGTTGGTGCTGTCGTAGGCCCGGTCGGAGATGATGACGTTCTCCGGGATCGGCGAGCCGCTGTAGAACTGCTGGGCGGTGGAGAAGGCGAGCGGACCGAAGCGCGGGTTCGACTCGATCACCGCGTTGATCGTGCCGTCCACGATGCCCTGGACCGCGTTGCGGGTACCGTCGATGGAGACGATCTTGACGTCCTTGCCCGGGTTCTTGCCGGCGCCCTTCAGCGCGGTGACGGCGCCGAGGGCCATCTCGTCGTTCTCGGCGTATACCGCGGTGATGTCGGGCCTGCTCTGGATCAGCTGCTCCATGACCTGCTGGCCCTTGTCCCGCGCGAAGTCACCGGTCTGCTGCGCGACGATCTCCATGCCCGGCGCGCTCGCCTTGAGCTGGTTGACGAAGCCGTTGGTGCGGTCGGTGGTCACGTTGTTGCCCGAGGCGCCGAGCAGGATCGCGACCTTCCCCTTGCCGTCGGTCGCCTTGATCAGCGCGTCCGCGGCCCGCTTGCCCTGCTCGACGAAGTTCGAGCCCAGAAATGCGACGTAGTCCTTGCACGCGGTCGCGTTGATCTTCCGGTCGATCGTGAGGACCGGTACCTTCTTGGCCGCGGCGGCCTGCAGCGCCGGCTGGAGGCCGTCGGAGTTGAGTGGTGCGACGATCAGGAACTGCGCACCCTGGGCGAGCATGTCCTGTATGTCGCTGATCTGCTTCCCCAACTGCGACTGCGCGTTGGTGGTGAGCAGCTTCTTGACCCCGAGCCTGGCCGCCTCGTCCTTGATGGACTGCGTCTCGGCGATCCGGAACGGGTTGGCCTCCTTCTCCGACTGGGAGAAGCCGACGATGGCGTCCTTGAGGTCGAGCTTGGTGGCACCGTAGCTGGACAGGGTGCAGCCGCCGGCGCCCGCGTTGGGCGTGACGACCCGCTGCTGACCGGCGTCGCCGTTGGTGGATGCGCTGCCGCTGTTCTCGCTCTTGGCGCATGCCGCCAGCAGGATCGACGCGCCGGCCAGGAACGCCGTCGCGCCGGTGGCCAGGCGATGGTGACGTGTGATCACAGGTGCCACTCCTTACCTGAGGGAATCGCTGAGCTGCCGGCCGTCGGGCCGGTCGGGATGGTGGCGTGAAGACTCACCGGCGGGTGCTGGTGACACGAAACGTCGATGGGGGTGACCAGATGGACGCTTGCCGATATCGAGCAGGCTCTATAACGTTATACAGGTCACCGTCAGGGCCCGACAAGATTCCGTCGAGAAAACCCTCCGCCTCGCCAGGGCCGGCCTAAGGCGGCCTTGAGCTGCGGTTTTACCGGCGCGCGAACCGTCGGCAGGCGATGCGGCGCCGGGGTGTCCACGGTGCCGGTACTCCTGGCCTACCTGGTGGCGCGGCGCCAGATCACCGAAAGCCCGGCCCATATCGGCTCCCGCCAGCTCTCGCTCCTGATGGCACCGGCGCCCGTCCGGGCCGACGCGCGCACAACCGAAGGGAGTTCATGGAACTCGACTGCGACGTCCTTGTCGTCGGCGCGGGCTGCGGGGGCGTCGCCGCCGCCCAGTCCGCTGTCCGGCTGGGGCACAGCGTCATCCTGACCGAGCCGACCGACTGGATCGGTGGACAGCTCACGGCCCAGGCCGTACCCCCCCCCGACGAGCATCCGTGGGTGGAGCGCACCGGCGTCACCGCCACCTACCGGCAGATGCGCGACGCGGTACGCGACGCCTACCGGTACGGCCGTCCGCTCACCCCCGCCGCCCGCTCCGCGGCGCACCTCAACCCCGGTCAGGCCTGGGTCAGCAACCTCGCTGCCGAGCCGACGGTCGTGCACGGCGTCCTCCACGACATGCTCCAGCCGTACCTGCGAGAGGGGCAACTGCGGCTGCTCACCCGGCACCAGCCCGGGTCGGCGGACGTCAGCGGCGACCGGGTCGACGCCGTCACCTTCACCGACACACGCAACGGCGAGACGGTACACATCAGCGCCCGCTACGTCCTCGACGCCACCGAAGAGGGCGACCTGCTGCCGCTCACCGGGTGCGAGCACATCGTCGGGGGCGGAGAGTGCCGACCAGACGGGAGAGCCGCACGCGTTGGCCGGGCCGGCCGACCCGTGTGACCAGCAGGCCATCACCTGGTGTGTCGCGCTCGAACTCGACCCCGGCTCCGACCACACCATCGACCGGCCGGCCGGGTACGCGTTCTGGCGGTCCTACCAGGCGTCGCACTGGCCCGGTCCGCGGCTGGGCTGGGTGACCCAGGAACCGGAGACCGGCAAGCCCCTGCGCCGGCCACTCTTCGGCGTCGACGGCGAACAGGACTTGTGGACGTTCCGGCGGATCCGCTACGGCCGGCACGTCAACCCGCCGGTCAACGACGTCACGCTCGTCAACTGGCCGCAGATCGACTACTGGCTGTCCCCGGTCACCGGCGTGTCCACCGAGGAGCGGGCAACCGGGCTCGCGCGGGCGCGGGACCTCACCCGGTCGTTCGTGTACTGGCTGCAGACCGAGGCGCCCCGCCCCGGAGGGGGAGCCGGGTACCCGATGCTGCGCCCGTGCGGAGACCCGCTCGGTACGACCGACGGGCTGGCCGCCGCCCCGTACATCCGGGAGGCGCGACGCATCCGGGCCGAGCGGACGGTGCTGGAGCAGCACGTCGGCGTCGATGCCCGCCCCGGAGCCGACGGCGCGGAGCAGTGTCTTGATAACGCGGCGCTCGTCCATGGCGCGGTAGCCCTCCGTGACCTGGTCGAGCGGCAGGGTCAGGTCTTCAAGTGGAGGAAACGCCGCTTCCGTTCCGGTACTGGTCGCACCCGAACACACCTCTCGTCGCCATGTGTTGTTGCTTATCCAATCAGCCGGCTGGCCGATATGGCCTAGTAATGGGCCTTTTGCGGCGACTCTGACTGATTGGATGGCAACGGTGGCGCGTATGGACGCGACGAGGTACGGGCGGCCCGGAGGCCGCAGCAGTCGCAACCCCGTGACGAGGTGGTACGCAGACCGGCGGGTGAACACCAAGATCCTTCTGATCGTGGCGACACTGGCCGTGGTGGCGGTCATGGTGGGCGTGGCCGCCCTGAGCGCACTCGGGCAGACGAGGCAGGCGGCGGCGGACCTTTACAACCGCAGCGTGATGCAGACCGCGCGGATGGGCGACATCCGCCAGACGTACATGCAGATGCGGGTGGACGTCACCAACGCGAGGGCAGCGCGGCCCGGCAAGGAACTGGACGACGCGATCGCAGTCGTCGCCGCCTCTGATGCGGCCATCGACAAGGCGCTGGCGGCATACGCAGCCGGCCCGATGAGCGGTCGGCAGGAGGCGTTCGACAAGCTCAAGGCCGACCTGGACGCATATCGCAAGCTGCGCGACGCGGATTACTTCGCGGCCCTGCGCGCCGGTGACGTCGCCACTGCTCTCAACCTGCGGAACACGACCTTCGGTGAGATCAACAAGGCGCTCTCGGCGGACGTGGTCCGCCTGGTCGACATCGAGAAAGTCCGCGCCGCCCAGCGGGACAAGGACGCGGGGGCCACCTACGACAGCGCCCGTACCACTCTGATCACCGTTCTTGTGGTCGGTCTGCTGATCGGGCTGCTCTTCGCCCTGTATGTCGCCCGGCTGATCGTCGGTGCCGTGCGCAAGGTCTCGTACGTGGCGGACGGCCTCGCCGCTGGTGATCTCACCCGGTCCGCGGACGTCGACGCCCGGGACGAGCTCGGCCAGATGGCCCGGTCACTGGACTCCGCGACCACCAATCTGCGCGAGGCGATCGGTGCCGTCGCGGCCAACTCCGAGCAACTGGCTTCGTCCAGCGAGCAGATGTCGAGCGTCTCGGCGCAGATCGCCTCCTCGGCCGAGGAGAGCAGCGTTCAGGCCCAGGTGGTGTCGGCCGCGGCCGAGCAGGTCTCCAGCAACGTGCACACGGTCGCGACCAGCGCCGAGGAGATGGGCGCGTCGATCCGGGAGATCGCGCACAACGCGACCGAAGCGGCGAGGGTGGCGACCACCGCGGTCGCCGGGGCGGAGGCCGCGACCGCGACGGTGGGCCGGCTCGGTACCTCGAGCGTGGAGATCGGCAACGTGGTCAAGATGATCACTTCCATCGCAGAACAGACCAACTTGCTGGCGCTGAACGCGACGATCGAGGCCGCGCGCGCCGGCGAGGCGGGCAAGGGGTTCGCCGTCGTGGCGACCGAGGTCAAGGATCTGGCTCAGGAGACGGCGAAGGCGACCGAGGACATCTCCCGGCGCGTTCAGTCGATCCAGACCGACTCCACCGCGGCCGTCGAGGTGATCGCCCACATCACCGAGGTGATCGGGCAGATCAGCGGTTTCCAGGAGACGATCGCGTCGGCGGTCGAGGAGCAGAGCGTCACGACCAGCGAGATGAGCCGTAACGTGGCCGAAGCCGCGACCGGCGCGACCGAGATCGCCTCGAACATCACGAGGGTCGCCACCGCGGCGCAGAGTACGAGCGACGGCGTCAACGAGTCCCGCCGTACGGCGGAGGACCTGGCCCGGATGAGCGGCGAGCTGCAGCAGCTCGTCGGGCGCTTCAAGTACTGAGGATGTTGGAGAGGGCCGGCGCGTGCCGGTCCTCTCCGGCGGCCCCGCCGATCCGACTGACCGCTGGACAGATCGGGTCCCTGGCCTGACCCTGGTGGTAAGGGACGAACGTTCGACAGAGCGGAGGCCGGTCGCTGGGTGTCCGGCGGCATCCGGATGCGCCCCGGCGATGACCGGCTGAGGGGCGGGTGCTCCATGACGGCAGAACCCACGGCGGCCCGGCAGTCGCACGCGCGGATCGACAAGATCCGCACAGCGCTTCAGCACCGGTTCGAACTCCTTGCCGCCATCCGGAACTTCCAGCACGCCCTCGCCAGGCCGTCGGGTGACCCGGGTTGGCGGCACGGTGTCGCCTGCCAACTTCCCCGCCTGCGGTCGGCGTTCGTCACGCACGTGGAGCTGACCGGTGGGCCGGAGGGGCTGTACGCGGAGGTGCTCGCCGACGCACCGCGACTCGCGCGCCAGGTCAGCGATCTCAGCCGGGAGCACGCGACGATGGCGGAGGCGCTGGACGCGCTGGCCCTGGCGGTCGACGCCGAACCGGAGCGGGTCCGGGCCTGGGGCGCCGAGCTTCTGCGTGAGCTGTCGCGGCACCGGCAGCGTGGCGCCGACCTCGTCCACCAGGCGTACGCCACCGACCTCGGCGGCGAGACCTAGGCCCCTGTTGACTGTCAGGCCGCGCCGGTGGCGTTCGGGCCGGCGCCGGGCGGCGTCCACAGCCGAAGGCGGTTCAGGGCGGCGCTTTCAGGGCGGCGGACCGGAGCCGTGGGTCAGAGCGGCTCAACGCCGTCGAGGGCGTGCCGGCAGGGGCAGTCGGCCTCGGCGGGCAGTGCGGCCACCACGTCGAGCAGCAGGCCGCGCAGCCGTTCGGTGTTCTCGGCGAAGACCCGGAACACCTCCTCCTGGGTGACACCCTGCTCGCCCTCGACCCCGGCGTCCAGATCGGTGACCAGCGCGATCGCGGTGTAGCACAGGGCCAGCTCACGGGCGAGTACGGCCTCGGGATGGCCGGTCATGTTGACGACCGCGCCGCCGATCGAGGCGTACCAGCGGGACTCGGCGCGGGTGGAGAAGCGCGGCCCCTCGATGACGACCATCGTGCCGCCGTCGGTCAGCGGGATCCCTTTCGTGGCGGCCCGTTCGACGACGGTACGGCGGCCCACCGGACAGTACGGATCGGCGAAGTTCACATGGACGGCGCCCTCGTCGTAGAAGGTCTGCGCCCGGCCGCTGGTACGGTCGATCAACTGGTCCGGGACGACGAAGCTGCCCGCGCCCAGTTCGGGTCGCAGGCCCCCGACGGCGCACGGCGCGACCACCTGGCGTGCTCCCAGAGCCCGCAGCGCCCACAGGTTGGCCCGGTACGGGATCTTGTGTGGCGGGAAGCGGTGATCACGACCGTGGCGGGGTAGGAACGCCACCCGCCGGTCGGCGACGCGGGCGACCGTGATCACATCCGAGGGCGGCCCGAACGGCGTGTCGACGGTGTACTCCTCGGCATCCTCGAGGAGGGCGTACAAGCCGGAGCCGCCGATAACGGCGACTTCGGCGGTGGTGTTTAGTCCGGTCACGGACCAAGACCCTAAACAGGTTGCCGGCCTCAGGCTAGGGTGCGAGTCATGGTGTTGAAACCCGGCATGGTGACGATCGACTGCGTGGACCCGCGGACGCTCGCCGCCTTCTGGACCGAGGCGGCCGGCTACCGCGTGGCCGCCGATCATGGCGTGTTCGTCCAATTGGTGCCCGGGGATGGGGGCGGCTTGTCCATAGGGTTGCAGCAGGTTCCGGAGCCTCGCGCGGGGAAGAACCGGGTGCATCTCGACTTCCACGCCGACGACCGCGAGGTCGAAGTGGCGCGTCTGGTCGGTCTGGGCGCTACGGTGCATGGCGAGCAGCAGGTGCCCGGTCTGCGGTGGACGGTGCTCGCCGACCCCGAGGGCAACGAGTTCTGCGTGGCCGGGTAGTGATGCAGAACGAGCCGGGGCGACACCGGGAGCCGGAAACGAGCTGGGGGAGTGGCATGGAGTCGCTGACCGGGCGGCTACTGGTCGCGACGCCTGCCCTGCGTGACCCCAACTTCGAACGCACGGTGGTGCTGCTCGTCGCACATGAAGAGGGCGGAGCGCTCGGGGTGGTGCTCAACCGGGCGACCGAGGTACCGGTCGCCGAGGTGCTCGGCCCCTGGGGATCGCTCGCCGGCGAGCCGTCCGTGGTCTTCGAGGGCGGTCCGGTACAGCCGGAGGCGGCCATCTGCCTGGCCCGTACCCGGCCGGGCGTGCAGTCGCTGGTCGGGTTCAACCGCGTCTCCGGCGCGGTCGGCACCGTCGACCTGTCCGGCGATCCGGACCCGCTACGGGACGGCCTGGTGGGTGTGCGGGTGTTCGCCGGGTACGCGGGGTGGGCGCCGGGTCAGTTGGAGAACGAGATCGAGATCGGATCGTGGTTCGTGTTCGACGCCCTCCCGGGCGACGCCTTCACCTCGCGCCCGGATGATCTCTGGCCGATGGTGCTCCGGCGGCAGGGCGGGCTGATGGCGGCCGTCGCGCACTTCCCGTCCGACCCGGCGGCGAACTGAGACCCGACGACCGGGCTCCCACGAACCGGGATCCGACGCGCCGATCATGGTTTCGAGGGATCCGATGTGACCGGGCGGCGGCGGGTGTGTACTATTGCCCGGTGCCCAGGGAGTTCCCGGGCGCAGCGGGGCCGTGGCGCAGCTGGTAGCGCACCACACTGGCAGTGTGGGGGTCAGGGGTTCGAGTCCCCTCGGCTCCACCCGTAGTAGGCAGGGCATACGTCGAACGTGGCGTATGCCCTGTTTCGTCGTGGGGGCGGGATGGCCTTCCCGGCCTGGGCACCAAGATCTGTACGTGGATCGCGGCCGCGGAAATCGAGCCGGGTAGCCGCTCGCGGCGTGCTCGGTGCTCTCCGGGCCGCGGTGGCCCGGCCGCCGCGGTTTCCGTGTTTCGCGTTACAGGCAGTCGGCGACGCCGGCCAGGGCGCAGACCGCCACCAGCCGCACCAGGTACGACGGTGCGTGGGCCCAGTCCAGGCGGGCCGGGTTCGGGAACTCGTGGCCCTCGGCAACCGCGGCGGCGTGTACCTGGCGCGCGTGCTCGGCGAGCGCCGGCGCGTCGGTGATGCGCTCGCCGAGTTCGTCGCGTACGGCCGCAGCGTGCTGGTCGATCGCGGCGAGCAGGGCCGGGTTACGGATGGCGGCCACCATGCCGTCGACGCCCACCCAGCCCATCAGGGCGTCAAGGCACGCGCGCGCCACGTAGACCACTGTCGGGTTCACTGTCCTGCCGTACTCGCTCGTCATGAGCCAGACGTTATTGAGGTCGGCGGCCGAATGGGGGCTGGGAAACCGGTCCGCACCCGGTCGCAACCCGAAGCGCTCCGTCAGGCGCACTCGGTGCAGATGTCCCGGTTGTTCCGGTCGATCGTGCGCTGGCTGCGGTGGTGCACCAGGAAGCAACGCGAGCACCGGAACTCGTCGGCGAGGATGGGGACGACGGACATGGTCAGCTCTTCGTTGGAGAGGTCCGCTCCCGGCAGTTCGAAGCCTTCGATGGCCTCCGTTTCGTCGACGTCGACCAGCGGGGACTGGGCGGCGGCACGGCGGGCCTGGAGTTCCTCCAGGCTGTCCTCGTCGATGTCGCCGACAGTACGGCGAGGCGTGTCGTAATCGGTGATGGCCATCGGTGTCACCCTCCTCGGGTGTCTTCGGGACGTGGCAGGCGCAGTCGAGGATGGGCGGTTCCGCGAACGCGACGGATACATGACACGGCGCCGTCGTCGGCGCCTTCGAACCGGTCGATATTCGGACCGGATCATGGCGCCCGATGTACCCACCGCAGGTCGGCTCAAACAAACTTCCGCCGATTGGCTCGGGCGCTGGGGGCCGATGCGCGATCTCCGGCTGCGCTGCACCCGACCCCCACGCTCCACCGTGGACATACGCGGATCGTCAGGGTGACGGGGTCGGCTCCGGCGTCGGGTCATGCGGCGGCGAGGCGGTCCGGGTCGGTGTCGGGTCGACCGGCGGCGTCGTGGTCGGGGTGTGACTCGGCGGACGGGTGCGGCCCGGCGTGGGCCTAGGTGCGACGGTACGCGACGGTGGGGGGCTCGCCGCTTGGGTGGCCGACGGGGCGGCCTGGACGGGGGTCGGGCCGACGAGGCTGGTACGTGGCTCGAGATCGGGCGCCCAGGTGACCGCGTACCGGGGATCGGCGGCCAGCTCGGCGAACGCCGTCGCGGCCGCCTGTGAGCTGGCGATCCGCCAGTCGGTCTCCCGGACCGCCTCGCACCAGATGAAGCCGATGACGTCGGCGTGCTTCGGTAGGTACTGGAAGAGGTCGCGGACCCATCGCGCCTTGAGTCCGGCGGTGTCGGTGGCCGCGGTCTCCGTGATGACGACGGGCCGCCCGGCGAACGTGTGCAGGTCGATCAGGGCGGCGTCGAAGATCGAGTCAGGTGACCGGTAGCCCGGGGCGCCCGCGGTGCCGGAGCCCGTCGTGCCGGAGCTCGTCGTGCCGTAGTAGCCGGACAGGCCGACCCAGTCCACGTAGTCGTCGCCGGGGTAGAGCGCGGACAGCCGGGTCCTGCTCTCGACTCCGGCGGTGGCGCTCCAGACCCAGACGACGTTGTCGACGTCCTCCTCCGCGAAGACGTCGTGGACGTGGCGCCACATCTTCACGTAGTCACCCGGCTGGTTGCCGTTGACGTTCGCGCCCCACGGGTACCGGGGGCCGTTCATCTCGTGGGCGAGGCGGATCGCGACGCGGTAGTCGAGGCTCTTCACCCCTCGCGCGTACGAGCGGATGTAGTCGTCGAAGGCGCCGGAGGCGATCCGGGACAGCCGGTACTGCGGCTGCGCGGCATCCCTGGCGGTGACGTCGTCGCGGCGGTTCCACGGCTCCCAGCTCAGCATGGGGAGCGCGCCCTGCTGCGCGATCTTGTCGAACGCCGTCTTGTCGAACGCGGTCTTGTCGGACGTTGCGCCGTCGGAGTCGGTGCCGGACCAACCCTGGCTGAACATCATGACCGCGGGGCGGTGCCGGGTCGCCGTCTTGAACGCGTCGACGGAGGCGAGGTCGACGGTACCGTCGGCGGTCGTCACCCCGATGAAGCTCTTGTCGCGCGGCGGGAAGACCGTGGGTGCCCCGGACGTGGACGCCCTTGCGCTGGGTACGGGCGACGCGGTGGTGGACGTGGCCTGGCTGGCCAACCCCAGCTTCGGGGCGAGTACGAAGGTGTAGCTGACGAGCGCGGCCGCGACGAGCGCGAACGTCAGTCCGGGTCCGGTCGGCTTCTTCACCATGGCCGGTTCGGCTCCTCGACAGGCGTCGCTTTGACTAGATCGGTACCGGGTTCCGGCGCCGAGTCCAGGGTCCAGTACGGGTCGGCGGCGGCCGTGGCGTCGAGGATCTGCATGGTGTCGGTTTCCGCTCCTACGTCGTAGCCCCGGGCGTCGACCACGGGCTGGACCTGGGTGTCCTCGTGCGCGTCGGGCACCGCCTGGGTGTCGCCCTCCGCCTCGGCTTCGGTGTCCGCCTGGGCGTCGGCGGCCACCCGCGCGGTTGCCGCCACCCGCGCGGTTGCCGCCGCCGGGACGTCGGGATCCGGCACGACGCCGACGGGGTCACGCGCCGAGGGGACCTGGAAGGTCGGCTGGATCTTGCCCCGGACGGGCGGCGCCCACTCCGCCATCGGGTCGTCCGCCGGCGCGTCCTCACCCCATCCGTCGTCGGGCTCCGCGTCCCACTCGGGGCGGCGGCCCGCCCCCAGGCCAAAGTCTGCGGGGCCGCCGGAGACCGCGGGGCCGCCGGAGTGGGCAGGGCTGCCGGAGACCGCGGCGATGACGGCCGGAGCGACGCCGATGACCAGGATCAGGGCGGCCCAGATCCACAGCGGCGGGTAGGCGTGGCCGCCGGTGAGGCTCACCCCGAGCGCTGCCGCGGCGACCACGGCCCACAGCAGGTGCAGCCGGAACGTACGGAATGAGTCGGCCGCGCCCGGCTTGGCCCGGGCGGTCACCACGAAGGCCGGCCGGCGGCGCAGCAGCGCCCCGGCACCCGCTGCGACGTGGACCGGACCGGCGAACAGGGTCAGCGCCAGGCCCGACAGCCCCAGCCCGCGCCGCTCGTGGGTGGCGACGTGGTACCGGCGCAGCCGCAGCAGCAGCACGAGCCAGCTCGCCAGCGTCGCACCCCACAGGGTCAGCCACATGATGGTGTCGAGCCGGATGGCGGAGGCGCCGGCGAGTAGGTAGACCATGCCGGCGAGGCTGCCCAGCGCCAGGCTGGCCGCCGCGCTCGGGTGGTAGAACCGCAGCAGGCGGTACTGCCAGCGGCGGCGGCCGGGCAGGTTCTCCGACTGCCGCAGGTCACGCCGCAGCAGGACCTGCCAGATCCCGTACGCCCGGCGCTTCTGCCCGTTGAAGTAGTCCGCCCACGAGGCCGGCCCCTGGCCGATCACCAGCACGTCAGGCGTGTAGACGCCCTTCCACGCCCTGCCGGTCGCCGGGTTGACGGCGGTGTACACCTCGATGCTCGTG
This sequence comes from Planosporangium mesophilum, assembly GCF_016863255.1. Classification (GTDB taxonomy): domain Bacteria; phylum Actinomycetota; class Actinomycetes; order Mycobacteriales; family Micromonosporaceae; genus Planosporangium; species Planosporangium mesophilum. The sequence goes on from NZ_BOON01000030.1 coordinate 118,300, forward strand.
GCGTGGCCCTCGAGGATCGAGTCCCGGTAGCCGCCGATCTCGTGCCAGGCCGAGGGCCGGTAGAGGTGGCCGGAGCCGGTGAGCGGGGGAGCGCCGAGCCCGTTGCCGCCGCGGGCGATGACCCCGTTGGACAGGTACTGCTGGACCGAGGCGGCGTTGGCCACCCAGTTGGCGTCCGAGTTGCCGTACACCTGCGGGGTCGTCACGAAGGCGACGTCGGGATCGCGGAAGTAGCCCAGCGTGCGTTCCAGCAGGCGCGGCATCGGTACCTGGCCGGGGTCCACGACCGCCACCACGTCGTACTCCCGCTCGTGGTCGGCGCGCCAGGCGTTGTGGTTGCCGGACCTGGTCCGTACCCGGAACTCGCCGGCGAGCTGGTTGTACTCGGGGCGCGACCTGCGGCTGAAGTGGTGTACGCCGAGGCGGGCGGCCATGGCCCGTACCTCCGGGTCGTCGCCCTCGTCGAGGATCCAGACGTCGACCGTGCCGGCGTACCCGACGCTCTTCATCGCGCGCAGCGTGCGCTCGGCCGCCTCGATCGGCTCCTTCGCCGGCACGATCGTGGTGAGCAGGGCGACCCGCAGGCCGACGGGCGGATCCATCGGTACCGGATCCTTGGCGTTGACGGCGAAGACCCAGAGCGCGACGCTCCGGCCCAGCCGGACCAGCTCCACCGCGATCAGGAGACAGTACGCGAGCCGGGCGACGACGAGCTGCCAGCCGCCGACGCCGATGCCCAGCGCGCCCGGCACCCGTTCCGGGAGCAGCAGCCAGCCCGTGAACAGCGCGATCGTACCGATGTTGACCAGGACGAGGAGGGTCAGGACCAGGCGGGCCGTGCCACCGGCGACGTGCCGGAACATGACCGGCTGGTCCCGGTGTCCGGGCGAGACCGGCGCACCGGCCAGCTCGGCGCAGTCGCGGTACAGCTGCTGACCGCGGCCGGGCGGCGTCGGTGCGTCCGCCATCGACACACCGTGCCTCGTCGTCGCGCTCAAGGCCCCTCCCAGCTGCGACGTGTCACCCGTATGGCCTACCGACGGGTACACGGAACGCCAGGCTAGTCAATGCGGTCGCCATCGGGAAGTCGGGAAATTGCCGCATTCAGCGTGAACCATCATCTATGGGCGCGCTGATTTCGCGATCTCCATGATCCCGGATGACCCGGTCGTCCGGCGCGGACCGGGATCGATGGCTGCGCGGCATCCCGTCAGGTCCGCGGCTAGCGCTGGGCCTTCCGGATCAGGTCCTCCACGAACGAGATCAGGATTTCCTTGGTGGAGGCGCGATCGCGGGCATCGCAGAGCAGTACCAGTACGTCGTCGTCGAGGTCCAGGGCGATCCGGATGTCCGCGGGGTCGTACTGCTTCGCCCCGTCGAAGCAGTTGACCGCCACGACGAACGGGATGCCCCGCTTCTCGAAGTAGTCCACCGACGGGAAGCTGTCGTCCAGCCGCCGGGTGTCGGCGAGCACGACCGCACCGAGGGCGCCGGTTGCCAGCTCGTCCCACACGAACCAGAACCGGTCCTGACCGGGCGTGCCGAAAAGGTACAGGATGAGGTTGTCGGTCAGGGTGATGCGGCCGAAGTCGAGCGCGACCGTCGTGGTGTTCTTGCCCTCCACGCCGGACAGATCGTCTACGCCGACACTCTCGGCGGTGATCAGTTCCTCGGTCCTCAGCGGTTCGATCTCACTGACCGAGGCGACCATCGTCGTCTTTCCCGCCCCGAAGCCGCCGGCGATGAGGATCTTCACCGCCATCGGCATGGTGGCCACCGCGGAGGTGCCCCGGACGGGCCGGTCAGAGTGCGCGTAGGCCATCAGCCACCGCCTTCAGGATCGTGAGGTTGGGCGTAGATGTTTCCAGGGAGGCGGCGCGCACGATGAGGGCACCCTGGGCGCGCAGGTCGTCGAGCAGGACCCGGACGACACCGGCGGGTACGTTCATGCGTGCGGCAAGCTCGGCCACCGAGACCGGCCGCTGCGCAAGCTCCAGAATGGACAGATGTTCAGGTTCCCAGAATTCGTCGGGATGCGGTGACCGGGCGGCCACCACGAGCGTGATCAGGTCGAAGTCGGCCGACGCCCGGGTACGCCCGTGGGTCATCGCGTACGGGCGCACCAACGGCCCGGCCGACTCGTCGTCGGCGTCGTGCTCCGACCAGCTCATCACGCCACCCCACGCTCAGCCCTGCTGCTGGAGGAGCGGGTCGGAGTCCGGCGACGGCACCCGGGGGAGCGACGAGCGGGACAGGGTCGCGAGGTTCTGGCCGACGCGCTGGATGAGCAGGTTCATCTCGAACGCGACCAGCCCCACGTCGCAGGCGGAGGTGGCCATGACGGCGAGGTTCGCTCCGTAGCCGGCAGCGGTGACGAAGAAGAACCAGCGATCCGTCTCCACGATGGTCTGGCGTACCGAACCGCCGTCGAAGTGGCGACCGGCCCCGCGGGCGAGACTCTGGAAGCCCGAAGCGATCGCGGAGAGGTGCTCGGAGTCGGCGCGGTCCAGGTCGGCGGAGGAGGCGATCGGCAGCCCGTCGGCGGACAGCAGGACCGCGTGGTGGATGTCCGCCACTCGCTGTACCAGGTCTTCGAGCAGCCAGTTCAGGTCGCCGGCCGCGCTCGTACGCTCGGTCATCAACTCTCCTCGTCGCGATGCTCTGTGCTGGTCGTGCCGGGGTCGCCCGGTGTGGACGACCGGCCGGTGTGGTCGTCGATCGGTTGGCGCCCCCGCTGGGTGCCTCGCTGGTAGGCGCTCATCATCTGGCGTACCTCGTCGGCGGAGCGCTGTGGCGGCGGCGCCGGGTGCGGGCGTGGGACGGTGGCCGGGCCGGCGTTGTCGCGCAGGCCGGGGGCGAGCCGCGCCTGCCGTACCCGTACCGGCAGGCCGAGGTGGGTTCGCGCCGCTGGGGCGTCGGCGCCGACCCGATCACCGGTGTCGCCCTGTCCATGGTCGCCGGGAACGTCACCGTCGCCGGGAACGTCACCGCCTCCGGGAACGTCACCGCCTCCGGAAATGCCACCGCCGTGAAAGTCACCGCTGTCCCTGTCCCTGTCCATGTCACCGTCCATGTCGTCGTCATCGGTACCGTCCCGACCGGCCGGAACGGTACCGGCGTCTGCGGCGCCCCCCGTAGGTTGACGTTCTACCGGCTCGCGCTCGGTCGTGGCTGCCGCCACACCGCTGACGAGCTCCCCTGGCAGCAGGATGACGGCCGTGACCCCGCCGGACGGGGAGCCGTGCAGCGACACCCGGATGCCGTGCCGGGCCGCGACGCGGGCCACCACGAACATGCCCAGGCGAGGGCTCTCGCTCAGGGCCAGCACGTTGAACTCGGGCGGATGGGCCAGCCAGGCGTTCGCGGCGGCCAGGTCGGTGTCGGTCATGCCCAGCCCGCGGTCGACCACCTCGACGGCGAACCCGTGCGGCACCATCTGGCCCGAGACCTGGACCTGGGTGTCCGGCGGCGAGAACCTGGTGGCGTTGTCGATCAGCTCGGCCACCAGGTGGAGGACGTCGGAGACCGCGGTTCCGGCGAGCATCACCGGCGCGACGGACACCACGCGTACCCGCTCGTACTGCTCGGCCTCGGCGGCCGCGCCGCGCAGCACCTCCCGCATCGCCACGGGTTCGCCCCAGTGCCGGCCGGGCCGGCCGCCGCCCAGGATGACGAGGTTCTCGGCGTACCGCTGCATCCGGGTGGCGAGGTGGTCGACGCGGAACAGGTCGTGCAGCTCCTCCGGGTCGACCGTCTTGCGCTCCATCACGTCCAGCATGGACAGTTGCTGCTTGACCAGGGTCTGGCTGCGGCGGGCGATGTTGATGAAGACGTTCCTGATGCCGGTACGCAGCTCCGCCTGTTCGACGGCGGTACGGATCGCGGTACGGCGCACCGTGTTCAGGGCGGCGGCCACCTCACCGATCTCGTCGCCGGTACGTTCGAGCACCGGCGCCTCCGCGTCGACGTCGACGTGCTCGCCGCGGCTGAGCCGGTCCACGACGTCCGGCAGCTGGACGTCGGAGAGCGTGTGCGCGGAGCTGCTCAGGTGGCGCAGCCGCCGGGCGAGGCGGCGGGCGATGCGCAACGAGACCGCGACGGTCACGACGACCACGATCAACCCGACGAGCCCGGCGACGATGATGCGGCCGAAGATGAGGTACGCCGGACCTTTTGCATGGTCGGAGACGATGCCGGACAGGTGGTTCTGGAAGTCCGAGAGCTGTGCGAGGGCCGTGGTGTTGGCGTCGCGCCACTGGCTGGCGTTGACCGGGATCGCTCCCGTCCCGTTCGTGGCGATGGCGGAGTCTTCGGCGCGGGTCAGCCAGCCGTACGGGTCCTTGGCGAAGAAGGCGTCGAACTCTCGCCGGTACTGCCCGTCCATCCGGACGTACGTCTCGTGGTACTCGGCGCGCATCAGCCCGACCGCCTGTACGAACTGCAGGTAGCCGTCGCGGGTGAAGCGGCCGTTGGTGAGCGCGCCGGCGAGGATCGCGTCGGTACGGGCGCGCAGTTCCCGCGCGTGCGCCAACCGCTGCAGCGCCTGCCCCTCGGCCGAGACCTGGTCGTCCGGGAACGTCGCCACCGCCGCGTACAGCGGGGTGATGGGGTCGACCAGGTCGGTGAAGGCGTCCATCATTCCCCGGCCGTCGATGGCCCGGGTCTCGACCTGCCGGCGCAGCGCGTCCAGGTTGTCGAGGGCAGTCAGCGGTGCCTCGGCCAGCTCCATCAGGTGCGCCGAGGCGATGCCGCGCACGTCGTCACGCTTCAGAGCGGCCCGGTACGCGTCGATCTTCTGGTCGACCAGGGTGCGGGCACGGGTCAGGTCGCCGAGGTTGTCCGCCGACCCGATCGTCAGGTACACCGCGGAGGCGCGGCGCTCGCCCTGGATCGCACCGACGATCTCCTCGGCCGGCGCCACCACCTGGGTGGTCAGCCGCCCCTGGTTGTACAGGCGGTATCCGTCGCCCACGGTGAGGTAGGTGGCGAAGCCCCAGAGCGCGAGCAGGGTGACCAGCGGGATCGTGGCCAGCGTCAGCAGCTGTCTGCGGATGGACCGGACCGAACGCGACATCAATACTCGTCTCCGCGGCGGCGTGGGGGAGTACGGTCAGTAAGAAAGATCATGTAGTAGAGCGTCATGGTATAGATCACCGGGTATCCCTGGTATGCGCATTGGCTCACACACCGGCCGCCCCGCGCAACGATGGATGATCCGGCAAATCGGTGAGCGGCGGAGGTAGTGGGCGGAGAAAGCGGTGCCGGGGGAGTGGGAACCGAGGAAGTGGCGTCAGAGGGACCGCAGGCCCTCGAGGACCGCTTTCAGGACGCGTTCGTGGTGCATCTGCACCGCCGACCGGGGGCCGCGGGCCACGATCAGCCCCCTGCCCAGGAGGTCACCGAGCAGCACCCGGACGATGCCCACCGGCAGGTCCAGGTGCGCCGAGATCTCCGCGACCGACAGCGGCTGCTGGCACAGGTCGACGATCGCGTGGTGTTCCGGCCCCAGCCCCACCGCCACCGGGGTGGTCGGCCGGGTCGCCGCGACGAGCGCGATCAGGTCGAAGTCGCCGATCTCCGGCTTGGTCCGGCCGCGCGTCATCGCGTACGGACGTACGACGGGCCCCGCGTCCTCGTCGAGCCAGCGGTCCTCGGTCGGGTCCTGCCGGGCGTCCATGGCGGCGTGCCGTCACTCGCGGCCGTGCGGCCGGCCGTGCGGCTGTGCGGGCTGGCGGTCCGCGGTCGCCAGGTACGTGCCGACGCGGGCGACCAGCATCGCCATCTCGTACGCGATGAGGCCGATGTCGGCGTCCTCGGCCGCGAGGACGGCGAGGCACGCACCGTGGCCGGCGGCCGTCACGAACAGGAACGCCGACTCCATCTCGATGATGGTCTGCCGTACCGGCCCGCCGCCGAAGTGACGCCCGGCGCCCCGGGCCAGGCTGGCGAACCCGGACGCCACCGCCGCGAGGTGATCGGCGTCCTCGCCGCTCAGCTCGCTCGAGGCGGCGATCAGCAGCCCGTCGGCGGACAGCACCACCGCGTGCCTGGCCTGGTCGACCCGGGCGGTCAGATCGTTGAGCAACCAACGCAGGTCCGTACCCGCGGTTGTCTTCTGCACGGCTAGTCCGCCTCCCCGGTCCGTTCGGTCTGCGAGCCGCCGACCTGTTCGGCGTCCGCGCGTCCGCGCCTGGTCTGCCGCTGGTAGGACGCCAGCATCCGGCGGACGTCCTCGGGCTGGCGGCCGGGGCCGTCGGCCGTCGGCTCCCCGGCCGGCGCCGGGTCGCGCTGGAGGTGCTCCTCGAGGTTGGCCTGCCGCACCCGGCGGGGCAGTCCGTTGCCGGCGCGGGGCAGTCCGTTGTCGGCCCGGGCATCCGAGGCGCGGCGCTCGGCCGCTTCGGCGGCGCGGTTCGCGTCCGCCTCCAGGTCGCGGTACACCAGTACCCCGGCCGGGGCCCGCGCGGGCGTACCGATCTCGTTCGCCGGCCGGCCGGGGAGGGCGTGCACGACCGCGTCGCCGTCGGTCGTGCGGGCCCGCTCGACGGCCCGCCTGGCGCGCGTCGCCGGGGTGTCGGCGTCCGTGCCGTCGAGTACCAGCGTGTTCGGGATCAGGACGATCGCGACGGTCCCGCCGTACGCGGACTCCTTGAGCCGGACCCGGATGCCGTGCCGCATCGCCAACTGTCCCACCACGTACAGGCCCAGCCTGGCCGTACTGGTGAGCTTGAACTCGGGCGGGTTGCGGAGCCGGTCGTTGGTCAGCGCGAGCTCGCCCTCGCTCAGGCCGAGCCCGCGGTCCTCGATCTCGACGGCGAAGCCGTTGGCCACCAGCTGGCCCCCGACGTGGACCGGGGTGTCCGGCGGCGAGAACGACGTCGCGTTCTCGATCAGCTCGGCCAGCAGGTGGATGACGTCACCGACGACCCGTCCGGTGAGCGCGGCCTGCCCCATCGGCAGCACCGTCACCCGCTCGTAGTCCTCGATCTCGGCCGCGGCGGCGCGGACGATGTCCACCAGCGGCACCGGCTGCCGCCAGCCGCGGCCGGGGACCGCCCCGGAGAGCACGATGAGGTTCTCGGCGTTGCGCCGCATCCGGGTGGCGAGGTGGTCGACGCGGAACAGGTTGGCCAGCTCCTCCGGGTCGTCCTCGCGCCGCTCCATCGCGTCCAGCGTGGTGAGCTGACGGTGGACGAGCGCCTGGGTGCGCCGGGCCAGGCTGAGGAAGACGTCGCGTACGCCTCGGCGCAGTTCGGCCTGTTCGACGGCGACCCTGATGGCGGTCTCCTGCACCGCGTTGAACGCACTCCCGACCTGCCCGATCGCGTCGGGGCCGTGCGGCACCGGCGGCGCCTCGGCGGAGACGTCGACCTCTTCGCCTCGGCGCAGCCGGTCGACGACCCGGGGGAGTTTCTCGCCTGCCAGCTCCCGCGCCGCGTCGCGCAGGGTCCTGAGCTGCTGGACGAGCGCGCGGGCCGTGGTGACGGACAGGACGATCGCGGCGATGACGGCGATCAGCCCCAGCACGCTGACGGCCAACCGGATCACGATGCCGACGACGATCGGCTTCGCGCGCGCGATCGTGCCGTCCGCCGCCTCGAGGATCAGGTCCCGCAGCTCGCCGTAGACCGGGGTGATCGCGCTGTTCCAGGTCTGGGCGTCGACCGGTGGTGCGAGGCCCGCGCGGCCCTTGTCGGTCACGAGGTCCTCGAGCACCCGCAGTCGGGTGGCGGCGGGCCCGTTGGCGAGTTGCCGGTACCGTTCCCGGTCGGCCTGCGGCAGCTGGGCCGCGGAGTCCTCGTGCAGGAGCCGCTGGGCGCCGACGAGCTGGACGAAGCGCGGGTGCTCGGAGCCGGTGAACCGGCCGGCCTCGATGACCCCGGCGAGCAGCGCGTCCTCCTGCGACAGGACCTCCATGGCCCGGCTGAGCGCGATGAGGGTGGCGCCCTCCCGCGCGGTCTGCAGGTCGTCCAGCGTCGCCTGGGCGTTGTACAGCCGGAACGTGGTGCTGATCATCCCGGTGAAGGTGCTCGCCGCGGCGGTACGGTCGAGGCCGCCGCCGTCGATCTCCGCCCGGACCCGGCCGAGGCCGTTCAACTGGTCGAACACGTTGCGGATCTGCTGTTCCAGCAGCGCGCTCGCCGCGCGCCGGGTGCTGGCGCTGCCGGCGAGGTGCCGGAAGGCCGCGACCGTACGGTCGGTCCGGGCGCGTTGCTCGGTCAGCGCGGTGCGCTGGTCGGCGCCGCGGCCGGCAAGGTAGATCACCGACAGCCGGCGCTCCTGCTGCAGGGCGGCGGTGAGCGACTCGGCCGGCCGGCCGACGTTCGTGTCGTTGGTGCTGACCCAGATCAGGTTGACGCCCTCCCGCAGGGTCACGTACGCGGCGAAGGCCCACAGTGCCGCGAACGAAGCGAGCAGGGCGACGACCTTGGTGCGTACGTGCAGCTTGCGGGATTTCATACACGTCTCCCGACGTCCCCCGTGACCACGTCCCCGAACGGTGCACGAACGCCGCGGTCACCGGGGCGCGATTTCCCCGTCACGACTGGTGCCCGTGCGCCGGGCACGCCGGCACATTAGCAGCGTTCGATGAATGGTTTCAAGATATACGTCTATAATGGACAGTACTGTCCACTCGGGTCTTCCGGCGCTCCCGCCGCCAGGGGTTGTTGCGCAATCCGGCAGTACCGGAAGTCGAGGACGGCTGTCCGAAGTGGATCAAGCTGCGGCGATCACGGTCGGTTCCCGTACGGCTCTTGACAATTCCTCACGTCCGGCGCTGCGCTTGGAACGAGTGCGTCACCTGAGAAGAGTGGAGTCGCGATGACAGCGGCCGGCGTGGCATCCGAAGGCACCGTCGACGTACCGCGGATCAGGATCTACCACCGGTTGCCCAGCCTGGCCCGCAACCCGCTGGCCGTACTGGAGGACATCGCCCACCGGCACGGCGACCGGCTCGTACGCCTCGATCTCGGGTTCTCCAAGCCCTACCTGGTGACCAGGCCCGACCACGTCCAGCGGGTCTGGCAGCGCGCGGACATCTACGTGCGGGGCGGCGGGATGTGGGACACCGCCCGCAGCTTCCACGGCAACGGGATCCTGGGCGAGGGGGAGCAGTGGCAGGTCAGCCGCAAGCTGCTCCAGCCGCTGTTCACCGGCAAGTCGATCTCCAAGCTCATGGACGCCACGGCCGGGACCGTCGATCAGGCGGTGGAAGACCTCGCCGGGCGGGTCGGAGCCGGCGCGGAGGTGAACGCCCACCAGGAGATGCTCCAGATCACCCAGCGGGTACTGGGTCGCGCGTTCCTCGGTGACCGCATCCCGAACCAGGACGCCGCGACCATCTCCCGGGCGGTCTTCACCGCGTACGGCGCGCTCGGCGTCCGGCTGCTGCTGCCGTTCGTCAGCCGGCGGGTACCGCTTCCACGCGACCGGGCGTACCGCCGCGACGTGCACACCATCGACTCGACCCTGCTGCCGTACATCGCGCAGGCCCGTGCCGAGGAGCCCACCTCCGACATCCTGTCGGTGCTGGTACACGCCCGCGACGAGCACGGCGACCGGCTGGCCGACCGGCTGGTACGCGACGACATGGTGGCGATGTTCCTCGCCGGTACCGAGACCACCGCCTCGACGCTGACCTGGCTGTGGACTCTGCGCGAGCTTCACCCCGAGGTGGCTGCCCGGCAGGACGAGGAGATCCGGACGGTCGTCGGGGACGGGCCGGTGACGGCCGAGCACGTCGGCAAGCTCACCTACACCAGGGCGGTCCTCGACGAGGTGCTGCGCCTGTACCCGGCCGGATGGTTCCTGCCCCGGGTGCTGACCGAGCCCGACGAACTGGGCGGGGTGGCGCTCGCACCCGGCTCGACCGTGATCACCAGCCCGTACCTGACCCACCGCAATCCGCGGCTGTGGCCGGAGCCGGAGCGGTTCGACCCCGACCGCTTCGCCGGCGACCAGCCGCGCCGCCACCCGTACGCGTACTACCCGTTCGCCGGCGGCGTCCACCGCTGCCTGGGCAGCCACTTCTTCGTCATCGAAGCCGTGCTCGTCTGCGCGGCGATGCTGAGCAGGTTCCGGCATCGGGTGCGGGTCGCCCATCCGCTCGTACCCGACGTGGCGGGGTCGCTGCGGCCGCGCGGCACGACGGTGATGGAGCTGCGCCCCGCCTGACCGTTGTGTTGATCTGGACGCCCTCTTCGGCCGATTTGACGTATTCGGTATGGCAGGGAACTGTTGGAACCGGACGGCTGCCCACATGCCGGAGGGAACGATCCTGTCGCACCGGACGCCAACCAACGCCGAGCGCGGCGCGGGGACGCCCGCGCCCGGGCGGATCGGCGAGCGCGTCCGGTGGGAGTCCACAACCCCCACTCACGTCCGGGCTGCGCGCCGGCACCGGATCCGGAAACCTTCGAGGAGTACACGATGCTTGCTGTGACCGACAACGCGGCAGCGGTGATTCGCGACCTCACCGAGCAGGAAGAGGTGCCCGCGGGAGCCGGCCTGCGCATCGCCACGGACGAGTCGGCGGGCGCGCTGCGGCTGAGCCTGGCACCCGAGCCGCAGGAGGGCGACCAGGTCGTCGACGCGCACGGGGCCCGGTTGTTCCTGGACCACGACGCCGCCGAGCTGCTCGACGACAAGGCGCTCGACGCGGCCGTCGACGCCGAGGGCGGGGTGCAGTTCGCGGTGGGGGAGCAGGCCACGCACGCCTGATGGCCTAGGCCCAGAAAGCCAGCCGCTCAGCCCGGGTCGCCGTACTCGCTGCTCACCCCGGCGGGGGTGAGCGCGCTGATGTAGTGCTGCGGCCCGTGGTCGTACAGCGACTGCTGGAACGGCAGGTTGCGGAACAGCCGCAGCTGGTGGCTGATGAACGCGACCGGCGCGATCGCGAGCCCGGTGAGGTTGCCCAACTGCTGGGTGGTGCGGGCGGCGGCGTCCTGAGTGGTGCCGGGGCCGCAGTGTAGTTCCCGGCCGAAGTGCGCGAACGGGCCGGAGACGGTCGGCGGCAGCTGGGGTACGACGTCGCTGCCGTAGACGTACCGGATCAGGTTGGCACCCAGGAATTCGTCGTCGTCGCACGCCTTGGCCAGGCCGGGCTCGCCGATCATCGGCTGCCCGTACGTGTACACCGCCCGCAGCTTGCGCGCGATCGGCGCGTACGCGGGCTCGGTGCGCAGCATGACCGCCATCATCGCGGCCATCGCGCCGCCCAGGCTGTGGCCGGTGAGGTAGAGCGCCTCCATCCGTTGCGGCATCGCCTTGCCCTTGGCGCGCACCGACCGGCCGTCGAGCGCCCGCTGGAGAGCGTGGACCACCTCGTGCCGGGTGGCCCGGACGTTGCGGTAGAACCCGCCGTGCACGGCGAACGAGACCGGGGGATCGGCGAACGGCACGGGTACGGTCTCGGGGTTGACGTCGGCGTCGGTGAGCCAGTTGATGAAGTTCATGGGCTGGGTGCCCCGGTAGCAGAGGATCACCACCCGGCCGTCGTCGCTCTGTACCAGGAACGCGTGCGAGCAGATGAACATGGCGTCGACGGTCTGGCTGACCAGGCGGCATTCGTTGCTCTCCAGCCCCATCCGAGCCATGATCATCGCCAGCGTCGCCGCATCGGAGTAGGCGTAGCCGGCGCAGGTGGCGAGGGCGTGCGCGACGACCCGGTCGGGGTGGTCGGAGGCCTGCGTAAGGAGGTCCTCAAGCTTCTTGTACACGGGGAAGGTCGCGGACTCCGGCTTCTTCAGCGGCCTCAGGTACCGGTAGTCCGGGGCCACACTGTCCTGTGTCTTCATCGGGCTCCTTTGCGGCTGGCTGCGGGTTGGAGATTCCTTGTCGGCGCTTCGCCAAACCCACCCGCCTTCGGCTTCAGTACCGCCGGTACCGGTCACGATCGTCTGGTCAAGAATGACCATCAGCATCCCGGCGGCGCGCGAACACGGCAGTTGACCTTCCCCCTTGGGGAAGCCCCAGCATCGTCGGCATCCGGGCGGTGCCCCGCCCGGTGCGAGGAGGGTGACCGGTGGAGCTGCTGACGATCGGGGCGTTCGCGCGGGCCTGTCGGCTGTCGCCGAAGGCGCTGCGGCTGTACGACGAACTCGGCCTGCTGCCACCCGCGCACGTCGACCCGGCGTCCGGGTACCGGTACTACGAACCGGGGCAGCTGGAGCGGGCCCGGCTGGTCGCCTGGCTACGCCGGCTGGGCATGCCGCTGGCGCGCATCCGCGTCGTCTGTGACCTGCACGACCGGGACGCCGGTGCGGCCGCCGACGAGATCGCCGGGTACTGGGCCCGCGTCGTCGCAGACACCGAGACCCGGCAGCGGCTGGCCGCCTTCCTCGTCGACTACCTGTCCGGGAAGGGAACCACCATGGCAGACACGCCGACCACCCTCGGGATCCGCTACGCCGCCCGCTCCGACACCGGCAAGGTGCGGCCCAGCAACCAGGACGCGGTGTACGCCGGGACCCGGCTGCTCGCCGTCGCCGACGGCTTCGGCGCATCCAGCGGCGACCGGGCTTCCGCTGCCGCCATCGACGCGCTCAAGCCCCTCGAAGCCGGTATCCCGGCCGGTGACCTGCTCAACGCTCTCCAGGAGGCGGTGGCGGACGCCGACCGGGCGCTGCACGGCATCGCCTCCTCGGCACCCGACGGCGTGGGAACGACCCTCACCGCGATGGTGTGGGCCGGCTCCCAGCTCGCCCTGGTGCACATCGGCGACACCAGGGCGTACCTGCTGCGCGGCGGCGAGCTGTTCCAGATCAGTCACGATCATTCGTACGTGCAGTCGCTGGTCGACTCGGGGAGCCTGACCCCGGAGGAGGCGGCCTCGCACCCGCAGCGCGCGATGCTGATCCGGGCGCTGGACGGCAAGGGCAGCCCGCGGCCGGACCTGTCCCTGCACGACGCGCAGGCCGGTGACCGCTACGTGCTCTGCTCCGACGGGCTGTCCGCAGTCGTGGCGGCGGACGCCATCCGTACCGCGCTGACGATGATCACCGACCCGGAGCAGGCGGTCGGGCAGTTGATCGACCTGGCGTACCAGAGTGGCGCGCCGGACAACATCGCCTGCGTGGTGGCCGATGTGGTGCCGCTCTAGAAGATCAGACGGATGAGGGCGGCGGTGACCGCCGCCCCGCCGACGACCACCAGGAACGGCGCCCGGAGCGCCACCGCGACGACCGCGACGGCGAGCCCGGCGGCCCGGGCGTCGAGGGTCAGCCGGTGCCCGCTGGTGAACGTCTGGATCACGATCAGGGCGCTCAGCAGCGCGACCGGCAGCGCCGCGGCGATGCGCTGGACGAGCTTGTTCTCCAGGATGCGCGGCGGTACCGACAGGCCGGCGAGCTTGAGCAGGTAGCAGCCGATCGAGCCGGCCAGGACGGCGGCCCAGATCACTTCGCCTCCACGGCGGCGTCGGTGCTGTCGGTGCTGTCGCTGTCATTTCGGCCGCCGTCGCCACGGCCTCGCAGGACCAGCAGCGCTGCGGTGGCGGCGGCCAGCAGCACGGGTACGCCGGCCGGCACGAACGGCACCGCGACCAGCGCGACCGCAGCCGCGGCCAGCGCGACCACCCACGGCTGCCTGGCGCGCATCCGCGGCGCGAGCAGCGCCAGGAACGCCGCGGGTACGGCGGCGTCGAGGCCGAGCACCTCGGGGTTGCTCAGCGACTGCGCACCGAGCCCACCGAGCAGGGTGCCGAGATTCCACAGGACGAACACCGACAGGCCGGTCGACCAGAAGCCCAGGCGCGCCGCACGAGGGGAGTCGCGGCCGACCGCCATCGCCGTACTCTCGTCGATCACCAACTGGGCGGCCGTGGCGCGCTTGAGGCCCCGTACCCTCAGAAGCGGCGCAAGCCGCAGCCCGTAGAGCGCGTTGCGCGACCCCAGCAGCACCGCGGTGCCCGCCGCGGCGACCGCCGAGCCGCCCGCGCCGAGCACGCCCACCAGCGCGAACTGCGAGCCGCCGCTGAACAGCAGCAGCGACAGGGCGCAGGTCTGCAGCATCGAAAGCCCGGAGGCGACGGAGATGGCGCCGAACGAGAGGCCGTACGCGCCGGTGGCGACTCCGATGCCGACGGCGTCGCGGACGATCGACCGCCGGTCGGGTTGAATTTCGGTATTCATGCTGGTCGGAATCGTATTCCATCGCAGTTGGCCGTCGGGTTCCCGGCTCTGTTCCCGGCGCTGCCGGTCGATCGATGTGTTTCTTCTCGCCGGTGCGGGAAGGAGGGTGGCGCCATAGTCTTGACCAGGAAGATCGCTTCTCGGAGGTGCGTGATGGCCGAACTCGACATCGTCACCGCGACCCGGGCGCACCTCGGGCCGGTCGGCGTCTGGCTGGCGGTGCTGCGCCGCGAGACCGCCGACGCCCAGCGCGACTTCGCGCGCGTCGCCGAAGGGCTGGGGTACGGGTCGCTGTGGAGCGGTGAGGGCGTCGGCGGCAACAACATCTTCGTCGACCAGGCCGTGTGGCTGTGCGCCACGACGAGGCTCATGACCGGCTCGGGTATCGCCAACGTCTGGGCCCGGCACCCGGCCGACACGGCGGTCGCCGCGGCGTCGCTGGAGGCGGCGTGGCCGGGGCGGACCGTGCTCGGCATCGGCGTCAGCCACGCTCCCGCCATCGAACGCACCGGCCAGGTGTACGAGCGGCCCCTCGAACACATGCGCCAGTACCTCGACGGCATGGACCAGGCCGCCGAATCGTTCACACCGAACCGGGCCCGGGCGCCCCGGGTCCTGGCCGCGCTGCGCCGCCGGATGCTCGAACTGGCCCGCGACCGGGCCGACGGCGCGCACACGTACTTCGTACCGCCCGAGCACACCCAGCAGGCCCGCGAACTCCTCGGCCCGGACCGGCTGCTCATCCCTGAGCAGGCGGTCTACCTGGGCACCGACCCCGCCGAGGCGAGGGCCGTGGCGCGTGAGCACACCGCGTTCTACCTGCGGCTGCCCAACTACGTCAACAACCTCAAGCAGCTCGGCTTCACCGAGGAGGACCTGACCGGCGCGGGCAGCGACCGGCTCGTCGACGCCATCGTGGCCTGGGGTGACGTGGACGCCATCGCGGCTCGGGTACGCGCGCATCTCGACGCGGGGGCGGATCACGTGCTGCTCCAGCCGCTCGGACCGGACGCGAAGGCGGCGGAGCGGCAGTTGGCGGAGCTGGCACCGGCGCTGCCGCGCGGCTGATCCGCTCTGCCTCCGGGTTCGCGACGTCTCCTGGTTCGCCAGGTCTCCCGGTGGTGCCACGCGGGACGAAGGCACCCCGCCGCGTGCTTTGCTCTGCTCCCGGATAGGCAGCACCTATCGCCTCACTGCCGGTGTTGCCCGCCCGGGAGCAGAGCAAAGCACGCGGAAGCCACGTCCTCCCTGACTCGGGGCTGTTACCGGCTGTCCCGCCCGGTCGAGCAGCCGTCAGGCGGGTAGCCGTACGCCCGCGGCGGCCAGGGCGTCCTTCAGCTCGGCGGCGGCCCGTGTCGGTTCCACCTGGATGACCGTGTACGCGGCCACGTTCTTGATGACGAACGGGTCGGTGGCGATGAGGCGCTCGATGGCGTCGCGGTCGTCGCCCTTGGCGAGGATGAAGCCGCCGCCGTCGCGGGGGTTCTGCCGGCCGGAGAGCAGGAAGGTGCCGTCGGCGTAGTGGTCGACGACGAACTGGAGGTGGTCGGCCAGGATCGCGTCGACCTCGGCGAGCGGTGCGGTGTAACTGACGATCAGCAGGAACACGGTGAAACCTTTCGGATCATGTATGTGAGCAGCGTATGAGCCCTGGTTGCCGCTGGTTGATCCGGGTGTCCCGCGCATGATCCTCGTCAGGCTGCCAGCGGTTCGCCCTTGAACACTTCGCGCCGATGCCACGTGACGCGCTCGGCCGACGGCGGACCGGGAATGTCAGGGGGGCGCCCTAGTGTCCGCTTCGGAGGGCAGCCGAGCAGACGGACGGGGGACGCGCGGTGGTTACGTGGTACGAGAACCTGCTGGTGGCGGGCGAGTTCGAGCTGACCGTGAACGCGCTGGAGAGGGCGGGATTCGAGGCCATCGTGGCGCCGGTCGCCCGGGCGCGGGTGGCCGTCGTCCCGTACGAGTGGAGCGGCGGCGAGGACCTCTCCGACATGGTGACCCTGCTCGGCCGGGACCTGGGCTTCGCCGCCATCCGCTGGGAGAACAACTCGTTCGTGCTCACGGCCGACGTGTGGGAGGGCGGCCGGCTCACGCACTGGTACGTGTCCGAGCTGTCGAATGTGGCCTACCGCTGGGTGGACGAGCTCGGACCCGGACCGTCCATCGACCCCCAGGGCATACCGCTTCCCGCCGGTCCCGTGGGTGACCCGGCGGTGTTCGCGAGGTTCGGCGTCGGCAACGTCGACATCGGACGGTTGGCGGCCGCGCTGCGCGGTGAGGGTCCGAGCGGCGTGGCCCCGGGCCGGCAGCACCGGGCCATCCTCGAGGCGCTCAACCTGGATCCGTTGCCGCTCACGGACGAGTTCAGCAGTTTCGACCTCCATCGCCTGCCCGGGGCCGTGCTGACCGGGCCGGTGGGCGTTCGGTAGGCGGGCGGTTGGTCCACCCCGGGCTGCGTGACGAAGATGACGTCGCGCGGGGGTGTTCACGGATGTGGCACCAGTCACGGCCCAGGACGGGGCACCCAACTTGAAGGTTCAACAAACGTCGTGGCAGAGTTTGGTTGAACGCTCAATCGATGGTGCCGCTGCGGTGTCCGTTGGTGTCGTTCACGCACGCACCGAACCGAAGGAGCCATCCCGTGACTCTGCTGCGCATTGACGCCAGCATCCAGGGACCGATGTCGGCCAGCAGCGAGCTGGCCGACCTCGTACTCGCCGAGTGGGCCGCCGCGCGGCCCGACGCCCCGGTGGTGAGCCGCCACCTCGGCGCCGAGCCGCTGCCCGCCGACGCGTGGGCGGCCGCCGTCGGCGGCGCCTGGACCCCCGAGGCCGACCGCACCGAGGCCCAGAAGTCCGCCCTGGCCCTGGCCGCTGCGCTGGCCCAGGAGCTACGCGACGCCGAGGCCGTCGTGGTGGCCATGCCGCTGTACAACTACGGCATCTCCCAGCACGCGAAGACCTGGATCGACCTGGTCACCGCCGGCGGCGCGCCCGGCGAGCAGATCCTGGCCGGCAAGCCCGTCGTGCTGCTCACCACCCGCGGCGGCGCCTACGGCCCCGGCACCCCGCGCGAAGGCTGGGACCACAACACCGACTACCTGCGCCGCGTTCTCGCCGACGTGTGGGGCGCCGACCTCACCGTCATCGAGCGCGAGTTCACCCTCGTCGGTGTCAACCCCGCCCTCGACGAGTTCACCGAGATCGCTGCGCTGATGAAGAAGACCGCCCACGACAACGCCACCGAGGCCGGCAAAGCCCTCGCCGCCCGGTAACGCTCCCGCCCGAGAGCGCCGCGCGCGGCTGCCCTTGAACCGCGAAGGTCCCCGACCGATACCGTGGGGACCTTCGCGGTTTCTCTGCCGGCTGGTCGCCACAGCGTGAGCGGACCGGTCACCTGGCCGATGAAACGCGGCCTAGCGGCGGCCGGTGAGCCTGAGGCCGCGCAGCGGCAGGTCGACGGGGCGGTTGTCGGAGATCCACGCGTCGATGCGCGCCCACCACCGGTACAGCCACTCGATCCGTTCGTCGGCCCCGGCCGGTACGGCGTGCGCCGGCTCCAGCCACCACTGCATGGCGATCCTCTTGTCCATGGGCAGTTCCCGCCACACGTCGGCAACCGTGAACAGGTGGTCCACCCCGGTGTGCGCGACGAAGATGACGTCGGTGCCGGGGGCGGCGTCCAGCGCAGCCAGTACTCCGCCCGGGCGTGGCGCCAGCACGTTCGGCATGGCCTCCGCCCGTCGGGCCATCGCGGGCAGCCCCAGCCGGCGCAGCCGGGCGATCGCGGTCACCCACCGTTTCGGGGTGAAGTTGCCGCCCTCGGGGAAGATGACGAACGCGTCGTCGCTGTCGAGCGCGGTGGCCAGGGCGCTTACCTGGGCCTCGGCCTCGTCGCCGCGATGCCTGGCCGGCGCGATGAACCTGCTCGGTAACCGGTTGAGCAGCACGTCGATGGCGGGATCCCACTGCAGGGCTTCCTTGAGCACGATGCGCGGTTCCCGGGCGTACCAGTTGATGAGCGCGTGGACGAGCAGGAACGAGTCGCCGGGGCCGGCGTGCCGGCACAGGACGAGCAGTGGCCGGCCGTGCGGTACCGCGTCCGGATCGGTACCGTCGATGTGCACCGATACCCGCAGCACCCATGACGCCTGCCGGTACAGCACCCGCAGCACGACCCCGCACAACCGGTAGTGCGCGCGTTGGAACGTCGGGCCCCGGACCCTCCATCCGCATCCGGCCGCCACCCACAGGCCGAACAGCGCGACCAGGAGGACGGCCTCGACGGCCAGGTACACGGTCACCAGCCACAGCAGTCGCAGCGGGCGCAACCGTCCCGGCGTGAAGGGCGACACGACGAGCGTGACCACCATCCAGAGCGGGATGGTGACGACCAGTCCGAGTGAGAGCAGGAGCACCAGCGGGGCCAGCAGGACGCGGCGCACCCACCGCGGCGGCGGCCTCACCGCGGCCTCGGTGCGGCTGAGCGCCCCGCGCTCACCTGAGGTTCTCCTTGAGGTAGGCGACGGACGCCTCGTACGCGCGGTCGATCCGGCGCGCGGCGGCCGCCAGGTCCCGGTACGCCAACGGCGAGTCGTCGCGATCCGACCCGCCTCCGGTCGGCAGCACATGCACGTCGACGGTCGGGGGGACCGCCGCGAGCTCCCGGGCGTACCGGTGCCGGCGGGAGATCTCGAAGGCCACCTTGGCGACGTCGAGGACGTGCCGCGGGGCCGTCAGCGGGCGGTCGATCCGGCCGACCTGCAGCACGAACACCGTGCCGGCGCCGAGTTCGACGGCCCGGCCGACGGGGATCGAGTTGACGATGCCGCCGTCGATGTAATGCTCGCCGCCGACGACGATCGGCGGGAGCAGCGCGGGTACGGCGGACGAGGCGAGCACAGCCGGTACGACCTCGCCCCGGTCGAACCAGTGCTCGACGGACCGCTCGATGCTCGCCGCGCAGCACTGGAACCGTACGGGAAGGTCGGCGAAGGTCGTGGCCTCACCCAGTTCGCGGTGCAGCAGGTCGCGCAGCGGCTTGGGGGAGTGCAGGTGGCCGCCGCGGACGACGCGGGCGAGCTGTCGGTGCGGCAGGTCGCCGTACACGGCGCGGGCCTCCGGGGACGCCCAGACCTTCGCGAGCCGTTCGGTGACCCCGGGGGTCGGGTTGGCGGCGACGAGTACCCCGTTGACCGCGCCGATCGAGGTACCGACGATCAGGTCGGGGGTGACGCCGTGCTCCAGGAGAGCCCGGAGCATGCCGACCTCGACCGCGCCGAGGACGCCGCCGCCGCCGAGCACGAACGCGACCGGCCCGTCAGACATGAGATCATCGTGCCACGTTCACGTGGGCAGATGTCGGCTACGCCTTGTCGCGTTCATCGATCGGCGACGCGCCGGCGGTGCCGGCCTGCTGGGCCTGGTGGTCGCGGTGCCGCTTCAGCAGCAGTACGCCACGGGTGAGCCAAATACCGGCACGCCCGGTCGGGATCAGGGCTGGGTGAAGTGGTACCCGGCATCGAGGAGCCGGGGCAGGGCGATGGTCAGCGCCTCGATGGTCTGCTGACGGTTCCCGCCGCCGTCGTGGTTGAGGATGATCGAGCCGGGGCGGGTCCTGGTCAGGATGGTCTGCACGATGTGCGGTACGCCCGGCCGGGACCAGTCCCTGGGGTCGACCGACCAGTCCAACGGGCGCATGCCCGCCGCGGCACAGGCGTCGAGGACGGCCGGGGACCAGTTGCCGCCGGGGGCGCGGAACAGGGTGGGGCGGTGACCGCCGGACGCGGTGCTGATCGCGTCGGTGGCCCGGTTGAGCTCGTCGTTGATCTGCGCCGGGGGCAGACCGGGCAGGTTGAGCGGGTGGGTGAAGGTGTGGTTGGCGATGTGGTGCCCGGCCTCGACGACCGCGGCGACGAGCTTCGGGTTGGCGGCGGCGCGGCGTCCGATCATGCAGAAGGTCGCCGGGATCTTGTAGTGGGCCAGCAGCGCGAGGACGCGCGGGGTCCACTCCGGGTCGGGGCCGTCGTCGATGGTCAACGCGATGTTCGTGCCCTCGCACGGCAGGTAGTGCTGCGGGCCGCCGGGCTTCTGGATGAAGTTCGGATCGACGGGGCAGACCCCGGGGGTGGGGGTGACCGGTGTGGGCACCTGCCAGGGGGTCGGAGATGCGCTCGGCGACGGGCTGGGTGTGCTCGGTGGGGGGTGGGGGCTTCCGGACGGCTTCGCGCTCTTCGGCGCGGCGTGCCCGGCGTGCGTACACCCGCCCGTCAGGGCAAGCGCACCCATCGCGAGCAGTAACCGGCGGCCAACCGGCCGGTTCAGGGCGGTCATGGGCTGGCAGCAAACCACACGCAGTAACCGTCGGATGACGGTCCTGTCGTTGATATGTCCTACATCATGGCTGATCCGCCTTGGTTGCGATTATCGGCGGCTTCACACACGGTGATCATGGATGAACCTGTTGTCGGTCGGCCTGCTGCGATAACGACGCGCCGGGGAGATCGTCGCCGTTCGGCTGACCAGCCTGTGCTGACAGGAGGAGCGGGGAAGGCGTCTTGCCGGCCGTGCTCCAGAGGTGGGTGCCTGTCGTCCGATCGGGCCCGCGTGTCACCGGTACTGGTGATTGCTGGAAAATACTGGAACTTGTACCGTCCTTGCGTGGATCAATCGGCCGAGGCGCTCGAGCGCCGCATCGACGAGCTGCGCACCGCCGTGCGCCAGGCGGTGCTGGCCGGCGACCGGGCCCGGGCGCGGGGATTGAGAGCTGAGCTGCGGCGGGCCGAGCGGGAGTGGGACAACGCGGTCGACGGCCTCGCAGACCAGGTAGAACCCGTCACCCCGCTGCTGCCGATCCGCGAACAGGTGCACAACGCGCTGACCCTGCTCGGCGTCCCCGCCGCACCCAAGCTCGTCATCGCCGTCCACGAGACGTTCTTCGCCGGGGAGATCGTCCCGGCCCGCCTGACGAGCCTGCGCCGCGACGAGGAGCGCTCGTTCCGCTCGGCGCCGGGCTCCCGCCCGTACTATCTCTGCTCCGCCCTGACCGCCGACCTGCTCGCGCCGGCCCGCGGCCTGATGGCGGTGTCGACCTGGCCGTTGGCCCGCCGCATCGTCGGGCCGCTCAGCGCCCGGGTCGACTTCCTCACCGCCGCGATCCGCATCGCCGAGCGGACTGAGCGAAGCCCCGGCGCTGAGCGGCTGCTGTGGCGGTTCGCCGCCAACATCCCCGGCGCCACCACGGACTTCGCCGACGTGAAGCCCGTTGATGTGGCGCGGGCGGCCCGAGCGGAGCTCGCGGTCCACGAAGACGCCGACCGGTCGCACCGCGAAGCGGCCGCCGAGCGAGCCCGTACCCAACTCGACGACGCGGCGCAGCTGTTCGGCAGCCGGTTGCGGGTCGTCTCCCCGGGGGTTGTCAACGAATGACTTCACTGGATCGTCTACGTGGCGACGTCCAACCGAAAAACCACAACGCGCGTACGATCGCCGCGCTCACCGCGAACCCGGGGTGCTCGCGGCGGGCGGTGATGGACGCGGCCGGCATCGACAAGAGCCGGCTGGCGTCGTACATCGGGTTCCCGGCGCGGTTCGGCCAGTCGCAGTTCGCCATCACCCGCGGCAACGCGTTCGAGGCGCAGCTCAAGGCCAACGGCTGCGCGGAGCTGCTGCGGCTGCTGCGCGAGGCGCTGAAGCTGCCGATCGAAGAGGCGTCGTACGACGACCTGGAGTCGCTGGAGCAGATGGACGCGCGGGCCGCCCGGTCCCGGCAGCTACTGACGCGCGCCGCTTCCGGTGAGGAGGGGGCGGGAACGCTCTTCGACCACCCGCTGCTGCGGCTGGAGGTCGGCGGCCGGTGGGTGTACCTCGAGCCGGACCTGGTCGCGCTGCGGACCGGCGGCAAGTTCTACGTCGTCGAGATCAAATCCTTCGCCGTCATCGACGGGCAGGCCGACGGTACGAAGGTCTCCGCCGCCGCGACCCAGTCGGCGGTGTACGTGCTCGCGCTGCGCCGGCTCCTCGCCGAAGCCGGCCACGACCCCTTGTTGGTGTCGCACGACGTGGTCCTGGTGTGCCCGGAGAACTTCTCCAACCGTCCCGTCGCGACCCTCGTCGACGTGCGAAAGAAGCTTTCGGTACTGGAACGGCAGCTGAGCAGGATGGCCCGCATCGACGCGATCGTGGAGTCGCTGTCCCCGGACCTGACGTTCGACCTGGCGCCCGACTCCTCCGGGGTGCCGCAGCGGCCGGCCTCCGAGCTGGTGGACGGGCTGGGGCAGGTCGACGCCCGGTACTCGCCGGAGTGCCTGGCCAACTGCGAGCTGGCGTTCTTCTGCCGGCACGAGGCGCGCGGGACGACGGCCTCGTTGGGGAAGTCGGTACGTGAGGAGCTGGGCGGGGTTTCGTCGGTGGAGTTGGCGCTGTCGCTCGCGTCGGGTTCTGCCTCGCCGGAGCCGGATCAGGAAGAGGCGGCGGCGATGCTGCGGTACGCCGCCAAGCTGCGCGCGGAGATCGTCTCTTGAGCGCGTTGACGGCCCTGGCCCGCGCGTCCGCCGTTCAGGCTGGCGTGGCACAGCCGATCGCGACCGTCCGGCACGTCCACCTGTCTTCGCGGCCGTTGGTATTCATACCGCTGTCGCTGGCCGGGGAGGCTCATGCTCCACTGGCCGCGCTGGTGGGCTCCTCTGTTGAGTCGCCCCAGTTGTTGGTGGTGCCGCAGCCGCGCAACCGGGACCAGCGGTTCGGGTTCGCCGCCACGCTTGCCGAGATTTTAGTGTCTTATGTGGACAGTTTCTGCGGCGAGACCGAGACGGTCGCGGTCGACCGGGGGCGCGACGTCCGGGAACGGTACGTCGACGCGCCGCAGATTCTGGTACCGAATGGCGGCGGGATCGGGTTCGTGCGGCTGTTCGGCCGGTCCACCCGGTTCCGGCGTACCACGGGGGAGTGGGCGGTCGACCCGGCGGTACCGCTGCTCGGGCGGTGGCTGACGTTCTTCGCCGAGCGGGCCGAGTACCCAGGCTCGTCCATGCTCGTGAGCATGACCGGCGCGCTCGGTATGCACTGGGCGACCGGGCAGAGCAGCGTCGAGGACGCCAACCTGGCGGCGCTGTTGGGCTGGATCGCACCGCCCGCCGGTATGACCGGGGCCGAGGCGGCGCTGGAGGCAGAGGATCCGCTGCGGTGGCCGCCGGCCGGGCCGGCGACGGATCCCACGTTCGACAACGAGGTGCTGGCGCCCGCGATCGAGTCCGGCTCACTGTCCACTCTGGAGAAGGCGCTGCGCGACCAGTTGGAGCCGACCTGGGAGCTGATGTGGCGCGGGGTGTCGCTGCTGCGCGCCTTGCCGGCGGGCTCCCGCGTCGAGCGGCGCTGGGCCGACGATCGGGGCGCGTTCACCGGGTACGTGGAGTACGTTGCCGAGGGCGGATTTCCGCAGGCCAAGCTGGACGTGGCGGTCGCGGCCGCGCAGCGCCTGGCGAAGCTGGAGCGGGCGCAGGCGCTGTATGACGCGCAGCGGGCGTACGACGATCCGCTGGTGCTGGCGGAGTACCGGCTGACCGGGGAGGCGTTCGCGGGCTCGGTCGTGGCTTCGTCGCCTGATCGTCTTGATGCCAGTGGTAAGAAGCGGGTGCTGCGGCCGCACATCACCGTGCGGTCTGACGATCCGGTGCGCCTGGGGCCGGGGGTAACCGTCGTGTCGCCCGCCCGGCCTGCTCAGAAGGGGCGCATCGTCTCCGTTTCCGGCTCCGATGTGGTGCTGGAGCTGTCGGGCGGGATGGGGCGTGGCCTGACCGCGCCGCCGGGGAGCGTGCCCGAGGTGGGGGAGCGGCTGACGTACACGACGCTGACGGAGTCGTACCAGGCCCCGGCCGCGTTCCCGTCCCGCGACGAGACGCCCTGGACGCACGGCGGGCCGCCGGCTGAGTACGTACCCGATAACGAGGACGCGGCGGAGGAGTGGTCGTGACCGATGTGCTGCCCGGGGTGCTCGCCGATCTGACCTCGCACCGGGGTGTCGTCGTCGACTCGCCGCCCGGGGCGGGGAAGTCGACCCTTGTCGTGAAGGCCACCAAAGAGATGGTCTCGTCGGGCCAGCTGCCCCTCATGATCGTGGCGCAGACCAACGAGCAGGTCGACGACCTGATTTCTCGTCTGATCACCGCGCTCCCGCCAGGCGTCGTCATCGGGCGGCTCTCGGCGCAGGGGTACGTGCCGACGCCGCGGGTCGCGGCCCACGCGTCCGTCACGGTCGGCTCGAAGGTCGCCGACCTCGGGCCGGCGCTCATCGTCATCGGTACGGCCGCGAAGTGGGCCACGCTGAACGACGGCCAGTGGCCATGGGCGATCGTGGACGAGGCGTACCAGATGCGCTCGGACATGCTGCTGCGCATCGCGAACCGGTTCGACAAGGCGCTGTTCGTCGGGGATCCGGGGCAGCTCGACCCGTTCTCGGTCGTGGAGAGCGAGCGGTGGAACGGGCTGACCTGGGACCCGATGCAGAGCGCGGTGGCGGTGCTGCTGCGCCACAACCCGCATCTGCCGGTACACCGGCTGCCGGTGTCGTGGCGGCTGCCATTCTCCGCTGCACCCGTGGTGTCGCAGGCGTTCTACCCGTTCACGGGCTTCTCGTCCGGCACCGGTGACGGTGACCGGCGGCTCTCTCTGACGACCGCTTCGTTCGGCGGCGGGCCGGTCGACGCGGCCGTGGAGACGGCGGCCGCCACCGGCTGGGCGCTGTACGAGCTGCCGAACCGGCACACCCTGCGTACGGACGCCGAGGCGGCGGCCGCGTGTGCCTCTTTGGCGCAGCGGTTCCTGGAGCGCGGGGCTGTCGCGTACTCGGAGCAGGCTCCTGACGGTGCTCCGGTGACGGCCTCACGCATCGCCATCGGGGCCGCGCACCGGGACCAGGTGGCGGCGATCCGGTCGTACCTTCCGCCTTCCTCGGAGATCACGGTCGACACGGCGAACCGGCTGCAGGGGCGGGAGTACGACGTGACGATCGTGCTGCACCCGCTGTCCGGGCGGCGGGACGCGACCGCGTTCCACCTGGAGTCGGGGCGGCTGTGCGTTCTCGCATCCCGGCACCGGCATGCGTGCGTGGTGGTGGCGCGGGCCGGGATCCCGGAGTTGCTGGATGCTCATCCGTCGACGGAGCCGGTGCACCTGAATGTGCCGGTGAAGTTCCCGGACGGGTGGGAGGCCAATCAGTCGATCATGGCTCATCTGAACGGTCATCGGGTGAACGTCTGAATGACTGAACGCATGGTTAGGGTTGCGAACGGTAACGTCATGCCGTCGTCGATCTGGGAATGGGCGGCTGCCGATTGGCGGGGAAGCGGCCGAGGGGTAGGGCGGAGTGCCTGTACAGCGTCGAGCCTGGGTCGTATCGGCTAGTGGGTCAACTGGCCTCGCCGTTCAGCAGGGCCGGCGGACTGAGGCTGATGGGTGACAAAGAACTAGCGCGTCCGCATCGGCCTTCCGTGTGGTTATGGGTCGCGGTATGAAACGCTTGCTTACGCTGTCGGGAGGTGGCTGTCATCAGGGAGAACTCGCCTCGCTGGAAAGAGATCAATGCCAGCGTGTGGCCGCTTGAGCGTGCGGGTCTGCATCACCTGAAGACGCTTCTGCCCGATTCCGATCCCTACCATGCCTGGGCCAACGTCGAGTTCGTCGGCACCGACAGCTCGCTCAACGAGGTCGACCTTCTCGTCCTGACCCCTAGCGGTCTGCACCTGCTCGAACTGAAGCACTGGCAGGGAGAGATCGCGGGCAACGGCACCCAGTGGACCGTACGCTCGCCGAGCGGGAGGCTCCGGTACGAGGACAACCCGCTGCTGCTTGCCAACCGCAAGGCGAAGCGACTGGCCAGTCTCCTCGAGCACTACGGCCGGCAGTCCGGCAAGAGGGTACGGATTCCCTACGTCCGCGCCGCGATCTTCCTGCACGCGCCGAACACGACCGTGCGGCTGGATGAGGTGGGCAAGCAGCGGGTGTACGGCCTGCACACGGACTCGCGCAGCGGCCTGCCGAGCATCTATGACCTCCTTATTCAGCAGCCGACGGACCAGCGCGACGCGGTGGACCGGACGCGGGCGCGCGAAATCGTCTCGCTGATTGAAGGCTGCGGCATTCGACCCTCGATCGCCGACCGAACGGTGCAGGGAATTCTGCTCCAGCCGAAACCCTTCGCCGAGGGGCCGGGCTGGCAGGACTACCTGGGCGGTCACAAGGTCGAGACGGACATCGTCCGGCGGGTCCGGTTCTACCTGACCTCGAAGGCGAGCGTCGACGACCGGGAGTTGATCCGCCGCGCTGCGGAGCGCGAGTTCCGGCTCCTCCAAGGTATCTACCACCCGGGTATTGCGCACGCGATCGACCTGGTGGACCACGAGTACGGGCCGGCCGTGATCTTCGAGCACGACGAGGACGCGGTGCGGCTCGACCACTGGTTGGCCGAGTACGGCGAGCGGCTGACCCTTGAGCAGCGGCTCGACCTGATCCGTGACCTGGCCGAGGTGCTCCGGTACGCACACTCCCGCCACCTCGTGCACCGTGGTTTGAACCCCCGGTCGATCTACGTGTACGACCCGGACAAGCCGCGGCCGCGCCTGGTGGTCACAGACTGGCAGACCGGCGGCCGGGTGGCGACGACGACGACCCAGGCGACCCTGCTCGCCGGCACCACCCACGTCGATCAGCTCGCCGACGAGAGCGTGCGGCTGTACCAGGCTCCCGAGGCGGCCACGAATCCGGATGCCCCGGGGCAGCTGCTGGATGTCTTCGCTCTCGGCGCGATCACGTACCTGATCTTTGCCGGCCGACCTCCGGCCACTAGCCCGGAGGCGCTCAAGTCCGCCATCACCGCTCAGGGTGGCCTAGAGCTGTCCGCCGCCGCCGACGCGGTGCCGGATACTCTGAGCTACCTCGTGTACGACGCGACGCTCGGCGACACGTCGCAGCGCACGCAAAGCGTCGTCGATTTCCTTGGTCACCTCGACGCCGTCGAGGAGGAGGTGACCAGGCCTGAGCAGGCGCCCGTGCTCGACCCCGTCGATGCCGGTTCGGGCGACGTCCTCGACGGTGGCCTGACCGTCGAACGGCGGCTCGGCTCCGGCGCAACCTCCATCGCGCTGCTCGTGCGGCGCGAGGGGGACGCTGCCCCGCTCGTGCTCAAGGTCGCCCGGGACGAGGAGAAGAGCCAGCGGCTGCGTGACGAGGCCGACCAGCTACGAGACCTGAAGCACTGGCAGGTGGCCCAGCTCGTCGAGGGTCCGGTGACCGTCGGAGGGCGCACCTGCCTGCTTCTTGAGTTCGCCGGCGAGCAGACCCTCGCCGAGGAGCTCGGTACGCACGGACGGCTCAGCCTCGACCTGCTGGAGCGCTACGGCAAGGATCTGCTCGACATCGTCGAGTACCTCGACGGGCAGGGCGTCATCCACCGCGACATCAAGCCTGCCAACCTCGCGGCCCGGCCACGGCCAAAGGACAAACAGCCCCACCTCTGCATCTTCGACTTCTCGCTGGCGTCCGCGCCGGCCGACCAGATCAGCGCCGGCACGCCGCCGTACCTCGACCCGTTCCTGGGTCCGCCGCGCCGCCCTCGTTACGACCTGGCCGCCGAGCGCTTCGCCGCCGCGGTGACACTGTTCGAGATGGCTACCGGGACACTGCCGCGCTGGGGCGACGGGGTCGCCAATCCCGCGGCGGTCGCCGACGAGGTCGCCGTACCGGCCGTGCTGTTCGATTCGGCGATCGCCGACCGTCTGGCGTCGTTCTTCACCCGTGCGCTGGCCCGTGACGCCCGTGAGCGCTTTGACACCACCGAGGAGATGGCCGACGCCTGGCGGTCGATCTTCAAGGACGTTCCCGAGGCCGGCGTCGAACCGGCGATCACGCAGCCCGAGGGGCCGGGCATCACCCGGGACACCCCGCTCGATCTGGTCAACCTGACCGAGCGGGCCCGGTCGGCCCTGGAGCGCTTCGGCGTACGCACGGTCGGCGACCTGGTCGACTACGACCCGATGGCGCTGTCCCGGCTGGCCGGAGTCCCGCAGGCCACCAAGACCGAGATCCGGCGACGGGCCAAGGAACTTCGGTCGCTCTTCGCGCCGTCGCCGGAGCCGCAGCCGGTCCCTGTGCCGAGCGTCGGTGTACCTTCTGCGCGCTCGGTGGACATCCTGGTCACGATTCTTCTGCCGACGTCGACGGGTCGTAACGACGGCGAGGTCCGGTCGCTGGAGGTGATGCTCGGGCTGAGAGGCCCGACCGACGAGACCGACCCGCTGTACTGGCCAACTCAGAGCGAGGCTGCCGCCGCGCTCGGCGTCGCGCAGCCGCAGCTAAGCCGGGCGATGCAGAAAGGCGTGCAGCGCTGGGCGGCCAGTGAGGAGCTTGCCGGGATTCGGGCCGAGATCGTCGAACTGCTCGACGCCCGCGGCGGCGTCATGGCGGCCGGCGAGCTTGCCGCGGCACTGATCGCCTCCCACGGTTCGTCCGCTGACGAACCGCACCGCAGCGCACAGGCGATCGGTCTGGTACGCGCTGCCGTGGAGGTGGAGCTGTCCACCGGGGGTGACTCACGGGTCGGTATCCGGCGGTTCGGGCCGGTCGTGCTCGTCGGCCGGGAACCGGACGACCCGACCGCCGACTACACGTCCCTCGACCTGCTCCTGTACGCGGTCGGGCTGGGGAGAGCGGCCCAGAAGCTGGTCGACGAAGATCCGCTGCCCACCCCGTCGAGGGCCGTGGAGCGGCTGCGCCTCCTCACACCACCCGCGGTCATGCCGGCGCTCTCGGATACCCGGCTCGTCCAGCTTGCGGCGGCCGCCGCCGGGACCGTGGCGGTCAACGCGCAGCTCCAGCTCTACCCGGTCGGGATGTCGGCCGAGCGGGCCGTGAAGCTCGCCGCCGGCAGCCTGGTGCTGACCGCCAACCAGTCGCTTGATGTCCGCAGCCTGCACAACCGGGTGCGGGCCCGCTTCCCGCAGGCGGCACCGCTTTCGGAGCGCCCGGCCCTGGACCACCTGCTCGCCCGCTGCGGCGTCGCGCTGGAGTGGGATCCGCACAACCGGGTGTACCGGCCGCCGTCCGCGTCCACGCACGGCCCGCTCGGCAGCACCACCCGCTGGGCCACGTCGGTCGGGCCGCTCGTGCTCGCCGGCGCCGACGCCTCGGCGGAGGTGGACATCCGGATCAACGGGGTGCTGGATCGGCGCGCGTTCCTCGCCCTGCTCGTCGCACCGCCACGGCTGGCGCAGGCCCGCCGCGCCCTGCTCGACCGGTATCCACTGACCGAGGTCGACGTGACCCGGACCATGGTCGAGACACTTCGCGCGATCGGGGTGCCGTGGGAGCTGGTCATCACGTCCGACGCCAAGGACCGGACGGATCCCGACCGGCGGAGCCTCGAGATCGCCGTACGCCAGGAGGTCCTGCCCCGGGTTGCCGCCGCGATGGAAGCGGCGCCCGGCGCGGTCCTGCTCGCCGAGGCCGGACCGCTCGCTCGGTACGGCTGCATGGACCTGCTCGCCCAGCTTGCCGACAACGCAGTACCGAGGCCGGCGGCGCGCCTGCTCCTGACCGCCGCCCGGCGTAACCAGCCCGTGCTGGATCACGAACCCATTCCGGTAACCTCGCCCGGCCAGTGGCTGTGGCTGCCCGACCAGTGGCTTGACCGTCCCGCAGATGTGAAAGGACGACCGTGAGCTCGTCGAGTCCCGTTCCACTCAAGGTGCTGCCGCGTCAGGTGAAGGCGCTGCGGGCCGATCTGCTTGGGCAGAGTACCGAGGTGCCCGAGCTGAAGGCGTGGCTGCGCGACCAGTACGACGCCGCGTACGCCGGGAAGCGGACCGGCGCGACCTTCGAGTCGTGGCGCGACGAGCAGCTCGACCAGGCAGCCGTGGCCTGGGTACTGGGTGTCGTGTTCGTGCGCTTCTGCGAGGACAACGACCTGGTCGACCGGGTGTGGATCGGCGGGCCTGGCACCGTCGACGCGGCGGTGCAGGCGCGTACCGCGTACTTCATGGAGCAGCCGACCCACAACGACCGGCACTGGATCCTCGAAGCATTCAGTCACCTGCGTGGGTTCCGGGCGACGAAGGCACTCTTCGACGAGCACAACCCGGTGTGGCGGTTTCCGATATCGGCCGATGCGGCCGAGAAGCTGCTGCACTTCTGGCAGCGCGGCGACGGCCTCGCGTCGTTCGCCGACCTGGACACCCGCTTCCTCGGCGACCTGTACCAGGACCTCTCGGAGGACGCGCGTAAGCGGTACGCGCTGCTGCAGACGCCGGAGTTCGTCGAGGAGTTCATCCTCGACCTGACGCTGACGCCGTCACTGCAGGAGTACGGGCTGGCGGAGACATCGGTGATCGATCCGACGTGCGGGTCGGGTCACTTCCTGCTGGGTGCGTTCCACCGGTTGCACAAGCAGTGGCTGCGCGAGGCGCCGGCGATGGATGCGCGTGAGCGGGTGCAGCAGGCGCTCGACCAGGTGACCGGCGTGGACATCAACCCGTTCGCGGTGGCGATCGCCCGTTTCCGGCTGCTGATCGCCGCCATGCAGGCGTGTGGTGCGACGAAGCTCGCCTCCGCCCCGGGCTTCCGGATCCGTGTGGCGGCGGGCGACTCGCTGCTGAAATGGGGCGGCGGGCAGTCGTCGCACCAGGGCGACATGCTCACCCTGCTGAGCAAGGGCGAGGCCTTCGCGTACTACACCGAGGACGGCGCCCTGCTGGCCGACTACCTGCGACCGGGGCAGTACACCGTGGCGGTGGGCAACCCGCCGTACATCACGGTCAAGGACAAGGTCCTCAACGAGGTGTACCGCCAGGAGTACAAGACCTGTTCCGGTACTTACGCTTTGTCCGTTCCCTTCGTAGAACGGTTCTTCCAGCTGGTGCGGGTCCGTGAGGAGTCGGGACGGGCCGGGTTTGTTGGTCAGATCACTGCAAACTCGTTCATGAAGCGAGACTTCGGCAAGAAGCTCATCGAACAATACCTGGCGACGCATGTGGAACTGTCGCACGTCATTGATACGTCAGGTGCGTACATCCCTGGTCACGGTACGCCGACGGTGATCCTTGTCGGTCGCCGGAGGTTTCCGAAGGCGCCAACGATACGGGCGGTGTTCGGTATCCTGGGAGAGCCAGGCGCGCCTGATAATCCTGCGAAGGGATTGGTGTGGACGGCAATTGTGGACCACATCGACAGGCCGGGCGCAAAGAACACCTTTGTTACAGTTTCAGATGCAATTCGTGCAGTATTTGTCAAACATCCATGGAGTCTTGCGGGCGGTGGTGCGGGAGATGTCAAGTCCGCCGTTGAATCTGTGGCTGTCGGCGTCCTCAAGGATCGGGTCCTGGAAATCGGTCGTACTACCCATACCGGTTCGGACGAATGTTTTTATCGGCCCATGGAGACGGCCCGGACGCACGGTATCGTGGAGGATACCGTTCCTGTCGTTCTCGGGGAAGATGTCCGCGACTATATAATCGAGCCCTCAGTCGTCGCACTCTTTCCGTACAACGAGCAGGGTTCTAACCGTGAAGATTTGGCGTCCGCCACGCGCCGTGAGTTTTGGGCCTTGCGAACCGTTCTGAGGGAACGGATCGATTTTGGCCAGCGACCTGAGGAGCGTGGATTGCGGTGGTTCGATCACAGCATGTTCTTCCCGAAACGCTACCGGACACCCTTGTCGATCACATACGCGGAGGTGGCAACCCATAACCACTTCGTACTCGACCGAGGTGGGAAGGTCTTCAAGCAGACTGCCCCGGTCATCAAACTGCCGGAGGGTGCGAGTGAGGACGACCATTTCGCATTGCTTGGGCTGCTGAACTCCTCGGTCGCCTGCTTTTGGCTGAAACAAGTCAGCCACAATAAGGGCAGCACTGTCGACCAGAAGGGCGCACGGCAGTCGACGGTGCCGTGGGAGGATTTCTATCAGTTCAATGCGACGAAATTGCAGCCGTTTCCACTATCGAAGGGCGCCCCGCTCGTTGAGGCGCGGCGGCTCGACCAACTGGCGCAGGACTTGACGCGGGTTCGTCCCGCCGCCGTCCTTTCAATCAGCGTCCCGGGTCGCGATGACCTGGACAAGGTGAGTGCCGATTACGACCGAATCCGTGGCGAGATGATCGCGACTCAGGAGGAGCTGGACTGGGAGGTCTACGGACTTTATGGGCTGCTCGACGATGACCTGACCGCCCCCGAGGGCTCGGTGCCCGGGTTGAAGCTGGGCGAGCGTGCCTTCGAGATCGTGCTGGCCCGCAAGGTCGCAGCCGGTGCAGCCAAGACGCAGTGGTTCGCCCGGCACGGGTCGGCGCCGATCACCGAGATACCGGCGCACTGGCCCGAGGCGTACAAGGCTGTCGTGGAGCGCCGCATCCAGATCATCGAGGAGCGGTCGGACATCGCCCTGATCGAGCGCCCGGAGTGCAAGCGGCGCTGGGCGAGTCGCTCCTGGGAGGACCAGGAGCGCGACGCGCTGCGCGACTGGCTGCTCGACCGTCTCGAAGCCGAGAACCTCTGGCGAGAGTCGGGCCGTGCCCGGATGCTCTCCGTCGCGCAGCTCGCCGATCGGGTCCGCGCAGATGAGGACTTCCGCAGCGTGGTAGCTCTCTACTGTGGACGTGACGACTACGACCTCGTCGCCGAGCTGACGAAGCTCGTCGCGGACGAGGCGGTCCCGTACCTCGCGGCCTATCGCTACAAGCCGAGCGGCCTCGCCAAGCGTGCCCAGTGGGAGCGCACCTGGGAGCTGCAGCGCAAGGAGGACGCGGGGGAGAAGCTCGACCAGCCGATTCCGGTGCCCCCGAAGTATGTGGGTGCGGACTTTGCCAAGGTCTCCTACTGGCGTAACCGCGGCAAGCTCGACGTGCCGAAGGAGCGCTTCGTGGCGTACCCGAAAGCCGGGCGCGATGCGGACAAGACGCCGGTGATCGGCTGGGCCGGCTGGAACCACGTCGACCAGGCGCAGGCCCTCGCCACGCTGTACCTGGAGCGCAAGATGCAGGACGCCTGGCCGGCGGAGCGGCTGCTGCCGCTGCTGGCCGGGCTGGTGGAGCTGGAGCCGTGGCTGCACCAGTGGTACTCCGACCCGGCCCCCGGTTACCCGTCCGGAGCGGGCCAGTTTTACACGATGCTGATCGACTCGGAGCTGGCCGCACACGGACGCGGCCGGGCCGACCTCGCCCCGGAGAAGCTGTCATGACCCTGCTGCGCGACGTCATCACCATCCCGGAGCGGGTCTCCGACTCCGACTTCGTGATGCGACTGTCCGAAGGCGTGGCCCAGGCACACGCCACGCTGCAGGACTACGTCGTCACCGACAGCCTCAAGCGCAACTTCGCCCAGGCGCTCGGGCTGGTCGGACAGGGGATCGAGACCGGCAAGTCACAGGCGGCGTTCCTGCACGGGTCGTTCGGTGCCGGTAAGAGCCACTTCATGGCCGTACTCCACGAGATCCTGCGCCGTAACCCGGAGGCGCGCGCGATCCCGGAGCTGGCCGACGAGGTGGCCGACTCCGATCGCTGGCTCACCGGACGCAAGGTGCTCCCGCTGACCTACCACATGCTCGGCGCCCGGTCGGTCGAGGAGGCGGTGCTCGGCGGGTACCGGGCGCAGATCGCCGCGCTGCACCCGGACGCGCCGCCACCCGCCGTACACAAGTCGGACGGGCTGCTCGAGGACGCCGCGAAGCAGCGGGCGCTGCTCGGCGACGAGAAGTTCTTCCAGGTGCTCTCCAACGGTTCCGGCGCCTCGGCCGGCTGGGGCACGTACCGGGGCGGCTGGGACGCACAGTCCTACGCGGCGGCGGCCGCCGCCGCACCGGGCACGCCCGACCGGGACCGGCTGGTCAGCGGCCTGACCGCGGCCTTCTACTCCAACGCCGTGCACAGCGGGGAGTACCTCGACATCGACACCGGCCTGGCGGTGCTCAGCCAGCATGCCAAGTCGCTCAAGTACGACGTCGTCGTGCTCTTCCTCGACGAGCTGGTGCTGTGGCTGTCCCAGCACCTGTCCAACCTGGAGTTCGTCAACAACGAGGGTGGCAAGCTCGCCAAGTTCGTGGAGTCCGCGGACGCGCATCGGCCCGTTCCGCTGGTGTCGTTCGTGGCTCGGCAGCGCGACCTGGCCGAGTTCCTCGGGCCGCACGTGCCCGGTGCCGAACGCCAGGCGTTCGCCGATGTGTTCCGGCACGGGCGCGGACGGTTCGCGTCGATCCCGCTCGAAGAGCGCAACCTGCCCCTGATCGCTGAACGGCGGCTGCTCGCGCCGAAGGACGCGACGGTGAAGAAGGTGCTCGATGACGCTTTCGCCTCGCTCACCCGTCGCCCGGACGTGTGGGACACCCTTCGCCTGGGCGCCCAGTTCGACGACGCCGGTATCGGCTCCGACGAGCAGGTCTTCCGGCGCCTGTACCCGTTCAGCCCGGCCCTCGTGGCCGCGCTCGTCGCGCTTTCCCAGGCACTCCAGCGGGAACGTACGGCGCTCAAGACGATGCTGCGGCTGCTCGTCGACCGTCGGGAGACGCTTCAGGTCAACGACCTGCTCGGCGTGGCCGAGCTGTTCGACGAGCTGATCGGCAAGGGCGAGCTGCCCGACGAGCCGACGCTGCGCCGGCACTTCGAGACCGCCCGGACTCTCTACCGCAACCGGCTGCGTCCCGCGCTGCTGCGGCGCAACCACCTCGACGAGGCCGGTGCGGCAGGCGCCCCGGAAAGTCACCAGTTCCACATCGACGACAAGCTGGTCAAGACGCTGCTGCTGGCTGCGCTCGTGCCCGACGTACCGGCGCTGTCCAACCTCACCGCGGCCAAGCTGCACGCGCTCAACTACGGCTCGATCGACAGCCCCCTGCCCGGTATGGAGCCCCAGCTCGTGCTCGGCCGGCTCCGCGAGCTGACCACCGAGGCGCCAGAGATCCGGGTCGGTGAAGGGCCGGATCCAGTCGTCAGCGTCGAACTTTCCGAGGTCGACTACGCACAGATCCTGGACCGGGTTCCCACCACAGAGGACACCCCGGGCGCCCGGCGCCGGCTGCTGCGCGAGTTGATCTGTGCCGAGCTGGGCGTCAAGGCTGCCGAAGGCGTGTACAGCGAACTGCCCCACCATCGGGACTGGCGCGGCCGGCGTCACCAGATCGACGTCCTGTTCGGCAACGTCCGCAACCGCAACGAGCTTCCCGACTCGACGCTCGCCACCGGCAGCGACACCTGGCGGGTTGTGATCGACTACCCGTTCGACGACGAGCAGCACAGCCGCCTCGACGACTTCGCGCGGGTCGAGAGCCTGATCAACAATCAGGTCAAGGGCAGGACGGTCTTCTGGCTGCCCCTCTACCTGACCGAGGACCGGCTCGGTAGCGTCGGCACCCTCGTCAAGCTCAACTACGTGCTCGCCGGTGGCGGTGACGACCGGCTCCGAGCGCTCGCGCCGGACCTGCTGCCGGCCGACCGGGCACAGGCCAAGCTGATGCTCGAACAGCAGCAGAAGGCCGTCATCGGTCGCATCCTCGACTGTCTCAAGCAGGCGTACGGGGCGGCGAAGCCGCAACCTGGGGACGTCGAACCGGACACCGAGACCGTGTTCGTGACTCTCGAGCCAGGCCTCGGTGTGGACAACCCGGTCGGTGGCACGCTCAAGGCCGCGTTCGACCACCTCACCGGTCAGGTCCTCGCCTGGAGCTTCCCCGGCACGCCCAACCTGCCCGAGGACGAGCCGGTCGTGCGCCCCGCCGAGCTGCGCAAGGTGCTCGAGTACGCCCGCAAGGCGGTGGCCGACGACGCCCGGCGTGCCACGGTCGACCAAGCCGACCGGCAGACCGTCCGGCGGATCGCCAACAACCTGCAACTCGGCGAGCTGTCCGAGAACCAGTACGTGCTCAACCTGACCACGTCCTGGTGGAGCCGCCACCTGCTGCAGGGCGCCCGGGCGCAGGGATACGCCGACCGCTACCCGGTCAGCGTGCTGCGCGGCCTGCTCGACCAGCCACAGGACCGCGGTTTCGACCGGCTGCTTCAGAACCTCATCATCGCGGTGTTCGCGCTCGACCAAGACCTCGCCTGGTACCGGTACGAGGCTCCGGTCCCCATCGCCGACCTGCAGGGCATCACCGACGACCTGGAGTTGCGGCAGCCGCGGCTACCGAAGGCGGAGGCGTGGGCGGCGGTCATCCAGAAGGCGCCGGCGCTGTTCGGCGGTGCCTACCCGCCGCTGCGGTCGGCGGCCAACCTGGCTGACTTCAGCCGGACCGTACGGGCGGCCGCACGGCAGTACAGCACATCCGCCCAGGAGCTGGTGAAGCTGCTCGGGGCGCATGCGGGCCAACTCGGTATCGACCCATCGGCCACCGAGGGGCGCCTCGCGACGGCCCGCCGGGTCGCCGAGCTGCTTCGCCAGCTCACCCAGGAATCCGACGATGTCGTGCTGGTCGAGATCCTCGAGGCTTCGGACCTCGGCGTGCCGGACAAGACCGCTGCTCGCGCGATGAGATCCGCGCCGACGTTGGTCGACGCGCTCGCCAAGACGCACTGGACAACCCTGGACACGGTGGCGGCCATCGCTGACGAGCGGGCCGAACAGGTACAGACGCTGCGTGACGAGCTCGCGATCAGTGCGCGGACCGAGCAATTGGCGGCAGATCTGGTCGAGGCGCTGGACAAGGCCATCAAGCGGGCCCAGGACATCCTCGTCAAGACGCCGCCTCCGCCGCCGGTCGTCGTGAACCCGCCGCCTACTCCGACACCGCCGGTGCTGCCGCCAAACGCCAAGGGAGGCCAGCGGAGCGTACGCAGCGTGAGCGAACTTCAGGCCGCTGTCGACGAGATCCGGACCGCGATTGGCGACAACCCGACGCGCACCGTCCGGATCACCTGGGTGGTGGAATGACCAGCTTGTCGGTCGGCTCCATGCCTGTCGCGAGCGAGGCTCAGATCCGTCGCCTCGCGGCTGAGTGGCTGAACCGGGAGGGAAACGGCGAGGTACTCGCCGTCAAGGCGCGCCCCCAGTGGCTCGGCGACCCCGTACTCGCAGTCGGCGGGACCTGGGTCCGCGTCGTGCCGTGCCCGTCGCCGCTGGCCATGCGGGCTGCGCTCGTCGAACGCGCTGCTGACGAGCGGCTCGTCATCCTCACCGACTGCGACGAGGACACGCTGGGCGTCGGGTTGAT
The DNA here is from genome assembly GCF_016863255.1 of Planosporangium mesophilum. Taxonomy (GTDB): domain Bacteria; phylum Actinomycetota; class Actinomycetes; order Mycobacteriales; family Micromonosporaceae; genus Planosporangium; species Planosporangium mesophilum. The sequence continues at coordinate 155,610 of NZ_BOON01000030.1, forward strand.
GGCGCACTGCGCGAAGCTGAAGTTGGTCAGCATCGAGCCGTGGGAGCTGGTGCGCACCCACTTCGCCGCATCGGCCCTCGACCCGGCGCTAGTCAGGGAAGGGCGGTGGCTCGCGGACGCGCTGACTGAACACGCACCAGCCGACGGCTGGCCGCCGGTCTCCGGCGCCGTCCTCACTCGCGGCCACGCCATGCGCAGCCTCGCCGCCCGACTCCTGGCTATCGACATCAAGGATCTCGACAGCGCCGGGATCCTGCAGTGGACGACCCGTAGCGTCGACGTCGTCCGCTACAGCGGCCTTCCCGCAGACGTCCGCCAGGGGATCGGTAACTGGCTGGCATCCGTCGCCGGCGCGCCTACCCGGTGGGCGATGGCCGCTGTGGACAGCGGATACGGCACGGACGCCATCCCGCTCGGCATCGTGGCGGGACTGCTCTGGCATCCCGAAACGCGTGTTTCGGCGACGGTCACGGCAGCGCGCGTACGGCTCGAACCCATGATCGGCGGCGCTCAGCCGAGCAAGAATGATGCTCTGGCGTGGAGCGAGGCGGCCCACGCCTGGCTGGAGCGCGCCGTCGACGCGGCGGACAACCGTCCGCTGGTGACGCGGATCCTGCGCCGCACCGAGGAGATCCTGACCGATATCCAGGCGGCGGGCCTCATCCAACAATCCGATGTGCTGCCCGCTGCGCTGGCCGCCCGGATACGGATCTTCGCCGACCGGCTCCGCGCGGCGCTGCCGCAGCCGGTGCCGATCACTCTGGCCGCGGCAGAAGCAGCCTTGCGTGCGGCCAAAGCACATCAGCTGGCTGTGGCCAGCAGCGACATCACGGTGGCGGATTCGGCGCTGCGGCTGCTGCGCTGGCTCGCGACCCCGGACGGGGCCGCCCCGTTGACCCTCGCTGACGCGGTCGCGCGCCACGCCCTCGACGACGGCTGGGTGGATCGTGCCCGCCACGACGTCTGGTCGGGAGTCAACGATCTGGAAGTGGCGGCCGCCTACCGGCAGTTGCTTGATCAGATCAACGCTCGCCGTGACCGCCACGACGACCAGTTTGCCCAGTTGCTGGCGCAGGCGACGCAGGCTGACGCGGCACCTGGATCGATGCTGCGCGTGGAGGATGTGCTCTCCCGTGTCGTGCAGCCGATCGTCGACGCCGGGCAGCATGTGCTGCTGCTGGTTGTCGACGGGATGAGTGTGGCCGCGAGTGTCGAGCTGGTTGAGTCCATCACCGCGAACACCTGGGTGGAGCTAGCACCGAAGGGCGGACGGCGCGTCGGCGTGCTCGCCGGTCTGCCGACCGTCACTGAGGTGAGCCGCACGAGTCTGTTCAGCGGACGCCCCGCCCGGGGTGGGCAGACTGAGGAGCGCGCGGGACTCGCCGCGGTGTTCGGCAAGAAGGCCCAGTTGCTTCATAAGGCCGACCTCCGTACAGGTGGGGGAGCGAGCATCGATCCCACCGTCGTCAGCGCGCTCAAGGACCACTCCCTGAAGGTCGTCGCGGCGGTGGTCAACACCGTTGATGACGCGCTCGACCGTAGTGATCCTGCTGCTATCGACTGGACCGTTGACACTGTCCGCGCAGTGCGTGACCTCCTCGAGCACGCCCGGGACCGGGTCGTGGTGCTGCTGTCCGACCATGGCCATGTGATCGACCGGGGATCCGAGGCGGAGCTACGGTCGCAGCCCGGCGCGATCTCGGCGCGTTGGCGACCTGCCACCCAGCATGCGGGTGATGGCGAAGTCCTGGTGTCCGGGCCGCGGGTGATGCTCGGCGACGGGAAGGTCGTCCTCCCGTGGCGGGAAACGATCAGGTACACCGCGCGCAAGGCCGGTTACCACGGCGGGGCCAGCCCGTCCGAGGCCGTCATCCCGCTGACAGTGCTTACTGCGGGCAACGAAGATGCCGTCCCTGGCTGGGCCGGCGCCCCGGTCGCCGCGCCCGCATGGTGGAGGGGAGCGGCGGCGCCGGCCGCTACCGGGACCCCAACCCCGGCGCCGGTCGCGCAGGACAGCCAGGACGCGCTCTTCGACATGGTGTCGGCGGCACCTCAGCAGGCCCAGCCTGTCGCCCCCGGTGAGCACCCTCTCGTTGCAACGCTGCTGGCGAGCGACCTCTACCGGGCCCGCCGGAAAGCGGGTCGCGCCACGCTGCCAGACGATCGGGTGGCTGCACTGCTCACCGCGCTTCTTGCCGCTCCGAGCGGCCGGCTGCGGGTCGAGTCGCTGGCCGCCGAGGCGGGGATTCCCCCACACCGGATCGGGCCGACGCTCACAGTGCTCCGCCGGCTCCTTCAGGTCGAGGGGTTCCCCGTCCTCGACCTCGACCCGGACGGAAAGACGGCGGTGCTGAACGAGCGGCTGCTTCGCGAGCAGTTCCAGTTGGGCCAGTGAGGCGAGAATCAGTGCCACTTGGCGGGCCGTTGGTGGGCCCGCCCAGTTGCCGCGTCGATCACCGTATCTGGGAGCAGCGAGTTGCGGATGTCGGCGTGAGCGAGCTGGAATGACGCTGGGATCAGGCTCCTGAGCTCGTTGCTGTTCCGCCGCGGCGGGAATGCGGCGATCATGCCCATCTTGCTGCCGGTCATTGCGGCCACGGTCCTGGCCTTCCGCACTGCGGGACAGAGGTCGGAGTCGGCGCTGACGATGAGGGCGATGTCAGCGGCGGCGGAGGCTGCGTCGGCAACCAGGGAGACCGCGATGTTGACGTCGGTCTCCTTCTCCTCGTACGACGTCCACACGGCGCCGCACGAGCGGCAGGACCGCGACTTGGCCTGGTACCTGCCCAGGATCACCTCGATGGAGTTTCCGCAGTGCGCCTTCAGCGCTTCCAGGTAGGTGTGCTGGCGTGCCTCGGCGGCCGGGTCGTTGCGTACCGCGGCCGTGAAGTAGCGAACGGCGATGATCGTATCGTTGGGGCGGAGCCGTCCGACCAGCTTCGCTAGGTCGAGCCAGAGGTACCGGTGCTGGTAACGCTCCCGCAGGCCGTGGTACAGGTTGAAGCCGTCGACGTAGGCGATGACGCTTGCCATCGGTACTCCTTCAGTGGTTGCCGCCGCCGACGGCAGGCCGATAGGGCGGACATCGTTGCGGAGTGTGGAAGGCGCGGCTATTCTCGAGAAGACTCCGCCGGGGACTCGTTCCCCGGCCTGACGGCCCCGTTCGCGGGGCCGTCGTGCTATGTGCTTCTTTGTCCAGTTCAGGACTTGGCTGAGCGTGGGCCGATCAGCGCGCGGAGCGTTTTTCCGGTGCTGTCGACGATCCAGAACGTCCGGCCGTTCGTTTGCGGGAATGCGCGAGCAGGATTCACGCTCTGCACCACGGCGATTGCGGCAGCGCTGGCCGACGGGTAGGTCTTTCCCGTCAACGGCCCGGAAGTGATCCGTAGTTGGTGCGTTGTGCGATCGAACCTGCCGCTGATCCGTTTTCCCTGGTAGACGACGTGGACAGCTACTTGGTCCGGCTCGTCGTCCGCGCTGGCGGGCGTGGCGCGGGGCGGGCTGGCCGGTTCCTGCGCAGGCTCCGTCGGCGCCTCGACGAGGCGAGCGACGACGTCGCCGACAGCAACCCCGAATACCTTGGCGGCGAAGGCCAGGCGTTCGTACGTCTCATCCGAGACCTCTACCTGCTTCACGTCTTCCTCGCAATCCGGCCGGTACTGCAGGGGTCGGAAAAGAAACTATAGACGTCTATTTCGAGTGTCAAGAGGTTATAGTTGACCATGTAAAGGTGTGATCATTGCTGATGAGGCGCCGGTCACCAGCCTGGAAGGACGTTAGGCTCAGCGCGTGAGTGTGGAGATCAGCGCCCGTCGGCGACGCGAGGTGATCGATGCGCTGCGTCGCGGGACCGTGCCGCGCAGCGGGCTCGACGTCCTTGCTGTCGGGCTGGACGGGTTTGCGGCTGCGATCGATGCCGAGCTCGACACCGCCACCGACGGCGGTGCGGTCTTCAAAGCCGTCCGGGGAGAGTACGGCGCCGGGAAGACGTTCTTCACCAGGTGGCTCGCGGAGCGCGCGAAGCGGCGGGGCCTGGCCGTGGCCGAGGTGCAGATATCCGAGACCGAGACACCACTGCACCGGCTGGAGACCGTGTATCGGCGTGTGGTCGAGAACCTGACCACCGAGGAGTTCGCGCCCTCTGCCCTTCGGCCTGTGCTTGACTCCTGGATCTTTACCCTCGAAGAGGACGTCCTGGCCGGCGGTGGGGTGACGGAGAACGACGCTGATGCGCTCGACGCCGCGGTAGGCGAGCTAATGGAGCGGCGGCTGGGCGACATCGGGCGTAACGCTCCTACATTCGCCGCCGCCATCCGTGGCTACCGAGCGGCCTCCGCGGCTGGCGAGGCGGCCACTGCCGAAGGGCTGGCCGCATGGCTCGGTGGACAGCCGAATGTAGCGGCCGGCGTACGCCGGACCGCAGGCGTCAAGGGGGAGCTGGACCACTACACCGCGCTCGGGTTCCTCCAGGGACTGCTCACGGTGCTACGTGACTGCGGCCACCCCGGGCTGCTGGTCGTCCTCGACGAGGTCGAAACCCTGCAGCGGATGCGCTCCGACGTTCGAGACAAGGCGCTCAACGCATTACGGCAGCTCATCGACGAGATCGACGGTGGCAGGTTTCCCGGTCTCTATCTGGTCATCACCGGCACGCCGGCGTTCTTCGACGGGGTGCAGGGCGCGCAACGGCTGCCCCCGCTCGCCCAACGGCTGTCGACCGACTTCACCACTGACCCGCGCTTCGACAATCCACGGGCCGTTCAGCTACGACTGCCCGGGTTCGCCGCCGAGGGGTTGCGTGAGCTGGGTGGCCGCGTACGGGACCTCTTCGTCGCCGACCTTCCCGACAGGAGGCGAGTCGTCGATGCGGTCGACGACTCGTACATTCGCCTGCTCGCCGAAGCGGTCACGGGGCACCTCGGCGGAAAGGTGGGCATCGCCCCCCGAGTCTTTCTCAAGAAACTCGTCGGCGACGTGCTTGATCGGGTCGAGTTGCATCCAGACTTTGATCCGCGCCGCGACTACAAGCTAACCTTGAGGGCCGGAGAGCTCACCGACATCGAGCGCAATGCGGCTGGCATGGCTGTCGCCAGTGTTGACGACATCGAGCTCGAATTGCCGTGACCGCCGTCGACCGCCTGCACCCTGGGCTCGTTCACCACCTCGTCAACACACTTGGTTGGCCGTCGCTTCGTCCGCTCCAGGAAGCCGCCGTGGAACCGCTCATCAGCGGCAAGGATGCCCTACTGCTGGCTCCGACCGCCGGGGGCAAGACGGAAGCGGCAGTGTTCCCGCTGCTCACGTCAATGATCGAGTACGGGTGGCGCGGGCTTTCCGTGCTGTACGTCTGCCCGCTGCGGGCGCTCCTCAACAACCTGCACCCACGTGTCGACGGCTATGCCCGCTGGGTTGGCCGCGCGGCGGGGGTCTGGCACGGCGATACAAAGCCGTCGCAGCGGAGGGCGATGCGGGCCGAGCGACCGGACATCCTGCTCACGACCCCTGAGTCTCTTGAGTCACTCCTGGTCTCACCGTCAGTCAACCCCAGGGAGTTCTTCGGTGATGTGCAGGCCGTCATCGTCGACGAGGTCCACGCCTTCGCCGGCGATGACAGGGGCTGGCATCTTCTCGCTGTGCTGGAACGGATTTCCCGTCTCGCCAATCGGCCCATCCAGCGGGTGGGTTTGTCAGCAACCGTCGGGAACCCGCAGGAGTTGCTGAGCTGGCTGCAGGGGGCAGGTGCGGCCACTCGCCCCAGCGTCGTCGTGGCGCCTGTGGCTGCAGGCCCACCGTCGCCGGCGCAGATCGAGGTTGATTACGTCGGGAGCGTCCAGAACGCCGCTACCGTGATATCCGCGCTTCATCGAGGAGAGAAGCGGCTGGTCTTCTGCGAGACGCGCCGGCGGGCAGAAGAATTAGCCCTCGCTTTACGGTCGCGCACTGTGACGACCTTCGTCTCCCACTCGTCGCTGTCGGCTGACGAACGGCGCCGCGCCGAGCAAGCCTTCGCCGAGGCTCGAGACTGCGTCATCGTCGCGACATCCACGCTGGAACTCGGCATTGATGTCGGCGACCTGGACCGGGTCATCCAGCTTGACGCTCCACGCTCGGTAGCGTCATTCCTCCAGCGCCTCGGCCGGACCGGACGGCGCGCGGGTAGTGAGCGGAATATGCTGTTCCTCGCCACGTCGGCGAAGAATTTGCTTCATGCGACCGGACTTCTGCGGCTCTGGAACACAGGGTTCGTCGAGCCAATCAGTCCACCGCCGGCACCTCGTCACATCGCTGCTCAGCAGCTACTTGCTCTCTGCCTTCAGGAGGGGCGCGCTGGCGAAACCATCTGGCGCGAATGGTGGGGTGACCTTCCAATCTTCGACGAGTCCGCCCGAGATGTCGCCGAGTGGCTCGTAGCAAACGGCCATCTCGAGCGGGACTCGTCGGGCATGCTCTTCATCGGACCGGAGACCGAGCGCCGTTACGGGCGACGCAACTTCATGGAACTTCTCGCGGTCTTCACTGCCGCACCTGAGTTCACAGTCCTCTACGGCCGACAGGAGGTCGGGGGAGCAGATCCTCTCATGCTGATGCGCAAGGTGGAGGGCCCACGAGTCCTGTCACTCGCGGGCCGTCCGTGGCGTGTGACGCACATCGACTGGCCCCACCGGCGTTGTTTCGTGGAGCCGACAGATATTCCGGGCCGCAGCGTTTGGCAGGGGATGACTCCGCCCCAGTCGTTCGAGCTCAGCCGAGCTCAGCGGGATGTACTGCTAGGTGCAACGCCTGAAGTTGGGCTATCGAAACGGGCGACCGAGGCCCTGGCCAAGCTTCGGGTGGAGGCCGGCCACCGGGCCTGGGCGGACGGCACGGTTGTCGAGTCGGACGGCGAGAACATCGTGTGGTGGACCTGGGCCGGCGAGCGAGCTAACGCGACGCTCGCCGCAGCCCTTCCCGATGTAGTCGACCCCGACTGCGATCTCGACGATCACTGTATCCGGCTCCGCGATGATGTCTCGAGGGACCGTCTTCGTGCGGCAATCGACCGGCTCGAGGACGAGCTGCCGCGGCCAGTGGTGGTGGACGAGGCGCTGCAGCAGCTCAAGTTCGCTGAGATGCTCCCCGCCAAGCTGGCTCAGGACACACTTGGTCTTCGTCTAGCGGATCCAGGTGGGGCGCTTGCAGTGGTGGCAGAACGTATCCGGTGGTATCACTCATCGGACAGCTAAACGGATTCCCGCCACGTGTGCGCCGGGCCTCAGCCTTCGCTTCAGGCAATTGTGGTCGGTGGCACGGCGGACGGCGGGGCGATCAACTGCATGTGTACGCGGTCGGCTGCGAGGAACTCGCCGGCACGCGAGCTGACCTCATCGAGGTCTTGAACCTCGACGAGGAAGGAAAGACCATCCGGGAAGAGGTGGAGGGCCCTCTCCTGGTGGGTGTGCGAGCCAGGATCAAGGAGGCAGGAGACTCGCTGCGAGACAACCAGCTGCCTCGGTTGCCGGTCTGGAGCGAACCCTGCGGGAAGTGTGACCTAGCCGAGCTGTGCCGCGACGTTCCAGCAGTTGCCAGGAGGGACCGTCGGGCTGCAACCGGTCGCTGACAGGCGTTAGCTCAGCCGGCGGCCCGTGCGCGGCTGAGCGAGGACGAGAGCAGGCCCCGGAGGGTACGCGGTCCGGCGTACCGGACTGGCGCCGCTCTCCGTCAAGTCGTCGCCGATACCGCCTTAATACCTAGTAGCGCCTAACTTTGGCGGTCCTGTCTCGGCACTTCGTATCCGCGCGGTGGCGCGCGCCCAGTTACGGCTACTTTCCGTGTGAGAGGCGAAGTAGGGTCACGAGCCAGGGGTGGGCATTTGCGGCGATAGTAGGCTGCCCAGATGCCGAATCATGTGCCGAATTGGAGCAAACCCGAGACCACGTGGATATAGGGGGTTAGTCTACTCACTGACAGTTATCTAAGGGTCGGTGTATTCGGCCCGTCGAACGGGAGATGAGGCGCCGATGACCGCTACGCGGCCGGGAGGACCACCAGCTTACGTTGCAGCCCACCGCATTGCTGTCGTCGACGGCCGGCTACCATTCGAGCAGGCTTACTGCCTAACGAAGCTGGTCTTTGACCACGCGGGCGGACCGGTCGTTCCCGAGCGTCGTGGCCAGATGTCGCTAAAGCTTTGTAAGGCGCTAGCAGTGGAGAACCTAGTAATGTTGACCGGAGAGATGAGTGAGACGATGCCGGCTATCGTCCGGCTGACTGTGACAGCCTCCTTTCTGGAGGAGCTTGGTTACTTGCCCGAGCAGATTGTCGTTGTGGAAAGCCGCAACTCTGGTGGCCACAAAAATGTCAACTGGTTCGTTGAGGTAACCCAGGAAGGTCTAGACCTTGTCGCCTCGGCCATCGCTTCCGGCTGACGCGCAGTCTCACGGGCTGCTGCCTTCCGGGCTCGTGCATTTTCGGCGCAGTCCCCGCTAATCCGATCATTGAGGATTCACGGCGTGCCTAGGTCGATGGTATGCGGAACTCGGAGTCGTCCGGAGGTTCCGGGTACGTGTGACGACGGCTTGACTCCAGCGCCCTGGGGCAGAGGTATTGCTCCGCGTGTGACTGGAAAATGCGTTACCGATGCTCGCTGATCACCGAGCCGACCTTGCCCAGGCAATTACCTCGCTCGCGCAGCCACATGACAGCGTAGTGCCCGGCGATCTGCAGCCCGGGGTGCAGCCGCGGTCGCGGGGTGTGCTCCACGTTGAGCAGCCGATCCGACCCGTCGAACGAGCTGGCCGCGCTCCACTGCTTCAACTCGATGACGACGTACGAGTCTCTGCCGGTCTTCGGGTGTACGCCGGCCAGCACGGCGTCGACCCGCATGCTGGTGAGCGGGAGCTGGTACTCGACGAGGATCTCGACGCCGCCCAGGCTGCCGTCCTTGGCGTACTGGAGAAGACCGGCCGCATAAGTGCGGAGCTCCGACACCGAGAATTGCCCCCGGGCAGCACGAAGTGATCGTGCGCATGGGGGGCATATCCGGAGCAGCCGGAAGCCCGTCGGAGTGCGCTGGTTGCCATGACTGTAGCGATCAGATCACGCAGGGCTATGGCGCGGACGGATGATAGCCAGGTGCCTTCGCGGCTGATCCCCGGGACCTCTCGACCGGGTACCGCCGGGCGGAGTCCTCGAGCTTGTCCAGTGCGGCCTGGACGAGGTCGATGCCGAGCACGTCGGCCAGGCGGGTCAGGTAGATGACCACGTCGCCGAGTCCGGCCCGTACCCGGGCGCCGGCCTTCAGGTCGTCCATGACGGCGGCGGACTGCTCCGGGGTGAGCCACTGGAACTCGGCTACCAGTTCGCCCATCTCGCCGGCGGCCGCCATGACGAGGTTCTTGGGCGTATGGAACTGGCCCCAGTTCCGCTCGTCGGCGAAGGTGCGTAGCCGCTGGGTGAGTTCCTCGACCGGTGCCATGGAAGATATGGGAGGTTATCGAGCCGCTTCGTCCAAGGCAGGGGAGGAGCGGCGTACCCGGATCTATGATCAGCGCGTGCAACCGCAGCCAAGGCCATCAGCTGTGCCGGACCGCCGACCGACCACCTGGTGGTGGTTCCTGATTCCCCTGCTCACCTGCGGAATCGGAACGTTCGTGATGGTGCTCATCGGTGGGCTCAAATTGCGGTCTCGGCTTCACACTTTGGCGGCTGTCGGTTACTTCCTGCTGACGGTGGTCTTCTTCGTCGGCGCTCAGTTCACCAAGCCTGGCCACACCGGGGCGGTCGACGCGGTAATCATTCCGCCGTTCCTGATCATCTCGCTGGGCGGCATTGCACACACGATCGTGCTTCAGATGAAGGTGCGCGGAGCGGCTCCGATACCGGTCGTGCAGATGGGCAGCGACCCGGCTCTCGCCGCAGCGCAGTGGCGCGCGCAGCGCCGCCAGGAGGCCCGCGCCCTGATCACCACCAACCCGCCGCTGGCGGCCGAACTGCGCATCGGCCGACCAGACGCGCCGGGGCGGCAGTACGACGACGGCGGTCTGGTCGACGTCAACCACGTGCCGGCCGCGTACCTGGTGTCGGAGCTGGACCTGACACCCGAGGCAGCGGCCGAGATCGTCTCTGAGCGCGATCGGTGCGGCGGCTTCAGTAGTCCGGAGGAGCTGGTCGTCTACTGTTCGGAGATGACACCCGAGCGCCTGGCGATCATCCGTGACCGCCTGGTCTTCATCCCTTTCTAAGGTCGACACCCCTTCAGGTACGTCCGGACGAGGCCTGAAGTCGGCGCAGGCTCGTCGATCAGTGCCCACTGGCTGAAGTGATCGACCATCCGCCGGCTATGGCGGGCCTCGTCGCACGGCCAGGCCCGGCCGCAGAACCGGCAGCAACCCGTGCCGTCGAGTTCGTGCAGCGCGAGGGCCTGTTCGTGGTAGGCGACCTGCGCGGTCGCGTACTGAGCGAACGCCACGGCCTGCGATTGGTACACGGCCATGCCGGTCACCATCGGCCGCTCTGGCGGTGCCATGGATGCCGGACGTCCGCCGAGCCGCCCGATTCGGTGAGAAGACCGCAGGCATACGCCATGCCCTCGATCGTCAGTCGAGCCGGCGGGCACGGGTAGAGCTCGTTGGCCCGGCCGCACTGCCCGCAGAAGCCGTCGGTTGCCGGCTGGTGTGCCTGCCAGAGGTCGCGTGCGAGCCGCCAGACCATCGGACGTGGACACCCAGGCGGTGGCTCAAGCGGCGGTTGGTCCGGGTCGAAAGGAAGCGGTGGAACCGGTGACATGGTCTAGCTCCGTCAGGTAGGGGTGTGTGCGGCCAGCTGCGGCGCAGGCAATGACCAGAGCACAGGCGGATTTCCACCCTCGGCTTCGAGATTTCGGCCATTTGCGCAACCGGTTTCCAACCGAGGACTTTTCTTGGCACCGACGCTACGATCGCGGCGTTTCTCGATCGACTCGCTGCCTGTACGCGTTTCGGTCGAGTGCGACCCGCGAATCTGGATTGGAACGCAGTTTCCGCTGACCGCTGGTAAGCGTTTGGGGGTGGGCATGCCACATCAGCGTGCCCGACGGTCGCATCGTGGCGTCATCACCGGCTACGTGTTGAAGCTGACCAGGGAGTCCGTTCCTAGCAGCCAGGAGCAGCTTGCCGCTGATCTCGGTGTCGACCGGGGCACGGTTC
>NZ_BOON01000031.1 GCF_016863255.1 Planosporangium mesophilum
GGAGGGAATCCCCGCCCTTTAGGGCGGGGAGAACGTCAAAGATACGGACCCGTCGTATCCGCCTCGCCCATCGTCGTCACCCGTACGGACACGACGTTGGCAAGGTTGAGGACCATGGCGCTCTCGCTCGCCCCGAGACCCTCCTTGGTATGGGACAGGACGAGGCTGCGGCGCTCGTCCACGGCCCGCGCGATCGCCTCCAGGGCGTCTTCGGGCCGGGCGAAGTCGGTGCTCAGCAGGGAGACGTCGTCACCGCCGACCGGGTGGAACCGGATGACCAGTTCGTTGTCAGCCATGGCCGGCCTCCTTCCGTCCATCCCATCCTTCCGGTCATGCCCGGTCTACGGCTAGTGACACGGAATCCGCTCAGAGCTCCTTGTGGTCCACGTGATCGAGGCGGGTGTCCGCGATCGGGCGGCTGGTGGTGACGATGAAACCGTCGACGTCGTCGAGCACGAAGGTCGGTACGCCCGGTACCTTGTCCGCCCGGTTGTGGTGGAAATCGACATCGGCCACGTCCCGGAGCGCGCACGCCGGCCTGGTGTCCGTCTTGTCGAACCTGACCTCGACGTCGTCCAGGGTGATGCCCCTGGCGTGCCGGATGAAGAATCCGAAGGCCGGCAGCGTGCCGAACATGCTGGGCTCGGGGTACGCGTCCTCCCGCTCGGGCGGGTTCGCCGGGGCGTCGTTCATCGACAGGCCGCCGACCATGTGGTGGCGGACGTTGCTGATCCGGATGTCCTCGACCTGGTGGTCGGGGATGCCCGCGATCGTCGACGGGTAGCGGGGGTCGGCGTCGTGGGCGATGACGTTGCTGATGCTGACCCGGCGCAGGGTACCGACGGGCAACCCGGCCGGGCCACGCATCCGGGCGCCCAGCCGCAGGAAGATCGGCATCTGCACGTTGCGCATGGTGATATTGCTGATCGTGACGTCCTCGAGCGCCCCGCCGTCGACGGTCTCCAACGCGAGCCCCCGGCAGTACTCGAAGACCACGTTCGAGATGGCGATGTTCTTGAACCCGCCGTTGGACTCGGTACCGAACTTGATCCGCCCGGTGCGCCCATACGGTGCGGTCTTGAACGTACCGTCGACCAGGGTGCCGAGGTCGTAGCCGCTCACCAGGCAGTTGTCGATCGTCACGTTCTCGGTGTCGCGGACCTGGTTGAGCGCGTACGAACTCTTCAGCACGATGGCGTCGTCGTTGGGCGAGTTGACCGTGGTGTTGGAGATCCGCACGTTCTTGCAGCAGTCGAGGTTGATCCCGTCGCGGTTGGTGTCTATCACTACGCTGTCGATCCGGAAGTTGTCGACTCCGGTGGGCAGGATGCAGAAGTGGCCGCCGTTGACCATCGTGACGTCGCGGATGGTGACGTTGCGGCACCACTTCAGCGCGATCGCCTTGTTGCCCTGCAACGGTGCCGACTCCTGGCTCCCGCCGCTGACCAGCCCCTTCCCGTCGATCGTGCCCGGGCCGTAGATGGTGATGTTCGTCAGGCCCTCGCCCCAGATCAGGCTGTTGTGCCAGTGGCTGTGCCCGAAGTCCTGGTACGGGTTGCCCGCGCCCGGTTCGGCCGGGTCGTAGCCCTTCCCGTTGGCCGGGGCGGCGGCCAGGACGGTGGCGTTCTGCGCGAGGTAGAGCGCGACGTTGCTCTTGAGATGGATCGAGTAACTCGCGTACGTGCCGGCCGGGAAGTAGACGGTGCCGCCCGGCTTCCCTCCCGGTCCGGGCGCGGCGGCAGCCTCGATGGCCCGGTTGATGGCGTCGGTGTCGATGGTGACCCCGTCACCCTTCGCCCCGAAGCGCCTCACGTCGAAGACGCGCCCGAGCCCGTCCGGCGGTGTGCCGAATTCCGTCTCGACCGCAGCCGCCAGGGCCGGACCACCCCCGGCGAGCGGCAACGCGGCCCCGGCCACTCCGGCCGCTCCCAGCGTGACAACGCGACGACGACTCAACGACTCACTCATCGCGGCTCCCTTCGCCTCCCCTGCCGTCGACTATCAGCTTGCATCCATATTCATGAATGTCCACGGCACTTTCTCGCCGGGCGGAAGGATCAGTGACCATGAACGGATCGCACGCACGACAGGCCAACGGACACCGGCGTCCGTACATACGATCTCCGCATGGCGACCTTCCACGGCTCCGACGGCACGCGGCTCACCTACCACCAGACCGGCGAGGGTGACGCGCTGATCTGCCTTCCCGGCGGCCCGATGCTGGCCTCGGCGTACCTCGGTGACCAGGTCGAGCCGGTCGGGGATCTGGGCCGACAGGCAGAACGGGGGGGCCGGCCGTGCCGTCGGGCTGGAGTCGGCTGTCGCGGTTCAGCCACTCCTGGCGGCCGCCCGGGTGTTCCACTGGTCGAACGCGACCGCGACGATGATCAGTACGCCGATCGCGATCTGGAGATAGAAGGCGTTGATCGCGAGCAGGTTCCCGCCGTTGTTGAGTACGCCCATGATCAGTGCCCCGGTGGCGGCGCCGAGCGCGCTGCCCTTGGCGCCGAACAGGCTCGCGCCTCCGATGACGCAGGCGGCGATGGCGTTGAGCTCGAAGCCGGTACCGGCGGTCGGGATGCCCGCACCGAGCCGGGAGGTGAGCAGCACCCCGCCGAGCCCGGCGAGCAGCCCGGAGATCGCGTACACGGAGACGGTCACCGTCCGCACCGGTACGCCGGCCAGCCGGGCCGACTCGGGGTTGGAGCCGACGGCGTAGACATAGCGGCCGAACACGGTACGGGTGAGCACGAACCACGCCGCCGCGGTGACCCCTGCCGCGATGATGAGCAGGTTCGGTACCCCCAGGACGGTGCCGTTCGCGATGGTCTGGAACCCCTGCGGCAGTCCGCTCCCCTGCACCGTCTTCGCGTCGGTGATGACCAGGACGATCCCCCGCGCGATGCCGAGCATCCCGAGCGTGGCGATGAACGGCGGCAACTTGAGCCGGGTCACCAGCATCCCGTTGACCAACCCGAGGACGACCCCGACCGCGATCCCGACGCCGATCGCCAGCGGTACGGGTACGCCGGCCACGAGCAGTTGCGCGGTGACCGCGCCGCTCAGTGCGAGGACCGACCCGACCGACAGGTCGATGCCGGCGGTGAGGATGACCAGCAGTTCCCCGACCGCGATGATGCCGAAGATGGCCACCTGCCGGGCCAGGTTGGACAGGTTTCCACCGGTCAGGAACTCGTTGCTGACCAGCGCGAGGATACCGACGGCGACGAGCAGGACGACCAGGCCGCCGCTCTCGCGACCGGCGACGGCCCCGAGAGTGACGACGCGAGGGCCGGTAGCGGTCCCGACAGGCTCGCGCCAGAGCAGCTTAGGCATGGGTGGCCCCCTCCTCGTCGGTACCGGCCGGATCGGTGGATGCACTGCTCGCGAGGCGGAGAACGTCCTCTTCGGACGCACCGCTGCCGAGCTCCCCCGCGATCGCCCCGTCCCGCAGGACCAGCACCCGGTCGGCCAGCCCGAGCAGCTCCGGCAGGTACGACGACACCACCACGATCCCCAGGCCCTGCCTGGCCAGGTCACCGATGACGGTGTACAGCTCGCCCTTCGCCCCGACGTCGATGCCCTTCGTCGGCTCGTCGAAGAGCAGCACCTTCGGTCTGGTCAACAGCCATCGGGCGAGCAGCACCTTCTGCTGGTTGCCGCCGGACAGCGTCGACACCGGCTGGTCGTACGAGCCGGCGCGCAGCCGCAGGCTGTCGAGCAGCCGGTCGGCCTCCTCTGCCAGGTCGCGGCCCGGCAGCAGCCCGCGACGGGAACCGGCACGCAGACTCGCGATCGTCACGTTCTCCCGGATCGACAGCTCGGGCAGCAGGCCGAGCTCCTTCCGGTCCTCCGTGAGCAGGCCGACGCCGGCCTCCATCATGCTGCGCGGCCCGGACGGCTTGACCATGCGACCGTCGATCTGGATCTCGCCGGTGCTGATCGGGTCGGCGCCGAAGATGGACAGCAGGAGTTCGCTACGTCCCGAGCCGAGCAGGCCGCCGAGGCCGACGATCTCGCCGGCCCGGACGTCCAGGTCGACGCTCGGCGCGTCGGCGGTGCGGCGCAGCCCGCGTACCCGCAGCACCGGAACGCCGGCGTCACCCTGCGTCTGCGCCGACGGCGACTCCGGGTACAGCGAGGTCACCTCCCGGCCGACCATCGCGGTGATGAGCCGGTCCTCGTCGTAGTCGCTCATCGGCCCGGACTCGGACAGCCCACCGTCGCGCAGGACCGTCACCCGGTCCCCGATCTCGAACATCTCCTCGAGGCGGTGGGTCACGTACAGCACGGCCACCCCACCGTCGCGCAGCCGGCGGATGTGGTCGAGCAGCCGCGCCGACTCCTCCTCGGTCAGCGCCGTCGTCGGCTCGTCGAACACGATCACCTTGACCGATTCGGCGGTCAGCACCTTGGCGATCTCCACGAGCTGGCGGGTGGCGGCGGGCAGCCGCTCCACGACGGTGTCCGGGTCGACCGCCGCCAGGCCCACCCCGTCGAGCGCCTCGCGGGCCCGGGTCCGCAGCCCGCGCCGGTCCAGCAGCCCCCGGCGGGCCGGTAGCCGCCCCATGAAGAGGTTCTCCGCCACCGACAGGTGGGGCAGGAGGCTCAGCTCCTGGTACACGGCCTGCACCCCGGCCGCCCGCATCGACGCCGGGGTGGGTGCGACGACCGGCTCCCCCGCGATCTCGTAGTCGCCGCCGTCCCGGCGCAGCGCACCGGTCAGCACCCTGATCAGGGTCGACTTGCCCGCGCCGTTCTCGCCGGCCAGGCAGTGCACCTCCCCCGACAGCAGCCGCAACGAGACGTCGGTGAGCGCCCGGACCGGCCCGAACGACTTCGACACGCCCTTCAGGTCCAGGACGGGAGCCGAGCTCGTCAACGGCGCCGCGCTCACTTCCCCGCCTTCGCGGTCGGCGGTTCGAGCAGGGACTTGATCTCCGGCTGGTTCATGTTCGCCTTGTCTGCCACGACGGCGCCCGGGTCCATGTCGCGGGGCGGTACCCGGCCGACGCTCGCCATCGCCGCCGCGACCACGCCCTGATAGCCGAAGAAGTACGGGTTCTGCACCACCAGCGCGTCGATCGCGCCCTCGGCCAAGGCGGCGTTCTCCTGCGGGTCCGAGTCGAACGCCACGACCGGGACGGTCTCGATGGCGTTGTTGTCCTTGATCGCCCGCGCCGCACCGACCCCGGAGGTGTTGTTGTCGGCGAACACGCCCAGCAGTTCACGGTTGGCCGTCAACGCGTCGTTCACCTGAGCCGTCGCCGTGTTGATGTCGTTGTTGTTGAAGCGCTGGAGCGAGGCGTCGACGCCCGGACATCCCTCGGCCACCCCCTGCCGGAATCCGCGGTCCCGGTCGACCAGCGACTGGATGCCCGCCACCGAGGACTCGACCAGCACCGCACCGCTGGTCCGGCCCTTCGCCTTGAGCAGGTCGCACATCCGCCGGCCGGCCTGGGCGCCGGCCTTGACGTTGTCGGTACCGATGAACCCCTCCGACTCGGCGGTGACCCGGCTGTCCACAGTGACCACTTTGATGCGGTCCCCACGGGCCCGGCCGATGACCGAGTTCAGCGCGGTGGAGGAGTTCGACGCGATGACGATGCCCTGCACGCCACGGGAGATCGAGTTCTCGACCAACTGCACCTGCTCGTCGATGTTCGTCTCCGACGTCGGGCCGAACATGTGCACCTCGACCCCGAAGTCGGCGCCGGCCTGCTGCGCGCCGGCCAGCATCGCCTGCCAGAACGACGAATCGCTGGCCTTGATGATGACGTCGACCTTCTTGCCCGTCGCCGCACCACCCGGGCCGCCACCCGACGCGCTCGTCGTACCGGTCGCCCGTCCGGTGACCACCCCGACCACGAGCGCCACCAGCGCGACGACCGCCACCAGGGAACCAGCGAAGACAGTTCGGGTCCGGGCCATGTCGACCTCCCTACGTCAGCCGCGCGGCCACGCCCGGCGACACGATCTGCCAGGCGTGATCCGGGACGCGGCAGGGCGTCCGGTCGGCCGCTGGACGCTTCACGCTACGCCTCAAGGCCCCGCCCCGGAAGACGGTCGTCGATGGCTCGCCGCCCCGTGACGGCGGTTTATCGCTGGCAGCGGTGGGAAGAACGCGCTGCGGTGCGGAGGGAGGTGGGGTATGCGTGCTGGCGGCCGCGTCCGGGTGGCCATGGTCCACGGTCCGGGCCGGCCTGACCACGACGGGGTCAGCGACTACGTCCAGCACCTCATCACCGCCCTCGCCGACGTGGACGTACAGGTGGAGCCGGTGCCGGTACGACCGACGGAGCAGGAGTCGGGGCAGTGGCTACCGGCCACGCGCCGGGCCGCCGACACGGTACGGCGCCTGCACCCGGACCTCGTCCACGTGCAGTACGCGCCGTCGGCATACCGGTTCTCCGCGGTACCGGGGCTGTTGCCGGTGCTGCTTCCGGGGTGCATCCCGCTGATCACGACCGTGCACGAGTACGGTCCGTGGGCGGCGCCGAGATGGGTACCGGAGTCGTGCTGGCGGCCACTGGAGTGGGTCCGGCTGTGGGATCGCGGGACCGGCCGGCTGGTACCCGCCAGCGCGACCGTCCTGGTCTCCAACCCGGAGCACGCGGCGCAGGTGTGGGTGCGCACCGGCAGGCGTACGACCGAGGTGCCCATAGCGTCCAACGTGGAGGAGCACCCGGCCGCGCCGGACGCCCGGCCGGCGGTCCGCCGGCGCCTCGGTCTGGCCCCGGACGCGCGACTGCTCGCATTCTTCGGCTTCGTCCACCCGGTCAAGGGGCTGCGCTACGTGATCGAGGCGCTGCCCGCCCTGCGGGCGGCCTGTCCCGACCTGCACCTGCTGGTCGTCGGCGGGTTCACCTCGCAGGCGCTGCCGGAGCCGCAGGCCCGAGCGTACCGGCGCGACCTCGACAGTCTGGTACGCCAGCACCACGTCACCAAGGTGGTGACGTTCACCGGCCACCTGCCCGCCCCCGAGGTCTCGGAGGCGCTGCACGCCGCCGACGCGGCAGTCCTGCCGTTCACGTCCGGCGTGACGACCAGGAGCGGCGCCGTGCTGGCCGCCCTCGCCCACGGGGTGCCCACCGCCGTGACCGCCGCGGACGACCCCGACCCGCGCCTGCGCGACGGGGACACCGTCGCGGTGATCCCCGAACGTCGCGACGCGTCGGCGGTCGCCCGTACCGTCGAACGGCTCCTCGCCGATCCGGACCTGCGGCTGCGGCTCGCCGCCGGTGGACGCCGGCTGGCCGCCCGGTACACCTGGCAGCGGGTGGCCACCGCCCACAGGAGCGTGTACGACGGTGTGTTGAGGGCCGACCATGGCTGACCGGTACCGCGACATCCTCGTGGTCGAGCTGCTGGGCGGGATCGGTGACCTGCTGATGGTGCTCCCCGCCGTACACGCGCTGGCCCGCCGCAACCCCGGCGCGGCGCTGCGGTTGCTCACCGACGACCCCGGTGCCGATCTCGTGCGGGGCGACCCGGCGGTCACCGAGGTCCTCACGCCGCGACGCGGCCGAACCGGGTGCGAGCGGGCAGCGGTGGTGGCGGCCCTCGCCGTGCGACGCCCCGACCTCGCCATCACGACCGCCCGGTACGACGGCATCCCCGACCTGCTGGCCGCCTCCGGCGCCCGCTGCGTCACCGACCTGTGGCGCCGGCCGCCGCCGGACGAGCGCATCGGCGACCGGTACCTGCGGATCCTGTACGCCGAGGGCCTGGTCAGCGCGGAGGATCTCAGCGTGGCGCCGTGGGTACGGCTACGCCCGGACGAGCTGGCCCACGGCGAGCGGACCATCGCCGACCTGGTACCTCCGACCGCGGCACGGCCGCCGGTCGTGTTCGTCACCGACTCGGGAATGGCGGTGAAGCTGTGGCCGCGACCGCGCTGGCGCCGGCTCGCCGTGGCCCTGGTGCGGCGCGGTCACCCGGTCCTGAGCGTGACGCCGGTGGACGCCGCTCCTGTCGACGCCGCGGTCGTCGCCCTGCCCGGGATGACCCTCCGGCAGCTCGCGGCCTGCTTCCGGGCCGTCGCCCGGCGCGGCGGCATCGTCGTCGGGGGCGACACCGGACCGGTCCGGCTGGCCGCCGCCGCTGGGGCCCGTACCGTCGGGCTGTTCGGCCCCACCCTGGCGGTCAGGTACGGCGTCGGCGGCGGCGCCGACCTGCAGGGGCTGCCGGCGTGCCGGCACCGGCTCCCGACCCGGGTGACCGAGCAGGTGTGTTGGTGGGACGCCCGGTGCCCGCTGTCGGCCGCCGGGCCGGCCTGCATGGCCGACATCCCGGTGTACCGGGTCGTCTCGGCCGTCACCCGCCTGGCCGAGTCCGGTTCGACCGCGCCCGGCCGGCCCGGGAGGATGCGTTGGCCGGCCGGCTGAGGCTGGCGATGGTGGTCGACAGCGACGCCTTCGGCGGCGCGGAGGCCTACGCCCGGCACCTGCTGCACCGCGCGCCGGAATGGGTCGACCCCACGCTGCTGGTCGCCGCGCCGCTCGCGCCGTACTTCGGCCCGACGGCGACGCTCCTGCCCCTGGGCCTCAACGCCGACGAGGCGCCGGCTCTCGTGGACGCCCTGGCCGGGGTGCGGCCGGACGTGGTGCACGTCAACCTCGTCAACCCGGCCAGCAACCGGGCGGCGCTGCGCGCGGCCCAGGCGTGCGCGCCGACCGTGGCGACCCTGCACGATGTCGGCACCGGCCTGGCCGGGCTGCGCCGGCTGTACGCGAACCTGGCCGCCGTCGTGGCGCCCTCGGCGGCGATCGCGCAACGGCTGCACGACGACCTGGGGGTACCGGCCAGAGCCGTCCACCGGATCCGCAACGGCGTCGACCTGCCGGCACGGGTCGCGCGCCCGCACGGCCGGTACCCCCTGGCCGTCGGCGCGGTCGGGCGGCTCTCCCACGAGAAGGGCATCGACCTGTTCATCCAGGCGGTGTCCACGCTGGGCCGGAACGACGCGCGGCTGCGGGTGGTGATCGCCGGCCAGGGGCCGCAGCGGGAACGGCTGGAGCGGCAGGCCGGCGGCCTGCCCATCACCCTCCTCGGGCAGTGCCGCGACGTGCCGGCACTGCTGCGCGGGCTCGACCTGTTCTGCCTGCCGTCGCGGCGGGAGGGGTTGCCGCTGGCGCTGCTGGAGGCGATGGCGCACGGGCTGCCGTGCGTCGCCACCGCCGTGGGTGACGTCCCGGACGCGGTCGGGCCGGACGCGGTGGTGGTACCCCCGAACTCCGTCGACGCGCTCGCCACCGCCCTCGACCGGCTGCTCGACGACCCCGAGCTGCGCCGCGACCTGGGCCGGCGGGCGCGGCTGCGGGCCCTGCGTGACTTCGACGCCGAGCGGATGGTCACGCAGACGGTACGGGTACTGGCGGGAGCGGCCGGCCGGGTCCCCGGGGCATGAGCTGGCACTGGGAGGACCCCGACAGCTTCTGCCGGACGGCGGCGCGGGTCCACGCCGACCATGGCCGCCGGGCCCGGCTGGATCCGGTCGCCGCGGCGACGCCCGTGTTCACCCGGGCGGACCTGGTCGACCTGCCGGTGACCGGGGTCGAGTTCGGCACGCTCACCACCGAGCACCCGACCGGGCTCGCGGCCGACCTGGTCCGCCTGCACGCCGACGGCGTCTCCACCGAACCGGGCACGCTGTACCGGGTCGACGACGCCCGGTACTTCACCGCGCTGGACGTGACGGCACCGCTGCCGTTCGAGACCGGCTGCGTGGACTGGGTGTACGCGGAGCACCTCATCGAGCATGTGCAGCCGACCGCGGCGATCGCGTGGCTGGGTGAGGTCAGGCGGATCCTCTCCCCCGGCGGCCTGCTCCGGCTGAGCACGCCGGACCTCCGCCGGTACGCGGAGTGCTACCTGCGCGGCGGCGGGTTCTTCGCCGAGCACCGCCGCCGCATGGACAGCGTCATCGACGCGGAGGCCCCCATGCCGGCCCGGCCGGCGTACATGGTCAACCAGATCTTCTACCTGTACGGCCACCGGTGGATCTACGACGCGGACGAGCTACGCCACGCGCTGCGGGCGGGCGGGTTCGGCGACGGCACGATCACCCTCCGGGCGTACCGGGAGGGTGCGTCGCCGCAGGTCGCGCGCCTGGACCGGCCGCTGCGCAACGACGAGTCGGTGTACGTGGAAGCGATCAATCAGTAGGAGAGCCTGAGCAGCCGCGCACGACCGGGGCCGTCGACCACGGTGTCGGCGTACCGGTCCGCCCAGCGCCAGCCGCCGTGCAGGGCCAGCACCCAGCGGACCCGGTAGTGCCGCAGCAGGCCGAGCCGGTCGCTCAGCGCCCTCGCCGGCACCGGCCCTCCCCAGCCGGCCATCACCCGGCGGTCCGCCCACCGCCGTTCCTGGTCGACCAGGAACGGGTCCGGCCGCGGCGGGGCGACCAGCCGAAGACCGTACGCGAGCAGCGTCAGGTCGGCCTCCGGGACGTCGGCCACCACGGTGTCGCCCGGCGCGGTGTGCCGCGCGACCCAGGCCAGGTCGCGGATCGGCGCCGGCTGCGGCGCGGATCCCGGCAGGGCGACGACGACGTTCGGATACTGCCGGACGGCACCGCGTACGCACAGCCAGAGCGTCGCCGTCCACCAGAGCCGGGCCCGGGCGAACCCGAGGCGCGAGAGTTCCAGCGCGAGCGCGACCTGCGCCGCGAGCAGGGCGACCGGCCACAGCCGGGCCAGCGGCGTGTACCCGCGCCGCCAGCCGACCGCCAGCGGTACCGCGCTGAGGACGAAGAGCAGCACCAGCGGGTCGCGCCGGTCCCGGCGCAGGCGGATCAGCAGGGCCGGCAGCCCGATCGCGGCGTAGCCGTACCGCCGGGCGATCCGGTCGTACAGCGGCCGCTGGGTGTCGTGCAGGGTCCGCGCCGCCGACGCCAGCGTGGCGACGGAGAAGTACGGCCAGCTCAGCACCGTGCCGACGGCCGCCGCGGCCGCCAGAGCCGGGCCGTGCCGGTCGGTACGCCGCAATCCGCGCCCGAGCAGCGCGAGTACGCCCGGTGCCGCGCACAGCGCGGTGAACGGGTGGATCAACGTAATCGCGCCGCCGAGCACCCCGACCGCGATCCAGCGGGCCGGTGCGGGGTTGTCCAGGGCCGCGCGGAGCGAGGTCCAGCAGAGCAGCATGAGGCCGGTGGCGAGGGTGCTCGGGTACGGGGTGATCAGGGGCAGGCTCCGCAGGTTGAGGAAACCGCTCCAACACGGTGCGTCGGCGCCCCACAGCAGCGTCAGGAACGCGAGCGCGAGCACCGGCGCCCACGGGTCGTCGCTGAACAGCTCGGTGAACCGCCGCACCCCGACGAGCAGCACGGCGAGGCAGGCCGGCGCCGCGTACGTGAGGATCGTCAGCCCGCTGCACCCGGTCACCCGGGCCAGCAGTCCGAGACCCACCGTGTACGGAGTGTAGTCGTTGTACGGGCTCGGGGTGGCCGCGTCCACGATCGGGTTGCCCGGGCGGCGGAGGTTGGCGCGGATCCGTTCGATGCCGGCCGCGTGGACGCCGAAGTCGCTGTCCCACGGCCGGCGCAGCGCGATCGCGGTGAGGGCGGCGGTCAGGGCGCTCGCCACCACCCGGTACGGCGTGACCCGCACCCGCCGCGTCCGTACCATCCGCACAGCCCGGCCGAGCGCGCCCAGGATCGGCGTGACCGATCTCCGCACCGCTCTGATCAGGGCTGCTCCGGGTAGGGGCATGGCGCTCTGGTCCTCTCAGCCGGCTCCCACCGCCGATGGTGCCCGCCGTGACCGGGCCCGGCAACGCGACGGCCGCCCGGCGCGACAGCGCGGCGCCGCGACCGTAGTCGCACACGCCTGCCGGAGGTACCGTCGGCCTCGGGGGACCCTGAGGGGGACGCTGACCATGCCGCGCATCTCGGCCGTTCTGAACGTGCGCAACGAGGCGGCGCACGTGGCGGCCTGCCTGGCCTCCTGCGAGGGCGTCGAGGACGTCGTGGTCGCGGACATGGAGTCGACCGACGGGACGGTCGCGATCGCTGCCGCGGCGGGCGCCCGGATTCTGCGGCTGCCCGACGCCGGGTACTGCGAGCCCGGCCGGCAGCCGGCCATCGACGCCGCCGCCGAGGAGTGGGTACTTCTCATCGACGCGGACGAGCGGCTGTCCCCGGGTGGCGTGGAGCGGTTGCGGGCGCTGGCTGCCGCGGCAGGACCCGACGTCTCGGCGTACCTCCTGCCCTGCCCCACCTACCTCGGGTCGCGGTTGATCCGCGGTACCGGCTGGGGTCTCGACGTCGAACGCCACCCACGCTTCTTTCGCAAGGCCGATGTCACCTGGCCCAGCACGATCCACGTGCCGCCGTGCTTCACCGCCGCCGCGGTCGACCTGCCCCCGGACGTCGACGTCGCGCTCAAGCACCTGAAGTTCGACTCGTACGAGCACGCGATCGCCAAGTTCAACCGCTACACCTCGGTCGAGGCCGACGAGCGCCGGGCCGCGTCGCGGGGGTCCACGCCGGCCGAGGCCATCACGGACGCCGTCGCCGAGTTCGGCCGGCGCTACTCACCGGACGAGGACGGGTCGCTCTCGCTCGCCCTGAGCATGGGCTTCTTCGTGTACCGCTTCCTCACCCACATGAAGACGATCGAGCGCTCCGACTGGCCTTCCGACGGTGTACCGGCGGAAGCGTCGATGCGCACGGCGTGGGGCGCGTTCCTCGACACGCTCGGCGCGGCCGAGCACGAACAGGCGCGGGCCGCCGCCCGTTACGAGTACGCGCGGGGCCGGCTCGATGCCGCGGCGGCGCGCCTGCGCCAGGCCGTCGCCTGCTGGGGTTCCGACGCCGCGACCCTGTCCGACCTCGCGGCAATCGAGATGGCGCGGGGCCGCGGACACTGACGGCGTCACGCCCGGCTCGGGTACGCCCCACCGACCCACAGCTCGTCGATGCGCAGCTTCTTGTCGTACTCCGGAAGGGTCGCCGCCGCCCACGTGCTGGTGACGGTCAGCCGCACGTACCGGGCGCCGGCCACGTCGAGGTCGATGAACTGCACCGCGCGGGCGCTACGCATCGTGTCGGACCTGGCGGGCGTCCACGTGACGCCGTCGGTACTGACCTCCACCGTGTAGTCCTTGATGCGGGCGGAGTCCTCGGGATGGCCGAACGAGGTGCGCGGCTGGGTGGGCGACCACTCGCGCTGGTTGACCGCGACGTAGGCGACCTTGCGTACCCGGCCGAGGTCGAGGGTGATACTCGCAGGCACGGTGGCGGCGTTGTCCCAGTACTTCGTGTGGTCGCCGTCGACGAGCGCCGACGCGTCGTGGCCGGGCGCCGACACCGACGCGGTCGCGGTGACACCACGGTAGATGCCGGTACGGCCGTGGGTCTGCACTCTGAACACGGTGTCGTACGGGTCCCAGGCGGTGATGCCCTTGATGGTCAGGAACCCGTCGCGCTGGCTGAAGTCGAACTTCTTGCCGCTACGCACGTCGTGCACCGTCGTCACCACGTACCCGTTGTCGCGGACCTTCAGATCCGTCCCGGTTGCCGGCTTGTCGATGACGTGGATGTAGTGCCGGTCCCGGTCGTACCGGCCGATCGTGGTGTAGCCGTAGGCGCCGTCGTTGAACGCGCCCGGCTGCAGGCCGCCGTACAGATACCCGCCGCCCTCGACGCCGTGGACCGATTCCCAGATCGGTGTCAGGTACGTGCTCATGAAGGCGTTGAACTCGGCCTGGTTCGGCGGGAAGCTGCCGTCCAGTGTGGACGTCTCGGCTTCGAGTGCCTTACTGGAGGCGCCGACGTTGGAGATGAACCGGCCGACGTTGAGCTTCTTGTCGACCTCGGCGCCGCCGGCCCGGTTGGGCCCCTCGCCGTCGTACCACCAGGCTCCCCTGGCCGGAAGCTTGTAGCAGGACTCGGTCAGCCGCGGCATCGACGTCCACAGCGCCGAGTTGTAGTCGTACGGCGGGGTCATGCCCGTCTTCTGCTCGTTGCTGACGGTGTCCATCTCCGGCGTGTCCTCGTTGTTGTTGGACAGCAGCATGCGCGGCCGGAGCTGGTGGACCTGCCGGTAGAGGTCGTGGTCCTCCCAGTACTTGTTGTCGTTGTCGATCCAGAAGCCGGCCAGGTCCGGGTAGTTCCGCATGACCTCGAAGAAGTTGTCGTAGCTGAACTCGCCGAAGCCGTCCCGGGTGGTCAGGTTGACGGGCCTGCCCTTGTACGCCGAGTAGGCGTGCGAGTCGAACCAGTTCGGCCTGTCGACGTCGCCGGGGTCGGGATTCTTGGGATCCACCGGCCGCTCCCGCAGGCCCTCCCAGTACCACTGGGGATCGTCGGTCATGTACAGGATGACCTTCAGCCCCTTGGCCCTGGCCGCGGCGATCGTCTCGCCGAGGAAGTCCCGCCTGGTCGAGCAGCTACCGGGGATCTGCGACGGCCAGGCCCGGGCGTACCCGAGCCGGCTGTGGAAGCTCGCGAGCACGAGGTACTGGGCGTGCAGTTGCCGGGCGGCGGTCACCCACTTCCCGGCGCTCCAGCCGCTGCCGGTGACCTCGGCCTCCCACGCCGCGCAGTCGGCGTCGGTGAACGGCGGGGCTGCCGGGTCGCTCCTGGTGGTCCGCAGCCCCCAGTGCAGGAACAGGCCGGCGGTGGCGTCGCGCATCCAGAGCTGGCGCGGGTGGAACACTTCGGCGCGGGCGGGCGGGGCGCCGAGCGCGGCGAGCAGCATGCCCAGGATCGTCGTGAACACGCCGAGCCGAGTGATCCGACGTCTGCCGGATCGCAGGTTCCTGGCCATCGGTGCACCTCCCCCGCCGCGTGGCGAGTTCGTCCTTGACATCGCGCAGGTCGCTGGTGGTACGACCAGTGACATCGTCGCTGACGTTCCATGGAGACGACACAAAGATAGGATGTCTTTCGCCGCCGAGTCAACGCATCGACCATCCACGATGTCAGCCTGCGCGCGATGTCAGCCCGCCCTGCCGCGCGGGCTGACATCGTCACAGCAGAGATCGGACGGTCAGCTGCCCGGCTTGGTCAGCATGCAGCCCGGCACGTTCAGGTCGATCGTGTTGGAGGCGGTCAGGCAGGTGGTGAACCAGTACGTCTGCTGGCCGTAGCTCTGCCCCTTGGTGGCGGTGGTGCTGCCGTTCGGGGCGACCTCGCACGGGTTGTTCAGCGTGCACATCTCACCGTTGTCGTTACCGGTGTTGTTGATGCCGATGACCTGGCCGGTGGCGGTACTGATGATCGGGGAACCGGACGTCCCGTGGGTCGTGGTGCAGCCGGTGTTGTACCGGATCGAGTCGCGCCAGGTCCAACTGGACTCCCGCAGGGTGGGCACGAACCCGTTGATCGAGCACTGCCAGACCTGCTTCCAGTACCCGGACGGGACGAACATGGCGGTGCCGTTGGACGGGTGGCTGGCGGAGATGGTCTTCGCGGAGATGCCGGTGGCCGACCTGATCGACGCGAAGGTCCGAGTCAGCCGGTACAGCGCCACGTCGGTGCCGGTCATGGTGGCGTAGAGCAGCCGGTCCGCCCCGACGGTGGCGACGGCGGTGCCGGAGGCGTTCAGCAGCGAGCCGCTGCGGCTGCTGGCCCGATTCGTCAGCACGACGCCGGCGCCGGGCATGCCACCCTCGTAGCAGTGGCCGTTGGTCAGCATCATGGCCCGGTCGGTGTCGGCGGACCCGGGGAAGCGCACCAGCGAGGCGGAGCAGTTGTTCAGCTGGATGGTGGCGGTGAGGTCGGCCGCCACGGCGACGTTGGTTCGAGCCGGTGCGGCCGGGCTGGCAGCGGCGGGCGCGGCGGTGGCCAACCCGACGCCCATGGTCGATCCGAGGGCCATGGTCACGCCGAGCAGGACCAGCGTGCCGCGGCGGAGGGTGGTTCGAAGATGCATCAACGGCTCCAGACATGTCGCACGGACGGCTAGCGACCGACCAGGGGCGATGGCCACCGGTACCCGAGTGGGGCGGGGATGGCCGCGACCGTGGCACCATCTGCGGCGGCCCGGGTCACGGACCGGCAGGTCGCGATGTGGTGGTCCGAATTATCAGTAGATCTCGATATGTACGGCAATGTTTGAGCGGGTCGACGGCGGTGCGGCGAGGGTCCGGAGTGGGGTGGTGGCCGCATCGGCCGCCGTCACGCTCCGACCGTCCAACTGGTGACCGTCGCTTGCCCGGCCGGGCACACATCGCCGTGCTTGACCTGGTGCGCGCTCCAGATGCCAGCCTGCTGTGAGAGCGGCCGGTGCATGGCCGGGCGCGAAGGGAGTGTGGACATGGATCGGGCAAACCTCGTACTGGGTGCCATGTTCTTCGGCACCCGGCAGGACGAGCGAACCTCGTTTGCCCTGCTGGACAGGTTCGTCGACGCTGGCGGCACGATGATCGATACCGCGAACTGCTACTGCTTCTGGGAGGGTCCGAGCGGATGGGGCGGCGCGAGCGAGCGGGTCATCGGCTCCTGGCTTGCGGCTCGGCCCGGAATGCGGGACCGGGTGTTGCTCAGCACCAAGGTCGGCGCGGAGCCGACCGTGGCCGGGCAGTGGCCCCGACACCGGGAAGGCCTGTCGGCGGCGGTCGTCAAGGCGCAGTCGCGTGCCAGCCTGGAGCGGCTGAATACCGACCGCATCGACCTGTACTGGTCGCATATGGAAGATCGGTCCGTCCCGCTGGAGGAGACCGTCGGCGCGCTGGCCGAACTGGTCGAGGAGGGCGTGGTTGCCCGACTGGGCGCATCGAACCACCCGGTGTGGCGGGTGGAGCAGGCGCGGCAGATCGCCCGGGCCAACGGCTGGACCGCGTACACGGCGCTGCAGCTGCACCACACGTACGTGTCGGCCAGGCCAGGCATCCGTAGGGATCCCAATCACCGCTTCGGTGTGGCAACCGACGAGACCCTCGACTACGTCGAGGTGGAGCAGCTGTCGCTGTGGGCATACGGAACGCTGCTCAACGGCGGGTACACGCGGGCCGATCGGCCCCTGCCGGATACCTACGAGCATCCCGGCACGGCACGCCGGCTCGCGGTGCTCGCGGAGGTCGCGGATGAGATCGGCGTCAGCCGCAACCAGGTGGTGCTCGCCTGGCTGACAGGTGGCGTACCGGCGGTGACGCCGATCGTCGGTGTCAGCACGCCACAGCAGCTGGACGAGGCGCTCGCCGGGGTATCGCTGCGGCTGAGCGACGAGCAGCGCGCCAGGCTGGACAACACCCGGTAGAGGTCCGTCCGGGGTGAGGACCGGAGTCTGGTAGCCCTGTTCCGGGCCGCCGATCCTGATCCGGATGGCTTGAGGACACCAGGCTCCGGCCCACCACCCGAACCAGAGGGGGCTGGACCTGACCGTTCATACCGTCGAGCGGTCGCGGTCGCGCACTATGGACAGGTGAGCAACGGCTCGAAGCATGATGAACCGTCCCCTGCCGGAAGTACGGGCCGGCCGGAGACACCAGTCGAGATCGTGCGTCGGTGGCAGGAATCCGGTGCCATGTGGAGAGTGGTGGGGCAGGCCCCGTCAGGAATTTCGATCGCTTTGATGACGTGCGACGGCGGGGAGGAGGTTCACCGGTTGACGTCGAACGATCCGGAACTGCTCGCCTTCATCGGCACCCGGTCCAGTAGTGAGCTGTAGCAGAAATATTCTCGCCGTACCCGTCAGAGACTCAACGTTTGGACCGCAAGCGCCGCACTACGACTGCTTGGCCAGGCGGGCCGGGGTGTGCTCGATGCCATCGCACCAGACGCGGCTGATCGACCGCACGGCGCGGATGTCGTGCAGCGGGTCGCCGTCGACGAGCACCAGGTCGGCCCGCCGGCCGGGCGCGACGACGCCGCGGTCGGTGAGGCCGAAGTGTTCGGCGGGCAGCACCGTCGCGGCGCGCAGTGCGTCGATGGTGCTGAGGCCGGCGTCGACGAGCAGTTCCAACTCGTGGTGCAGGCTGTCGCCGAAGGTGAAGGTCCCCGCCGCCTCAGCGTCCGTGTTGGTGTCGGTGCCGGCCAGGACCGGCACACCGGCGCGGTACGCCGCGGCGACGCTCGCCCGCGCGCTGTCGTAGCTTGCGCCGGGCATCGCCCACTCCGCCAGCATCTCCGGGGGCGTCGACGGCGCCGTCAACGCCTCCATCATGACCAGCGTGGGGATCAGTATCCGGCCCGCGGCCGCCATCCGGTCCGCCGCGGTGCGGTCCAGCTGCCGGTCCAGCGGCGTGTGGGTGAGCGCGTCGACCCCGGCCGCTTGCGCCACCTCGGCGGCCTCGTACGAGAGGGCGTGCGCCACGACGAGCCGCCCGAGCCCGTGCGCGGTGGCGACGAGCGCATCGATGGTGGCCCGGTCGGGGCTGGGCCCGGGCAGATCGATCAGGATCTTCAGGAAGTCGGAGCCCTCGGCGAACCGTTCGGTCACGAACCGCTCCGCTTCGCCGGCGGTACGGATCAGGCCGCGCTCGCCGATCTCCGGGATGTGCGAGTGGACGCTACCCGGGGCGAGCGCAGCCGTGCCGGCGCTGCGGATGTCGGGTAGGCCCCGGACCCCGCGCATCGAGTCGACGAACTCCGGCGGGGCGTTGGCCATGTCCAGGGCGGTGGTCACCCCGTAGCGCACCAGACGTTCGAGCGCGGACCGCCCGTCGAGGTGCAGGTGGGCGTCGGTCAGCCCGGGCAGGAGCACCGCCCCCGCGCCGTCGACGACCATCGTGGCGCCCGAGGTGTCGGATCCGATGCGGTCGCCGTCGAGCACCACCGTGCCGGGTGAGAGGAGTTGCCTGCCGTCGAACACGCGGACGTTGCGCAGTGCAGTCTTCATGGGTCCGCAGATGCCCACTTTCCGCGCCGATGAACAGCCGTCGGGAGGACGCGACATACCTTCGCCCGAGCCTGAGCGTGGACCGGATCCTGGCGGCCGACGAGGCGGCCCACTGGCTGAGCATGGTCAAACCCTCGCAGCGCGAGCCGGGTTAATGCCATTGCCGTCGGTGACGGCAATCCCTACTCTTCGCCCGCATGACCGGCCTGTTCGACGCCGCGGCCATGTACGACGACGACTACCTCCACTTCTTCGCCGCGCCCCGGGGCGCGAGCGAGTTCGCGGCGCACGGGCCCGTCCTCCCCGGCGCTGACTCCCCTGGCGAGGCCGTCGCGGAGTTGACCTGGCGGTTGCTGGACCTGCGAGCCGGCATGAGGGTGCTGGACCTGGCCTGCGGGCACGGGGACCTGGCCAACCGGCTGGCCGCCCGCGGCTGCCGGGTCACCGGCCTCGACTCGTCGACGGTCTTCCTGGACCGGGCCCGCGCCGACGCGGCCGCCGCCGGAGTCAGCGTCGAGTACGTGGCCGGCGACATGCGCCGGATACCGTGGACGGATCGCTTCGACCGGGTGGTCAACTGGTCCACGGCGTTCGGGTACTTCGACGACGCCACCAACCGGGCCGTCCTGGACGGGATCGTGCGCGCCCTGCGACCGGGGGGCCGGCTGGCCATGGACCTGGACAACCTGACGGCGTTTCTCGCCTCGTACTGTCCCTCACGGGTGGTGGCTGCCCGCGACGACGGCGACATGCTCGTCGACCGGTACCACCTCGACGCGCTGACTGGCCGGTTCGAGGCGGAGCGGACGGTCGTCCGCGACGGCCGGACCCGGACGCTGACCTTCGTCAAGCGGCTGTTCGGCTTCCCCGAGCTACGGGACTGGCTGCTCGCCGCCGGCTTCGCCACGGTGAGCGGGTACGGCGAGGACGGGCGGCCGCTGACCGCCGACCACAAGCGGATGATCGTCGTCGCCGACCTGCGATAGCGCCTTCGTCAGGCGTACAGGGTGGGCCGGTCGACCAGCCCGACGGCGGTACGGGCGCCACTGGACAGCGACGCCACGCAGGCCTGGGCGACGGCGGTAGCGGCGTACCCGTCCCAGGCGGAGGACCCTCCCCCGCCGCCGTTGCCCGAGGCGACCCCGTCCACCCACTGCTGGAGTTCGTCGAGGTAGGCGGGCGCGAACCGGACCCGCCAGTCCTCGGGTACGGCCTGCTCACGCCGGCCGCTCCTGGTCAGCGCACCGGTCGTCGGGGTGTCCAGGCTGACCGTGCCGTTCGCGCCGACGACCTCGCAGCGCACGTCGTACCCGTACTGGCAGTGCAGGAACACCTCGACGTCGACCACGGCACCGCCGGCGGTCTCGAGCAGGACCAGTTGCGGGTCACGCATGCCGTTCGTGGCGAGCGGGCTGGGCCGGACCGCCACCACGGTGGCCGCGACGATCTCGTCGCCGAGCAGCCACCGGGCGGCGTCGATCTCGTGGATGACCGAGTCGGTCAGCGACATGTCGCTGGTGAAGCCGGCCGGTACCGACGCGTTGCGGTGCACGCAGTGCATCAGCAGCGGCTCCCCCACCGACCCGTCGTCGACGGCGACCTTGACCGCCCGGTACCCGGGGTCGTGGCGGCGCATGAAGCCCACCCGGGTCAGCCGGCGCCCGTGCGCGACCTCGGCCTCCAGTACCTTCAGCGCGGACTCGACCGTGGTGGCGAGGGGCTTCTCGCACAGCACCGGCTTGTCCGCCGCCACGCAGGCCAGGACCAGGTCGGCGTGGGTGTCGCCGGGCGAGGCGATCACGACCGCGTCGACCTGGATGTCCTCGATGACGTCGGCCGCCTGGCTGTGGACGCGGGCACCGACGCGGTCCGCGACCGCGCCGGCCCGCTCACCGTCCACATCGAACAGAGCAGCGACGCGGGCGCCGGACACCTGGGTGGCCAGCCGCCGGACGTGGTCACTGCCGATGTTGCCGGTACCGATGACCCCCACGTTCAGTACCACTGCCGATCCCCCCTCCTACACCTGCGCGCGGCGAAGCTCGGAGGTGAGCGCCTCAAGCTCGTCGCCGCCGGCCATCTGCTGGGTCAGCTCGTCGAGAGTGATCTCGTCGCGCTTGCCGTCCAGGCTCATCTGCCCCCGCTTGAGCACCACGAAGTGGTCACCGACCAGGTACGCGTGGTGCGGGTTGTGGGTGATGAGGACGACGCCGAGGCCGGCGTCGCGGGCCCGGGCGATGTACCTGAGCACCACCCCGGACTGCTTGACGCCGAGGGCCGCGGTCGGCTCGTCGAGGATGAGCACCCGCGCGCCGAAGTAGACGGCGCGGGCGATCGCGACGCACTGGCGCTGGCCGCCCGAGAGCGTGCCGATCGGCTGGTTGACGTCGTCGAGCTCGATGCCCATCTTGGACAGCTCGGCCCGGGCGGTCCGACGCATGCCCTCGGCGTCGAGCGGGTTGAACGGCCAGAGCCGCTTGCGTACCTCGGAGCCGAGGAAGAAGTTGCGCCACACCTCCATCAGCGGGACGACGGCCAGGTCCTGGTACACGGTGGCGATCCCCCGGTCGAGCGCCTCCCGGGGCGAGCCGAACCGGACCTCCTCGCCGTCGACCCGCAGCGCCCCCTCGCTCTGCTGGTGCAGCCCTGACATGATCTTGATGAGGGTGCTCTTGCCGGCGCCGTTGTCCCCCAGCACGCAGGTGACCTCGCCGGCGTTGACCCGCAGCGAGACGCCCCGCAGCGCCTGGATGACGCCGTACGACTTGCCGACGTCGACCATCTCGACCAGCGGCACGCCCGCGTCGACCGCCATATCGACCATCGCCGCCATCACCCTCTCCGGGTCGCGAGCCGCCGCACCCACAGGTTCGTCACCGTGGCCAGCAGCAGCATGATGCCGAGGAAGAACTTGAACCAGTCGGGGTCCCAGCCGGCGTAGACGATGCCCTGCGTCGTCATGCCGAAGATGAACGCCCCGATCGCCGAGCCGATGGTCGACCCGTACCCGCCGGTCAGCAGGGCACCGCCGATGACGGCCGCGATGATGTACCGGAACTCGTTGCCGACCCCCTCACCCGACTGGACGGTGTTGAACGAGTACAGCAGGTGCATGCCGGTGAACCAGGCCAGGAAGCCGACGGTCACGAACAGCCCGACTTTGACCTTGTTGACCGGTACGCCGACGGCGCGGGCACTGTCCGCATTGCCGCCGACGGCGAGGATCCAGTTCCCGATCCTGGTCCTGAGCAGCACGTAGCTCGACACGGCGACGAACAGCAGCCACCACAGTACCGTGACCCGGATCGCGACGCCCCCGATCGTGAACTGGGAGGCGAAGACGGCCCGCAGCGAGTCGTAGCCGTCCATGTCGGAGATGTTCCTGGTGGCGACCGTGCCGGTGATCATCTTGGTCACGGCGAGGTTGAGCCCCTGGAGCATCAGGAACGTGCCCAGCGTGACCAGGAAGCTCGGGATCCCCGTGCGGACCACCAGGTAGCCGTTGACCCACCCGATCGCCAGAGCGACCACGAGCGCGACGAGCGTACCGACCCAGAGGTTGAGCGACAGCTCGTAGCTGAGCATCGACGCGGTGAGGGCCGCGGTGACGACGGAGACGCCGGCCGAGAGGTCGAACTCGCCGCCGATCATCAACAGCGCCACAGCGATGGCCATGATCCCGATGGTGGAGCTGGCGTAGAGCACCGTCGCCGCCGACGTGAGCTGCCGGAACGGCGGGGCGACGGCGGCGAAGAAGATCAGGATGGCGATCGCGCCGACGAGCGAACCGGTCTCCGGCCGGACGAACGCGCGGTACAGCAGCGACGGCCGCGCGGGCCGCTTCGGTACGGCGGCCTCGGGCGGGCGTTCGAGAGTCTGGCTCATGTCTACCGCGTACCGTTGTTCGCATACGTGGCGATCGCGTCGACGTTCTTTTTGTCCACGAAGGCCGGGCCGGTCAGCACGGTCTGCCCGCCACCGATGGTGTTGCCGTTGTTCAGGTACAGCCAGAGCGCGTCGACGGCCAGGTACCCCTGCAGGTACGGCTGCTGGTCGATGGCCCACTGCACGTCGCCGGACCTGATGGCGTTGACCAGGTCCCGGTTGGTGTCGAAGGTGGCCACCTTGGCGGTGCTGCCGGTGTCCTTGGCCGCCTGCACGGCGGTCAGCGCGAACGGGGCGCCCAGCCCGATGACCCGGTCGATGCCGCGGTCCTGCTGGAGCTTGGCCGTCAGCGTCTGCTTCACCGAGGGCATGTCCGTGCCGGTCACCGTGACGTTCTCGACCGTACCGGCGCCGGCCAGGCCCTTGGCCACGCCCGCGCACCGGGCTTCGAGCGCCACGCTGCCCTGCTCGTGGATGACGCAGAGGACCTTCTTGGCACCCTCGGTGGCCAGCCGCCGGCCGGCGGCCTCGCCGGCGACGCTCTCGTCCTGGCCGAAGAACTCCATGGCGCCGACGTCCTTCCACTGTTGCTGCCCCGCGTTCAGGGCGACCACCGGGATCCCGGCGGCGACGGCGTTCTGGACCGCCCCCTTGAGCGCGTCCGGTTTGGACAGTGTCACCGCGATGCCGGCGACCTTCTGGTCGACCGCGTTCTGCACCAGCGTGGACTGCTGTGCCGCCTGCGGGTCGTTGGTGTAGACGAGCTGGACGTTGTCCTTGGCTGCGGCCGCCTCGGCGCCCTTGCGCACCAGGCTCCAGAACGTGTCGCCGGGCGCCTCGTGGGTCACCATCGCGATCTTGACCCGGGGGGTGTTGGCCTTGCCGGCGTTCGCCGCCGCGCCGCCGTTCTCCTCCTGCTTGCCGCCCGTGCTGCTGCAGGCCGCCGCCGCCAGGGCGAGCGCGGAGGCGAGCACGAGGGCGGCCGTCCGCCGATGACCGGACATGTGGGGGTTCCTTTCGTCGTCAGGACTGCTGCCGGGGGTCGGGGCGCAGCCCGCACTGGTTGAAGTACTGCCGGGTACGCATGGCGATCGGCAGCGGTGCGTCGGGCGCGCACGGGTACAGGTCCTGCTCGACGATCGCGAACAGGTCCCGGTCGAGCGCGGCGAGCGCCGCGAGGACGGGCGGCATCTCCGGGATTCCGGCGGGTGGTTCGACCATCCCGCCGCGCCGCACCGCCTCGGCGAACGACAACCCTTCGGCCTCTACCTGCGCCACGATCGCGGGGGCGGCCTGCTTGAGGTGGACGTACCCGATCCGTTCGGGGTACTTCCGGATCAGCGCGAGGTTGTCGCCGCCGCAGTACGCGATGTGCCCGACGTCGAGGCAGACCGAGACGGTCTCCGGGTCGGTGTCGTCGAGGAACCGCTCGACCCGCTCCTGGGTGTCGACGTGGGTGTCGGCGTGCGGGTGGAACACGAGCGCCACCCCGTACTCGTCGGCGAGCACACGCCCGAGCCGGCTCGCTCCGGTGACCAGGTTCTTCCAGGCTTCGGTCGACAGCTCGTACGGCTCCAGCCGCTGGCCGCTGATGTCATCGCGGTACAGCGCGGGCAGGTACACGACGTGCCGGGCGCCGGCGGCCGTGACCAGCTCGGCGACGCGGCGGAAGCGCGCGAGGGCGTCGTCGTACGCGTCGGGCCGGTGCAGGGCGGCGAACTCGGCCTGGCCTGACGCGCGGAGCCCGCGGGTGTCGAGCTCGTCGCGCAGCTGCCCGGCGTCGGTGGGCAGGTAGCCGTACGGGCCCAGCTCGATCCAGGTGTACCCGGCGACGGCGACCTCGTCGAGGAACCGGCGCCAGGGCAGCTGTACCGGGTCGCAGGCGTGCCAGACCCCCCACGAGTCCGGTGCGGTGCCGAGCGTGAGCTGCGACAGCGTCATGACGTCCCTCCCCTACACGACCGTTGGGCTATGAGGCTGTTGGAAAGTGGTAGCTGGCCCCCGCTGCGTGGTCGACGTGCGGCCACCGGGCGGTGACCACCTTCCCCCGGGTGTAGAAGGCGACACCGTCGGCACCGTGGACGTGCCTGTCGCCGAAGAGCGAGTCCTTCCAGCCGCCGAAGGAGTAGTAGGCCATCGGTACCGGGATCGGGACGTTGATCCCGATCATGCCGACGTCGACCCCGCGCTGGAACCGTCGCGCCGCCTCGCCGCTGCCCGTGAAGATGGCCGTCCCGTTGCCGTACGGGTTCGCGTTGACCAGGCTGATCGCGTCGTCGACGGTGTCCGCGCGCAGCACCGACAGCACCGGCCCGAAGATCTCCTCGCGGTAGACGTCCATGTGCGGGGTGACCCGGTCGAGAACGGTGGGGCCGACGAAGAAGCCGCCGGAGTGGCCGGGTACGACGAGCCCCCGCCCGTCGACGGCGGGCCGGGCCCCCTGCCGGACACCCGCGTCGATGAGGCCGACGATCCGGTCCCGGGCCTGCGCGGTCACGATCGGGCCCATCTCGCTGTCCGGGTTCCGGCCGGGCCCCACCCGTACCCTCGACGCCTTGTCGGTGAGCACGGCCATCAGGTCGTCCGCGGCCGCGCCGACCGCGACGGTGGCCGAGACCGCCATGCACCGCTCGCCGGCCGAGCCGAACGCGGCCGCGACGAGGTGGTCGGCGGCGAAGTCCAGGTCGGCGTCGGGCAGCACGATCGCGTGGTTCTTCGCCCCACCCAGGGCCTGCACCCGCTTGCCGGTCGCGGAGGCGCGCTGGTGGATGTACCGGGCGATCGGGGTGGAGCCGACGAACGACACCGCCGCCACGCCCGGATGGTCGAGCAGCGCGTCCACCGCCACCTTGTCGCCGTGCACCACGTTGAACACGCCGTCGGGCAGCCCCGCCCTCGCCCACAGCTCGGCCACCAGCATCGACGCGGACGGGTCGCGCTCGCTGGGCTTGAGCACGAACGCGTTGCCGCAGGCGATCGCCACCGGGTGCATCCACATCGGCACCATCGCCGGGAAGTTGAACGGGGTGATGCCGGCGACCACGCCCAGCGGCTGCCGGAACGAGTACATGTCGACCCCGCCGGAGACCTGGTCGGAGTAGTCGCCCTTGAGCAGGTGCGGGATGCCGCAGGCGAACTCCACCACCTCCAGGCCGCGCTGCACCTCGCCGCGGGCGTCGGAGACGACCTTGCCGTGCTCGTCGGAGATGATCCCGGCGAGCTCGTCGGCGTGGGCGTTGACCAGTTCGCGGAACGCGAAGAGAACCTTGGTCCGCGCCGACAGCGAGGACTGCGACCAGTCGGCGAACGCCACCGTGGCCGCGCGTACCGCCTCCTCGACGTCCTCGGGGCCGGCGAGGGCGACCTCGGCCTGCTGGGCGCCGGTCGCCGGGTTCCACACCGGGCCGTACCGCTCCGTCCGGCCGGCCGTCGCTGTGCCGCCGACCGCCTTGCCGCCGATCCAGTGGTTGATGGTGCGCACCGAACTGCCCCCTACAGGTGAAGCCGCTGGTTGGCCTTTTTGGTCTGGTACAGCTTGCGGGCCTGGGCGGTCGATTCCAGCCGCGACACCTCCGCGACCGGCACATCCCACCAGGACTCGCTGCCCGGCGCGGGTACCAGCGGGTCGGTCTCCACGTGGACGAGCACCGGACCGCCGTCGTGCCGCTTGGCCGCTTCGAGGGCGGCGCGCAGGTCGTCGACGGTGCCGGCGCGCAGGACCCGTACCCCCAGGCTCTCGGCGTTGGCGGCGAGGTCGACCGGCAGCACGTCGCCGTCGAGCCGGCCGGATCCGGGGTCGCGGAAGCGGTACCGGGTGCCGAAGCGCTGCGAGCCGAGGCTGTCGGAGAGTTCGCCGATCGAGGCGAAGCCGTGGTTCTGCACCAGCACCACGATCAGCTTCACCCGCTCCTGGACGGCGGTGACCAGTTCCTGGGCCATCATCAGATACGAGCCGTCGCCGACGAGGACGTACACGTCCCGATCCGGGCACGCCAGCTTCGCGCCGAGGCCGCCGGCGATCTCGTACCCCATGCACGAGTAGCCGTACTCGACGTGGTAGCCCTTGGGGTCGCGGGTACGCCACAGCTTGTGCAGGTCGCCGGGCATCGAGCCGGCCGCGCAGAGCACGACGTCCCGCGGCCCGGACGCCTCGTTGACCGCCCCGATCACCTCCGACTGGGCCGGCAGCGGCCGGTGGCCGAGCCGGTAGGCCCGCTCGACCGTGTCGTCCCACTCGGCGGCCAGCCGTCCGGCCTCCGCCCGCAGGCCCGGGTCGGCCTCCCAGCCGCGCAGCGCCGTCGTGAGGGCGGTCAACGCCTCCCGGGCGTCCGCGACGAGGGCGATGCCGGCCTGCTTGGCCGCGTCTCCGGCGGCCACGTTCACGTTCACGAACCGCACCCCGGGGTGGGCGAACGCGCTGCGCGACGCGGTGGTGAAGTCGCTGTACCGGGTGCCGATGCCGATCACCAGGTCGGCGTCGCGGGCGATCCGGTTGGCGGCGGAGGTACCGGTGGCGCCGACCGCGCCGAGGCTCAGCGGGTGGTCGTAGCGCAGCGACCCCTTGCCGGCCTGGGTCTCGGCGACCGGGATGCCGGTGGCGTCCACGAAGGAGCGCAGCGCGTCGGTGGCCTCCGAGTAGCCGACGCCGCCGCCGGCGACGATCAGCGGCCGGCGGGCCGACCGGATGGCGTCGACCGCTCGGGCCAGCGCGGCCGGCTCGGGTACCGGTCGCGGCACGTGCCAGACGCGCCTGTCGAACAGTGCCTCCGGCCAGTCGTACGCCTCCGCCTGGACGTCCTGCGGCAGCGCCAGGGTGACCGCGCCGGTCTCGACCGGGTCGGTCAGCACGCGCATCGCGGCCAACAGCGCGCTCGGCAGCTGCTCGGGCCGCCAGACCCGGTCGAAGTAGCGCGACACCGGCCGGAGCACGTCGTTGACCGACACGTCCTGGCTTCTCGGGTCCTCCAGTTGCTGGAGGACGGGGTCGGCGACCCGGGTGGCGAACACGTCGCCGGGCAGCAGCAGGACCGGCAGCCGGTTGATCGTTGCGAGGGCGGCGCCGGTGACCATGTTGGTCGCGCCCGGCCCGATCGAGGTGGTACACGCCAGCGTGGACAGCCGGTTGCGCATCCGGGCGTACGCCGCCGCGGCGTGCACCATGCCCTGCTCGTTGCGGGCCTGGCGGTACGGCATCGACCCCGGCTCGTACAGCTCGGCCTCCAGCAGCGCCTGCCCGATGCCGGCGACGTTGCCGTGGCCGAAGATGCCGAAGCAGCCCTCGACCAGCCGGTGTCGGACCCCGTCGCGTTCGCTGTACTGCGCGGCCAGGAACCTCACCAGGGCCTGCGCCACCGTCAGTCTCATGCTTGCCTCCTCCCGGTCGGCAGGCGCGGGTCGACCGGCCGGCCTTCCCAGGTCTTGCGGATCCAGGCGTGCACCGGGTCGTCGCAGATCAGCCAGGCCCGCTCCGCGCCCGGTCCGGCCATCACGTTCAGGTAGTACAGGTCGTAGCCGGGGACCGCCATGGACGGCCCGTGCCAGCCGTGCGGGATCAGCACCGCGTCGCCGTCGCGCACCTCCGCGAGGACGTCGGTGGTCCCGTACACCCGCTGGTAGGCGATCCCGTTGTCGCCGGCGATCTCGTAGTAGTAGATCTCCTCCAGGACCGACTCGCCGGGGCGGTCGGTGTCGTGCTTGTGCGGCGGGTACGACGACCAGTTGCCCGCCGGGGTGACCACCTCGCAGGCGATCAGCCGGTCGGCGTCGAGCGCCTCGGGCGTACCGAAGTTGCGCACCTCGCGCGAGCACACACCGGCGCCGCGCAGCTCGACCGGGATCTCGCCGGCCGGCACGTACCGGGGTTCGAGCCGCCGCCGGGCCCGCGCGGCAGGGAACGCGAACCGGCCGCCCTTGTCGCTGCTCACCGTGACGGTCGCGTCCCGCGGCGCGTACACGAGATCGGTCGGGCCGTCGAACACGCTCCCTCTGCCGGCCAGCTCGAACCGTTGCCCCTCGAACCGTTGCCCCTCGAACCGTTGCCCCTCGCAGGTGACGACGCACGAGCCGGCCAGCGGCAGCACGATCACCTCGTCCTCGCCGGTACGCAGCTCCTGCGAGCCGCCCGGGGGCAGGCCCAGCACGCGCAGCCCGGAGTAGTTCCAGCCGGCCGACTCGGGCGTGATCACCAGCGGGTACGGGCCCTCCGCGGTGCTGCCCGCCGTCAGGTGGAGCTTGGTCATCCGGCATCCCTCCCGTTACAGCAGACCGACCGCGGTGTCGACGGCGCTCGCGACGTCGTCGTCGGGCGGGTACAGCAGGGAGCGCCCCACCACCAGGCCCTTGACGGTGGGCAGTTGGAGCGCCTTGCGCCAGGACTCGAAGGCGGCCTCCGGGTCGGCCGGCACCTCGCCGCCGAGCAGCAGGGCGGGCAGCGTCGCGGCGGCCATCACCCGCTCCATGTCCGCGACGACGGGGACCTTGAGCCAGGTGTACGCGGAGGTGGTACCGAGGCCGGACGAGACCGTGATCGCGCGGATCATCGCCTCCGGGGCGAGATCGTTGTGGACCCTCCCGTCGACCCGGTACGAGATGAACGGCTCGACCATCGCCACCAGCCGGCGCTCGGCGAGTGCGCTGACCGCGCGGCCGCAGGACTCCAGAGTGGACGCGGTGGCCGGGTCGGCGGGGTCGACCCGCAGCAGCATCTTGCCGCCGTCGAAGCGCATCGCGGCGATGGCGGCCGCGTCGAGGCCGGTGAACCGGTCGTCGATCTCGAAGACCGTACCGGCGAGGCCGCCCCGGTTCATCGAGCCGATCGCCAGCCGGCCCTCCAGCCTGCCGAGCAGCAGCAGGTCCTCCAGGATGTCGGCGGTGCCGAGCACCCCGTCGACGCCGGGGCGCGACAGCGCCACGCACAGCCGTTCGAGCAGGTCGGCGCGGTCGGCCATGGCCAGCGGCCGGTCGCCGGCGCGCAGCGCGCCGCGGGCCGGATGGTCGGCGGCCACCAGCAGCAGTCGCCCGCGCGTGCCGGGGACCGCCGGTCGACGTACCCGCCGGGCCGCCGCCTCCGCGATGGCGTGCGGCCGGTGTACCCGGGTCTCGACCAGGTCGGCGAGCCGGTCGGCGAAGCTCACAGCAACTCCTCCACCTCGGCGGTGGTCGGCATCGCGTCCGAGCAGGCCAGCCGGGAGGCGACGATCGCGCCCGCGGCGTTGGCGAAGCGCATGACGCGCGCCGGGGGCCAGCCGGCCAGCAGGCCGTGGCAGAGCGCGCCGCCGAAGGCGTCGCCGGCTCCGAGCCCGTTGACCACGTCGACCGGTACCGGCGGTACCTCGACGGCGCCGGTACCGTCGACGGCCAGGACCCCGCGCGGCCCCTGCTTGACGACGGCGAGGTCGACCCCCAGGTCGCGCAGCGCCTTGGCGGCAGCAGACGGGTCGCGCTCGGCGACCGCCGTCTCGCACTCGTCGAGGTTGCCGACCGCGAC
The DNA here is from genome assembly GCF_016863255.1 of Planosporangium mesophilum. Lineage (GTDB taxonomy): Bacteria > Actinomycetota > Actinomycetes > Mycobacteriales > Micromonosporaceae > Planosporangium > Planosporangium mesophilum. The sequence continues at coordinate 30,157 of NZ_BOON01000031.1, forward strand.
GGTCACGTGGGCGAGGGCCTCGCGTACCCAGCGCCGCGCCTCCTCCCGTGAGGGCCAGAACATCGGCCGGTAGTCCAGGTCGAGCACGGTCGGCCCGCGCCGGCCGCGGGCGTGCAACGCCGCGAGCGTCGCCGAGCGGCTGGGCTCGGCGGACAGGCCGGTCCCGGTCACCCAGAACACGCCGGCCGACCGGATGGCGTCGAGGTCCAGTTCGTCCGGGCCGATCTCGAGGTCGGGCGCCTTGGGGAAGCGGTAGAAGTACAGCGGGAAGTCGTCGGGCGGGAAGATCTCGCAGAAGGTGACCGGCGTGGGCAGGCCGGCGACCGGGGTGACGAAGCGGTCGTCGACGCCGTACCCGAGCAGCGCCCGGTGCACGAAGCGACCGAACGGGTCGTCCCCGGTACGCGTGATGACGGCGGCCCGGCGGCCGTGCCGCGCCGCCGCGACCGCGACGTTGGTGGCGCTCCCGCCGAGGTACTTGCCGAACGTCTCGACGTCGCAGAGGCCGACGCCGACCTGGAGCGGGTAGATGTCGACGCCGACCCGCCCCATCGTCAGAACCTCGAACGACACCGTCATCGCTCCTCTCCAGCCGCTGCGTGGTGGGGCTCTTCCCGGACGTGCTCCGGTTACGCCGGCGGCGGATGCCCGCGGGCGTGAGAGGTGGGTCGTGGCTGCGTCACGTCGACACGGCGTATAGAGGGATGTAACCGTCCGGTGACCGGGGTGTCAATGGTTTGTCCTGACGTAATGACGAAGCTGCTCAATGCTGTTACCGTCGCCGCATCGGCACGACCGGCCGGGACGGCGGTGGTCCACTGTGGAAGACCCGACGATCGGCATCCGCCTGCTGAGCGAGGAGGTGTCGTGGACCGCGTGACCCCGTCGATCCCGATCGACCGGTCCAGCCCGGTGCCGCTGTACTTCCAGGTGGCGCAGCGGCTGGAGGAGTTGATCGAGTCCGGCGAGCTGCCGCCGGGTGCCCGGCTGGCGAACGAGATCGCGCTCGCCGACCGGCTCGGGCTGTCCCGCCCGACGATGCGCCAGGCGATCCAGCACCTGGTCGACAAGGGCCTGCTGGTACGCAAGCGGGGTGTGGGCACCCAGGTCGTACACGCCCGGCTGCGCCGCCGGGTCGAGCTGAGCAGCCTGTACGACGACCTCGTCCGGGCCCGCCGCCAGCCCCGTACCGAACTGCTGTCCTTCGGCCGGGTCGCCCCGCCCGACGACGTCGCGGTGGCGCTGCGGCTGCCGCCGGGTACCGAGGTCGTCGCGCTCGAACGACTCCGGTACGCCGGCGACGAGCCGCTCGCCCTGATGCGCAACTACCTGCCGGTCGGCGTCGCCGACCTGACCGCCGACAAGCTCGCCGAGCGGGGCCTGTACCGGCTGCTCCGCGAGTCGGGCGTGCAGTTGCGGGTGGCCGACCAGACGATCAGCGCCCGCAAGGCCACGGCGGGCGAGGCGCGGCTGCTGCACGAGGCGCGCGGCGCACCGCTGCTGACGATGCTGCGCACCGCGTACGACCACGCCAACCGGGCGGTCGAGCACGGCAACCACCTGTACCGGGCGTCGCGGTACTCGTTCGAGCTGACCCTGGTCGCTCGCTGACTCAGCGTCAGGCGTCGGCGAGCACGCCGTCGATCTGGCCCATCGCCAGGCGCAGGCCCTCCTCCATGCCCATCGCCAGCACCCGCTCCATCTGCTCGGTGTCGGCGAACGTGGTCACGGTCGTCATGCGCGTCCCGCCGCCGGTGGCCTCGAGCGTGACAACCATGCGCATGGGCTCCATGGTCGTGAGGGGTTCGCCGTCCTCGCCGGAGAAGCCGTCGTCGAACTCCAGCCGGCGCGGCGCCTCGATCGCGGTGATGGTCCACCAGCCACGCGCCTTCTCACCCTCGGGGCCGGTCATGTGGTAGCGGGACCCGCCGCCGACCACGAAGTCGTGCCGGTCGAAGGTGGCCGGCCACGTGGGCGGCCCCCACCACCGCTCGAGCTGGCGCGGGTCCTCCCACACCTGCCACACGCGTTCGACGCCGGCGTCGAACTCGGCGACGAGGGTGAACGTCAACGCCTGTACGTCCTTCTGCGAGCTGACCACGGTCATGGCTCATTCCCCTTCTCGGTCCGGTTCTCGGTCTGACTCTCGGCCCTCGGCCAGGATCTGCTCGATGCTCCGGGCACGGTGCCGCCACAGTTGCTCGTACGCGTCGAGCAGGCGGGCCGCCCGGCTGAGCACGGTCACGTCGATGTGCACGACCTGCTCCCTCCCCCGCCTCTCCTTGGTGACGAGCGCGGCCCGCTCCAGCACCGAAACGTGCTTCTGCACCGCGGTGAGGCTCATCGGGTAGTGCCGTGCGAGGGCGGACACGGACTGCTCCTCGCGGATCACCCGGGTCAGGATGTCGCGGCGGGTGGCGTCCGCGAGCGCGTGGAAGACGCGGTCGGCGTCCGCCCCACCCAGCAAACCTACAACCATGTGGTTGTACATTAGTGCCGGCGATCCCCGATCGCAAGACGTGCGGATAATCAGACATCTGTTCGAAGATCCGCTATCCTGGCCCGCATGACGGTCGAACTACAGGGCTCCCTGTTCGACACGGTCGAGACGGTCGGCCTCGGGCCGCTCACCGCGATCGGGCGCACGACGCTGCGCCGCGGCGCGTGGATCGACGTCCTCCCCGGCTGGCTGACCGGCGCCGACACACTGTTCGAGCGGCTCGACGCCGACGTGCCGTGGCACGCCGAGCGACGGCAGATGTACGACCGCGAGGTCGACGTGCCCCGGCTGCTGAGCTTCTACGGCGAGGGCGAGCGGCTGCCCCATCCGGTCCTGGACGAGGCACGGGCGGCGCTGACCGCCCACTACGCCGCCGAGCTCGGCGAGCCGTTCCGCACCGCCGGCCTGTGCTACTACCGCGACGGCCGGGACAGCGTGGCCTGGCACGGCGACACGATCGGCCGCGGCAGTACCGAGGACACCATGGTCGCCATCGTGTCGGTCGGCGCGGCCCGTCCGCTGCTGCTGCGCCCCCGGGGCGGCGGCGAGACCCTGCGGTACGCGCTGGGCCACGGTGACCTGATCGTCATGGGCGGCTCGTGCCAGCGCACCTGGGAGCACGCGATCCCCAAGACTGCGCGAACGGTCGGCCCACGGATCAGCATCCAGTTCCGTCCGCGCGGGGTGCGGTAGCGTCCGGTTGATGCGGGCTCTGATCATCGGTGGCGGCATCGCCGGGGCGGCGACGGCGATCGCGCTCCGCAAGGCCGGCCTCGACGCGGCCGTCTACGAGGCGTACCCGACCGGGGCGGACGACGTCGGTGCGTTCCTGACCATCATGGACAACGGCATGGACGCGCTGCGCGCCATCGACGCGGACGAACTCGTCCGCGCCGGCTCGTACGCCGCCACCGGCGTCGAACTCTTCAACGACAGTGGCAGTCACCTGGGACACCAGGACGTCGACGGGCGCACCCTGAGGCGCGCCACCCTGTACCGGCTGCTGCACGACGAGGTCACCGCGCGGGGCGGTCGCCTCGAACATGGCAAGAAACTGGTCGGCGCGCGGCCGGCGCCCGGTGGCGGCGTCGTCGCCTCCTTCGCCGACGGCAGCCATGCCGAGGGCGACCTGCTCATCGGCGCCGACGGCCTGCACTCGGCGATCAGGTCCGTCATCGACCCCGGCGCGCCCCGGCCGCGTTACACCGGGGTACACATCGTGTACGGGTACAGCCCCTGCGATGGTCCGGCCAGAACGGAGCCCGGCGCGTACCACATGATCTTCGGCAAGCAGGCGTTCTTCGGGTACACCACCGTCCCCGATGGACAGACATGGTGGTTTGCCCGCCTCCCGGGTGCCGAGCTGACCGATACCGAACGCACGCCGGATCAGTGGAAGCAGCAGGCGATCGAGTGCCTTGCCGACGACGACACGCCGGCCGCGGAGATCGTCCGGACCGCCGGCGACGACGTGGTCGGCGGCAACGGCTACGACATCCCGGCCACGCCACGATGGCACCGCGCGTCGATGGTGCTGGTGGGCGACGCCGCGCACGCCGCGTCACCCGCCGCCGGCCAGGGAGCGTCCATGGCCCTGGAGGACAGCGTCGTGCTCGCCAAGTGCCTGCGCGACCTGCCCGAGGTGGAGTCGGCGTTCCGGGCGTACGAGCGGCTGCGGCGCGAACGCACCGAACGGCTCGTGGCGGCCAGCGCGCGGCAGACCGACGACGCGACGCCGTCCGGAAGGGACCGACGCCGCCGCGAACCCGCCGCCGGCCCGGCCGAGTACCGCATCGACTGGGACACCCCGGTCAGGCCGGCGGAGACGCTCCACGGTCGGTGATGACCGATCCATAGCAAGCGTTTCACTAGTTGCCGAGCGGCGCCGCCTTCCTCACCTATGCCCGCGCCGCCTAGGACGGCTGGACCAGGCCGGTCTCGTACGCATAGACGACGGCCTGCACCCGGTCCCGCAGGCCGAGCTTGTTGAGGACCCTGCCGACGTGCGTCTTGACGGTGGCCTCGGACAGCACCAGACGCTCGGCGATCTCGGCGTTGGACAGCCCGGCGGCGACCTCCCGCAGGATCTCGCGTTCCCGGGTGGTCAGCCGTTCCAACTCCGGGGGCGACTTCCTCGGTTCGCCGCCCGTGGTGGGCAGATGGGGCATGACGGTGTCGAGCAGGCGGCGGGTCACGCTCGGGGCGACCACCGCGTCGCCGCTGGCCACCGCCCGGATCGCCGACAGCAGGTCGGACGGCGGCACGTTCTTGAGCAGGAACCCGCTGGCCCCCGCGCGCAGCCCTTCGTAGGCGTACTCGTCGAGATCGAACGTGGTCAGGATGAGGACGCGGGAGGCGCCGGCCGCGACCACGCGGCGGGTGGCTTCGATCCCGTCCATGCCCGGCATGCGCACGTCCATGAGTACGACGTCGGGGGCCAGTTGGGCGGTCAGCCGGACGGCTTCGGCGCCGTCGCCGGCCTCCCCGACGACGGTCATGTCGGGCTGGGCGTCGAGCACGAGATGAAAGCCCATCCGCAGCAGCGGCTGGTCGTCGACGAGCAGGATCGTCGTTGCGGTGGTCATCGGAGAACGTCGGCTCCTTGCAGGTGCAGGCGGGTGCTCACGCGCCAGCCGCCGCCGGCCCGTGTACCCGCGTCGACGGTACCGCCGAACACGGCGGCCCGCTCACGCATCCCGGCGAGTCCGTGCCCACCCGGTGCCGGTGTGCCCGAGGCGCCTCGGCCGTTGTCGGTGACCTCGACCTGCAGCACGTGCCCCGGACAGTAGTTGAGGCACACCTCGGCACCGGTGGCGTCGGCGTGTTTGAGGACGTTCGTCAGCGCCTCCTGTACGAGTCGGTAGACGACCAGTTGGGCGCTGGACGGCAGGCTGAACGGCTCCCCGGTGACGGTGAGCCGGGTGGGCAGGCCGGTGGCTCGGACCGTGTCGAGCAGCTCGTCGAGGTCGCCCACGGCCGGCTGCGGCGCGAGCGCGGGCTGGGGGCTGTTGTCGCGCAGGACCCCGAGGAGGCGCCGCATCTCGTCCAGGGCCTGGCGGCCGGTGTCGGACACCCGGCCCATGACCTCCTCGGCCTTGTCAGGATCGGTACGGGTGGTGAAGCCCGCGCCGTCCGCGAGGGCGATCATGACGGAGATCCGATGGGCGACGATGTCGTGCATCTCGCGGGCGATGCGGGCCCGTTCACCGGCCACGGCGAGCTGGGCTTGCTGGTCGCGGTCGCGTTCGAGTCGCGCGGCGCGGTCCTCCAGCGCGGCGAGGTAGGCCCTGCGGGTACGCATGTTGGTGCCGATGACGCCAGCGGCGGTGATCATGCCGGAGATGAGGATCCAGGCCCACGCCTTCGTGCCCTCCGGCGCGAAGCGTGCGGCGGCGAGCACCGCCCCGAGCTCCAGAACGCCGGCGGCGAGGAGCACCCGCCGGGCGGTGGCGTAGGTGGCCACCGTGTAGAACGAGATGAGCAGGGCGACGTCGGCCGCGAGCAGTCGATCCGTCAGCCACTGGGCTCCGGCCACCGCCGCGATCGTCAGGAAGACCGCCGTCGGGGCCTTACGCCGCCACACCAGCGGCAGGACCAGGGCCGCCTGGAGCGCCCAGGACAACGCCAGCGGCGGAGGGCTTATCAGTACCCGCGGAGCGGTGACCAGGAAGACCAGCGCGGCGAAAGCGGCGTCGGCGGCGACCGGGTGCGCACGCAGCGCCGCGGGTGCCGCGTCCAGTCGCACGGCCGCGACGGCTTTTCGTACCCGGTTCATGTCACCTCCGTCCCGGGATGCGCCGGCCCGCCGGCACTCGCGAGGAGTGCCGGCGGGAGCCGTACGCGCTGGTCAGGTTACGCGTCGCGGCGCTTGAGCAGGATCGCACCGGCGATGATCGCCGCCACGGCGTAGCCGCAGAAGACCGCGAACCCGGTCCACGGAGCCAGGTCGCCGGGTGCCTGGTGGACGGACATGACCGCCTGCCCGGCGTTGGACGGCAGGTACGGGACGATGTGCGTGGCCCAGTCCGACGGCAGGACCGCGCCGAGGATCGGCAGCACCAGCAGCACTCCGAACAGGGTCGCGATCGCGCCGGCCGTGTTGCGGATGATGAAACCGAGCCCGACCCCGAGCAGCCCCACGACGGTCAGGTACAGCCCGGCGCCGACGACGGCCCTGGTGACGCCGGCCGCGCCGAGGGTGGTGCCGTGCGTACCCAGCAGGGCCTGGCCGCCGAGGAACGCCGCGAACGACGCCGCGACCATCAGGACGGCCGCGACGACAGTGAACAGGCCCGCTTTGGCCCACAGCACCGGCAGCCGTTTGGGTACCGCGGCGAGGGTGGCCCGGATCATGCCGGTCGAGTACTCGCCGGTGATCAGCAGGACGCCGAGCACGCCGATGGCGAGCTGGGCCAGGAACACCCCGCGCAGGCTGACGCCCGTCGGATCGAAGTGCGCGAGCTCCCGCGGGTCGAGCCGCGACCAGCGGTTGGCCATCACGCCGGAGAACAGCATCCCCAGCCCGACGGTTATCACGATCGCCGCCAGCAGCGTGTACACGGTCGACCGCAGCGACCGCAGCTTGATCCATTCGGAGACCAGGACCCGGCCCTGAGTGACCTTGTGGTGCTCCGCGGCCCTGCCCTGCCCCGCCGAGTGCCGGGGCGCGGTGACGGTAGTGGTGCTCACGCCGCACTCCTTTCCGCGCCGACCAGCTCTCCGGCCGTGACGCCGTGGTACTCGACCGAGTCGCGGGTCAGCTCCATGAACGCCTCCTCCAGCGACGCGTGTACCGGGGTCAGCTCGTGCAGCGTCATGGCGTGCTGGGCCGCGATCTCGCCGATGGCCGCGCTGTCGAGGCCGTGCACCTCGAGGACGCCGGCTTCGCTGCTCGCGACCGTCACGTCCGGTCCGGCCAGCAGGTCACGCAGCTGGGCTGCCTGCGGAGACCGTACCCGCGTGGTCTGGCGGGAGGAGCTGCGGATGAAGTCCGCCACCGACACGTCGGCGATCAGCCGCCCGCGTCCAATGATGATCAGCTTTTCGGCGGTCAGCGCCATCTCGCTCATCAGGTGCGATGAGACGAAGACGGTACGCCCCTCGGCCGCCAGATCCTTGAGGAGGTTACGGATCCAGAGGATGCCCTCGGGGTCCAGTCCGTTGACCGGCTCGTCGAGGATGAGCGTGGCCGGATCGCCCAGCAGCGCCGACGCGATGCCCAGCCGCTGGCCCATGCCGAGCGAGAACCCGCCGGCCCGCTTGCGCGCCACCTCGCGCAGCCCGACGAGGTCGATCACCTCGTCGACCCGCCGGCGGGAGATGCCGGTGGTGGCGGCCAGGGCGCGCAGGTGGTTGTACGCCGACCGGCCGGTGTGGATGGCCTTCGCCTCCAACAGCGCGCCCACCTCGTGCAGCGGCGCGGCGTGCCGGGCGTAGTGGCGGCCGTTGACGGTGACGTCTCCGGCGGTCGGAGCGTCCAGTCCGAGGATCATGCGCATGGTGGTTGACTTGCCCGCCCCGTTGGGGCCGAGGAAGCCGGTCACGATCCCCGGTTTGATGGTGAAGCTCAGGTTATCGACGGCGACCTTGTCGCCGTAGCGCTTGGTCAACCCGCGCGCTTCGATCATGGTGAAACCCCCCGGTTGGTGGTGTATCCCCAAGCTACGGGCGGGCCGCCGCTGCCCTCGACCGCCGCGAGGGCGAATTCTCCCCGCCACGGTCTGCGACCACCGAGGTACGGAGTACGCCGCAGGTCGTACGCGGCGGGTGCTCACGGTCCCCGCGCGGAGGGCGCAGTCGCTCTAGCGAATTCCCGCGTCAACTGCGGCGGGATTCCGGCTCCAGGCCAGTTGGCGGCGTAGGCCCTCCGCTAGGCGGATGTGGGGTTGGTAGCCCAGCAGTCGGTACGCGGCGGACACGTCGTAGCTGGCTGTGGCCGGATCGCGCGGTGGTGGGGGTCCTGCGGTCGTGACGTCGATGCCGAGGTTGTCGCGCATGGTGTCGAGCAGTTGGGTCAGGTTCGCGGTGTCGGGGCCGCTGATGTTGACGACCGCCGAGGTGACGGGCGCGGTGGCGGCGGCGAGGGCGGCGCGGACGGCGTCGGTGACGTAGACGTAGCGGCGTGGGCCGGTGGGGGTGTTGTACAGCTCGAGCGGCGCGCCGGTGTGCGCGGCGGCCACGAGGCGGGCGATGAGGTGGTGCGGGGGTTGGCGGGGGCCGTAGATGCCGGCGTAGCGCAGCGCCACGACCGACAGTGGGCTGTGCGGGTCGCGGCCGTAGGAGCCCGCCAGTTGTTCGGCCATGGCGGTGGCCAGCGCGTCGACGGTGGCGGGCCGGGCGGGGTGGGTGTGGTCGGCGTAGCCGGTGGTGGGGCCGTAGAGGTCGGTGGTGGAGGCGTAGACCAGCCGGCGGACGTGGGCGAGGTCGCAGGTGACCAGCAGGTTGGCGGTGGCCGTGACGTGGGTGGTGACCGTGGCTTCGGGTATCGGATGGTCGGGGCCGGCGAGGTGGTAGACGGTGTGGCAGCGGGTGACCGCCGGGCTGAGGTCGTGGCCGTCGAGGTCGGCGTGGACGAACGTGAACCGGGGATGCTGGCGGGCGCGTGCGAGGTGGGCCGCGGCGGTGGGGTCGTGGTCGGGGTGGCGGCGGTCGAGTCCGCGGACGGTGTGGCCGAGGACGAGCAGGGCGTCGACGAGGTTCGAGCCGAGGAACCCGGCGGCGCCGGTGACCAGTACCGGCGTGTCGCGGTCGGGTGCGGTGGTGAGGGCGGGGCCGTAGAACTGGCTGTCTGCGCTCACGAGCATGTCCTTGTGGTTGTCTGGTTGAACGGGCACGTGGCGCACAGGGGGCTGGGTTTGTCGGGCCGGGGGTGCGCCTTCGTGGGGTCCTGGTGCGCGCAGTGGAAGCCGAGTTCGGCGTCGGTGGTGGCGCCGAGGGCGGCGCGGTAGTGGTCTTGTGGCCAGTGGCGCAGGCCGCGTTCGAGTCGTTTGATGTAGTCGGCGTCGCGGCAGACCACGATTCCGCTGGTGTGGTACAGCCACGCGTTGGCCGCGTCGGCCAGTTCCTGCCGTGACAGTGGCCGGCCCGATCCGGACGGGGACAGCAGGGCGCGTCTGGCCTGCCGGAGCAGGTGGTTGGGTTGCCCACGGTGAGCCGCTTGGGTCATCGGTCCTCGCGTTCTGGCTTGCTCGCAGTCCAGTGGGGTGGGCGCCGCATCGGCAACAGCGGTTCGCCGTCGTGGGGCAGCTCCAGGGCGGGGCCGCAGTCGACGTAGCCGTGGCGGGCATACAGCTGTCGGCTGCGGCCGGAGCCGGCCAGCAGAAAGGCCGGACGGTCGGCGTGGTCGAGCACGGCGTGGCGGTTGGCCAGCAGCGCGCTGGCCAGGCCCTCGTGTTGGCGTTTCGGCAGTACGGCCAGCAGCGCCAGACACTCGTGGTCTGCACGGTCGGTCGAGTACGCCTGGCGCATCGCCGTGTCCAGGGCCTGGAAGCGTGGTGTTGAGGGTCCGTAGACGGCGGCGAGTGCCGCGTCGCGGCCAGGGATGTCGGCCGCGTGCGAGGGCAGCCAGACCGCGACGGCGCTTCGGTCGGTGACGGTTTCGACCGTGCCGTAGGCGATGGCGTGGTCGACGATGATGCGCAGGTACCCGACCAGCATGCTGGCGCGGTCGTCGGGTTCGGGGATCAGCCACCGGCATACGTCCAGGTCACCGATGGCGGTGGCGATGACGTGGGTGACGGTGGTGGCGTCGGCGCGGATGGCGCGGCGGATGGTCTCGGTCGGCGGTCTCACAGCGTCCTCCGTTGGGTGGCGGGGTGCTCGCTACGGCTTGTCGGCGGCTATCGGTTGCCGGGCCGGCGTGGTCAGGTACGGGCGGGCGCTCTTGACCAACTGCGACATCTCGTAGCCGAGCACGCCGGCGTCGACGCCGCGGGCGGCCAGCACCGCCAGCACCGCCCCGCAGCCGGCCGTCGACACGAACAGCAGGGTGTCGTCGAGTTCGGCCACCACCTGCCGGACCATTTCGCTGGCACCGAAGCAGCCGGCGGCGCTGCGGGCCAGTGAGAACAGTCCGCAGGCGATCGCGGCCAACTGGTCGGCACCGTCGTCGTCCAGGCCGTGGGCGGCCTTCGCCAGCCCGTCCGACGACAGCAACACCGCGCTTCGGGTGTGGGGCACGCGCTGCACCAGACCGGCCAGCAGCCAATCCAGATTCGTCGCCTGGCCCGCGGCTTCGCTGAGCATGAGTTGACCCCCCGGCGAATGGATTCGCTATCTGTACGTGATCGACCATGACGGTTCGTCTCATGCCGGTCGATACCATCGATGCGGACAGCTGACCTGTCCGCATCGACCGTGCCGCGACGGATGCTGGACAGCACAGCCGGACCGGAAACAGGCTGGTGGCAGGTCCGGCCGAGGCGATGGTGTCGACGGTCGCCGTAGACCGGGCAGGAGAAGGGACGAATGGTCCGACCGGTAATGATCAGATCTGCGGTGTTCGACGTCGGTGAGACGCTGCTCGACGACACGCGCGAGTTCGCCGCGTGGGCAGACTGGATCGGCGTACCCCGCCACACGTTCTCGGCGGTGCTCGGTGCCGTGACCGCGCAGGGCCGGAACAACGCCGAGACGTTCCAGTACTTCCGGCCTGGCTTCGACCTGATCCAGGAGCGAGAGCGCCGGGAGGCGGCGGGACTGGGCGAACAGATCGACGCGGCCGACCTCTACCCGGACGTGATACCAGCGCTGACACGGCTGCGGGCCGGCGGGCTGTGGGTCGGCGTAGCGGGCAACCAGACCGCGCGCGCCGCTGCCCTGCTGCGCGCGCTGAACCTGCCGGTCGACGCTGTCGCCACCTCTGGTGAGTGGGGAGTCGTCAAGCCCGATGCAGCGTTCTTCGACCGGGTCGCCGAATACGCGCCGGGCAAGCGTGGCGAAATCCTCTACGTCGGGGATCACCGTGACAATGATCTGATCCCGGCGCACGCCGCGGGCTTCCGGACGGCGTTGATCCGCCGGGGCCCCTGGGGATATCTGTGGGCCGACGAGCCGCGGGTGCAGCAGACCGCGGACTGGGTGGTGGACTCGTTGACTGAACTCGCCGACGTGCTGGCGCCTACGACCTGAATTCAGCCACGACGCCGGTCCACCGTGTCAGTTCGCTCAACGCGAGCGGCGGCGAGCGAAACCGATGACTGAGGGACAGCAGCGTCGACTTGACCTGTGGGTGATAGCGGACGTGCTGCGGCGCGACTTTCCGCGCGACCTGGAGCGTCGTGACGGCATCCTCGTCCCGGCCGCAGCGGGCCTGAGCGTCGGCAAGGTCAACGAAGAAGTGAGAGCGTCGCTCGGCGGGCACCGCCAGCGGGGGTACCCAGCCGGAGGCTATGCGCAGTGCGTCAGCCGGATCACCGGCGTCCACCGCAAGCGAGACGTGATGAATACGCACCGAGGCCGGGCCGAACGCTGTGCCGGTGTAGATGTTCTCGTGTACATGCGTGGCAGCCGCTGCGGCCTCATCGATATGATCGCGTGCCCGGTCTGGGCGCCCGGCGCGCGCTGCCAACACGGCCGCCCGCATGTGCAGGGCTCCGTATGCGGCTGCGACAGGGCCGCCGCCATCCAGCGTCATCGCGGCCGCGGCTCGCTCCAACATGCGGCGACCGGTGTCACAGTCGCCGCTGGCGAAAAATAGCTCCGCTCGGACGTAGGCCGCGGCGGCGACAGTTGGTCCGTCGCCGGACTCCTCGGCCAGGAGGTTCAGGATGCCGATGATGCGCGCGGAGAGGTCGTAGAACCCAAACTTATCCGCGATCGCATCCGCAGCCCGGAATGTCTGGGCAAGCAGGCGAGCCAGGTCTGCCCGCCGCCGGCCATCGGCTGCGTGGTAGGCGCGCAGATACACCGGTAGCGCGGACGGCAACTCCTCGGCAAGCCCGACGTACTGCGGGGCCAGCCGCATCTCGACGAACCGCTCGACACCGAACCGCACCTCGGCGAGCGGAGGCAACGGCCCATCGTCGGGGAGATCGTAAGCGTCAAGTACTCGCCGCAACGCTGGCAAGTGCGCCACCACTATCTCCCGCTCGAAGGCACCGGGTGCGGCGCGGACACATCGGTCTTCAGCCTCGGCAGCGCACCACAGTTCGATGAGGTCGCCATCGCAGGCAAGCGTCTGATCGCAGCGACCGACGAGATCGTGATTCGCGCGGCGCTCACCCTTCTCCACCTTGCCGATGAGATCCCCGCTGACATGCACCAGCAGTCCGAGCGCCTGCTGGGACAGTCCGCGCTCCATCCGACGCTAGCGCAGCCGGGCGCCGAAGAGATGCATCGCCGACAGCGACGGCTGTAGCGACCGTGGCCTCTGTCCCATGGCTCCTCGCCTCGAGCCTCAGCTACGGCAGGTTCCGTGGACCTGTCCTGCCATCCCTAGAACACTGGTACCGATGGATGTTATGGCAGTTCAACACTGCATGGCTGCCCACATCGGACACGGTTGTGTCCGGCGGGTCCTGCTTAACTTAAAGGCGTGCATGGCGCTCATCGGACCTGTCGACGGTGAGCCGCCGCGCCTGGCTGCAACTGCTCACCCTCGCCGCGCTATGGGGCGCGGTCTACCCGCTCATCGCGGTCGCCCTACAGGGGTTTTCCCCAGTCGCGGTCGTCTTCGGCCGCGTCGCACTCGCCGCCTTGTTGCTCACTCCCCTTGCGGTCCACCGAAACGCGCTCCGGCCGTTATGGAAGCACCCCCGCGCGATTATCGAGACTGTGCTCGTCCAGTCCACCGCGCCACTGCTGCTGCTTGCGTTCGGCCAGCAACACGTCGGCTCGGGCCTGGCCGGGATCCTCATCGGCGCCCAGCCCCTGTTCGTCGCGCTGCTGGCCAGCCGCTACGCTCCCGAAGAACGGCCGCAGGGCTGGAAAGGCAGGGCCGGCCTCACCCTCGGGCTGCTCGGGCTGATCCTGATTTTCGGCGTCGACCTACGCGGTGGTCAGCTCGCTCTAGCTGGTGGATCCCTGGTATTGCTGGCGGCGGTCTGTTACGCGGGCGGCGCCATCATGATCCATCGCCGGCATGCAGATGCCCCACCCCTCGGCGTCGCCACGTCGGCCATGCTCGTCTCCACCGCTGCGCTGGCGATACCCACCGCGTTCAGCCTGCCCGCGCACATCCCGGGCGGCCGCGTGCTGGCCGCCCTGGCCGTCGTCGGCGTCGTATGCACTGGCGCGACTCTGGCCCTGTTCTATGCCCTCATCGTCCGCATCGGCCCGGCCCGCGCAGCCCTCGCCTTTTACCTGTCGCCCGGCTTCGCCGTCACATTTGGCGCCGTGTTCCTCTCCGAAACAATCACTCCGAGCGCGATCGCCGGCTTGTGCGCCATCGTTGTCGGGTCCCTCCTGGCCGCCCAACGGACCGAGCCCACGCCCCCGTAAGCCAGCCCGACCGGGCGGTTGCGTCGACCACCCCCAGCCGTCCTGACGACGGAACTCCTCGGGGCACTTGCTCTGCCGAGTGCACTCGATTCCTGCTCGGCAGGATGCCAAGTCAGCAGTTGCCTGGCCCCAGGGGGTCACTTCAGTTGAGCCGACCGTAGCAGCCCGTACGAGGGAGTCATACGTCTGCTGCTTGCCGCGTAGGCCTGCCCAACGCTGAGATCGCTCGGCGGATCGGGATGACCCGGCAGACGGTGATCTCGTGGCGGGCCCGCTATGAGGCCGGAGGTACTGACGCCCTGACCGATCTTGCCCGCTCGGGTCGTCCGCCGGTGGCGCCGTCCGTGGGGCGGCTGGTCAGGACCTGGGGGCCGGAAGCCGTGATGGCGACTGTGTGTTCGGAGTGGGCGGTGCGGGAGCCGTCGGCGGAGCGGATCGTCCAGCCGTCGTTATCGAACGTGATTTTGTCGGTGGAGCGGCAGAACCAGGGCTCGATGGCGATAGTGAGGCCGGGGTCGAGCTTCATGCCGCGGCGGGCGCGGCCGTTATTGGGGACGTGCGGGGCCTCGTGCATGGTGCGGCCGATGCCGTGGCCGCCGAACTCGGCGTTGACGCTGTAGCCGTAGGAGTGAGCGACCTCGCCGATCGCGGCGGAGATGTCGCCGAGGCGGCCGCCGGGCTGGGCGGCGGTGATGCCGGCCTGCAGTGCGACCTCGGTGGCCTCGATCAGCTTCAGGTCGGCCGGGTCGGGGGTGCCGACGATGACGGAGAGCGCGGAGTCGGCGACCCAGCCGTCGATGCCGACCGCCATGTCGATGCTGAGCAGGTCACCGTCCCGCAAACCATAGTCGTGCGGCAGGCCGTGCAGCACCGCGTCGTTGACCGACAGGCACAGCACGTTGCGGAACGGTCCGCGGCCGAACGAAGGGGCGTAGTCCCAGTAGCAGGATTCGGCGCCGCGTTCGGAGATCCGGCGGCGGGCGTGGTGTTCGAGGTCCATCAGGTTGACGCCGACTGCGGCGACACCGCTCAGCTCGGCGAGCAGCTCACCGACGAACTGGCCGGTCACCGCCATCCGGCCGATCTCCTCGGCGGACTTGAGCTCGATCACGACAGCCTCCCGCTCCGAATGCGGTATTTTTATACCACGCCCGGTCGGGAATGCTCCGGAGGGATATCCTGCTGGCATGGTTCGCCACCCACTCACCGCCGAACAGATCGCAGCGGGCCAGCGCCTCGGAACCGCCCTCCGGGCCGCGCGGACCGGCCGCAGCCTCGTCGAGGTGGCCCTGGCAGCCGGCATCTCCCCCGAGACGCTGCGCAAGATCGAGGCGGGCCGCCTTCCCGCACCGGCGTTCGGCACCGTGGTCTGCCTCAGCCAGGCCCTCGACGTCCCCCTCAGCGACCTGGCCGACGTCTGGCTGGCCGACATGCCCATCCGCCAGGCGTCCTAGAGACCAACCGCCGTGCCCGATACCCGGGAACGGACCGGCGGGCCGTTGCGTGAAGCTCCGACCCGCCGGACCTTGCAGGGGGTTCTTACGGGGCGGGGTACTCCGCGACGTACACGGGCTGGCCGATCTTCGTGGTGTCGGCCGGGCCACCCACGCCGTTGACGACGTGGTCGATCGTGCCGGCGCTGAGGTTGACCGTCATGATGTGGTGCAGCTTGACGCCCGGCGTCTGCGGTACCTCGAAACCGTTCTCCGTGTGGATCGACGGGTTGTTCTGGTTGAAGACGTACACGCCCGCGCCGTACAGATTGTGGTTCTTCACCAGGTCGCCGACCTTGTATCCGGCGTAGCCCTCGACGTCGCCGTTCATCCAGTCGGCCTGCGTCGGCGGGTCGTACGGCAGCTCGTTCTGGTACAGGATGGTCGTGCCCTTGTCGCCGTTCCAGACGGTGTTGTACCGCTGGAAATGCTCGACGAACAGGCCGGTTGCGGTCACGTTGTCGCCGTTGATGACGGCGCCGTAGCGGCCGGTGTTGGTGTTCCAGCGTTGCGTGTCGGTGAAGCCCTCGACGCCGTGGTCGCCGCGCCACACCCAGGTGTGGTCGATGAGCACGTTGTCGCTGTTGACCTCGAGCGCGATGTTCGCCTTGCCGACGTGCGGGCCGCCGACCCGGAAGTACACGTCGGACAGGGTGGTCGGGTTGCTGGCCTGGCTCAGCCCGTGGCCGTGCTGCTTGCCGACCCGCAGCAGGACCGGCGACTCCTTGAGCCCCGCGTCGATCGTGACACCGGCGACGATGACGCCGGGGACGCCGGCGACGTCGAGCGGGATCGAGCCGTCGACCGCGGTGAGGGTGGCGTGCCCGAGGCCGAGGACCACGGTGTTGGGGCGTCGCACCTCGATGCTCCGCGCGATGTCGTACACCCCGGGGGTGAGCAGCAGGTTCTTGCCCAGCGCGAGCTGGACGTTGATCGTCTTCACCGAGTCCGACGGCTTCGCGATGTAGAAGTCGGAGAGCGGAATGGTACGGCCCGGCGTCATGCCGTTGGCCCACGAGACGCCGCTGGTGTTCTTCTGGGCGGACGGCACGCGGACGTTGGCCGTGCCCTTCGCGTCGACGAAGAGGTACGGCTTCTCACGGCTCAGGGGGGTGGTGGCAAGCGTCGTGTACGGCGGGTTCGGGAAGGCGGCGTCGTTCGGAGCTCCGACGACGCCCGAGAAGACCTGGTTCCACACGCCGTTGGACCAGCCGGCAACCTCGCTGTTGCGGGTCAGCCATTGCTGCTGCGACCCGTTGTTGACGGACGGCAGCTTGGAGTCCGCGATGAAGCCGCCGCTGGCGTACTGCGGGCCGGCCGTGCAGTAGTCCATCAGCGACAGGTTGGCGCCGGTGATGTTGAGCCGGCGCAGCGACACCGCCTGGGAGACGGCCCAGAAGTTCGCCGTGGACCGGCAGCCGTCCTGTCCGGCCGAGTTTACGTTGATCGACACGTTGGACAGGGTGCGCCAGAAGTTGACGAGCGCCAGGCAGTTGCTCGTACCGCCGTCGGCTAGGCAGCGGTTGTAGACCTCGACCTTGCCGTTGATGACGACATCGGTCGGCGAGGCGCCCAAGCCGGCGATCTCGGTGTAGTACCCGACCTTGATCTGCAGCGGTCGCTCGGCGGTGCCGTAGGTGCCGGGCTTGAACAGGAAGGCGTACCGGTTGGTGCCCATCTCGTTGTTGACCTGTGCCGCGTGCGTCGCGTCGAGCGCCGCCTGGATCTGGCTGACCGGCATGCTCGGGTCGAAGACCGTGACGTTCGGCCCGAAGTCCCGGGTACCGGAGTGCGGCGGGGAGGCCGCGGCGGCCGTCACCGTCGTGGCGGTCACGGTCGTCAGTACGAGGCCGAGCACCATGGCCAGGCCGATGAGCCGGCGGCTGGGGTGCGGCCTCGCGGGGTACCGGCTGCCATGCATCTGGGTCGTCATGTGGTTCGTCCTCTCCGCCGGGCGAGCAGCGTCGGCTGGACAAGAAGCGTGGGGGTGGGACGGAGCAAGGGGGTTCGACGAGCGCTATCGCGGGCCGAGATGGTTCACGGTTGACATCGACCTGTCTCTCCGGGGACTCGGCTGACAAGTCGGGCAGTCGTGAGAGCGCTCTCCCTACGATGCCGACTCGGTTCAAGCCGTTGAAGATGTTGGATGGGATGTTTCTACCGTGTGAATCGGCTCCGCGCCATGCCCCCGGAGCTCTTGATTTCGGTACGGGCCGTGACTGCACGATATCGACCGGTTCACGCCAAGGACGGGTTCGGCGGTCCGGATCAGGCCGGGACGAAGTAGCGCAGCCACAGGTAGGGCGTGGCGGGCATTCGAGGACGCAGGCCATCCCCAGCCGGGACATCCGGCGGGGTCGTGTGCGGTTCCACGAGCCCTCTACGGGCCCCCCGCGATACCGGCCCGGCGCCGGTAGTCGGCCACGTACTCCAGCAGCGCCTTGCCGGTGGGCCGGCGCCCGGGCCGGATGTCGCAGGTGCCGACCTTGCTCTCCTGGATCAGCACGTTCGGATCGAGGGTGATGCCGAACAGGTCGTTGGCGGAGTCGCCGGTGGTCAGGCCCTCGCTGCCCCAGTGGTAGGGCAGCCAGATCTGGTGGATCACCCGGCCGTCCACCCGCAGCGGGGTGAGGCGGTCGGTGACGAGCACCCGCGCCTCGATGGCCGCCCGCGCCGTGACGACGTGCGCCCAGCCCAGGTGCTCCAGCCCCCGCTCGGCCGCCAGTTCCGGCGACACCTCCACGAACATCGCCGGTTGCAGCTCGGCCAGGTGCCCCACGGTGCGGCTCATGCCACCGGCGGTGTGGTGCTCGGTGAGCCGGCTGACGGCGAACACGTACGGGAACACCTCGGCGCGCCGGTCCGGCGCGCTCGGGTTGACCGGGTTGTCCTCCCGGTCGTACACCTTGCGGGTCGGATTGGCCTGCTGCTTGTACAGCGGATTGGACACCGGCGACTCGACCGGCTCGTAGTGCGTCGGCATCGGGCCGTCGATCAGCCCGGCCGGCACGAACAGCCAGCCCTTCCCGTCGCCCTGCATGATGAACGCGTCGTCACCGGCGATGCCTTCGACCCCGGGAGTGCCCGGTTCCGGCCGGTACGACGGCGGCTTCGTCTTCTCGAAGTCGGGCACGTCGTGGCCGACCCACTCGCCCTTCTCGGCGTCCCACCAGACGTACGCCTTGCGCTCGCTCCACGGCCGCCCGTCCGGGTCGGCGGAGGCGCGGTTGTACAGCATGCGCCGGTTCGCCGGCCAGGCCCAACCCCACTCGCCGGCCACATAGTCCTGCTCCGTGCCGGGCTTGCGCCGGGCCGCCTGGTTGACGCCGTCCTTGTAGACCCCGGTGTAGATCCAGCAGCCGCCGACGGTGGAGCCGTCGTCTTTGAGCTCCATGAACGTCGACAGTGGACGGCCGGTGCCGACCTCGTACCCGTTGATCTCGCGCAGCACCGCCTCGGCGCTCGGCTCGTCGTGCTCCCCGTGCGTCGGGTAGTCCCAGGCCAGGTCGAGGATCGGACGGTCCCGCCGCTCCGTCGAAGCGGCCAGCTTCTGCCGGATGATGCGGCCCAGGTGGTAGAAGAACCACAGCTCGGACCGGGCGTCGCCCGGCGGCTCGACGGCCTTCTCCCGCCACTGCAGCAGCCGCTGGGTCTGGGTGAAGGTGCCTTCCTTCTCCACATGGGACGCCGCCGGCATGAAGAACACCTCGGTGCGGCACTCCTCCGGTACGATCTCGCCGGTCTCGATCTCCGGGCTGTTCTTCCAGAACGTGGCACTCTCGATCATGAACAGGTCGCGTACGACCAGCCAGTCGAGGTTGGCCATGCCCAGCCGCTGCGCCTTGCCGTGCGCGGAGCCGACGGCCGGGTTCTGCCCCAGCAGGAAGTACCCCTTGATCTTGCCGTCGATCATGCTGAGGACCTGCTGGTACGTGCCGTGGTCGCCGGTCAGGCGCGGCATGTACCCGTAGCAGAAGTCGTTCTCCGGCGTCGCCTTGTCGCCCCAGTACGCCTTGAGCAGGCTCGAGCAGAACGCTCCCGCGTTGTGCCAGAACCCCTTCTGCTCCGGGTGGCGGATGCTTTCGACCCAGTCGGAGTACGTGGCGTGCTGCTCGTGGTGCGGCATCGGCAGGTAGCCGGGCAGCAGGTTGAACAGCGTCGGGATGTCGGTCGAGCCCTGGATGCTGGCGTGCCCGCGCAGCGCCATGACACCGCCACCCGGCCGCCCGGTGTTGCCCAGCAGCAGCTGGATGATCGCCCCGGCGCGGATGTACTGCACGCCCACGCTGTGCTGGGTCCAGCCCACCGAGTACACCAGCGCGGTCGTGCGCTCCCGGCCGGAGTTCTCCGCCCAGGCCCGCGCGATGTCGAGGAACTTCTCCCGCGGGATACCGCAGACCTGCTCGACCACCTCGGGCGTGTAGCGCGCGTAGTGCCGCTTGAGGATCTGGTACACGCAGCGTGGGTGCTGCAGCGTCTCGTCGCGGTCGGGGTCGCTGGGCACCCCCGGACCGTGCGACTCGTGCTGCAGCGCGCTGGCGGTCTCCCGCTGTGTCTGCGTGTCCTGCTGGTCGCCCTCGCCCTCGTGACCGTCGTAGTGCCAGCTCGACGGGTCGTAGGTCCGCGTCTCCGGATCGAAGCCGGAGAACAGGCCGTCGAGGTCCTCGGTGTCGCGGAAGTCCTCGCTGACGATCGACGCCGCGTTGGTGTACGCGAGCACGTACTCCCGGAAGTCCAGGTCGTTGCTCAGGATGTAGTTGATCACGCCACCGAGGAACGCGATGTCCGAACCCGCGCGGATCGGCAGGAAGGTGTCCGCGACCGCGCTGGTACGCGTGAAGCGCGGATCGACGTGGATCACCCGGGCGCCGCGCCGCTTGGCCTCCATGACCCACTGGAAGCCCACCGGGTGGGCCTCGGCCATGTTGGAGCCCTGGATGATGATGCAGTCAGCGTTGGCGAGGTCCTGCAGGAAGTTCGTGGCGCCGCCGCGACCGAAGCTGGTCCCCAGACCGGGGACGGTGGCGGAGTGTCAAATCCGGGCCTGGTTCTCGATCTGGATAGCCCCCACCGCCGTGAAGAGCTTCTTGATGAGGTAGTTCTCCTCGTTGTCCAGCGTCGCGCCACCGAGGCTGGAGATCCCGAGGGTACGGTTGAGCGGCCGACCCTCGTCGTCGACGTCCTCCCAGGTCGCGGCGCGGGCCGCGATGACCCGGTCGGCGATCATGTCCATCGCCGTGTCGAGGTCGAGATCCTCCCACTCCGTCGAGTAGGGCCGGCGGTACTTGATCGTGGTCTGCCGCAGTGGGCTGGTCACCAGGCTCTTGCTCGCCGAGCCCTTGGGGCACAGGCGCCCCCGCGAGATCGGCGAATCCGGGTCGCCCTCGATCTGGGTGACCTGGCCGTCTTTGACGAAGACCCGCTGGCCACAGCCCACCGCGCAGTACGGGCACACCGACCGGGCCATCGAGTCGGCCTTCCCGGTCCTGGCCGAAAGCTGCTCGGACCGCGGCGACCTGGCGGCCGTGCCCCGGCCGAGCGGGTCGGTGCCGGTCAGTTGACGATAGACCGGCCAGCCTTCGATCCAGGTACGCACACCCATGGATCATGAATACCACACAAGACTCGATGCGCCGAGCGGGTACGCGCCCTGGTCGGCATCGACTTGATCACCGACCCGGACGTACTGCTGGCCGGCGCGCTGCGGGACGCATGCTTCCAGGAGTAGAACGGACACCGATGAAGAGCGCGGACGAGACCCGGAGCGTGCTGGGCCGCGCGCTGGCGATCCTCGAGACGTTCAGCAACGAGCGGCCGGAGCAGACGCTAGGGATGATCACTCGGTCGACCGGCCTTCCCGCGGCGACGGTCCATCGACTGCTGGCCGAACTGGTGGGCTGGGGCGCGGTGGAGCGGGTGGGCCGGGGCCGCTACCAGGTCGGCATGCGGCTGTGGCAACTCGGCTCGCTCGCGCCGGGCGGCAGGGGCCTGCGCGATGCGGCGCTGCCGTTCCTCGAGGACCTGTTCGAGGCGACCCATCAGGTGGTGCACCTGGGCGTCCTCGACGGCCGGAGCGTGCTGTACGTGGAGAAGCTGATGGCGCGGCCCGAGGTGGAGGTCGTGTCCCGGGTGGGCCGGCGGCTGCCGCTGCACTCGACCGGCCCGGGCAAGGTGCTGCTCGCGTACGCCCCGCCCGTACTGTTCCACGAGGTCGTCGCCGCCGGCCTGCCCAGGCTGGCAACCAACACGATCACCGACCCGGACGTACTGCGGCAGACGTTGGCGGAGATCCGGAGGACCGGGTTCTGCGTGTCCCGCGACGAGATGACCCAGGGGGCGTCGTCGGTGGCGGCGCCCGTCTTCGGCCCCGGCCGCGACGTCGTCGCCAGTATCTCCGTCGTCGTACCGAGCAGCACGACGAACCTGCACTCGCTGGTGCCCGCGGTCCGGATGGCGGCCTCAGGCATCTCCCGCGCCCTGTAGTCAGTGCCGGGAGGTAACCCGCCCAGGGGCCACGGCCCATCTTCTTTTCCGTTGGGTGGGAGATCGGGTCGCGTGGATCCATGGTGCCCCGCACGCTCAGCCCAACACTCGTTCGGGGCGTGCCCCCCACTCAGATTTCGGGAGCGTCGATGCGGGACAACATGCGGACGGCCGACGCCACCGGCGAGCAACCCACGACCGGCTGGAAACCCTGGTACACGCTCTGGGGTTTCCTGTTCCTGGGGTGGACCTTCAGCGCCGCGGACCGGGCGCTCACCGGCCCGGTCGTCACCTACATGATCCAGCACAAGGTCGACTTCCTCGCCACGGCGCCCAACCCGCACGGACTGGGCGGGCTGATCGGCGGCCTGTTCTTCGCCGGGTACATGCTCACCCAGCTACCGGGCGGGTACCTGGGCGACCGGTTCGGCCACCGCAGCGTCATCGTGGTCAGCCTGGTCTGGGCCGGGATCGCGACCCTGCTGACCGGGCTGATCAGCGGCCTGATCCTGTTCATCGTGATCCGGGTGCTCACCGGCCTGGGCGAGGGCGCGTACTACTCCAACGACCGCTCGGTCATCAGCTCGTCCACCCCGGTACGACAACGCAGCATCGGCATGGGCGTGGCGATCACCGGCCTGGCCGTCGGCATCACGATCGCGACGGTCGGCACGCCGTGGCTGATCCAGTGGGGCCGGCCGCTGGTGTCGGCCGGCCAGGAGTGGCGCTCGCCGTTCCTGATCCTCGGCGTGGTCACCCTCGTCGTCGGGCTGGGCATCTACGTGTACTTCCGCGCCGGCGGCCACCGGATGCAGCTGGGCAAGGCGACGGTACGCCTGCTCGGCACCTCCGCGATCGCGCTCGCCGCCGTCATGGCGGTGTACTTCGCCGGCCGCGCCCTGCACTTCGGTGACATCGCGATCGCGGTCGTCGAGGTCGGGCTCGCCGTCGCGCTGATGGCGTACTTCCTGTTCGGTCGGGGCGCGGACCGCCACTCGCAGGCCACCCGCAGCCGGGACCTCTGGCTGGTGTACCTGTCGATGTTCGCCGTCCTGTGGAACCTGTGGTTCTTCGGCTTCTGGTCGGTGGCGATCATCGCCGATACGGCGAAGGAGCTCGGGTTCGCCCAGGCCGCCCTCGTCGCCGGGTTCAACGCCGGGGCCGGCATCCTCGGCTTCCCGACCGGCGGCTGGCTGTCGGACTACGCGGTGCGCCGTGGCTGGGGCCGCAAGCCGATGCTGCTCACGTTCACCCTGATCCAGGGCGTACTGACGGCCGTGTTCGGCTACACCGCCACCACCGGCAAGCCCAACGTCGTCCTGCTCGCCGTGCTGCTCTTCACCGCCAGCCTGTTCTTCAACGCCCTCCAGCCGATCTCGCACGCCCTGCTCGCCGACCTCGCCAGACCGGAGGTCCGGGGCACGGCCTTCGGCATGTCGAACCTCGTCGGCGAGACCGGTGCCGTGCTGTCCCCCGCGATCAGCGGGGTGCTGCGGGACGTGACCGGGAGCTGGGCAGCCGCGATCTACCTGGACGCGGCCATTATCCTGACCAGCTTCGTCCTGATCACGTTCGTACGCGAGCGGCAGTTCGCGCACCGTGAGGACGAACTGCCGGCAACGGACGCGGCGGTCGAGCCGGTGTAACGGCGCCGGCCACCGACAACACCGGCGCCCCGGAAACCGATGGACAGCACGACGTAAGGAAGATATGGCCACCGTCCGAGACGTGACGTTCGATCTGCTCCGCCGCCACGGCCTGACCACGATGTTCGCCAACCCCGGCTCCACCGAGATTCCCCTGCTCACCGACCTGCCCGACGACCTGAACTTCATCCTCGCGCTGCACGAGGGCTCGGTCATCGGCATGGCGACCGGGTGGGCGATCGCCAACGAGCAGCCGGCGCTCGCGATCCTGCACACCACCGCGGGGCTCGGCAACGCCGTCGGCGCGATCGCCACGGCCCGCCTCAACCGGGCCCCGATGGTCATCCTGGTCGGCCAGCAGGACCGCCGCCACCTCGCGTTCGAACCGTTCCTCACCGGGCACCGGCTCGACGACCTCGCCAGACCGTACCCGGTCTGGACCGGCGAGCCGGCCCGCGCGCAGGACGTACCCGGAGCGGTGGCCCGGGCCTGGCACGCCGCCCGCGACCTCCGCGGCCCGGCCGTGGTGATCGTCCCGATGGACGACTGGCAGGCGCCCGCCGACGACCTGGAGATCCCCGCCCCGGCCCGACTGCGGCGCGCCGACGCGGTCGCCGCCGAGACGGTCAGCGAACTGGTCGACCTGCTGACCGGTGCGCGCTCCCCCGCGCTGGTCGTCGGCGCCGGGGCGGACGGCGAGCGGGCGTGGGCCGCGCTGACCGCCCTGGCGGAGCGGCTGGGCTGCCCGGTGTGGCAGGAGGCGTTCAGCGCCCGAGCCGGTTTCCCGCAGGACCATCCGCTCTTCGCCGGCTTCCTGTCGCCGAGCCGGGCCGAGCTGCGCAAGCAGCTGGCCGGCCACGATGTCGTGGTGTCCGTCGGGGCACCGGTGTTCCGGCAGTACCAGTACGAGCCCGGCCCGCTGGTCGAGCCCGGTACCCGCCTCGCGATCGTCACCGACGACCCGGACGAGGCCCACCGCAGCCCGGTCGAGCTGGCCGTCCTCGCCTCCCCGGCCGCCGTGTGCGAGCTGCTCGCCGAGCAGGTCCCGGCCCGGTCGGGCGACCCGGACGCGGTCGGCCGGCAGATCCACCTTCCCGCGCCGCCGGAGCCCGGCGTACCGCTGCGCGGGCGGGACGTGCTGGCTGCGCTCGCCGCCCGGCTGCCGCGCGAGACGGTCCTCGTCGAGGAGACCCCGTCGAGCCGGCCGGACCTGCACGCCCTGGTACCCGCGCGGACGCCGCTCGGGTTCCTCAGCGCGGCGATGGGCGGGCTCGGGTTCGCCCTGCCGGCGGCGGTCGGGGTGCGCATGGCCCGCCCGGACCGCCCGGTGGTGGCGGTCGTCGGCGACGGCGCCTCGCTGTACGGGATCCAGGCCCTGTGGAGCGCCGCGCACTACCGCGTCGGCGTCCTGATCGTCGTGCTCGCCAACGGCCGGTACGCCGTCATGGACCAGCTCGCCCGGGGCCACAGCGCTGGCGGGTCGCCGGCCTGGCCCGGGTTCGAGGAGGTCAGCGTGCGGGGCCTGGCCCACGCCCTCGGCTGCCCAGCGGTCCGGATCAACAACTACGACCAGCTCGTGCGTATCCTCGACGACACGCTGCCCACGCTCGCCGACCGCGACGAGCCGCTCGTCCTCGACGTCGCGGTGGAAGCCGCACCGGGCACCTACAGTGGGTAGCATCAATATCGACTAGCGACGGTACCGACCGAGACAGTGGAGTCATTGGACGTACGGCAGGTCTCCTACTTCCTCGCCGTGGTCGAGCACGGCGGCTTCGGTCGCGCGGCCTCCGCTCTTGAGGTCGCGCAGCCGACCCTGTCGCAGTCGGTACGCGCGCTCGAACGGGAACTCGGCGCCGACCTGTTCCACCGGGTCTCGCACGGCGTGGTGCTCTCCTCGGCCGGCCGGGCCTTCATCGGCCCGGCCCGGCAGGTTCTGCGCGGCATCGCGGCCGCCCGCCAGTCGGTGGACTCGGGCGGGCGGTCCGGCCTCTCCCTCGACCTGGTCACCGTCCCGGTGCTGGCCGTCCACCCGGGAGCGGCGCTGGTCGGCTCGTTCCTGCGGGCGAACCCGACGATGTTTGTCCGCATCGACGAGCCGGACACCGACGACCAACTTCACCTGCTGGTACGCGACGGGCAGAGCGAGCTCGGGCTGAGCCACCTGCCGCTGCCCCACCTCGGGCTCGACGTCATCGAGCTCGGCGTACAGGAGCTGTGGCTGGCGTTCCCGCCCGGTACCGACGTCGGCACCGACAAGGCGGTGCCCTTGACCCGGCTCGACGGCCGCGACGTCATCGGGGTGCCGCGCAGCAGCTGGCAGCGCGGGTTCGTCGAGCGGGCCCTGCGCGACCAGGGCGTACGCACCCGGCTGGCGGTCGAGGCGGCCCCCCGGGAGGCCGTCGTGCCGCTGGTCCTCGGCGGCGTCGGCGCGGCCTTCGTGCTGCGGGAGAGCGCCGAGACCGCCGCCGGCCTCGGCGCCGTCGTACGGCCGACCGACCCGCCGCTGCGCCAGGCGTACGGGCTGGTGCACCGGCCGGGTCCGCTGTCCACGGCCACCCGCGCGTTCGTCGCGCACGCGCGCGCCTTCTGCGGGTCCGGGTAGGCGGCCCGTGGATCTGCGTCAGGTCGAGTACTTCCTCGCCGTCGTCGACCACGGCGGGGTGACCCGGGCCGCCGCGGCCATCTGCATCGCGCAGCCGTCACTGTCACAGGCGGTCCGGGCCCTCGAGCGTGAGCTGGGCTCCGAACTGTTCCACCGCACCGGGCGGGGGCTGGTCCTCACCGCCGCCGGGAAGGCGCTGACCGGACCGGCCCGGCAGATCCTGCAGGACGCCAACGAGGCCCGGTCGGCCGTCGCCGACGTCGCGGACCTGCGCGCCGGCCGGCTCGAGGTGGCCGCGCACGCCGCGCTCGCGGTGGACCCGCTCACATCGGCCCTCGCCGCCCTGCGGCGCCGCTTCCCCGGCGTGTCGGTACGCCTGCTGGAGCCGCGCGACGACGAGGAGATGGCCCGCCTGGTCCGCGACGGCAGTTGCGAGCTGGCCCTGACCTACCTGCCCATCCCCGACCTCGGGCTGCCGGTACGGGAGCTGGGCTCGCAGGAGGTGTGGGGGGTGCTGCCGCCCGGCACGTCGGTCCCGGACGGCCCCCTGCCGGTGCGCCTCCTGCACGACACCCCGGTGATCGGGATCCAGGGGCACAGCGCGCTGCGCGCCACTGTGCTGGCCGCGCTCGACCGGGCCGGGGTACGCATGCGTCGCGCGACCGTCACCCGGCACCGCGAGGCCGTCGTACCGATGGTGCTCGCCGGCGCCGGCGCGGCGTTCCTGACCCGGTGGTACGCCGACCAGGCGGCCCGCGGTGGCGCGGTGGTACGGACGCTCGCCCCGCCGATGGTCTGCAGGTATGGGCTGGTCCACCGGACGGGGCCGCTGTCGCCGGCCGCCGCCGCGCTGCTCGACCTGCTGCTCCCGGCGAGCGGCTGAGGCGGCTAGGCGGCTGAGGCGGCGATGCCGCGGTCACCCGGGCGGAGTGCCCGGCCGACTGCGCCGACGCGCTCGGGCCGCGCCTGTCCAGAGACGTCACCCACCCCATAGGCGCCGCTTATGGGGTGGGTGACGTCTCGTCTTTGATTTCCCCGGGCCGCCGGTCTTCGATCAGGTGACCATCGACGCGGGGAGTCACGTGGCCGAACCTGAACCGAGCCTGGAGATCCGGGATCTGTCCGTGCGGTACGGCGGGGCGGTGCACGCCCTGCGCGGCGTGTCGCTGCGGGTGCCCGCGCGCGGCGTGGTCGCGGTGCTCGGCAGCAACGGCGCAGGCAAGACCACCCTGCTTCGCGCCGTCTCCGGCACCCTGCCGATGCACCGCGGACGGGTCGACGGCGGTGAGGTGACCTTCGGCGGCCGGTCGCTGCTGCGCCGTGACCCGGCCGACGTCGTCGCGGCCGGCGTGGTGCAGGTACCCGAGGGGCGGCGGGTGTTCGGCCGGCTCACGGTCGACGAGAACCTGCGCGCCGGCGCCATCGGGGCGCGTGACCGCCGCGCGAGGGCAGCCGCCCGGGACCGGATGTACGAGACGTTCCCGCGCCTGGCGCAGCTTCGCGGCCAGCGCGCCCGACTGCTGTCCGGCGGCGAGCAGCAGATGCTGGCGATCGCCCGCGCCCTGATGGCCGGGCCCACCCTGCTGCTGCTCGACGAGCCGTCGCTCGGGCTGGCCCCGCGGATCGTTGAGCAGGTGGCCGAGGTGGTCGGCCAGGTCAGCGCGCAGGGCACTGCCGTGATGCTGGTGGAGCAGAACGCCGCGATGGCGCTCGCGGTGTCCGAGCACGCGTACGTGCTGGACCTGGGGCGGGTCGCGGTGGAGGGCCCGTCGGCGGAACTGTCCACGTCGGACGAGATGCGCAAGCTGTACCTCGGTGAGACCAGCGGTATCGACTCGTCGGCGGCCGCCCCGAAGCTGGCCCGGTGGTCGGGGTGAGCGCGCTGCGGGTGGACGGGGTGACGGTACGGTTCGGCGCGCTCGTCGCCCTCGACGCGGTGTCGTTCACCGTCGAGCCCGGCACCGTCCACGCCGTCATCGGGCCCAACGGCGCGGGCAAGTCGACCTGCCTGAACGTGCTGTCCGGGGTGTACCGGCCGCACGCCGGCAGCGTGTACCTCGGAGACCGCGAACTGACCCGGTTGCGGCCGCACCACATCGCCCGCCTGGGGATCGCCCGTACCTTCCAGAACATCGAGCTGTCGGGTACCCAGACGGTCGAGGACAACCTGCTGCTGGGCCGCCACCATCTGATGCGCGCCGGGCTGGTCGCCACCGCCCTGGGGCTGCCGTCGGTGTCCCGGGAGGAGCGCCGGCACCGGGCCAGGGTCCGGGAGATCACCGACTTCCTGGGCCTGTCGGCGGCGATCGACCGGCCGGCGGCGCTGCTGCCGTACGGGCTGCGCAAGCGTCTGGAGGTGGCCCGGGCGCTCGCGCTCGAACCGCGGGTACTGCTGCTGGACGAGCCGGTCGCCGGCATGGACACCGCCGAGACCGCGGAGATGGCCGCCGCCATCCTCGCCGTCCGCGCCGAACTGGACGTCACCGTGCTCCTCGTCGAGCACGACATGGGCCTGGTCACCCGGATCGCGGACCGGGTCACGGTGCTCGACTTCGGGCGGCGGATCTTCGACGGGTCGCCGGAGGCGATGACGTCCGACCCGGACGTGGTGGCGGCCTATCTCGGCGGGGCGCCGCCGTCGGATTCTCCACGCGCGGTTTCGCCCAGTGCCCTCTTGGGCGGAGCACCGGAAGGTGAGAAATGAGCAACCTCGTGGAGCTGTTGATCAGCGGCCTCTCGCTGGGCTCGATCTACGCGCTGATCGCCATGGGGTTCGTGGTCGTCTTCAAGGCGACCGAGGTGGTCAACTTCGCCCACGGGTCGATCCTGATGCTGGGCGCGTACGTCATCGCGGCCACGTACAGCCGGATCGGCTTCCCGGCCGCGGTCGTCGCCGGCCTCGCCGCCGCCGCGACCGCCGGGCTGCTGATCGACCGGCTGCTGGTACGACGGCTGCGACGGCGTACCCACACCGCGCTGGCCATCGTCACGATCGGCGTCGACATCGTGCTCGCCGCCGAACTTGCCCGCCGGGTCGGCACCGACGTGCTGAACATGGGCGACCCGTGGGGCGACGACACCTGGCGGGTGGCCGGGTTCACGTTCCCAGTGGCGCGGTTGGCGGCGATCGCGGTGGCCCTGGTCCTGATCGCGGCGTTCGGCGCGCTGGTCCGGTACACCGACTGGGGCGTGGCGATGCGGGCCGCCGCCGAGGACGCCGAGACCGCCTCCCTCATGGGCATCAGGCTGAGCCGGGTCTCGCTGGTGGCCTGGATGACCGCCGGGGTCCTCGCGGCCGTCGCCGGGCTGTTCCTGGCGACGTTCCCCAGTCCCGGGCTGTCCGCGACGGCCAACACGACCGCCCTCCGGGCGTTCCCGGCCGTCGTCGTCGGCGGCATGGACTCGCTGGGCGGCGCGGTCGTCGGCGGCCTCGTCATCGGGCTCGCCGAGGCGCTGACCGCCGGGTACTCCGATCACCTGCTGTTCCTGGGCCACGGACTGGGCGACGTTGCCCCGTACGCGGTCATGATCGCGGTCCTGCTGTGGCGGCCGACCGGGCTGTTCGGCACGAAGGAGCTGAGTCGTGTCTGACCGCCTGCGTCGTGTCCCCGTCGTCGCCGGCTGGGTGGCGGCCGTCGCGCTGCTGGCCGTCGCGCCGCTGTACGTCGATGCGTTCTGGCTGCAGGCCGGGCTGGTCACGATCGCGGCGGCGGTCGGCGCGGTCGGGCTGACGCTGCTGGTGGGCGCGGCCGGCCAACTGTCGTTCGCGCACGCGTTCTTCCTCGCCGTCGGTGCGTACGGGTACGCGTACCTCAGTGGACGGTCGAGCAGCGGCACGACCGTCGGGCTCGGCGTACCGCCGGTGCTCGGCGCCGTCGGCGCGGTCGCCGTGGCCGGCGCGCTCGGCCTGGCCTTCAGCCCGGTCGCGAGCCGCCTGCGCGGCATCTACCTCGGCGTGGCCAGCCTGTCACTGGTATTCGTGGGGCAGCACCTGTTGCAGAACCTCACCTCGGTCACCGGCGGCTTCAACGGGCGCCCCACCCCGGCGTTCACCGTGGCCGGGTTCGACTTCACCGGTACCGAGCCGGAGTTGACCATCGCCGGCGTGCCGTTCGGGGCCGTCGAGCGGCTGTGGTACCTGAGCCTGCTCGCGCTCGCCGGTGCCTGCCTGCTCGCCCGCAACCTGCTGCGCGGGCGGGCCGGACGCGCCTGGCGGATGATCCGCGACAGCGAGGTCGCGGCCGCCGTCATGGGCGTGGACGTGCGCCGGGGCAAGGCGAGCGCGTTCGTCCTGTCGTCGATGTTCGCCGGGGCCGCGGGGGTCCTCAGCGCGCTCGCCCTGGACCGGGTCGTCCCGGACTACTTCGGGCTGCTGCTGTCCATCGAGTTCCTCGCCATGATCGTCATCGGCGGCCTCGGTTCGGTCGCCGGTGCGGTGACGGGCGCCGTGTTCGTCACCGCGCTGCCGCTCGTGCTGGCCCGCTACAGCGGCGTCCTGCCCCTGGTCGCAGACGCCGGCAGCGGTGGCGTCGACGCCTCCGTACTCGCGCGGTTCTGCTACGGAGCCGCGGTCGTTCTCGTGATCCTCGTCCAGCCCGACGGACTGGCCGGGCTGGGCCGCCGCATCCGGTCGCGGTTGCGCCGCACCACCCCACCGCCCCCACAGTCCGGGCCCGACGCGTGCCCGGCCGGCGTTCTCCAGGAGACCCCATGAAACACCGTGCCGTGAAAAACCGCGCTTTACGTCTCACCCTCGTTGCCGCCGCGGTGACGGTCCTCGTCACGGCGGGCTGCTCCACCAAGGCAGCCAAGACGGGCGGTACGAGCGGCGCCGACGGCGTCAAGACCGGTGTCGGCGTCACCGCCGACACCATCACCCTCGGCGTCCTCACTGACATGTCCGGCCCGTTCGCCCCGATCGGCAAGCAGTTGGTCCAGATCGGTGAGCTGGTACGCACGGACATCAACAACTCCGGCGGCATCTGCGGCCGCAAGCTGGAGTTCCAGGTGCAGGACCACGGCTACAACGTGCAGAAGGCCGTCACCCTGTACAAGTCGATGGAGCCCAACTCGCTGGCGTTCCTGCAGATCCTCGGCGCCCCGGTCAACGCGGCGCTGGAGGAGGAGGTCAAGCGCGCGAAGGTACTGACGCTGCCCGCCACCTTCGCCCAGGCGCTGCTGGCCAACCCGTACGTGGTGCTCCCCGGCGCCACCTACGACCTGGAGCTGGTCAACGGGGTCTCGTACCTCGCCGAGCAGGGCAAGATCGCCAAGGGCGACGCGATCGGGCACATCTACCAGGAGGGCGAGTACGGTGCCAGCGCGCTCGCCGGCAGCAAGTACGCCGCCGAGAAGCTGGGGCTGCGGCTGGTGCAGCGGCAGGTGAAGGCCACCGAGGAGGACATGGCCGGCTACGTCTCCTCGCTGAAGGCCGAGGGGGTCAAGGCGGTCCTGCTGACCTCGTCGCCCAAGCAGACCGCGTCGGTGGCCGCGGTCGCCAAGTCGATCGGCCTGGAGGTGCCGCTGGTCGGCAACAACCCGGCGTTCACCCAGAGCCTGCTCGACACGCCCGCCGGGCCGGCGCTGCGCGCGAACTTCCTGTGGTCGAGCACGGTGGCGCCGCTGTCGGCCGACCGGCCGGGGCCCAAGGCCGCGCTCGCCCTGTACGCCAAGGGGTACCCGAACGAGAAGCCCAGCTCCTCCGTCGCGTCCGGGTACGGCGGCGCCATGGTCTTCATCGAGATCCTGCGCAAGGCCTGCCAGAACAAGGACCTGACCCGCGAGGGCATGGAGACCGCGTTCCGCCAGCTCGGCCAGGTCGACACCGGCGGGGTGTACCCGCCGCTGGACTTCAGCAAGCCGGGCAAGCCGTCGAGCCGCTCCAGCGGTATCGGCCAGCCGGACCCCGCACAGACCGGCGGCCTGAAGGAGCTGCGCGCCCCGTTCGTCTCCGACCTCGCCAAGGACTACCCGGCCGGGGCGGACGCCAAGTAGGACAGTCAACACCCCGTCATCCCCTCCCCCCGGCCCCGCGCCCGGACGGACTCCGTCCGGGCGCGGGGCGCTCCCGTCGGTTGGCCTCCTCGATCTGCGGCGTCCTCGTCGGTGGCGTCCTGGCGGCCCGTGCCCCGTGGAGAACGCCGGATACGTCACACTCGGAAAGTAATGATCGTCACTTAGCGCGAAGTTACGGCCGAGTATGGTTTACGACAATCGGCGGTCCCGGGCGTGCACCCGCGGGCCGCCGGCCTGATCCGCGCAGTGGTTACCGAGGCCGGACCGGGGCGCGCAGGAACAGAGAGTGACGGGGGACGACGCGGTGCTGGTGACCGGTGAGGCGCAACGCGAGGCCTGGCGGGCCAAGACCCTGCCCCCGGTCGAAGCGGTCCGCCCCGGCCTGTGGTCGGTACCGGTACCGATCCCGCTGAGCCCGCTCCGGTACACCCTGTGCTACCTGTTCGCCACCGACGCCGGCGTGGTGGTCGTCGACCCCGGCTGGGACACCGACGACGGGCGGGCCGCCCTCTCCGCCGGCCTCGCGGCGGCGGGCGCCGGGCTCAGCGACGTCACCGGCGTCGTCGCCACCCATGTCCACCCCGACCACCACGGGCTCAGCGGCTGGCTCCGCGAGACCAGTGGTGCCTGGGTCGCGATGCACCCGGCCGAGCGCGACACCCTGCCGGGCCGGATCTGGCGCGCCACCTCGGCCGGGCCCGGCGACCGCGAATGGCTGCGGGCCCAGGGCGTACCCGACGACGAGGCCGACGCCGTCGCCCTGGACCCCGAGGTGATGGAGCCGCTGTTCGACATGGCCGAACCGGACCGGCTCCTGCACGACGGCGAGCGGGTACCCGTACCGGGCCGCGACGTCCGGGCGGTCTGGACCCCCGGCCACACGCCCGGCCACCTGTGCCTGCACGACGCCGACGCCGGGGTGCTGCTCACCGGCGACCACCTGCTGCCCCGCATCAGCCCCAACATCGGGGTGAACCGGGCACAGGACGGCGACCCGCTGACCGCGTACCTGGAGTCACTGGAGCTCGTCGCCGGGTACGCCGGCAGCGAGGCGCTGCCGGCCCACGAGTACCGGTTCCGCCGGCTCGACGTCCGGGCCCGCAGCCTGGTCGACCACCACCGGCAGCGCTGCGAGGAGATCGTCAAGGCGGTGGATGACCTGGGCGAGGCCACCGCCTGGCAGGTCGCCGCCCGGCTGACCTGGTCCCGGGGCTGGCCCGCGCTGCAGGGGATGCTGCGCCGGATGGCCCTCGGGGAGACCGTCGCGCACCTCAACCACCTCCGGACCACCGGCATCCTGCGGTCCGACGAGGGCCGTCCGGATCTGTGGCGCCGGGCCGACGGCTGAGCTGCCGGGCCGCTGGCTGAGGAGCCGTTACGGCTCCTCCTGCGGCAGCTTCAGGTACTGCTGCTGATGGTCACCCAGCAGCCGGGCGCACTCCTCGCTGTCCCCGCGCCCGAACGCCTCCACGATCGGTACGTGTGACTCGGCGGCGGCGTGCAGGTCGACGTGGCCCCGCACCACGGTCGCAATGGTGCGCACCTCGAGGAGCAGGCTGTCCCAGATCTCGAGCAGCAGCCGATTGCCCGTCGCCACGATGACCGCACGGTGGAAGGCGACACTGCCCCGGGCGAATTCCCGCACGTCACCGGCGTCGGCGGCGGTACGCATCCGCTCCAGCGCCTGCCGCAGCGGGGACGGATCGGCGTGCAGCGTCTCCATCGCGTACCGGCCGGCGGTCTCCTCCAGAGCCATCCGCACCAGGTACACCTCGGCCAGGTCCTCCTGGCTGGCGGCGCGTACGAAGGTCCCCCGCCGCGGCGAGTTCTCCACCAGCCGGGTGGCGACGAGCTCGCGCAGCGCCTCGCGCACCGGGCCCTGGCTGACCCCGAACTCGCGCGCCAGCTGCAACTCCACCAGCCGGGTGCCGGGCGGGTACGTGCCGTTTATCACCCGCTCCAGGACGGCCTGCTTGACTTTCTCGCAGAGCGTCTCATGCGGCATCGTCATGCCATCACGGTGCCACATCAACTCGGAGATCCATATTCAATCGCGCCGATTCGTTGCTTCGTGTCGAACACGGCTCACGCTCCGCGGCCGTACCTGGTGACGGCGGCCTTGACGAACTGGAAGGTCGCGGGGTCGGCCGCCAGGTTGTCGTTGGTCATGAAGCTCAGCGCGAAGAGTCCGTCCCGCCGCACGTCACGCACGTAGTCGTCGGTGAAGATCTGGCGTACGTCCGAGGCGAACGTCGCCCGGCTGCCGTTGTTCGGCCGGTAGTGCGCGAGCATGACCGGCCCGTACCGTCCGAGGATCTTCGTCATCGCGCGGATCTGGGCCGGGTTGTGGCCGTTGTCGTCCATCGACTGGAAGCTCTGGAAGTCCGACATCCTCATCAGGTCCTCGAAGTGTCCGATGAGACTGCGCCCGCCGCCCTTCTCCGGATAGTCGTACGTTGCCAGCCAGCCGCCGAACCCCAGCGAGACCCGGGCGTTGGCGGCCTGCTCGTGCAAGATCTGGTACGCCGCCCGGTACTGATCCTTGAGCGCCAGGTAGTAGTTGGTCGACTGTGGATCGGAGCTCCACTCGTTGTCGACGCACGGGTACGTCGAGAACTCCGTGAACAGCGTGACGTACAGCGGCGGTCCGGCCTTCGCGCCGGCGAAGATCCGGGCCAGCTGGCGGATGTCGTCGAGGAACCGGCTCGACACCGGGTACCGGCGCCCGCACGCCGTACCGTACCTGGTCGACACCGGTCCCTCGGTGTCACCTGACCACACCACCACGTGCATCGCGTAGCCCGACCGGTAGAGCCGGGGCACCCAGGTGGTACGCCAACTCGCCATGAAGTCCCCGAGATCTTCGGGCTTGTTGTACCAGCTTGTCAGCATCCTGACCGGCGCCTGCCGGGTCAGCGGGAACGTACTCGCCCGGTCGGCCTCGTCACCGATGCCGATGAGCAGCCCGTCGCTGGTCCCCGATGCCGACGGTCCCGGCGACACCGGCCGCGGCGAGGGGGCGGCCGGGCTTGACGACGGGGCGGCGCGCAGCTCGGCCCGGGAGTCGGGGCGGAGGCCCCAGGCGGCGACGCCGACGACCGCGACCACCACGGCGGCCAGCCCGGCGACTGCCATCGGCGTTAACCGGCCCAGGGGGCGGCGGTGTCGGCTGCTCACCATGGGTCCGCACCCTAGCGGCCCGCCCGCCGCCGGTCTGTCCCGCCGTCGGCCGGTGCCCGGACCCTGACGTGGCGAGCTACTCGACCGGCCGCCGCAGCGAGTAGGTGACCGCGTGCAGGCGAAGCGGCTGACCGATCATCAGAACGGCGCGGTCGTAGGCCTGCCAGCCCTCGGCGCCGGCCCGGTTGAGGTGGCGCAGGTCGCCGAAGCGCTCGTCGGTCCCCCACCGTTGCACGCCCCCCGGGTGGTAGAAGAGGGCGTCCCAGTCCATGAACTTGTCGGTACCGAAGTCACCGGTCGCCTTGTACTCCAGGCGCGCGTACTCCCATCGCGTCACGGATTCATCATGCCGCATGTCCGCCCCGGTGCGGGTACGGCGTCCCCCGACCGGTTGGCTACCCCGTTACGACGGCCATTCGTACGACAGGAACTTGCCGTCCATCGTGATCACGACGCGGTCGCCGGCCGGGTGGTCCCGGCGGGCGATGGAGATGCCGAAGTTGATCGCGCTCATGATGCCGTCGCCGAACTGTTCGTGGATGACCTCCTTGATGGCCGGCCCGTAGACCTGGATCACCTCGTACAGCCGGTAGATCGTCGGATCGGTCGGCACCGCGGTGGGTAGCGCGCCGCGCATCGGTACGGACGCCAGTACCGGGATGGTCTCCCTCGGCAGCCCCAGCCGGCCGGTGACGATCTCCGCGTCGCCGGTGTCGAGCGGGTGCTGGCCGAGCAGGGCGGCCACCGTCCACACGACCGGCTTGCCGATGGCGTCGGCCAGGTCCTGCCAGGACAGCCCGCGCTCCAGCCTGGCTGCGAGCACCGCCTGCGTGATCTCGTCTCGGGTCACGGTCGCACCTCCGCTGCCGACATGACCGCGCCCGGAGCGTTGAAACCCGCTCGCCGTACCCTTGTACGCTGCCGCGCCGGTGGGCGACCGACCGGCACTGAGGTGACCGGCTCGGCCGGGTGGAAGGCTGGAGGCATGGGGTTGTTCACGCTGGCCGAGGCGCGGGAAGAACTGGCGCGGCTGCGACCGGTACTCGACGAGATCGTCGCCGTCCGGGCCGACGCCGCCGAACTGGCCGCGGCCCTGACGATCGGTGGAGCGCCGACCCGGCTCGGTGGCCTGCCCGAGTGGAAGGCCGCCGAGGCCAGGCTGGACGAGTTGATGGCCGAGGTACAGCAGACCGGCGCCGAGCTCAAGAGCCTGGCACCGTTGCTCGTCGACTTCCCCGCCGACCTCGACGGCGAGCCGGTACTGCTGTGCTGGCTGGAGGGCGACGCCGAGCTGACCTGGTACCACCGCTCGGACCTCGGCTTCGCCGGACGGCGTCGGCTGCTCTGACGCCCGTCAGCCCCGTACCGGGGCCGGGTCCACGCCGAGGCGCATCTGCCGTACTACGGCGTGCGCGACAGGTTGACGGCGAGCGCCACGATCAGCAGGCTCGACGCGAGAGCGGTCACCAGGCGCCCACGCGGCCCGGAGAGCGCCCGTCCGACCAGCGCCCCTCCGACTGCGATCAGTAGCTGCCAGCTCACGGACGCCAGGAACGCACCCAGGACGAACAACACCTCGCCCGGTACGGTCAGCCCGTCGGCGGCCTGCCGGCCGAGCACCAACGCTCCGAAGTAGACGATGGTCATCGGGTTGAGCAGCGTCAACCCGAGCAGCCCGCCGTACGCGCGGACGGAAGTGGCGAGCCCGGGGCCTGCCGGCGACGCGCTGTCGGGACCACGACGGTGCCGTAGGGCGCTGGCCGTGGTACGGGCGGCGATGCCGATCAGGACGACCACGGCCAGCCACCGCATGGGCGTGGCGACCGGAGCGATGAGGCCGGCGAGCGCGCCACCGCCGACGACCGCGAGCAGGGCGTAGAGACCGTCGGCCGTCGCGACGCCGAGCGCGGCGGCGGCACCGACCCGAAGCGACGTACGGGCGGTCAGGCCGATGATGAGGACGGCGACGGCCCCCACCGGGACGGCGACGCCGTACCCGGCGACGACGCCCGCCACGAAGGCGGTCATGATCGCAGCAGGGCGACCGGCGCAGCGCTGGGCAGCGTCTGCTGTCGCCGGCCAGGCTCGGCCACGGCGGCAGGGACGTTGACGGCAGCGAGCAACTCGATCACGGGAGCATTGTCGGCCGCCCCACGCCGCGGCGGCGACCGAATTTCCCACCGACACATTTCCCGACGCCACGTTTCCCGGCGCCACGTTCCCCGGCGACAACCGCAGGCGCGCCCGCGGCCGGAAGGTCCCGAGTCACCGTCCGGCCGCGGGTGGGCCTGGCTCCCCTACCAGCGGCGCGGGCGTCGACCACCAACGTCCGCCGCCGTCAGGCAACGGGCGTACCGGCGAGGGCGGTCGCCGGCAGCCCGGTTCGGGGGGTACGGAGCGCGATCCGCTCCGTTGCCTCACTGAAGCAGATCGGCCCCCGCCGCTCCAGGCATCTAAGCTTTTCTTCAGGCAGCGCTCACCGTGCTCTAACTCAGCCGAGCAGAATTCCCGGGTTGAGCACGCCGTGCGGATCCAGGACGTCCTTGACGCCGCGCAGCACCGCCGTCGCCTGAGGGCCGATCTCGGCGCCGTACCACGGCAGGTGGTCGCGGCCGATCCCGTGGTGGTGACTGATCGTGGCGCCGGTGGCCGCGATCGCGTCGCCCGCCGCCGCCTTCGCCGCCCCCCACTGCGCGACCGGGTCGGCCGCCTGGGCCGCCAGCACCGTGAAGTACAGCGAGGCACCGCTCGGGTACACGTGGGAGATGTGACACCAGACCAGGGCCGGGGTGTCGCGACCGGCCAGCGCGGTGGCGAGCGCGTCGCGGACGGCCGGGTAGGTGCCGGGCAGCGCGCTCCAGAACGCCGCGGTCTCGACCGTCTCGACCAGCACACCGGCGTCGAGCAGCGCGTCGCGCAGGTACGGCGCCGCGAACCGGTCCCGTAGCCACGCCCGTCCCGGCTCGGGGCCGAGCGGCCGGCCGCCGAGCCCCGTCAGCCGGTCGGTGAGCGCCGTTTCCGTGGCGGCGACGCGCTCCTCCGTACCCTCAAGGCCTGTGATCATCAGGCAGCCGCCGGAGTCGTCGCCGCCCGCGCCCATGGCGTTGACCGCGGTCTCGACCTCGTCGGAGCAGCGCAGTACGGCCGGCAGCGGACCGTCCTGCGCCAGCGCGCGGGTCGCCTCGGTGGCGGTCGCGAAGTCGGAGAACCGCCAGCCCAGGTAGCGGCGCGCGGCCGGCGTGGGCCGGATCTGCACGGTCACCTCGGTGATGATCCCGAAGACCCCCTCCGAGCCGAGCAACAACTGTCGCAGGTCCGGACCGGCAGCGCTGTGCGGCGCGCGGCCGAGGTGCAGCGTGCCGGTCGGGGTGGCGACCCGCAGGCCGACGACCATCTGGTCGAACCGGCCGTAGCCGGCCGACGCCTGCCCGGACGAGCGCGTCGCGGCGAACCCGCCAAGCGTCGCGTACTCGAACGACTGCGGGAAGTGGCCGAGTGTGAAGCCACGGGTGGCGAGCAACTCCTCGGCCCGGGGTGCGCGTACGCCGGCCTCGAACGTGGCCGTACGCGAGACCGGGTCGAGATCGAGCAACCGGTCGAGCCGGGCGAGATCGAGGGCGACGAGCCCGGCGTACCCGTCCCGGCGTGCTCGCAGACCGCCGACCACCGACGTGCCGCCGCCGAACGCCACGACGGCGATCCGGTTCGCATCGCAGGCCCGCAGCACGGCGACGACCTGCTCGTGATCGGCCGGCTCGACCACCGCGTCGGGGGCGTCTGCGGCCACCCCGGCGCGCAGCCGCAGCAGGTCGACGGTCGACTTCCCGGCGGCGTGGGACAGCCGCGCCGCGTCGTCGGTACGCACCCGCGCGCCGGACTCCTCGAGCGCGCGCAGGCACCGGCCGGGCAGCGCGGCGGGGGGCAGCGCGACGACCGGGACCGGCGGGCGCGGCTCGGGCAGGTCCAGCACGGAGGCGAGGAGGCCGCGTACGGCGTCGGGCAGCGTTGCCGCGCGGCTCGGGTCACCCCACCGGTACACATCCATGAGTTACACTGTGACACATGGCGTCCAGTCGTAACAACGTGGGTCGCGCCCAGGCCGGGCGGACCGAGGAGGACGCGCTGCTCGACGCGGCTCGAACCGCTGTGCTCGCGGTCGGCCTGCGGCGTACCACCCTCACCGACGTCGCGCGCCGGGCCGGCGTCTCGCGCATGACCATCTACCGCCGCTGGCCGGACATGAGCGCCCTGGTGGGCGACCTCATGACCCGGGAGTGGGGCGCGCTCACCCAGGCCGCGCTGGCCGCCGCCGAGGGCACGACCGCCGCCGCCGAGGGCACGACCGCTGACGACGCGACCGGCAACAGCGCAGACCGCGCCGCGCGGCAGCGCTTCGTCGCCGCGATCACCGCGGCCACCCGGGCCCTGCGCCACCACCCGGTGTTCCGCCGCATCGTGGAGCTCGACCCCGAGATCCTGCTCCCGTACCTGGTGGACCGGCGCGGCCGCAGTCAGGACCAGATGCTCGTGATGATGTCGACCGCGATCGAACACGCCGCCGACGGCTCGATCCGGGCCGGCGACCCCGGCCTGCTGGCGCGGGGCGTGCTGCTCGCGACGCAGGGGTACGTGCTGTCGCTTCCGACCATGACCGACGGGTACGACGAGGACGCGCTCGACGACCAGCTGCGACTCCTCCTCGACCGGTACCTGGCGCCATGAGTACCTCGCCGTCGAACACCTCGCTGTCGAACACCTCGCTGTCGGCCGCGCGCCGGTCCCAGGAGCTGGCCGACCTGGCCGACGGGCGCACGGTCGACGTGCTCGTCATCGGGCTCGGGGTCACCGGTGCCGGCGTCGCGCTCGACGCCGCCGCGCGCGGACTGTCGGTCGCCGCCATCGACGCGCACGACCTGGCGTACGGCACGTCCCGGTGGAGTTCCAAGCTCGTCCACGGTGGACTCCGGTACCTCGCGGCAGGCAAGCTCGGGCTGGCGTACGAGAGCGCGGTCGAACGTGGCATCCTGCTGCGGCACACCGCGCCGCACCTGGTCGCACCGCTGCCCTTCGTCATGCCGCTGACCACGGCGACCGGCCGCGGCACCGCGACCGCCACCCGGCTGGCCCTGGCCGCCGCCGACGTGCTGCGCACGGCCGCGGGTACGCCCCGGTCGGTGCTGCCGCCCAGCCGGCGGGTCAGCCGCGCCGAGGCGCGCCGGCTGTTCCCCGCCCTCCGCCCGGGCGACCTGCGCGGCGCGTTCGTGCACTGGGACGGCCAGCTCGTCGACGACGCACGGCTGGTCGTCACGCTGGCCCGGACCGCCGCCGGGCTCGGTGCCGCGATCCTGACCCGCTGCCGGGCCCGGCAACCGAGCTTTGACGCGGCGCCCGGCGTGGTGCCGGCCGTGGACACCCTGACCGGGCGGCGCTTCGATCTTCGCGCCCGCACGGTGGTCAACGCGACCGGCGTGTGGGCCGACCAGCTCGACCCGTCGGTACGGCTGCGCCCGTCCCGAGGCACCCACCTGGTCCTGCCCGCGCGGCTGCTCGGCCACCCGGCGGCGGCGCTGACGGTGCCGATCCGCGGTCACCGCAACCAGTTTGCACTCGTCCTCCCCCAGCCCGACGACCGGGTGTACGTCGGTCTCACCGACGAACCGGTCGACGGGCCGGTGCCCGACGTCCCCCGACCCGAGCCCCACGACATCGCGCTCCTGCTCGACGCCGTGAATGGCGCGCTCCAGACACCCGTCGGCCCCGGCGACGTGATCGGCGCGTTCGCCGGGCTGCGCCCGCTGCTGGCCGGCTCGGCGGCGCGCACCGCCGACCTGTCCCGCCGGCACGCCGTGCGCACCTCGCCGGGCGGCCTGGTCACGGTGGTCGGCGGGAAGCTCACCACGTACCGGCGGATGGCCCGCGACGCCGTCGACGCCGCGGTCGCGGCGGGGCGGCTGAAGGCGGGCCCGTGCCGCACCGCCCGCCTGCCGCTGGTCGGCGCGGGTGAAGCGCCGCCGGCCCGAGAAGCACCGTCGGCCCGAGAAGCACCGTCGGCCCGAGAAGCACCGTCGGCCCGAGAAGCACCGCCGGCCCGGCTGGTGGCGCGCTACGGCGCCGAGGCCGGCGCGGTCGCGGCCCTCGCCGACGGTGACCCGGACCTGCTG
The DNA here is from genome assembly GCF_016863255.1 of Planosporangium mesophilum. Lineage (GTDB taxonomy): Bacteria > Actinomycetota > Actinomycetes > Mycobacteriales > Micromonosporaceae > Planosporangium > Planosporangium mesophilum. The sequence continues at coordinate 71,679 of NZ_BOON01000031.1, forward strand.
CGGCCGGTGGCCGAGGGCGTACCCGTGACCGGCGCCGAACTGCTGTGGGCGGTGCGCCACGAGGGCGCCCTCGACGTCGACGACCTGCTCGACCGCCGGACCAGGATCGGGCTCGTACCCGCCGACCGGGAGCGCGCGCTGCCCGCCGCCCGCGCGATCCTCGCAGCGGAGGGCTGACGCGACCGACGGTCACCGGATCAGGCCGCCGCCTCCTGCTGCTCACGTACGAGCTCGTGCGCCTCCTCCACGTCGGTGGCCACCGGGGGCGCGGTGGGCAGGGGCCGGCCCGCGCTCTCCGGCGTGAACAGCACCGTCACCGCGCCGACCAGTCCGGCGACGGCCAGGTAGTACCCGGGCGCCAGGAGGTTGTGGGTGGCCTGTACCAGCGCCGTGGCGATCAACGGGGTGGTGCCACCGAACAGCGACACCGAGAAGTTGTACGCGATCGACAACGCGCCGGAGCGCACGTCGGTGGGGAACAGCGCGGGCAGGGTGGCGGGCATCGTGCTGTCGAAGCACAGGTAAATCAACCCCAGGAGCAGGCAGCCCGCGAAGACCGAGGTGAGGGTGCGGCGGGTGATCAGCATGAACGTGGGCACCGACCCCGCGACGAGCAGCAGGCTGCCGGTCATCAGCACGGGTCTGCGCCCGACCAGGTCGGACAGGCGCCCGACGAGCGGCAGCAGCACCATGAGTACGACCATGACGGCCAGCACGATCGTCAGGGCGACGGGCTGCGGCAGGCCGAGCCCGGCCGACAGGTAGCTGGGCATGAACGACGTGAGGATGTAGCTGGTCACGTTGAAGACCAGCACCAGCCCGACGCACACCAGCAGCGGGCGGCGCTGCTGGGCGAGGATGCGTCGCAGCTCCCGCCGTGCCCCGAAGACGCGCTGGGGGGCCCGCCCGTCGAGCTGCTCGTACGCCGGGGTCTCCTCGAGCTTGAGCCGCAGGTACAGCCCGGCGAGGCCGAGCGGGCCGGCGATCAGGAACGGGACCCGCCAGCCCCAGGCGAGCAGGTCCCGGCCGGGTAGCGTCGCGGTCAGCACGGTGACCACCCCCGCGCCCAGCACGAAGCCGGCCATCGTGCCGAACTCGAGCCAGCTGGCCTGGAACCCGCGGCGACGATCGGGGGCGTGCTCGGTGAGGAACGTCATGGCCGAGCCGTACTCGCCGCCGGTGGAGAAGCCCTGGACAAGCCGGGCGACGAGCAGCAGCGCCGGGGCCCAGGCCCCGATCTGGGCGTAGCCGGGCAGGAGCCCGATGGAGAAGGTCCCGATCGCCATCATGATGACCGTGACGGCCAGCACCTGTCTGCGTCCGATCCGGTCGGCGAGCGGACCGAAGAAGAGTCCGCCCAGCGGCCGGACTCCGAACGCGACGGCGAACGTGGCGAAGGTCGACAACAGCTGCACCGGTCCGCTCGACGCGGGGAAGAAGACCCGGCCCAGGGTCACCGCGATGTAGCTGTAGACCCCGAAGTCGTACCACTCGACCATGTTGCCGACCGCCGTACCCGCGGTCGTGCGCCGCAGCATCGCCTCGTCGACGATGGTGGGCCTGCCCCACGGTCCGGTGGGGAGCTCTCGGTGCGCCGGCTGTCCTGAAGTCATGACCTTCGGTGGGGTCTACCCGTACCCGGGGGTCACAACCGCGTCAGGGTCGGTTGATCGCGGGCCGGTGAACCCGGCGGCCTCCGGAGACCGGTGCAGACTCCGGTGAAGATCGTCCTAAGTCCCGCTTAAGTGCCTCCTCGCCACCGGGCCGGGCGACATAGCGTGTCCGGCGTGTACTCGGACCCGGTTCTCGTACTGACGCTCATCACCGTCGTGCTCTGGCTGGCGGTGATCGGCTGGCGACTGTGGCGCCGGGAGCGGGCGGATGGCGAAGGCCGGAGCGCCCGTGGCTGGGCCGACGAACCGGACTGGGACGAGACCTACGCGGACGGGTTCGACGAGGCCGAGACCGACGAGGACGAGGCCCCGGACTGGGACGACGAGCCGCGGCCGGCCGAGCGGCCGCTCCCCGCGGCACAGCGCGCCGAGGTCGCGATCAACCCCGGCAAGTGCATGCGGTTCGCGTTCTGCGAGCACGAGGCGCCCGCGGTCTTCAAGCTGACGGGTGACCGGATCGACTACAAGCCGTCGGTACCCGCCGACCAGGTCGACGCGGTCGCGATGGCGGTGAAGGTCTGCCCGGCGCGCGCGATCACGATGAAGCTACCGGGAGTGAAGCCGTACCTGCCGCAGCCGCCGGTCGACGACGACGCGCGGCGGCCGGTGCGCCGGTAGGGGACGTCACGAGGAAGGAACGCCCGGCGCCCTGTCCGGCGCGGGATCGCCGCCGACGACCGCCAGCGCGCCCGTCACGTCGAGGACGCGGTACACCAGCCCGGTCGGGTTCACCACGCGAAGGCAGCAGTGCTCGCGGCGGGCGAGCCGCCAGAGCCGGACGATCACGCTGACCGCGGTCGAGTCGATGAACCGCAACTCGGCCAGGTCGAGTTGGACCGTTCCCGGGCGCCGCCGGGTGATGAGCCGGCGGACCATGGCCTCGAAGCCGTCCGCCACGCTGAGGTCCATCTCGCCGCACAGGGCGATGACCAGCCCCGATCCGTCCGCGCGTACCTGGTGCGTGAACGTCATGGTCCGCCCTTTCCCGATGGTGCGGTGGGGTCCCGCCACGCCCACCGACACTGCGCCCCCCTCGGCCCTCCGCCACCGGTGACGGACCATCCGCCCGGCAACGGACCAGGAATGCGCTGGGTCGGCACCCTACCACCGTGCGCGACGCATTGGTGCACACCGATTCTGGCACCGCCGCGCAAGGGTGCGGCGGTGCCAGTCGCGGGTCGGCTGACGGCGGCTCAGCTCACGGCGGCCAGGCGGCGGCCCGACCCGGTACGGGTCTCCTCCGGCCGGCTCTTCGGCTGCGGCAGCACCCTGACCGGGGTGTCGATGAGCATCGCGCGGGTCGTCTCGGTGAACGCGCGGGCCGCGTTCACCGCGATCAGCCCCACCAGCTCGTCGTCGCGGTAGTAGCTGGCCATGACCCCGGCCCGCGCGGTGTCCCGCCGGCCCGGGCGCATCTCGGTCAGCACGATGTGATCGGTGGGCTTGAAGTCGCCGGCGACCATGACACGCAGGCCGTTCTGAAGCGTCCAGTACCGCGGCACGATGCCGACCGGTGGCACCTCGCGGTCGCCGGCGAGCAGCGTACGGGCGGCGGCGTGGCCCATCTCGACGGCGGCGATCCACTGCCCCACCATCATCGGCTCGCCACTGTAGAGCAGGTTGGGCCAGCGCACCGCGGCGCCCGCCGCGACGACCCCGTCGATGTGGGCGCCGGTGACATCGACCGCGCGCAGGCTCTCGTCGCACAGGATGCCGCGCGAGATGTCGATGCCGGTACCGGAGAGGAAGTCGGTGTCCGGCTTCTCACCCAGCGTCGCCACCACGATGTCGGCGTTGACGTACGAGCCGTCGTCGAGGGAGAGCCGCCAACCACCCCGGCGGCGCTCGACCTCCTTCACCCGGCGGCCCAGCCGCATCTCCACCCCGAACCGGTCATGTTCGTCGGCGATGAGCGCTCCGATCGGCTCGCCGACGGCGCGGCCCATCACGTACGGCTTGGGGTCGATCAGTACCGCCTCGCGGGCGAGCTCACGTACCGCGCAGGCCACCTCGCAGCCGGTGATACCGCCGCCGACGATCGCGACCCGCTCGGCGTGGCGCAGGTCCTGGCGCAGCTGCCAGGCCTCGTCGACGCTGTGCAGCACGTGCATGCCGGGGCCGTCCGGCCAGCCCTTGGGCAGCGTGGCGTAGCTGCCGGTCGCGAGGACGAGCCCGTCGAAGGCGTACTCCTCGTCGGTCTGGGTCAGCACCGTACGCCGGCGAAGGTCGACCTCGACGGCGCGGCGGCCGTGCTCCCACCGCACGTCCAGCCCGCCGTCGATCGGCATCCGGACGTCCTGCGGCCGGGCGTGCCCGGTCAGCAGGCTCTTGGAGCAGGCCGGCCGGTCGTACGGGGCGTCCGGCTCGTCGCACAGCAGCGTGATGTTGCCGGTGAAGCCCTGGCGGCGAAGCTCCTCGGAGGCGGCCATGCCCGCCGGTCCGCCGCCGATCACCAGGACCCGGTCGGACCAGCCGTACTCCATCGATCTCCTTGCGCGACGCATGCGTCACTTACCTCCACGGCGGTGAAACCCGGTCACGTTCGCCAACGTTTCCTTCGGCCGATCAGCGGCCGTCTCCGTCTCCACGGTCTCGTTCTTCGGCATGTACACCCGGGACCCGGCCCGGTTCATCCTGATGGCCCGCGCGGGGCAGAGCCTGACGGCGCGGGCGACGGCCTCGATCTCCTCGGGCGGCACAGTCGAGCGGTACCCGAGCCGGCCGTCGGCCCGCAGCTCGAAGATCTCGGGCGCCTCCCGCTCGCAGAAGCCGTCCCGGGTGCACCGTCCGGCGTCGACGACGACCTCGGCGGTCTGGCCGCGCAGCCGGTTGCTGGCCCGGTCGGTGATCGCCCGCTTGCGCTTGAGCGCCCAGTCGGAGACGCCCAGCCACAGCACGACCGTGCTCAACCACATCAGCAGGACCGGGATCTTGACGAAGAGCGGACCGACGTGGGAGCCCGACAGCAACAGGTGCCCCGTCAGCAGGGTGAAGGCCGCGTACGCGAGCGAGTGCAGCGCCCGCCACCGGCCGTACCCGAGGATCCGCTGCAGCGGCATGGAGATCAGCAGGGCGGTCATGATCTCCGCCGCGAGCACGCCGACTCCGATGCCGATCGGGTCGCGGCCGTTGGCGAACGGGACGAACTCGTCGATGAGGCGGACGGTACCCACCGGGTTGGCCAACTGCGTGAAGGCGTGGACCCAGCCGAGGGTCATGGCGGTCAACGCGAGGGTCATGTGGGTCGCGTACAGCTGCGAGTGCTTGAAGCGGGTCATGGCCCAGCCGCGGCCGAGCATCATGCCCCACAGGATCGTGACCCACAACAAGAGGTACGAGAGGAACCCGGCCGTGTGCGCCACCAGGTGCACGCTCTGCGCGGCGGTGCAGTCGGGGGCGATCACCACGGTGCAATGGGCATCCGCGAGCACGCGGCCGACCTCACTTTCTCAGGGCAGGGGTACGGGTCAGGAACCGCGGACGACGCGTCTGATACTGACCAGGGCCAGCAGGGCCGTGACGATCGCGAGCGCGACAACGGGCAGCCTCAGGACGTTCGAGTCCTTCGGTACCGGGGCCTTCGCGGCGGCCAGCGCCACGGCCGGCGCTCCGATCGCCGCGTGCGGGAGGCTGTCGTACTGGACCAGGCCCGTGCTCTCCAGCAGCGACATGTGCTTGTTGACCATCAGGTTGGCCCGCTCTGCCAGCAGCCGGACCATCTCGTTGCGGGTGTTGGCCCGTATCGAGGCGATGGCCGCGAAGACGCCGCCGTGGGCGAAGCGCAGCCACTTGACGGCCGTCACGTCGAACTCGTGGCCACTCATCGGCCAGAACTCCCGCATCCAGGCCTGCTGCTCGGCGGAGGGCTGGTCGGGTACTGCGACGTTGAGCTGGCGCGCGACGAACCGGCCCTCCTCGTCGAGCTGCTGATGGTCGGAGGCGAGGATCCGGCAGATCTCCTTGACGCGCTCGCTGCCGGCCCGCTCCTGCGCGTGCAGGCAGGTGGGGCGCTCCCAGAGGCCCGCCTGGCGGACCTTGACCAGGAAGACCCGGTCCGTGTCGTCGAGCGGCCCGAAGCGCGTCTGCGTCTCGCCGGCTCCGGGTATCGCGTTCTCCACCACCGCGCCCGCGCCGGGCGGGTTGTTCGCGGGTGGCAGCACGCCCCTGCCGGTGCTGACGTCCCCGGGGACGGCTCCGCCGAACGGATCCGGCTGGGCGGCGTGAGCCGCACCCGGTACCGCGAGGGTCGTCGCGAGCGCGGCGGCCACCACCAGCGTCGGCCTGAACCACAACCCGGCGTTCCTCGGTCCGAACATTCCCACCCAATCCCTGACGTCGTCCGTCGTGCGCCGCCGGTCATCGATGGCGATCACCGGTCGGCGGCCCACCGGAAAAGCTAGGGCTCGGTGAGGTATCCGAACAGATACTTAAGGAGTAGTTATGGCAGAACTTCACGAGGTTTTATGGATCAAGCTGACTACCACCGCTCGCGAGTGGACAGTCACACCTCGTCAGGTGGGTACGGCCACGAGAAGGGTGCCGGCGCCCGTACGGACCTCGAGGCGAGACAGGTCCGACGGCCGCAGGTCGGTGCCTCCGTGCAGGACGAGCGGCCCCGGCCGGGCCGTGGTCCCGTAGCCGCCCGGCGGCACGCTCCACCCCATGACCACCTCGCTGCGCCCGGCCTTGGAGACCGCGACGAGCCGGCACACCAGCGGTCCGTCCACTCTGGTCAGTCGTAGCGTCACCTGGGAGCCCCACTGCTTCGGCTCCATCTGCACGGTGGCGTCGGCACCGGTGTTCGGGTCGGCGGCGTGCAGCCGCTGCGCGACCGGTGACATCGGAGGCACTCCGGGAAGCTCGTTGCCGGTCAGCCCCAGGCTCACCGCCACCGCGCCACCGGCGACGAACAGTGCCAGGCACGCGGCCAGGGTGAACGCCCGGCGGGCTGCGCCGCGGCGACGCGGTCCGGCCGCGCGGGGACCGTTGTTGCGTAGGTCTGGGTGGCGCTGATCTGGGTGGCGCTGGTCTAGATGGCGCGGGTCTGCGTTGCGCGGCTGGGGCGTGGGGCGCGCCGCGAGGACCGGTTCCCGCGGGTCCACCCGCGACAGCAGGGCCGCGACCGGGGAGAGCTCCGCCAGTTCGTGCGGGCACGATCGGCACGCCATCAGGTGTCGCTCGAACCGGGCGGTGTCGCGCGGGTCGAGGACGCCCAGCGCGTACGCGCCGACGTCCCGGTGGACGTCCTCCGGGGTCGTCATGCCGTCACTCCCTGCTCCTCCAGCGCGAGCCGCAACGCCCGGAGGGCGTAGTAGACCCGTGACTTGACCGTGCCGACGGGCACGCCGAGGACCTCGGCGGCTTCCTGCACCGTGCGGCCGCGGAAATACGTCTCGACAACAACCTCGCGGTGGGCTGCGCTCAACGACCGCAGCGCGTCCGTGAGGACCAGCAGTTGCAGCACCCGGTCGGTCTGGTCGGCCGTGGCCACGGTCGCCAGCGGGGCGTCGTCGGTCTCCGGCGGCCGCGCCTTGCGGCTGCGGTACCCGTCGATGACGATGCGGCGGGCCACCGCGACCAGCCACGGCCGTACCGAGGTGTGGCCGCTGGTGGTCAGTTCGCGGGCGTGGCGCCAGGCCCGCAGCAGCGTCTCCTGTACCACGTCCTCGGCGCGCTGGCGGTCGCCGCCGGTCAGCCGCAACACGAACAGCAGCAGCCCGTCGGCGTGCTCGGCGTACAGCGACCGGACCAGTTCCTCGTCGCGCGCCGCCGACCCCGACGCCCGGTCGCGATCCGACGGCCCCGCCCCCTGGTCGCGACCACGTCTGGCGCCTCGCTCCGTCAACGCCGGCACCGGCCGAGTGGGCGCACCGCGACCGTACGGGTCACCGGGACCACCGCCATCACCTCCGTCGACCTCCGTCGACCTCCGTGGACACTCGACGGGAGATACGCACGAGCCGCGCCGTCGGCTCAATCCGCCGGCGATGACTTTCCGTCGGCTCTCAATCGTCGAAGCCACTCACCCGGTTGAACCGCTCGCGCGGGTCGGCGCGTAGGTTCTACCGTCACACCGACCTACCGTCACACCGATCGATCCGACGAAGGAGCGTCCGCGTGCGCCGACCGATCGTGGCAGCCCTGGCCATGGCCGCCGTCCTGTCCGCCACGGCGTGCGGCTCCCCCGACCCGATCGAGGTCGCCGCCCCCGCCAGCCCGCTGCCGGCCGCCGAGATCCGGGGCACGGCTGTGCTGCGCGCCGAGAACCTGCCGCAGGTGGGAGCCGTGGTCGTCGACGGCGGCGGTTACACGCTGTACCGGTTCGACCGGGACAGCGCCCGGCCGCCGAAGAGCACCTGCCTCGAGGACTGCTGGATGAAGTGGCCACCGGTGATCGACACCGGCGACCTCCGGCTGGAGGGCATCGACCAGGGCCTCGTCGGCAGCGTGGTACGCCCGGACTCCACCCGCCAGGTCACGATCGGCGGCTGGCCGGTCTACCGGTACGCCGGTGACGCGGCACCGGGCGAGACCAAGGGGCACGGCGTGGGCAACACGTGGTTCGCCGTGACGCCGCAGGGCCGGAAGGCAACCGGCTCGACCGGCTGACGAAATCATAAATTTCTATTAGATGGCCTTTAAGTCCGTACCAGCGTCCGCGTCGGCCGGGCCGGACCGGATCTACGCTCGGGGTCCGAGAACCGGTCTGAAGCGGAGGTTGCGCGTGGACGCGCCCCACACGACGCCCACGTCGGTCTGGAGCCTCGAGCCGCCCGTGCCGGCGGACCCGCCACGGCACCGGCACCGGTCGCCCCGCCGACGTACCGGCGTGCACCCCGCGCTCGTCGCGGCGGTCGCCGCCGTGGCCGTCGGCCTCTCGTCAGCGGTCGGCGCGCTCGCCTTCGGCACCCCCGCCACCCGCGCGGCAAAGGCGCCGACAACCTCGGGCGTACTGGAGATCGCGACGGCGACGCAGGCGGAATCCCCGGCGGCGGTCGGCCGGTCGGGGCTGGCCGCGGCGGACGGATCAGCCACGGCGAGCCCGGCCGTACCCGTACCCGCGCCCCCGGCAGCCGGAGAACCGGCGGCCGGTGGACCCGCGCCGGCCCCCGCAGCGCCCGCACCGCCTGCCGCCCCGGCGGCACCCGTACCGTCACCACCCTCGGCCGACCCGCCACCGCCCGCCGACGCCGGCGCCGAGTCGCTGCTGCTGACGCTGGTCAACCAGGCGCGGGCCACGGTCAACTGCGTGGCGCTCACCGTCGATCCCCGGCTCGCCGCCGCCGCGCGGGCCCACTCGGCCGACATGGCCGACCGCCGCTACTTCGCCCACGACACCCCGGACGGCGTCGGCGTCGGCACCCGCGTCACCAACGCCGGGTACCAGTGGTCGGCCGTGGGCGAGAACATCGCCAAGGGGCAGCAGGACGCCACCGCCGTCCTGCGGGCCTGGCTGAACAGCCCGGGGCACCGGGCCAACATCCTCAACTGCCGCTACACCAACATCGGGATCGGGCTGGCGTATCAGGACGGTACGCCACTGTGGACCCAGGACTTCGGCGCCCCTCTTCCCTGATCACCGAGAGTTTGTGCTGCCCGGACGACACAAACTCTCGGTGATCATGGGAGGGGCCGCGCTCAGTGGTGCAGCGCGGCGTGCGTCTCCTCGATCTTCTGCCATGACTTCGGCTGCGCGGGGATGGCACGGGCGGCCATCGTGGACGGGCTACCGAGGTTCGGGCGGCCCGGGGTGAACAGCCAGGTCGTGAACAGCGCGTCCAGGTCCTTGCCCGACATCTTCTCGGCCAGTGCCTGGAACTGCTCGATGGTGGCGTTGCCGTACCGGTGGCTCGCGGTCCACTCGCGCAGGATGCTGAAGAACGTGTCGTCGCCGACGGCCAGCCGCAACTGGTGCAGCGTCATCGCGCCCCGGTCGTACACGGCGGCGTGGAACGGGTCCTGCGCACCCGGGTCCCCGGGCTTCACCTGCCAGAACGGGTCGTCCGGCGGGTACAGGGCGTAGGTGTAGTCGAACAGTTCCTGGGCCGTACCCTCGCCCTGCGCCTCGGACCACAGCCACTCCGCGTAGCTGGCGAAGCCCTCGTTGAGCCAGATGTTGCGCCAGTCCGCCACCGACACCGAGTCGCCGAACCACTGGTGGGCGTTCTCGTGCACCACCACGTACATGTTGGACCCGCGCCGGAAGAACCGGCCGTCGTACATCGGCCGGGTCTGGTCCTCAAGGGCGTACCCCATGCTCGCGGGCGGCGTCACGACCCCGCCGCGCGCCTCGAACGGGTACGGGCCGAAGACGGTGCTCTCCCAGTCGACCACCTCGGAGGTTCGCTCGACGCTGGCCCGGGCGGCGTCCGCGAACTCGCCGAGGTTGTCGGAGTACGCGTTGATGACCGGCTGGCCGGACACCGACGTGTCGGTGCGGATCTCGTACTGGCCGATCGCCATGAACGCCAGGTAGGTCGCCATCGGCTTGGTCGAGCGCCAGTACCAGCGGCTCCAGCCGGACAGTTCCCGGACGGGCTGGCTGGGCATCACACCGTTACTGACGACCTGGGTGCCGTCCGGTACCAGTACCGCGATGTCGAACGTCGCCTTGTCGGTGGGGTGGTCGTTGCTCGGGAACCACCACCAGGCGATCTCGGGCTCGCCGACCGCGAGCGCGCCGTCGGAGGTACGCACCCAGGAGGTGAAGCCGTTGACCTTGACGGCCGACGGCGTGTCGGCGTACTGGACGACGACCGTGAGCTGCTGGCCGGCGTTGACCGGCCGGGCCGGCTTGACCACGAGTTCGTGGGCGCCCTGACGGGCGAAGGACGCCTGCCAGCCGTTGACCCGTACCGAGGTGACCGCGAGGGCGAAGTCCAGGTTGAACTGCGACAGGTCCTGCGTGGCGCGGGCCAGGATGGTCGTGGTGCCGGTCAGCTTGTCGGTGTCCGGCCAGTACCGCAGCCGTACGTCGTAGTGCGAGACGTCGTATCCACCGTTGCCGTAGTCGGGGTAGTAGCTGTCGCCGACCCCGGGGCCACCCGGCGCCGGAGCGGCGCGTGGACGCACGGTCGCGCTGGCCGGGGTGCCGGCCAGGGCGACCGCCAGGACGGTCGTGACTGCCACCAGTGCTCGCCGCACGATGGGGCTCCTTCCGTAGCGGGGCGGCGAGCGATGCGGTCCGCGCCGGATCGCCGACCCGGGTTTGGTCGTCCGGCGAAACGTATCGAAGGATGTAAACCTTCGAAACCCCATATCGCACCGATGGGGTACGGCGAGGGCGCGCGGCTGAGCGGAACGTTTCCCGCTGCGCGGAATTTCCTGTTGCACGGATTCACGTCCGTTGTCGTCCCGGTCGTTCCACGCTGCGTATCGCGACCGTTACAGTGCTCGCGTTCGCAAGCCGCCGACCGATGAGGAGGGCCCCGGGGTGCACCGACGCTCCTGGCTACCGGAAGACGTACGTGCGCACAACCGGGGACTGCTGCTGAGACTGCTCGCCGAACAGGGCGCGCTGTCCCGCCGGGACCTGGCCGGCCGGACCGGGCTGAGCATCCCGACCGTGGCCTCGATCGTCACCGACCTCGCCGACGAGGGGTACGTGATCGAGTCCGTCCCGCCGGTCCGCCACACGCGTCGCGGGCCCCGCCCGTCCGTGGTGACGCTGTCGCGGGACGGGTACGCGTTCCTCGGCGTCGACATCGGCGCCGAGGAACTCCGGATCGGCCTGGTCGACCTGTCGGGCCTGGTCGTGGCTGCCACCCGGGTACCGCTGGAGCGCGGCGCGGCCGCGCCGCGGGTCATCGACGCCGCGGTGGCCGCCGCCACCCCGATGCTCGAGTCGACCGAGCGCACCACCGTCGCCATCGGCGTCGGCGTGCCCGGTCCGGTCGACGACGGGCGCCGCCGGTGCATGCTGTCGCTGGCGCTCGGCTGGCGCAACGTGGACATCGCCGACCGGTTCGAGTGCGCGTTCGACCGGCCGACCGTGGTCGAGTACAACGTCCGCGCGATGGCGATGGCCGAGGCGCGGCACGGGCTGGGTCAACGGGCCGAGAACCTGCTGTACGTGCACGTCGGCGACGGCGTCGGCTTCGGGTTCGTGGTGGACGGCCAGCCGTTCCGGCAGGGCGCCCACGGCGTGTCCGAACTGGGGCACCATCGGGTGGCCGCCGACGGGCCGCGCTGCCCGTGCGGGTCGGTCGGCTGCCTGGAGGCGATGCTGTCCGAGCCGAGCCTGCGCGCGCGGGTCGGGCGGGCGGCCGGCGACAGCGCGGTGCTGGCGCGGGCCGAGCGCGAGCACCCCGCGCCGCTGGACGCGCTCGACGCGGCGGCACACGCCGGCGACGAGGCCGCGGCCGCCGTGCTCGACGAGTTCGCCGAGCACCTGAGTACGGCGATCGCCGTCAACGTCAACGTCTTCAGTCCGACCCGGGTGGCGCTGGGTGGCATCGTCGCGACCGCGCCGAAGGAGGTACTGAGGCGGGTACAGGCCGCGACCCGGGAGAAGATCTGCTCGGTCCTGCGCCACCAGGTCATCGTCGAGGCCTCGGCGCTGGGCCGGCACGCCGGCCTGCTGGGCGCCGCGATCGGCGCCCTCGACGAGGTCTTCTACCAGCGGGGCGCGGTACCGGCACAGCCGTAGCGCAGCGAGGTGCCAATGAGCACAGCCGTACTGCTACTCGAGACCCGGCGTCGCGCTGGCGACGATGACCCGGGTCCCCGCCTCCTCCAGGGCGCGGACGACCTCGGGGTCGGCGTCGGCGTCCGTGATGACCGCGGTGATCGCGGCGAGGGCGCAGACCCGGCCGACGGCCACCCGGCCCAGCTTCGAGGAGTCGGCCAGGAGGTAGCTCTCCCGCGCCTGGCGCAGGATGGCCTGCCGTACCGGGATCTCGTCCAGCCGGTCGCCGGTGACGCCGGCCTGCGGGTGGACCCCGTCGGCGGCGAGGAAGGCCCGGTCGGCGAAGAAGTCGGCGAAGAACCGCTCGGCCGCGCTGCCGACGCAGACCAGGTCGTCGCGGCGTACCTGCCCACCGGCCAGGTGCACCTCGACGCCGTCGCGGCCGGCCAGGTCGCCGGCGGTGGCGAGGGAGGTGCACAGCGCGCGCCCGGTGAAGGTGGCCGGCAGCGCGCGGGCCGCCTCTCCGACGGTGGTCCCGGCGTCGAAGACGATCGTCTCGCCGGGCTCGACGAGCGCGCCCGCGGCGGCGGCGATGGCCCGCTTGGGGTCCAGGCGTACCACGTCGCGCCCGTCGACCCCTTGCTCCCACCGGCGGTCGTCGGAGGCAACGGCACCGCCGTAGACCCGGCGCAGCAGGCCGCGGTCCTCCAGGACCTGCAGGTCGCGGCGGATCGTCTCGCCGGACACGGCGTACCGACGGGCCAGGTCGTCGACCCGGACGCGGGAGTCGCGGCGCAGTTGCGCGGCGATCTGCAGGCGCCGCTGCTCGGGGAGCACTGCGGGCAGCAGTTCTTCCTTCATCCGTTGACTCCGCCACTTCGCCGGGGGCTATCACGTCCAGGGTCGCCGCAGCCAGGATCGCCGCAGCCGGAATTGTACGAGTCGCCCCTGGTCATCGCGGCTGTCCCCGCCCCGTCGGAGCCTTCCACGGGGCCCGGTTCACCCGATGATCGTAACCCTTCGATGTGGATTTCTGTCAGTGTCGTTGTGGACTGTTGACGGTTCCTGATCGCGGTGCCAAACTCACCGCCACACCACGTCCACCAGCATCGATCCCGCAGTGCTCCTTGAACGCAGCGCCACACGAACCGTGAGGACGCCATGCCCCGTACCCCGAAACACCGCCGCCTGGCCACCGTGCTCGCCGTGGCCACCGCCTGCGCGGCGCTGGGCTTCCCCGCCGTGGCGTCCGCCGCTCCGGCCGACCAGTCGGCCGGGCCGAAGACGCTGACGATCGCCACCAACGGCAGTGTCGACTCGCTCAGCCCGTTCCTGGCCCAGCGCCTCCTGCCGACCCACATCCACCGGCTGATCTACGACTTCCTGACCAACTACGACCCCAAGGACGACCACGCCGTACCGGCGCTGGCGACGTCGTGGTCGACGTCGCCGGACAAGCTGGTGTGGACGTTCACGATCCGCGACGGGATGAAGTGGTCCGACGGGAAGCCGGTGACCGCCGAGGACATCGCCTGGACCTACAACCTGATCATGACGAGCCCGGACGCGGCCACCGGCAACGGCAACTTCGTGGTCAACTTCAAGAGCGTGGCCGCGCCGGATCCCAAGACGCTGGTCATCACGCTGAGCAAGCCACAGGCGACGATGCTCGCCCTGGACATCCCGGTCGTACCCAAGCACGTGTGGGAGTCGCACGCGGCCGACATCGGGAAGTTCCACAACGACACCCAGTTCCCGATCGTGAGCAACGGGCCGTTCATCCTGTCCGGCTACGCCAAGGGGCAGTACATCGAGCTGACGGCGAACCCGAACTACTGGCGGGGCAAGCCGAAGTTCGACAAGGTGATCTACCGGTACTACAAGGACAGCGACGCGATGGTCGAGGCGCTGAAGAAGGGCGAGGCGCACTTCGTCAGCCCGCTGACCCCGGCGCAGTACAACGCGCTGGGCGACCGGCCGGAGATCACCCGGAACAAGGCCCAGGGCAAGCGCTTCTACGCCCTGGCCGCGAACCCCGGCGCCACCACCAAGTCCGGGCAGGCGTTCGGCGACGGCAGCCCGGCGCTGCGCGATTCGCAGTTCCGCCGGGCGCTGATGTACGCGATCGACTCCAAGACCCTCGTCGCCAAGACGCTGGGCGGCTACGGCGAACCGGGCGCGGGTTACCTGCCGCCGATCTGGGCGAACAACCACTGGAAGCCGGACGCGGCGGAGGCGTACACCCACAACCCGGACAAGGCCGGCGAGATGCTCGACGCCCTCGGGTACCGCAAGGGCGCCGACGGGATGCGCACCACGCCCGACGGCCAGCCGTTGACGCTGCGGCTGTTCGGCCAGACCCAGCGCGTCGACGACACGCAGAACGCCAGCTACATCAGCGAGTGGCTCAAGGGCGTCGGCGTCGGCGTGACGGTCAGCATGATGGACCAGGGCAAGCTCGCCGACGTGGAGACGGCCGGCAACTACGACCTCGCCTTCGACAGCTGGAGCACCAACCCGGACCCGGACTTCGTCCTGTCGCTGCAGACCTGCGCCGGGCGCCCGGACACACCCGGGGCCTCCTTCCTCGGTGACACCTTCGTCTGCGACGCGACCTACGACGAGCTCTACGCCCAGCAGATCACCGAGTACGACCAGGCCAAGCGCTCGGACCTCGTCAAGCGGATGCAGCAGCAGCTCTACCGCGGCGCGTACGTCAACGTCCTGTACTACGCCAATGTGCTGGAGGCGTACCGGTCCGACGTGATCGGCTCGATGCAGAAGCAGCCGCAGCCGAACGGGATGTACTACCCCCAGGACGGCTACTGGGCCTGGTGGTCGGCGACCCCGGCCACCGCGGCGCCGAAGAAGTCCGGGAACACCGGCGCGATCGTCGCCGGCGTCGCCACCGCCGCGATCATCGGCGCGGCGGGCGTCCTCTTCGCCACCCGCCGCCGGCGGGCAGGCGCGGACGACCGCGAGTAGACGCCGCACCATGACGACGACCTCGACCGACCGGCCGCCGGTCCCCCGCCCCGCGAGGCTGCCCTCGCGGGGCGGGGGGCGGCGCCTCCGGCTGGGCCCGCTCCCGCTGCGCTACGTCGCCGCCAAGGTCGGCGGTGCCGCGGTGAGCCTGATCGCCGTGATGCTCACCGCCTTCTTCCTATTCAAGATCCTGCCCGGAGACCCGGTACGGGCCATCACCCACGGCATACCGACCAGCCCGGAGCAGCTGGCGCACCTGCGGCACCAGTTCGGCCTGGACAAGCCGCTGGCGGCCCAGTTCGGCGACTACGCCGTCCGGATCCTGCACGGCGACCTCGGCATCTCGTACCAGTACAAGACGTCGGTCGCCGGGCTCATCGGCGAACACCTGTGGCCGACGATCTACCTGGTCGGCACCGCGACCGTGCTGTCGGCGGCGCTCGGCCTGCGGGTCGGCATCCGCAGCGCCTGGCGCCACGGCAGCACCGGCGACCGGGTCAACACCGGCGTCGCCCTCGCGCTCTGGTCCGTGCCGACGTTCTGGCTGGGCCTGCTGTTCATCATCGTGTTCGCGACCGGGATCGGCCCGATCCCGGGGCTGTTCCCCACCGGCGGGATGAGCACCCCCGGTACCGAGGGCTTCGTCGCGGTGCTCGTCGACCACCTGCGTCACCTGGTGCTGCCCTGCCTGACCCTGGTCGCCGTCATCTACGCGCAGTACGTGCTCACGATGCGGGCGTCCCTGCTGGACGAGATGGGCAGCGACTACCTCACGACCGCGCGGGCCAAGGGGCTGCGCGACGACGACGTCCGGCGCCGCCACGCGGTACCGAACGCGCTGCTGCCGACCGTGACGGTCTTGTTCATCAACATCGGTCGCGTGGTGTCCGGATCGATCCTGGTGGAGACCATCTTCTCCTGGCCGGGGCTGGGCAGCCTGTTCTACGAGGCGCTGACCGTACCCGACCTGCCCCTGCTCGAAGGGCTGTTCATCGTCTTCTCCGGTGCGGTGATCCTCATGAATCTGCTCGCCGACCTGCTGTACCCGGTTCTCGACCCCAGGGTGCGTACGTGATGACCGCGGTCACGACGGCAGCGAGCACGCGGCGGATCGCCTGGACCCGCCGGCGCCGGTCGCTGGCCCGGTTCTGCCGGGAGTACGCGAAGAGCCGGGCGGGGATGTTCGGGCTGTGCGTCCTGGTGCTCGCCGGTGGCGCGGCGGTCGCGGCGCCGCTGTTCATCAGCGCCCACGAGCTCAGCGCCGTCTACGCGCCGGGCAGCCCGCTCCGACCGCCCTCAGCGCGCTTCCCGCTCGGTACCGACGGGTACGGCCGCTCGATGGTGGCCGTCACGGTCTGGGGCGCGCGGATCTCCCTGACCGTCGGCTTCCTCGCCACGTTCATGTCGATCGGTATCGGCACGCTCGTCGGCATCACCGCCGCCCACTTCCGGGGCTGGGCGGACACCGTCCTGATGCGGGTGACCGACTGGTTCCTGGTCCTGCCGACCCTCGTCCTCGCCGCCGCGCTGGCCAGCGTGCTGCCGCGCGGCGTGACGACCGTCGTGGTGGCGATCGGCGTCACCTGCTGGGCCACGACCGCCCGGCTGGTCCGGTCGCAGACCCTGACCGTCGAGTCCCGGCCGTACATCGAGCGCGCCACGGCGCTCGGCGCCGGCCACTGGCACGTGATGACCCGCCACGTCCTGCCGAACGTGATGCCGCTGGTCCTGGCCCAGACCACCCTCATCGTCTCGGAGGCGATCCTGCTGGAGGCCACCCTGGCGTTCCTCGGCCTGAGCGACCCGACCAAGGTCTCCTGGGGTACGACGCTGCAACTCGCCCGGCAGGTGGGCGCGGTCAGCGCCGGCGACTGGTGGGTCCTGCTGCCACCCGGGCTCGCGATCGCCGCGGTGGCCCTGGCCTTCAGCCTGTGTGGACGGACCATGGAGTCGGTGCTCAACCCCCGGCTGCGGGAGCGCGCATGACACAGCCCGGCCGGGCGCCAGAGGCGCGGCCCGACAAGGCGCCTACGGCGCAGCTGCTCGACATCCGGAACCTGACGGTCACCTACCGCACCGGCGGCGGCCCGCTCCCGGCGGTACGCGGAGTGGACCTCAGCCTCGCCGCCGGGCAGAAGCTCGGCCTGGCCGGCGAGTCCGGCTGCGGCAAGTCCACCCTGGCCGCGTCGGTACTGCGGCTGCTCCCGCCCGGTACGACCACCACCGGCGAGATCCTGCTCGGCGGCGAGGACGTGCTCACCATGGGCTGGAGTCGGCTGCGGGCGGTCCGCTGGGCCGGGGCGTCGATCGTCTTCCAGGGCGCGATGCACTCGCTCAACCCGGTACGCCGCATCGCCCACCAGATCGCCGAGCCGATCCTGCTGCACGACAAGGTCTCCGAGACCCTCGCCCACGAGCGCGTCGCCGTCCTTCTGGAACAGGTCGGGCTGGCCGCGGCCCGCGCGTCGGCGTACCCGCACGAACTCTCCGGCGGCCAGCGGCAGCGGGTGATGATCGCGATGGCGCTGGCCTGCTCCCCCAACCTGATCGTGGCCGACGAGCCGACCACCGCCCTGGACGTGATGGTGCAGGCGCAGATCCTGCGCCTCATCGGCGACCTGGTCGCCGCGCAGGGCATCAGCCTGTTGATGATCAGCCACGACCTGGCCGTACTGGCGCAGACCTGCGACCGGCTCGCGGTGATGTACGCCGGCCGGATCGTCGAGGACGGGCCGGCGCACCAGGTCTTCACCGACGGCCGGCACCCGTACACCCGGGCGCTGGCCGCCGCGTTCCCTCGGATCGGCGACCCGTCGTCCCGGCGGGCCCCGCACGGCCTGCCCGGCGACCCGCCCGACCCGACCGCGCTGCCGACCGGCTGCGCCTTCCGGCCCCGGTGCCCGCTCGCGATCGAGACCTGCGCGCACGTCGATCCCGCGCTGTCGGTCGCCGGCCCCGGCCGGGCGGCGGCGTGCGTACACGTGACATCCGTACCGACCGGCGGGGAGCGGTGATGACCGAGCGGGTACCCGTGCTGAGCGCCCATGACCTGCGGGTCAGCTTTCCGGCCCGGCACGGCCACGGTGTCGCTCACGCCGTCGATCGCGTGAACCTCGACGTGTACCCCGGCGAGATCGTCGCGCTGGTCGGCGAGTCCGGGTGCGGCAAGACCACGCTCGCCCGTACCCTGCTGGGCCTGGAGAAGCCGGGTGGCGGCCAGGTGCTGCACCACGGCCAACCGGTCCGGTACACCTCGCGCGGGCTCAAGGCGTACCGCCGCGACGTCCAACTGGTGCTCCAGGACCCCAGTGGCTCGCTGAACCCCCGGCACACCGTGTACGAGGCGGTCGCCGAGGGGCTGCGGATCCATGGCCACACGGCGCTGGGTGACTTCCCCGACGAGCAGGCGAAGGTCGCCGACGCGCTCGCCCGCGCGGGGCTGCGGCCGGCCGAGCGGTTCTTCCTGCGGTACCCCCACGAGCTGTCCGGCGGGCAGCGCCAGCGCGTGGTCATCGCCGGCGCCCTCGTCCTCGACCCCGCCATCCTCGTCGCCGACGAGCCGGTCGCCTCGCTCGACGCGTCGGTACGCGGGGAGATCCTCAAGCTGCTGCTCGGGCTGCGCGACGAGCGGGGGCTCTCCGCCCTCGTCGTCACCCACGACCTCGGGCTGGCGTGGAACATCGCCGACCGGGTCGCGGTCATGTACCTGGGCCGCATCGTGGAGACCGGGCCGGTCGAGAAGATCCTGACCGCGCCGGAGCACCCGTACACGCGGGCGCTGCTGTCGGTGCTTCCCGAGTCCGGGCTTTCCGAGGCCGGTGGAGCCGGGCCGACCATCCTGACCGGCGAGGCGCCCGACCCGACCCGGATCCCGACCGGCTGCCGGTTCCATCCCCGCTGCCCGGTCGTCGCCAGTGGACGCGCCGCGGCCCTGGACATCGAGGCCGCGTGCCGCGGCCGTGACCTGCCGGTCCTGGACGGCGGCGGCGAAGCGCAGGTGGCCTGCCACGCGGTGGGGTCGGATGCGGGAGCGCCCGACCTGAGAACGACGCCTACCCCGCGACCAGGCGCCGGTGCAGCGCCTCGGCGTCGCCGTCGCTGAGCTGCGGCAGGGCGGCCAGCCAGGCGGCGCCCGCCGCGCCGTCGCGGGACACGGCCACCTCGGCCCGCGACCAGCGCTCGGCGATCTCTTTCACCACCAGATCGTGTACCGGGGTCGAAGCGCCCAGGATCGCACCGGCGAGCACGATCGGGGTGTCGGACGCCGCCGGCCGGGTCCGGGACAGCGTCGCCACCAGCATCCCGCCGGCGCGGCGCACGATCTCCTCGGCCACCGGGTCACCGGCGGCGCAGGCCCGCATCACCAGCGGCGCGAGGCCGGCCAGGGCGACGGGGGGCCGGTTGACCACCTCCTGGACGAGGGCGGCCGCGACGCGCCGCTCCGCCCGGTCCAGCCCGGGTTCGACCGATGCGGTACCGGCCGTGTCGGTCTCCGGCAGCACCTCGAAGTACCACTCCAGGACCAGGTCGGCCAGTTCGGTCGGGGCGGCGCGGCCGTCGATGGCGGCCAGGGTCGCGCGGACCGCCTGGCGGCCGATCCAGAACCCCGACCCGTCGTCACCGAGCAGCCAGCCGTACCCGTCGTGGATGCGCACCGGCTCGCGGCCGCGTACCTCGGCGGCCACCGCACCGGTTCCGGCCAGCAGGATCGAGCCGGCGGGCCGGGCGGTACCCGCGGCGTAGGCCACCGCGACGTCGCTGACGACCTGTACCGGGCAGGTGAGGCCGGCGTCCCGCCAGATCCGCCCGAACACCTCGGCGGTGTGCGGCTCGGCGGCGTACTTACTCACCCCGGCCAGCCCGACGACGCACGCTCGTACCGCGGTGGGGTCGCTGCCGGCGAGCGCCGCGCCGAGGGCCTCGGCGACCCGTGCCGCGGCGACCTCGGCGCCGTGGGCCGAGGGGTTGCCCCCGGCCGCCGTACCCGACCCGAGGCGCTCGCCGTCGGAGGTGGCGAGCAGGGCGCGGGTACCCGTACCGCCGATGTCGAGACCGAGAACCCGGAAGTCGGACATGCCCCGCGCGCTCCTTCGTCGTCCGACACGGCGCCGATGTGGCTTCCTGTGGAATCCTGCCAGACCCGACGGGCCAGGCCAAGCATTCACCGACATCCATCAGCGGGGCCTCCCCAAGGTCCGCCGGGTCAGGGCTGGGCGCCGTCGGATGTTGGCCGGGTCAGGGCCGCACCACGGGCGCGGGGGCGGTGAGCCGGGTGTGCGCGTCGACGTCCAGGCCCGGATTCAGCCGCTTCGCAGCCAGCCACGCCGCCCCGCCCGCGGGGCGTTCGGCGTGCAGCGGCTGACCGCCGTGGTGGCCGGCGAGGCGCCGGCCGACCTCGCGGCCGATCAGCCCGGTCCGGCCCAGCAGCGACCCGGCCAGTACCAGCGGCTCACCCGGGTCGTCGTCACCGGCCAGCGCGGTCGCGGTCTCCACCAGCAGGGTGACGGCCCGGTCCACGATCCGCTGGGCGACCCGGTCGCCGGCCTCGGCGGCCGCCGGTACGAGCGGAGCCAGCGCCGCCAGCGCGATCGGCGGCCCGTCGTAGACCGCGTCGCGCAGCAGCTCCACCTGCTCCCCCACCTCGGCCGGTACGTCGTCGTGGCCGGTCAGGGCGGCCAGTACGGCGTGGCGCAGCAGCGTCTGCTCGCCCCGCCGGTCGAGGGCGGCGAACACCGCGCGTACCGCCTGCCGGCCGATCCAGAACCCCGAGCCGTCGTCGCCCACGAGCCAGCCGTTGCCGTCGATGCGGTCGGTGACCTCCTCGCCGTCGATGCGGGCGGCGATCGACCCGGCCCCGGCGATCAGCACCGAGCCGGCGCGGGCGGGCGTACCGGCGGCGAAGGCGGCGACGGCGTCGGCCACGATCCGGATCGGACAGGTCAGCCCCGCCGCGGCCCACACCTGCGCCAGGGTCGCGGCCGAGGCGCCCCGGGAGAACCGCAGGACGCCGGCGGCGCCGACGACCACGCCGTCCACCTCGCCGGGATCGAATCCGGTCAGCGCGTGGGTGACCGCCGCCCGCAGGTGCTCGACGACCTCGGCCAGCGGCAGCGCGGTGGGGTTGGCCGAACCGGACCGCCCGGCGCCGACCGGGACGCCGTCCGCGGTCGCCAGTACGGCCTCGACGAGGCCGCTGTCGGCGTCGACCCCGAGGACCAGCGAGGCACGTGCCGACCCGCCCCTGGTCGTGCCGCGCATGGCGCCCCCCTTCGGAGCCGGGCAGTTGGCGCCGATATTAAGGGGACGGTGCCCGCTACGAGAAGACCGTCACCCGCGTCGGCGCCGCGACCCGGGCCCGGAATGCCCGGGCTCATAAAATCCACAAGAATCAAAGACTAGTCTTGACGACGTTGTCGGCCCGTGTGGATAGTCCTGATAAGACCCGCGCCCCTCACGAGGGAGACCCCATGCACGGCAGCTGGCACCGAGAACTCCCCGTGGTGGCGGCTCTGGCCGCCGTCCTGCTCACCGGCGGCGCGAGCCCCGCCGGCGCGACGACGAACGGCGCGACGACGAACGGCGCGGCGACGAACGACCCGGCGGCCACCACCAGCAAGGCCGCGACCGAAGCCCGGGTCGCGTTCCACGACTGGACCACGACGACGGACTTCGTCGCCGGTACCGCCCGGGGGGTCCTCCCCCTCCCCGGCCCGCGCCTCGGCATCGTCATCGGCCGCTCCGCCGGCACCACGACCTACCACGACCCGTACCTGAACACCGACCGCGGATACGACTACGGCACCTGGACGTCGCCGGTGCGACGGCTGGACTTCGGCGCGACCGAGATGGTCGCGTCCTGGAGCGCCCAGACGCCGCCGGGCACCTGGCTGAAGGTCGAGCTCAACGCGACGATGGAGGACGGCGCCGGTACCGGTTGGCTGGACATGGGGCACTGGGCCGCCGGCGACGGCGACATCCACCGGACGTCGGTCAGCCCGTCCGCCGCGCCCTACGGCGGGGTCGACACCGACACCTTCACCACGTCCGCCGGTCACACGGTCCGCGCGTACCAGCTGCGGGTCACCCTGTACCGGGCGGCAGGCACGGCCGGCTCGCCCCGGCTGTGGCAGGTCGGCGCGTTCGCCTCGGCGACTCCCAACCGGACGGGCGTACCGACCAGCACGCCGGGGCCCGCCTCGGCGGCCGGTATCGAGCTGAAGGTCCCCCGGTACTCCCAGAACGTCCACGCCGGCCAGTACCCGGAGTGGGACGGTGGCGGCGAGGCCTGGTGCAGCCCCACCTCGACCGAGATGGTCGTCGAGTACTGGGGCAAGTACCCGAGCAGGGAGCAGCTCGCCTTCGTCGACCCCGGCTACGCCGACCCGAGCGTCGACGTGGCGGCCCGCGCCACGTACGACTACGCCTACCAGGGCACCGGCAACTGGCCCTTCAACACCGGGTACGCCTCGAGCTACGGCCTGGACGGCCAGATCGTCCAGCTGCGCTCGCTGGACGACGTGGAGCGCCTCATCGCCGCCGGCATCCCGGTGATCACCTCGCAGTCGTTCGAGCGGGGCGAGATCGACGGCGCCGACTACCGGACCAACGGCCACCTCTGGGTCATCGTCGGGTTCACCAAGGCCGGCGACGTCGTCGTCAACGACCCGGCGTCGAACTCGAACCCGGAGGTCCGCAACGTCTACCCCCGGCGACAGTTCGAGACCGTGTGGCTGCGCACCTCGTTCACCCGCCCGAACGGCTCGACCGGGCACGGTACCGGCGGTATCGCGTACGTCATCAAGCCGCACGACAAGCCGCTGCCGCCGGCCATCGACCCCGCCAACCCCTCCTGGTGAGCACATGCGGATCCTGATCTCGGCCGACATGGAGGGCGCCACCGGAGTGACCTGGCCCGCCGACGTCGAGCCGGGTACCGAGCAGTGGCAGCGGTGCCGGGTGATGTTCACGTCGGACGTGAACGCGGCGATCGCCGGGTTCTTCGACGGCGGCGCCGCCGAGGTGATCGTCAACGAGGCCCACGCGACCATGCGCAACCTGCTGCTGGAGGAGCTCGACCACCGGGCGAGCATGCTCACCGGCCGGCACAAGGACCTCAGCATGGTCGAGGGCATCCAGGACCCGGCCGTCGACGGGGTCGCGTTCGTCGGGTACCACACCGGCGCCGGTACCGAGGGCGTGCTCGCCCACACGTACCTGGCCAACTCGATCACCGGCGTGTGGGTCGACGGCGAACCGGCCAGCGAGGGCCGGCTCAACGCGCTGGTCGCCGCCGGGTACGGGGTACCGGTCGTCCTCGTCACCGGCGACGACCGCGCTTGCGCCGACGCGGCTGGGTACGCCCCGGCGGCCGGTACCGTCGCGGTCAAGGACTACGTGAGCCGGTACGCCGCGGTGTGCCGGCCGCCGCAGGCCACGTACGCCGCGATCCGCGCCGCGGCGAAGGAGGCGACGGCGCTGGCGGCGCGGCGGCAAGCCACAGGCGGGCGGGGGTACTCCGTCGAGGTGGAGTTCGACGCCGCGCACCTGGCCGGGGCCGCTGCGCTGGTACCGTCCGTGGAGCGCACGGGAGTACGCCGCGTCGCGTACCGCAGCCCCTCGGCCTACGACATGATCCGCTGCTTCAAGACGGTCACGACGATGGCGCACGCCGCGGTGGAGGCGCACTATGGCTGAACCGGCCGGACCCGCTGGACCCGCTGCGCCCGCTGGGCCGACCGCAGCGGCGGAGCCGGTCGACGACCCCCGTACCGAGGACGAGGTCGTCCGGTTCTGCTCGGACCTCATCCGGGTCGACACCGCCAACCGGGGCGGCGGCGACGGGGTCGAGCGGCCCGCCGCCGAGTACGTCGCCGAGGTTCTCAGCGAGGCGGGCCTGGACCCGCTGCTCCTGGAGTCCGCGCCCGGCCGCGCCAACGTCGTCACCCGGATCACCGGTACCGAGCAGGGCCGGCCGGCCCTGCTCGTGCACGGCCACCTGGACGTGGTGCCCGCCGACCCGGCCGAGTGGCGGATCCCGCCCACCTCCGGTGAGGTCGTCGATCGGGTGATCTGGGGACGCGGCGCGGTCGACATGAAGAACACGGTCGCGATGATCCTGTCCCTGGTACGGAGCTGGGGGCGGCAGGGGCGGCGGCCGCGCCGCGACCTCGTCCTCGCGTTCACCGCCGACGAGGAGGACACCGCGGCCTACGGGGCCCGCTTCCTCGTCGAGCGCCACGCCGACCTGTTCGACGGCTGCACCGAGGCGATCGGCGAGTCCGGCGCCTTCGCCTTCCACACCGACGGCGGTGCCCGGCTGTACCCGGTCGCCACCGGCGAGCGGGGTACCGCCTGGCTGAGGTTGACCGCGCGCGGCACGGCCGGCCACGGCTCCCGCGTCAACACCGACAACGCGGTGGCCAAGCTCGCCACCGCCATCACGCGCATCGCCGAGCACGAGTGGCCGGTACGGCTCATCCCGACCGTACGCGCCTGCCTGACCGGCATCGCCGCGTCCCTCGACAGACCCGCCGGGGACCTGTCCGCCGAAGACCTCGACGAGACGAACGCCGCCGCGCTCGTCGAGGCGCTCGGCCACGCCGGGGCGCTGGTCGCCCCGATCCTGCGCAACAGCGCCAACCCGACGATGCTGTCGGCCGGGTACAAGGTCAACGTCATCCCCGGCGAAGCCGTCGCCTACGTGGACGGCCGGGTCCTGCCCGGTCACCGCGACGAGTTCGAGGCCACCCTCGACGCCCTGACCGGGCCGGACGTCGCGTGGGGGTACGCGCACTCCGAGATCGCGCTGGAAGCGCCGCTGGACACCCCGACCGTGGCCGCGATGGCCGACGCACTGCGCGCCGAGGACCCGACCGGGCACGTCGTCCCGTACTGCATGGCCGGCGGTACCGACGCCAAGCAGTTCGCCCGGCTGGGCATCGCCGGGTACGGCTTCGCGCCCCTCGGGCTGCCGCCGGGCTTCGACTACCACGCGATGTTCCACGGGGTCGACGAACGGGTCCCGATCGACGCCCTCACCTTCGGTGTCCGGGTCCTGGACCGGTTCCTGACCACGGTGAGCTGAAGCATGGTGAGCTGAAGCGTTGGGGTGAGCGGGCCGAACCGCGCATACAACGCCGATTGCGGGTTATCGGCTGACCGAGGAGCCATGTCGACCCGGTACGACGTCGTGATCGTGGGTGGCGGTGGAGCCGGCCTGCGCGCCGCCATCGCCGTGGCCGAGGCGCGCCCGGACCTCAGCATCGCGATCATCTCCAAGGTCTACCCGATGCGCAGCCACACGGTCTCCGCCGAGGGCGGCGCCGCCGCGGTCATCCGCCCGCCCGACACCCTCGACGACCACGCCCACGACACCATCTCCGGCGGCGACTGGCTGTGCGACCAGGACGCCGTCGAGGCGTTCGTGGCCGAGGCGCCCGGCGAACTGCTGCGGCTGGAGCACTGGGGCTGCCCGTGGAGCCGCGAACCCGACGGCCGGATCGCGGTCCGCCCGTTCGGCGGGATGCGGCGGGTACGGACCTGGTTCGCCGCCGACAAGACCGGGTTCCACCTGCTCCACACGCTGTTCCAGACCTCGCTGAGGTACCCCTCGATCGTCCGGTACGACGAGTGGTTCGTCACCAGGCTGCTCGTCGACGACGGCCGGGTCTGGGGCGTGGTGGCGATCGAGGTGATGTCGGGCCGGATCGACGCGATCACCGCCGAGTCCGTCATCCTGTGTACCGGCGGCTGCGGCCGGGTCTACCCGTTCACCACGAACGCCAACATCTCCACCGGCGACGGCCTGGCCCTGGCGTACCGGGCCGGCGCGCCGCTGGAGGACATGGAGTTCGTCCAGTACCACCCGACCGGCCTGCCGTTCACCGGCATCCTCATCTCCGAGGCGGCCCGGGCCGAGGGCGGCTGGCTGGTCAACCGGGACGGGTACCGCTACCTGCAGGACTACAACCTCGGCAGGCCCGCGCCCGGACCGGTGCTGCGCAGCATGGAGCTGGGCCCCCGGGACCGGCTGTCGCAGGCGTTCGTCAAGGAGGTCGATCGGGGGCGGACCACCGACACGCCGTGGGGTCCCGTCGTCCACCTGGACCTGCGCCACCTCGGCGCGGAGGTCATCGAGGCGAGGCTGCCGTTCGTCCGGGAGCTGTGCCGCGACTACGAGCACGTCGACCCGGTACGGGAGCTGATCCCGGTACGGCCGGTGGTGCACTACATGATGGGCGGCGTCTCCACCGACCTGGTCGGGGCAACCGCCCTGGACGGGCTGTACGCCGCGGGCGAGACGGCGTGCGTGAGCATCAACGGGGCCAACCGGCTCGGCTCGAACTCCCTGCCCGAACTGCTGGTCTTCGGTGCCCGGGCCGGCGCGGCGGTGGCCGAGGCCGCCGGCCGGCACACCGGACCGGCCCCGGCGGTCGCCGCCCAGGCCAGGGACGAGGAGCACCGCCTGGAGTCCGACCTGCTGCACCGCGAGGGCGGGCGGGAGCGGCTCGCCACGATCCGCGAGGAGCTGCGGGAGACGATGGAGCAAGGCGTGGGGATCTACCGCTCCGGCGACTCGACCGCCAAGGCCGCGGACAAGCTGTACGAGCTTCGCGAGCGGTGCCGCAACGCCGCCGTCGACGACCACAGCCGGGTCTTCAACACCGAGCTCGTCGCCGCGCTGGAGCTGTCGTTCCTGCTCGACGTGGCGGAGAGCATCGTGCGGTGCGCCTCGCTGCGCGAGGAGTCCCGGGGCGCGCACCAGCGCACCGACTTCCCCGCCCGGGACGACGAGCGCTTCCTGGCCCATTCGCAGATCCGGCGTACCGGGGACGGGGCCTCGACGGTCTCCTACCGGCCGGTGACGATCACGCGCTGGCCGCCGGCCGAGCGGGTGTACGGGAGGTGACGATCATGGCCGACACCATCACGCTGGAGGTCGCCCGGTACCGCCCGGAGCAGGAGGACGAACCGACGACCCAGTGCTACGAGATCCCGATGCGCCGGGAGTGGACCGTCCTGGACGGGCTCAACCACGTCAAGGACCGGCTGGACGGCACGCTCTCGTTCCGCTGGTCCTGCCGGATGGGCATCTGCGGCAGCTGCGGCATGACGATCGACGGTGACCCGGTACTGGCGTGCGAGACGTTCCTGACCGACCACCACCCGGGGCCGGTACGGGTCGAGCCGCTGCGGAACTTCCCGGTGATCCGCGACCTCGTCGTGGAGCTGACCGACTTCATGGCCAAGCTCCCGCACGTGATGCCCTGGCTGGTCGCTGACGAGCCGCCGCCGGATACCGAGTACCTGCAGAAACCGGCGGAGGTGGACGAGTACCAGCAGTACAGCATGTGCATCAACTGCATGCTCTGCTACGCCGCCTGCCCGGTGTACGGGCTCGAGCGTGACTTCCTCGGGCCGGCGCTGATCGCCCTCGCGCAGCGGTACAACCTCGATTCCCGCGATCATGGCGACCACGACCGGCTGGAGATCCTGTCGGCGCCGGAGGGCATCTGGGACTGCACGTTCGTCGGTGAGTGCAGCCGGGCCTGCCCGAAGGGGGTGGATCCGGCCGGCGCCATCCAGCGCTACAAGCTGGAGGCGGCCAAGCGGACGGTACGGTCCCTGCTGCTTCCCCGGGGCCGGCGGTGACCGGGTACACCGGGCTCTACCAGCGCCTGTACCGGCCCCGGGTGCCGATCCTGTGGTGGGTGCGCCGGCGGTCGTACCTGCTGTTCGTCCTCCGCGAGCTGAGCAGTGTCTTCGTCGCCTGGTCGGTGGTGTACACGCTGCTGCTGGTGCACGCGGTCACCGCGGGCGAGCGGTCGTACCGGGGGTTCCTGGCCTGGAGCGCCCGGCCGCAGGTGCTCGCGGTCAACGTGGTGGCGCTGCTCTTCGTGCTCTTCCACGCCGTTACCTGGTTCGCGCTGGCGTCGCGGGCCGTGGTCGTACGGGTGCGAGGCAGACGGGTCCCCGGTGTCTGGATCGTCGCGGCCAACTACGCGCTCTGGGCCGTGGCATCGGCCATCGTCGCGTGGGTGGTGCTGCGATGACGGTCGTCCGGCGACCGGTCGAACCCCTGCTGTGGCTCGCGTTCAGCGCGGGCGGGGTCCTGGCGGCGCTGCTGGTACCGGCGCTGCTGTTGCTGTTCGGCGTCGCGTTCCCGCTCGGCTGGCTGCCGGCCCCCGGGTACCCGCACCTGGACGCCGTGGTCCGCCATCCGCTGGTCCGGCTCGTCCTGTTCGCCCTGTGCGTGCTGGCGTTGTTCCACGCCGCGCACCGGCTCCGCTACACCGTCCGGGACGGGCTGCAGTTGCGGCGGCTGAGCGGGCTGATCGACGCCTCCTGCTACGGCGCCGCGCTGGCCGGCTCCGCCGCCGCCGGATATCTGCTGTTGGCCGCCGGGTGAGTGGATTCGCGGCGTAGCCGGGTAGGCACCTGCCGTGAGTTGGCGCAGCCGCAACGAGGTGGCGGTCGCGCTGGCCCTGCTGGTCGCCTGCTGGTTCGCGCTGGCGATCCCGGGCCGCGGCGGTCCGGACCGGCAGGCGTTCGACACGACGGTGGCCGCGTCGGCGCGGGACGGGCTGTCCAACGTACGGACCGCGTGGCTCGTCGGCGATGCTCACCGGGGCGGTCGGGTCACCCGTACCTACCTGTCTGCGGTGCTGGATCACTCCATCCGGGCCGTGGCGACGGCGCAACTGCGGCTGGCCGAGACGCCCCCGCCCGGGCGGGCGCAAGCCGCCGTCCGCGACGCGTTGAGGACGCTGCTGGACGAGGGCGAACGCGCCATCGGTGACCTGGTGGGGGCGGTCTACCGGGGCGACACCGCGGGCGTACGGGCGGCCGTCGCGGCGCTCGGAGCCATCGGCGACCGGCTGGCCGACTTCGTCGATCGGCACCCGTCGTGAAGCAGCTGCTCGCCCTCAGCCTGGGGATCCTCACCGCCATCGGCGGCTTCGTCGACATCGGCGACTTCGTGGCCAGCTCCCAGGCGGGCGCCCGCTTCGGCATGTCGCTGGCGTGGGTGCTGGTCGTCGGCGTGGTGGGGATCTGCGCGTACGCGGAGATGGCCGGCCGGGTCACGGCGATCAGCGAGCGGGCGGTCTTCGACCTCGTCCGCGAGCGGCTCGGCCCGCGGGTCGCGCTGCTCAACCTCGCGGCGACGTTCCTGGTCACGGTGATCACGCTGGGCGCCGAGATGGGCGGCGTCGCGCTGGCCGTCGAACTCGCCACCAGCGTCCACTACCTGCTCTGGGTGCCCGTGGTGGGTTTCGCGCTGTGGGTCGTGCTGTGGCGGCTGAAGTTCCAGCACCTGGAGCGGATCTTCTCGCTGGCCGGGCTGGCGCTGGTGGTGTTCGTCGTCGCGTTGACCCACCTGAACCCGGACTGGTCCGGCATGTGGCGGCAGGCCAGCCGGCCCACCCCGGCCGACGGGGAGGACTGGCCGACCTACGGGTACTTCGCCGTCGCACTGTTCGCCTCGGCACTGACGCCGTACGAGGTGTTCTTCTTCTCGTCCGGTGCGGTCGAGGACAAGTGGGGGCGCGACCAGATCTCCACCATGCGGGCCAACGTCC
This sequence comes from Planosporangium mesophilum, assembly GCF_016863255.1. Classification (GTDB taxonomy): domain Bacteria; phylum Actinomycetota; class Actinomycetes; order Mycobacteriales; family Micromonosporaceae; genus Planosporangium; species Planosporangium mesophilum. The sequence goes on from NZ_BOON01000031.1 coordinate 101,543, forward strand.
TGATCGGCTTTCCGGTCGGCGGGCTGTTGTCGCTCGGCATCATGGCCACCGCCGCGACGCTGTTCCACCCGCTGCGGATCGAACTGGACTCGGTGGGCCAGGCCATCCTGCCGGTCGCGATCGGCCTCGGCAAGCTGGGGCTCGTCGCGGCGATCCTGGGTCTCTTCGCCGCCACCTTCGGCGCGGCGATGGAGACCGGACTGTCGGCGGCGTACACCGTCGCGCAGTACTTCGGCTGGCAGTGGGGCAAGTTGGTGGCGCCCCGGCAGGCGGCCCGTTTCCACACGCTGCTGCTGGTCAGCGTCCTGACCGGGGTGCTGCTGCTGTTGACCACGGTGGATCCGGTGCGGCTGACCGAGTTCATGCTGGTCTTCAGCGCCGTCATCCTGCCGCTGACGTACCTGCCGATCCTGGTCGTGGCCAACGACCACGAGTATCTCGGCGAGCGGGTCAACGGCCCGGTCGCCAACACGGTCGGGACCGTGTTCCTCCTCGTGATCGTCGTCGCCGCGGTCGCGGCGGTACCGCTCATGATCGCCACCGGAATGGGAGGCTGACGATGTTCATCGGCTTCCACCTGCTCGACCGCCAGATCATCGACTGTGACGGCCTGCTGGTGGGCAAGGTCGACGACGTGGAGCTCTCCGACGGCGACCCACCCGAGGTCGCGGCGCTACTGATGGGGCCGCAGGTACTGGGTGAGCGGATGGGCGGCCGGCTCGGCCGGGTCCTCGCCCGCCTGGCCCACCGGCTGCACGCCGCCGTCGACCCCGGGCCGGCCCGGATCCCGTACCGGGACGTCGCCGTCCGCGTGAGCGCGGTACACCTGCGGATCTCCTACCGTGACCTGCCCCGGCCGGCGCTGGAGGGGTGGCTGTGCGACCACGTCATCGAGCGGATCCCGGGAGCCGGACGTGCGGGCGAGTGACCTCATCAGATGTCGGGCGTACGACCGGACCGGGGCGTGCCTGGGCACCGTGGTCGACCTGGTCGCCGCCCCCGACGGGGACGGAACGCTGGTCGTGGTCGCGGTCGTCGTCAGCCGCCGCTGGCACGGCCGGCTCCTCGGACACGAACGCAGCGAGGGGGGCGGGCCGTGGCTGCTCGAACGCGCGATGAGACTCATGTCGCGCGGCATGCGTACGGTCGCCTGGAGCGAGGTCCGGATAGATCATCGCTAACGGCCGCAGCAATCCTATATCATGTACGAATGCGTCCTCTCCCTCGTCTCACGCTCACCGATGACGTGTACGAGGCCGTCAAGTCCCTGATCATGGATCACCGGATCGCGCCGGGCGAGCGGGTCACGATCGACGCCCTGGCCCGGCAGTTGGCCGTCTCCCCCACGCCGGTCCGGGAGGCCCTGGCCCGGCTCGAGTCCGAGGGGCTGGTCCGCAAGCGCGCGATGGCCGGCTACACCACGGCCCCGCTGCTGACCCGTACGGAGTTCGAGGAACTGTTCGAGATGCGGCTGCTGCTGGAGTGCCCGGCGGCGGCGCGCGCGGCCGGGCGCCGCGCCGCCGGGCAACTCGACGTCGACGTCCTCGCCCAGGAGGCCGACCTGCCCGATCACCTCTCCGGAGACGGGTACGCCGGGCACGCGCCCTTCACCGCCCAGGACGCCGTGTTCCACGAGCTGGTCGCGGAGGCCAGCGGCAACTCGATGCTGCACGCCACCTTCGTCCGACTCCATGCCCACCTGCACCTGCACCGCCTGCAGTTCCCCACCGCGCACCTGGGCATCAGCGGCCAGGAGCACCGACGGATCGTCGCGGCGATCGCGGCCGGGACCCCCGACGCGGCCGCCGACGCCATGCGCCGCCACCTCGAAGCCGCCCGGCAGCGGCACCGCGACCATTTCGCGGCGCTGGACACCTAGCGCCTGATGTCCCATGACCGCGGAGAAGAAGAACGGAGGATGACGTGCGGATCGCGCTGTTCGTGACCTGCGTCAACGACCTGCTCTACCCGGACACCGGCAAGGCGGTCGTCCGGCTGCTGGAGCGGCTCGGGCACCAGGTCGACTTCCCCGAGGCCCAGACCTGCTGCGGGCAGATGCACGCCAACTCCGGGTACCGCGACGAGGCCGTCCCGCTGGTGCGCGGCTTCGTCGAGGCGTTCGACCGGTACGACGCCGTGGTGGCGCCGAGCGGCTCGTGCGTCGCGATGGTGCGCGAGTCCTACCCGCGCCTGGTACCGGAGGCGGCCGGGATCGCGGAGCGCGTCTACGAGCTGTCCGAACTGCTCGTCGACGTCCTCGGCGTCACCGACGTCGGCGCCTCGTTCCCGTACCGGGTGACCTACCACCCGACCTGTCACGGCCTGCGCATGCTGCGCCTGGGTGACAAGCCGCTGCGGCTGCTGCGCGCGGTCGAGGGCCTGGAGCTGGTACCCCTCCCCGGCGCCGAGGAGTGCTGCGGCTTCGGCGGCACGTTCGCGTTGAAGAACTCCGACGTGTCCACCGCGATGCTCGCCGACAAGTGCGCGGCGATCTGCGACACCGGCGCCGACGTGATCGCGGCCGCCGACAACTCGTGCCTGGCGCACATCGGCGGCGGCCTGTCCCGCCGCGGCGCGCCGGTACGCGTCATGCACTACGCGGAGATCCTCGGAGGTGGATCGTGAGCGAGCGCCTTCCCCACGGCAGTGGTCGCCTCGCGGGGCCCCGTCCGTTCCCCGACGCCGCCGTCGTGGAGCTGGGCAAGCCGCAACTGCGCGCCAACCTGCACAAGGCCACCCACACGATCCGCAACAAGCGGGCCCGCGTCGTCGACGAGCTGCCGGACTGGGAGAAGCTGCGGCTGGCCGGCAGCGCGATCAAGTCCGACGTGATGGCCCGGCTGCCCGAGCTGCTGGTCCAGTTCGAGGCCGCCGCGACCGCCGCCGGCGCCACGGTGCACTGGGCCCGCGACGCCGCCGAGGCGTGCGAGGTGGTCACCGGGCTGGTCCGCGAGACCGGCGCCGACGAGGTGGTCAAGGTCAAGTCAATGGCCACCCAGGAGATCGAGCTGAACGAGGCGCTCGAGGCGGCCGGCATCACCGCCACCGAGACCGACCTGGCCGAGTTGATCGTGCAGCTCAACGACGACCAGCCGTCGCACATCCTGGTACCGGCGATCCACTACAACCGCAGCCAGATCCGCGACATCTTCACCGAGCGGATGGGCGACGCGCCCGCCGGCCTCACCGACGAGCCGCGCGTACTGGCCGAGGCGGCCCGCCTCCACCTGCGCCGCAAGTTCCTGTCGTCGAAGGTCGCCATCTCCGGCGCGAACTTCGCCGTCGCCGAGACCGGCACGCTCGTCGTGCTGGAGTCCGAGGGCAACGGGCGGATGTGCCTGACCCTGCCGGAGACACTGATCTCGGTGGTCGGCGTGGAGAAGCTGCTACCGTCCTTCACCGACCTTGAGGTCTTCCTCCAACTGCTGCCCCGGTCGTCGACCGGTGAGCGGATGAACCCGTACACGTCGATGTGGACGGGGGTGACGCCGGGCGACGGACCGCAGAACGTCCACATCGTACTGATCGACAACGGCCGGTCGGCCACGCTCGCCGACGAGGTCGGCCGCCAGGCCCTGCACTGCATCCGCTGCTCGGCCTGCATGAACGTGTGCCCGGTGTACGAGCGGGTCGGCGGCCACGCGTACCAGTCGGTGTACCCCGGTCCGATCGGTGCGATCCTGTCGCCGCAGATGACGGGAGTCTCTGCCAGCGGGGTTTCCAGCACGCTGCCGTTCGCGTCGACGCTCTGCGGCGCCTGCTACGACGTCTGCCCGGTACGCATCAACATTCCCGAGGTGCTGGTGCACCTGCGCCAGGAGGCGGTGGACGCCCATCGGGGCAAGCCGTCCGCCGAGCGGACCGCCATGAAGGCGATGGGCTGGGTGATGGGCGACCGGCGCCGGTACGCCCGGGCCCTGCGGGCGGCCCGGGCCGGCAGCGCGCCGCTGGCCGCCGTGCTCCGCCGGCGGAAGGTCCGCCGGCTGCCCTGGCCGATGTCGGCGTGGACGGCGAGCCGCGACGCGCCGCTGCCGGCGACCGAAACGTTCCGTGACTGGTGGCGGAGGACCCGATGAACGCGCGTGACGAGATCCTGGCCCGGCTGCGGACCGCGCTCGGCCCCACCCCGTCGGCGCCCCCGGTGCCGCGCGACTACCGGGTCGACGACGACCTCGACGACGCTGCCCGGCTGGAGACGTTCGTCGACCGGTTGGTCGACTACAAGGCCGAGGTGACCCGCTGTACCCCGGACACGCTGGCCGAGGCGGTCGGCGCGGCGCTGGCCGGGGTCGAGCGCCTCGTCGTGCCCGGTGACGTGCCCGAGGGCTGGCTGTCGGCGTACCCGGGGACAGCGGTGGCCGATGGCCCGCAGCCGCTCACCGTGTCCGACCTGGACGACGCCGACGCGGTCCTCACCGGGTGCGCCGTCGCGGCCGCGCTGACCGGCACGATCGTGCTCGACGGCGGCGCCGGGCAGGGGCGCCGGGCGCTCACTCTGGTACCCGACCACCACGTCTGCGTCGTCACCGCCGACCAGGTCGTCGGCGGCGTGCCGGCCGCGATCCGGCGACTCGCCCCTACCCGGCCGCTGACGTTCATCTCCGGCCCGTCGGCCACCAGCGACATCGAACTCAACCGGGTGGAGGGGGTCCACGGTCCGCGCCGGCTGCACGTGATCATCGTCGAGTCCTGACCCGGCGCGGTGGGCTTGCTCCGCGGCGCACTTACAGCGCGGCTACGATCGGCTACCCATGGATGCGAACGCTGAGATCGCGATGGTCGCCCTCCCGGCCGGGGAGGTGACGCTGTCGGACCGGCGCACCCAGCGCCGCTGGACGGTCGAGCTCGCGCCGTACCGGCTCGCGGCGTTCCCGGTCACCCAGGCGCAGTACGCGGAGGTGACCGGCGAGCGGCCGAGCGCGGCGCGCGGGGACCGGTTGCCCGTCGAGGGAGTCTCCTGGCGGGGCGCGGTCCGGTTCTGCAACACACTGTCGCGAAGGGACGGCCTGACGCGTGCGTACCGCCTCGACGGCGAGCACGTCGAGTGGGACGTCTCCGCCGACGGGTACCGGCTGCCGACCGAGGCCGAGTGGGAGCACGCCTGCCGCGCCGGCACGACGGGCCCGCGGTACGGGCCGCTCGACGAGATCGCGTGGTACCGGGGCAACTCGCAGGAGCGCGTCCACGAGGTGGGTGGCAAGCGGCCCAACGCCTGGGGCCTGTACGACATGCTGGGCAACGTGTGGGACTGGTGCTGGGACGTCTACGACGCCGAGGTCTACGGCACCTACCGCGTCCTGCGCGGGGGCGGGTGGTTCGACGAGCACTGGAGCTGTCGGGCCTCGGTACGGCGGCGAAGCCACCCGACGTTCCGGGTCGACGACGTGGGCTTTCGCGTCGCCCGTTCCGGTCCGTCCTGACCACGGGGACCGGCCGTACGAAGCGATCGGGCCGGATGAGGACCCCCACGGGACGCTAACTCCAGCCGTCATCCGTCCTGTACGAGACAACGGACCGGCGGCGGTACCGGTAAAGTCTGGGCAGGCCCGATAGATCGATCACCACAGATGGGGAGCCCGCACCGACACGAGAGGAACCCCAGCATGAGGCGCTTCCGCTCGACAGCACTCCTGACCATCACCACTCTCATGGTCGCCCTCGCCGGGTGCGGAGGCTCGGCGAAGGACGAGGATCCTTCCGGCGCCAGTTCCAGTCCGGACAAGGTGACCTACCTGACCGCTTTCGGCGCGGTAGGGCGCGACGCGTTCGCCTGGGTCGCCCAGGAGAAGGGTTACTTCAAGGCCGCCCGTCTCGACGTGACGATCCAACCGGGGTCGGCCACGGGTGAGAATCTCAAGAACCTCGCCGCCGGTCAGGCCCAGTTCGCCAGCCTCGACCTCGTCGGCGCCTGGATCCTCGCCGGCAAGGGCGAGTACAAGGACTTCCGGACGATCGCGGTCATCCACCAGCAGACCCTTGTCTCGATAATTTCGCTCGAGGGCTCGGGCGTCGCCTCCCCCGAGGAACTCGAGGGCAAGAAGATCGGCGCGGCCACCGGCTCGGTGAATCAACTGCTCTTCCCCGCGTACGCGAAAGCAGCCGGCATCGACGCGACGAAGGTTCAATGGGTCAACACACAACCGGCGCAGTTGCCCACGCTGCTGGCCAGCAGGCAGGTCGACGCGTTGAGCACCTTCCTCATCGGCCAGCGGGGCATCGAGAAGGCCGCGAACAAGAAGGCGGTCGTTCTGCCGTACAGCCGATACCTCACCGACCTGCTCGGCAACGGGATCATCACGACGTCCAAGATCGCCACCGGCTCCCCCGACCTCGCGGCTCGGTTCCGGGACGCGATGCTCCAGGGCCTGCGGTACACGATCGACCACCCCGACGAGGCCGCCCAGATCATGAAGAAGGCCCAGCCCGCTGCCGACGTCGCCGCAGCGGTCGGTGAGATCACCCTGATGACTCCCTATGTGACGCCGTCGGGATCAAGCTCGCCGATCGGTTCGGTGACCGAGCAACGCGTCGCGCGGGCACTCGGGACCCTGCAGACCGCCAACCTCATTCCGGCCGGGCTCACGCCGAGTGCGGTCGTGGACTTCAGCCTCACGCCCAAGGCCTAGACCACGACGGAGACCGATGACGACAACATCGCACGATCCTGAAGCGCCGCAGTACTCCTTCGACAACAACGACCCCGAAGCGGCCGACCGCCACAACTACCTGGCCGAGATACTCGACGAGTTCACGTTCTCCCAGCTGTCACGGCTGGCACCGCTGACCGGACGGCGTTGCCTGGAGTTGGGTGCGGGTGCCGGTACCGTCGCATCGTGGCTGGCCGGCCAGGTCGGCCCGGCCGGTCATGTGCTCGCCACCGACCTCGACCCGCGCTATCTGCCCTCGGACGCCGGCTATTCGGTCCTGCGCCACGATCTCCGTAATGATCCGGTACCAGGCGGGCCGTGGGACCTCATCCACGCCCGACTGGTGCTGGTGCACCTGCCGGAGCGCCGCGAGATCCTGAAGCGTCTCGTGGCGGCCCTGGCACCGGGCGGCCATCTGGCGGTGGCGGACTGGGCGACGACGCACCGGAGGCTGGTGCTCGCCACACCCGACCCGGAGGCGACCGCGCTCGTCGACGCGTACCACGATGCCCTCGTCACCCAGGTGTTCCCGGGCCGCGGTGCCGACCCCACCTGGGCCGAGAGCATTCACGCGGCGATGCTGGACGAGGGCCTGGTCGACGTGACGACCGAGATCAGCGCCGGTTCCTGGCCTGGCGGCTCGGCCGGTGCGCGGCTCATCGAGGTCAACCTGGCCCAACTCCGCGCCGACTTCGAGGCAGCGGGCTTCACCCCCGACCGGCTCGACCGGCTGCGGGCGGTGGTCAACGATCCGCGGGTCGTGCTGCGCGGCCACTTCACGTACCTGACGGTCGGCCGGCGGCCGGTCTCATGAGAACACCGCGGGTTGTCGCACCGTTCTTCGGCGTGGTCGGCACCGTGGCGGTGTGGTGGCTGGCCACGGCCCTGTTCCACATCCGGCCGCTGTTCCTGCCCGCACCGCCCGACATCGTCTCCGCGTTCCGCCGCCAGCCGGCGTACCTGCTGCACGAGGCGTGGGCGACGGTGACGGAGACGATCATCGGCTTCGGCATCGCGGCGGCCGCCGGGCTCGGTGTCGCCGTCGTCCTCGCCGCGTCGCGTACCGTCGAACGCGCGCTGCTCCCGCTGTTCGTGGCGCTCAACTCCGTACCGAAGGTGTCGGTCGCGCCGCTGCTGGTGGTGTGGCTCGGATTCGGCCCGCGCCCGAAGATCTTCATGGTGGTCCTGATCTGCTTCTTTCCGGTCGTCGTCGCCACCATGGCCGGCCTCAGCTCCACCCCGGCCGAATTGAGCGACCTCGTCCGGTCGCTGTCCGCGTCGTGGTGGCAGACCTACGTGAAGGTCCGCCTGCCCTGGGCACTTCCGCAGATCTTCGTCGGACTGAAGGTCGCGGTCTCGCTCGCGGTGGTCGGCGCCGTGGTCGCGGAGATCAGCAACCCGAACCGTGGCCTGGGTGCGGTCATCGTCCTGTCCGGAACGTCATTCGACACTCCCCTCGCGTTCGCCGCGATCGTGCTGCTGGCGCTCATCAGTGTCGTGCTGTTCTACCTGGTGGCGAGCGCCGAGCGGCTGTTGCTGCCGTGGGCGAGGGCGATCACCGGATGATCTCTCTCGTCGAGGTGTCCCATGCGTTCCGCGGACGCGCCGGTGCGGTCGAGGCGCTGGCCGAGGTCGACCTCGAGATCGGCGAGGGCGAGTTCGTCGCGGTGATCGGGCGCTCCGGCTGCGGTAAGTCGACCCTGCTGCGCCTCATCGCGGGGCTGATCACCCCGTCTTCGGGTCGCGTCCGGGTGGACGGTGTGATGGTCACCAGGCCACGGCCGGACGTCGCGATGCTGTTCCAGCAGCCCGCGCTCCTGCCGTGGCGCTCGGTACGCGACAACGTGCTGCTGCCGGCCGAGATCCTCCGACTGCCCCGACCGGCGTACGCCGAGCGCGCGCAGGAACTGATCGAGACCGTCGGCCTGGCCGGCTTCGAGAAGCGGCTCCCGCACGAGCTGTCGGGCGGCATGCAGCAGCGGGCCGCGCTGTGCCGGGCGCTGCTGCACCGACCTCGGGTACTGCTCATGGACGAGCCGTTCTCCGCGCTGGACGCGCTGACCCGCGAGGAGCTTGCGGGTGAACTCCAGCGCATCCACATGGACCTCCGCCCGACGACCGTCTTCGTCACGCACTCGATCCAGGAGGCCGTCCTGCTCGCCGACCGGGTGGTGGTGCTGAGCCCGCGCCCGGGCCAGGTACGCAAGATCGTCGAAATCGCGATCCCACGCCCGCGCTCGTTCGGACACAACGCGCACCTCGAGGAGGTCACCGAGCACGTGGCCGAACTGCACGAACTGCTGCTCACCTGAGCTACCAGGCGCCGGGCCACCACCTTCGGCCCCACCCGGCTCGGCGAAGGCCGGCCGGGCCGCCGCGCCGAGCAGGGTCGGTACGCTCGGCGCGATGAAGAGACTGCTGATCGTCCACCACACGGCGTCGCCCACGCTGCAGGCGATGTACGAGGCGGTGCGTGCCGGCGCGAGCGCCGACGGGATCGAGGGCGTGGAGGTCGTCTCCCGGCCGGCGCTCACCGCCACCGCCGTCGACGTGCTGGAGGCCGACTGCTACCTGCTCGGCACGCCGGTCAACATCGGGTACATGAGCGGCGCGTTGAAGCACTTCTTCGACCAGGTCTACTACCCGTGCCTGGAGGCGACCGCCGGCCGGCCGTACGCCGCGTATCTGCACGGCAACAACGACGCGAGCGGGGCGGTACGCGCCATCGAGGCGATCACGACCGGGCTGGGGTGGAAGCGGGTACGGCCTCCGGTGGTCGTCCTCGGCGAGCCGGGCAAGGCCGCCCTGGAGCAGTGCTGGGAACTGGGCGCGACGGTCGCCGCCGAACTGGCCGGCTGACGCGCCGTACCTGACCGCACCGGTTGGCCGAGCCGGTGCGGTCAGGTACGGCCGGGGCGGCCGAGGTCCGCGGCGGCGCCGCGCAGGTGGGTCAGCAACTGGTCGGGCAGGTCCATCCCCCGCGTCGACACGCCCACGGCCCACCAGCCGACCGGGTCGTCGGCCGGGGTGACCACGCTCGCGCAGGCGACGTTCTCGCGGAACTGACCGCGTTCGATCACCACGTCCCCCGGCCGGAGCTGACGCAGCTCGGCCTCGACCGCCGCCACCTCGGTCGGGGTGTCACGGGTGAACCGGCGCAGGCCCTGCGCGGACAGGATCCGGCGCAGCGCCCGCCTGGGCAGCGTGGTCAGCAGCGACTTGCCGAGCGCGGTGGCGTGCGCGGCGGTCTCCAGACCGACCTGGAGATCCTCCAACCACGGCGAGTGCGGCCCCTCCACCACCTCCACGACCACCATCCGGTCGCCGGCGATGCGGGCGAGGTACGCGGTGTGCCCGCCGACCGCCGCGAGGTGCCGCAGCACGGTCGCCGCCGACGGCGGGCGCTGGAACGAGCCGACCAGCTCATGGAAGCGCTCGGCCAGTCGTGACCCGAGCGCGTACGTGCCGTCGACCTGGCGGATCAGATAACCCTCGTAACACAGGGTCCGGACGAGGTGATAGGCGGTCGACAGGTTGAGCCCGCACCGGCGCGCGATCACCTTGACCGGCAGCGGCCGCTCGGCCTGCGCGACCTGTTCGAGCACGCGCAGCGCCCGCGACACGCTCTGGACGAAGTCGGTGGGCTCCGACCGCATGCATACCAGGATGTGGCCAGCCGCAGGCATTTGAAAAGTACGGGGTTTCATGCGGGTCAAGCGGACCCGACGATCGACGTATGTCCGTACCGACCTGGGCGCGGGATGCGCTCGCCGACGTGTACGACCCCTGCTGCCAGGAGAAGGGCATCTCGGTCATCGACATGGGGCTGGTCCGGTCAGTCCATGTCGATCAGGGCCGGGCCCGGGTGGAGCTGCTGCTCACCTCGGGGTGGTGCCCGTTCGCCGCCAGGGTGCTGACCGACGTGAAGGACCGGATCCTGGCGCAGCCCGGGATCAGCGACGCCGAGGTGGAGATCGTGTGGGACGAGGCGTGGACCACCGACCGGCTGTCCGAGAAAGCGGTCCGGGTCCTTCGCTTCCTGCCTCCCCCCGCGGCGGTGCCCGATCGGGACGGGTACATCGCCGCCCACTCACTGGGAAGGAGTGACAAGTCATGATCGATGATGTCTTCGTCTTCGACGGCGTCGCGCACGTGTTCAACTTCGAGTCCAAGAACGCCTTCGGTACGCCAGGCGAGATGTTCTCCAACCACCTGTACGCGTTCCACAACACGCTGACCCCGGACGGCGAGCCGCACCTGCCGCCCGAGGAGTTCCTGCGCCAGTGGACGGTCTCCGACATCCGGAAGATGGTCTACGACGAGTCGGACACCGACATGCTGGTGGCGATGCCGCTGCCGCTGACCGACCTGTACCACGACGGCCTGTCCGCGTGGGAGAGCTGCGCCGAGCTCGCCAGCCGGGACCCCGACCGGACCGTCTTCTGGGGCTCGGTCAACCCTCTCGAGGGCCGCAAGGCGCTGGATCTGATGGAGCGCCAGGTCGGCGAGTTCGGCGCCAGGGCGTTCAAGTTCTACAACGTCCGGTACGACTACGGATCGCCGTACCCGTGGCGCATGGACGATCCCCAGGTCGCCTTCCCCATCTTCGAGAAGGCGCAGGAGCTGGGCGTCAACCTGATCGGCGTGCACAAGGGCGTCCCGCTCGGGCCGCAGCCGATCGAGCACACCCAGACCTGGGACATGGACGGGGCGGCGGCCAACTTCCCCGACCTCAACTTCATCATCTACCACGTCGGGCTGCCGTTCCTCGACGAGACGTGCTGGCAGCTCATCCGGTACCCCAACCTGTACGCCTCGCTGGCCGCGACGATCAACTTCCTGGTCCGGGCGCCCCGCATGTTCGCCGAGATCCTGGGCAAGCTGCTGTTCTGGTGCGGCGAGGACAAGATCGTGTACGGCTCGGAGGCGCCGATCTTCCATCCACAGTGGGCACTTCGGGCGTTCATGGACTTCCAGATCCCGCAGGACCTGTGCGACGGGTACGGCTACCCGCAACTCACCGATCAGGCCAAGCGGAAGATCCTGGGCGAGAACCTGCTGCGCCTGCACGGCATCGACGTCGCCGACGCCCGTGCCAGGCTGGGCCGTACCCACACCTAGCATCGCCCCGATGGGGACGTGACAAGCTCACCACCGACTCAGGCGTCGAGGACCGCGAATCCGGTGGCTTCGGCGGGGTGACGCCGGTACACAACGCACGGTCCCGGGCTCTTGGACGCTTGTGCCACCCATAGGCGGCCCAAGCGTCCAAGAGCCCAGAAGCTACGGGCTGGTACAGGTCAGCGTCGGGTTCGACGCGCTCCCGTTGGCGGTGAACCCGAACTGGGTCGACGCCCGCGCGGCGAGCGATCCGTTCCACGAGGCGTTCTTCACCGTCGCGGTGGAGCCGCTGACGCTCAGCGTCCCGTTCCAGACCTGGCTGATCGACTGGCCGGAGGCCAGCGTCCAGGTCACCGTCCAGCCGTTGACGGCCGAGGTACCGGCGGTGACCGTGACCTGTCCCTGGAACCCGCCCTGCCACGAGTTCACCGTCTGGTACGCAGCGGTGCAGGCACCCGTAGCCGGTGGGGGCGTGGTCGGGGACGGGGTGGACGGCGGGGTTGGAGACGGAGTCCTCGTCGGCGTGGGAGACGGCGTGGTGGACGGAGTAGAAGGCGGTGCGGTGGTGGGTGGCGCGGTCGTCGGCGGCTCGCTGGGCGGGTACGGTGCGCTGCTGGCCAGGCTGTACGCGAGATCCGGTACGAACGAGCCGGCCGCGTACCCGCAGCCGTCGGCCTCGCCCGGCGGCTTGATCCACAGGTACGCGTCGATGTTCGCGTCGCCGGTGTTCGTGGTCGGGTACTGGCCGATGCGGCGGTCGGTGTTGTCGTCGGCGCACCAGTCACCACTGGCCCCGCCGTTGCGGCTGGTGTCGATGATCTGGCGCTTGCCCGGGACGCCGGCCCCGGCGAGGGCGGAGATGATCGACCGGCCGTAGCTGGCCTCGCTCGACGTGGATTGGAAGTTCGACACGTTGGTGTAGAAGCCGTCGGCGTACTGCACGCCGGCCGCCCTGAGCCGGTTGGCCTGCTCGCTTGCGCTGTTCCAGGCCGAGTGCCCGCCGTCGAGGTACACCTTGGCGTTCGCGTTGCCGGCCTTGATGGTCTGCGTCGCCGTCGTCAGGGCCTGGTTGCGTGCGGCGAGCTCGCTCGCGCTCAGGCAGGTCTGCAGCGCGATCGAGTCGGTCTCCAGGATGACGATGACGGTCCGGTCGCCCAGACCTCGGGAGAAGTTGGAGACCCAGGTCTGGTACTGGTTGAAGTCCGGGGCGCCGCCCGCGCTGGCGCCGCCGCAGTCGCGGTTGGGGATCTCGTAGACCGACAGGACGGGGATCCGGTTCGCCGCGTTCGCGGCGCCGATGTACGTGGAGACGTCGGACTGGACGGTCGACGGGTTGAAGGACGACAGCCAGTGCGCCTGCGGCTGGCTGGCGATCTTGTCACGGATCACCGGGGTACGCGAGTCGTTGGGGTTGGCCGCGACCCACTTGACGACCTGGGTGTTCGGATCGCGGTACAGGGCGCCGGAGAGGGTGCCGGCGGACGCGGAGCCGCTGGTGAACCACACGCTGGCGGCGACCGCACCAGCGACGGCCACCGCGGCGATGGTCGCCGGTCGGCGGCGGCCGGATGAGGGGCGAGAGGGCACGGGGGTGTTCCTTCCTCCCAGAAAACTGACAGATATCGATGGGAGCGCTCCCAGGTGAGGTTAGTGCACCCGGCTGTCAACTGCCAAGAGGTACGCGGCGCACTCAGTCCCATCAATCCGGCGGCGAATCGTGGTAGACACAGGTCATGGCGACCCTTCGATGGCTGCGGCCGACGGCACGCGTCCTCGCCACCCTGCTCGTGACCACGGTCCTCAGCTGGACGCCGACCGCCGCCACGGCCGAGGCCGGCATCGTCCGAGCCTCCGCGCCGGCCGGGGCCGGCGGGCGCGGCCCGGCCGGGTTCGTCGCCTTGTCCGATGTGGATCACACGATCCTCCAGGACATCCGGTACGACACGTACCACAACTTCGTCGGCCGCCCGATTGTCGGCTACCGCGACCCGATCTGCATCCTCACCCGGCAGGCCGCCGAGGGCCTGCACCGGGCACAGGTCGCCGCTCAGAGCCTCGGGTACAGCCTCAAGGTCTACGACTGCTTCCGCCCCCAGCGCGCCGTGGACGACTTCGTACGCTGGGCGGAGCGCCTCGACGACCAGCGGATGAAGGCCGAGTTCTATCCGCGCGTGGACAAGACCGTGCTGTTCGCCGACGGGTACATCGCCAGCAGGTCGGGGCACAGCCGGGGCAGCACCGTCGACCTCACGCTGGTCGCCCTGCCGCCCCGCCCGCAGCGCCCGTACCTGCGGGGCGAGCCACTGGTCTCCTGTTTCGCGCCCCGGTGGCAGCGGTTCGGAGACAACACCGTGGACATGGGTACCGGATTCGACTGCTTCGACCCGCTGGCCAACACCCTCGACCCGCGGATCACCGGCCGCGCGATGGACAACCGCCTGCTCCTCAAGCAGGTGATGACGGACGCGGGCTTCACCAACTACGCCAGCGAATGGTGGCACTACACGCTCGCCGGCGAGCCGTACCCGGACACGTACTTCGACTTCCCGGTGGCGCGCCGAGCCGTGACGGGCGGATAACCAGGGCGGAGGTCGTCGTGGCGGACGAGGACACGCCGGTACGGTGGCGGATCCGGGTCGAAGGCATCGTCCAAGGGGTCGGCTTCCGGCCCTTCGTGTACGCCCTGGCCATCCGCCACGGCCTGGCGGGGCTGGTCGGCAACGACGCGCAGGGGGTCTTCCTCGAGGTCGAGGGGCCCCCGTCCGGTGTCGCGGAGTTCCACCGTGACCTGACCCGCGAACCGCCGCCGCTTGCGGTCATCGAGCGGGTCACCGCCGAGCCGATGCCGGCGACCGGGCTGCCGGGTTTCGTGGTCGCCGCCAGCGAGCCCGGTGGCGAACGCCAGACGCTCATCTCACCCGACACCGCCACCTGCGCGGACTGCCTTCGTGAGCTGTTCGACCCGGTCGACCGCCGGTACCGGTACCCGTTCGTCAACTGCACCAACTGCGGCCCCCGGTTCACCATCGTCCGCGACGTCCCGTACGACCGGCCCTTCACCACGATGGCCGGGTTCCCGCTGTGCGCGGAGTGCGCCCGCGAGTACGCCGACCCGGCCGACCGGCGCTTCCACGCGCAGCCCGTGTGCTGCCCGGCGTGCGGCCCCCGGCTGCGGCTGATCACCTCGCCGGGCGAGGACATCACCGGCGCACCGCCGGGCGAGGACGTACCCGGTGACCCGATCGCGGCCACCGTCGCGCTGCTGCGGGCCGGCAAGGTCGTCGCCGTCAAGGGGCTCGGCGGCTACCATCTCGCGGCGGACGCGGCGTCGCCGGAGGGCGTCGCCGCGCTGCGCTCCCGCAAGCACCGCGAGGAGAAGGCCTTCGCGGTCATGGTGGCCGACGTCGCCGCCGCCCGGAAGCTGTGCGCCGTCGACGACGCCGAGGAGCGGGTGCTCACCAGTCCCCGGCGCCCGATCGTGCTGTTGCGGCGCCACCGGGACTCGGCGCTCGCCGAGCAGGTCGCACCGGGCAACCGGTTCCTCGGCCTGATGCTGCCGTACACGCCGCTGCACCATCTGCTGACCCGTGAACTCGACCGCCCGTTCGTCCTCACCAGCGGCAACGTGAGCGACGAACCGATCGCCTACGAGGACGCCGACGCGTTGGCCCGGCTGTCGCCGATCACCGACGCCTTCCTGCTCCACGATCGGCCGATCCACATCCGTACCGACGACTCGGTCACCCGCGCGGTCGCCGGGCGGGAAATGCCGATCCGGCGCTCCCGCGGGTACGCCCCCGCTCCGCTGCGCCTGGGCCGCGCCGTCCCCCGCCCGGTGCTCGGCTGCGGTGCGGAGCTGAAGAACACGTTCTGCCTGGCGAAGGGCGAGTACGCGTTCGTCTCGCACCACATCGGCGACCTGGAGAACTACGCCACCCTGCGCTCGTTCACCGATGGGGTCGCACACTTCCGGCGGCTGTTCGACATCGATCCGCAGGTGATCGCGCACGACCTGCACCCCGAGTACCTGTCCACGAAGTACGCCCTGGACCAGACCGCGATCGGCCACCGGGTACCGGTGCAGCACCACTGGGCCCACATCGCCTCCTGTCTGGTCGACAACGGGGAGGTGGAGCCGGTCATCGGGGTGGCCTTCGACGGCCTCGGCTACGGCGAGGACGCCACCATCTGGGGCGGCGAGTTCCTGGCCGCCGACCTGACCAGCTTCGAGCGCGTCGGGCTCCTCGAACCGGTACGGATGCCGGGCGGGGTGGCGGCGATCCGGCAGCCCTGGCGGATGGCGGCCGCGTACCTCGACGCCGCGTTCGCCGGCGACCCGCCCCGGGATCTGGCGGTGGCCGAGCGCAACGCGTCCACCTGGGACGCCGTGCTCGCGGTGGGGCGCTCCGGGCTCAACTCCCCGCTCACCTCGAGCGCGGGTCGCCTCTTCGACGCCGTCGGCGCGCTGCTGGGCGTACGCGACGTCATCAGCTACGAGGGTCAGGCCGCGGTGGAGCTGGAGCAGCGCGTCGACCCGCACGCGGACGGGGCGTACGAGGTCGGGTTCGCCGAGGGGCGACCGTTCCGGGTACGCGGAGCCGACCTGGTCCGGGCGGTCGTGGCCGACCTGCACCGTCACGTGCCGGTCGAGACGATCGCGATGCGCTTCCACCGGGGTATGGCGACGGCGATCGTGGCCGGCGCCGAGCGGGCCCGGGCGGCGACCGGGCTGTCGGCCGTGGCCCTGTCCGGTGGCGTGTTCCAGAACATGGTGCTGCTGTCGGGCGCCGTCGAAGGGCTGAGCCGGCGGGGTTTCCGGGTGCTCACGCACCACCGTGTGCCGCCCAACGACGGCGGGATCAGCCTCGGCCAGGTCGCGGTCGCCGCCGCCCGCGACCGGGCCGGGCTGGTGTGACGGTCAGCCTCCCTGGTCACCCCGCTGCAGGTTCGGGCTCTCCTCGTCGATGGGGCCCTGCGCGTTGACGCCGGACGAGTCCCGCTCGTCCGAGGTGCCGTACGGGCGCTCGGACGCGCCCTTCGTACCCTCGTCGGTCCGTCCGGACTCCTGGTCGGCGCCGACCTCCTCGCCGCGGCGGGTCATGCTCTCGCCGACGCCGAGGGGCGTCTCGGCGTCCATGTCGGTGGGCGGCACGCCGCTCTCGTCGACGGCATCGTCGTGGTAGCCGCCTTCGCCCGCGACATTGGACGACCGGCTGATCGGGTTCTCCTGGATTGCGCCTCCCGCGCCCTTCTCGTCGTCGTAGGGCGGCAGTGGGTGTTCGTCGCCCCGCTCGTAGGGCGGGACCTGGTGTTGGGTCATGGGGCGTCTCCCTAACAGATGCGTGGCAGTGGGTCGCCGACGAGGACGTCGACGATGCGGGTACCGCCGAACTCGGTCTTGAGCAGCACCAGCGACGGCGGGTCCGCCTTGACCTGACCGATGACGGCGGCCTCGGTACCCTGCGGATGCGTGCGCAGCGCGTCGAGGGCCGCGTCGGCGTCCTCGGGGGCTACCACGGCGATGAACCGACCTTCACAGGCGACGTACAGCGGATCAATTCCCAGGATCTCGGACGCCCCGCGGACCTCGGTCCGCACCGGAACGGCACGCTCGTCGAGGACGACGGCCACGTCCGAGGCGCGCGCCACCTCGTTGAGGACCGTCGCCACGCCGCCGCGGGTGGCGTCACGCAGGCAGCGAACCCCGGGGGCGGCGGCGAGCAGCCGGTCGACGAGGTCGGCCAGTGGCGCCGTGTCCGACGTGAGGTCCGCTTCGATGTCCAGTTCGCCGCGGGCGAGCATGATGGTGATGCCGTGGTCGCCGATCGGCCCGGAGACCAGGACGACGTCGCCGGGCCGGGCGCGGCTGGCGCCCAGCGTGAGGTCGTGGGAGATGACGCCGACGCCCGCGGTGTTGATGTAGCAGCCGTCGGCCTTGCCGCGCTCGACGACCTTGGTGTCCCCGGTGACGATCTGGACCCCGGCCGCCTCGGCGGCGCGGGCCATCGACTCGGCGATGCGGACGAGGTCCTCGGTCGGTAACCCCTCCTCCACGATGAACCCGCTGGACAGGTACCGGGGCCGGGCACCCGACATGGCAAGGTCGTTGACCGTACCGTTGACGGCCAGCTCGCCGATGTCGCCGCCCGGGAAGAACAGCGGGTGGACCACGAACGAGTCGGTGGTGAACGCCAGCCGCGGCCCGCCCAGCGAGAGCACCGCCTGGTCTTCCAGCGGTTCGAGCAACGGGTTGCGGAACGCCTCGAGGAACACCGCCTCGATCAGGGTGTGGGTCGCCTTGCCCCCGGCACCGTGGGCCAGGGTGATCCGTTCGTCCTTGATCTTCGCCCGGCGCCGGCGGGCCTTGTCGATGCGCTCGAGGACCTGCCGTTCCCGGTCGTCGACGCTCGTCATGAGCGCGTCGCCTCCATCACGCGGGTACGGGTGAACCGGCCGAAGTTGTAGTACGCCGCGCACGCGCCCTCGGGCGAGACCATGCAGGTGCCGATCGGCGTCTCCGGGGTGCACGCGGTGCCGAACACCTTGCACTCCCACGGCTTCAGGACGCCCTTGAGGACCTCGCCGCACTGGCAGGCCTTCGGGTCGGCCACCCGCACGCCGGGCAGGTCGAAGATGCGTTCGGCATCGAAGCGGGCGTACTCCTCCCGTACCTTCAGCGCGGAGTGGGAGATGAAGCCGAGGCCCCGCCACTCGAAGTACGGGCGTAGCTCCATGACCTCGTTGATGACTCCGAGTGCCCTGAGGTTGCCGTCCCACGGCACGACCCGGCTGTACTGGTTCTCCACCTCGCAGCGGCCCTCGGACAGCTGGACGAGGATCATGTAGATGGTCTGGAGGATGTCCAGCGGCTCGAACCCGGCGACGACCAGGGGCTTGTCGTACTGGCGGGTGATGAAGTCGTACGGCCGGCAGCCGATGACCGTGGAGACGTGACCGGGGCCGATGAACCCGTCCAGGCGCAGGTCCGGCGAGTCGAGGATGGCCTTGATCGCCGGGATGATCGTGACATGGTTGCAGAAGATCGAGAAGTTCTCGACCCCCTCCTTGGCGGCCCGCAGGACCGTCATGGCGGTCGACGGCGCGGTGGTCTCGAACCCGATCGCCATGAACACCACGCGCTTGTCCGGGTTCTGCTTGGCGATCTTCAGCGCGTCCAGCGGGGAGTACACCATGCGGATGTTCGTGCCCGCCGCGTTGGCGTCGAAGAACGTGTCGCCGCTGCCCGGTACCCGCATCATGTCGCCGAACGACGTCATGATGACGTCGGGCTGCCGGGCGATGTAGATGGCGTCGTCGACCCGGCCCATCGGGATCACGCAGACCGGGCAGCCGGGCCCGTGTACCAGCGTGACGGACTCCGGCAGGTAGTCCTCCAGTCCGTGCTTGTAGATGGTGTGGGTGTGCCCACCGCACACCTCCATGAACTTGTACTGCCGGCCCGGCTCGCACAGCTCGGCGATCCGGGCGGCCAGTGCCTGTGCCTTGTCCGCGTCGCGGTACTCGTCGACGAATCGCATCCGTGTCATCTCTACCTCGATCCGGGCCGATTGGCCGCGGGTGCCGCACAGGCGCCACCCGCGGCCCGGTTGTCATTCGATCTTGGATTCGCGCAGGGCGTTCAGCTCGTCCTCGTACGCCTGGCCGATCCCTTCCAGGAACTCCAGCGCCGCCTTGGCCTCGGACTCGTCGATTTTGGACAGAGCGAAGCCGACATGGATCAGGATCCAGTCCCCGCGCCCCAGGCTCTCGCCCTCGAGCAGCCCGATGTTGATGGCCCGCCGCACGCCACTGACGTCCACCCGGGCCAGGTCCGGGTGGTCATCCATGATCTCGATGACCTCACCGGGAATCCCCAGACACATCCGAACTCACCTCCTCGCGCGGCGTACCGCTCGCGCCCGGCGTGCCGTTCTCGGCCACCGTGATGGACTCGAGCACCAGCTCGTCGCCACCGATCAGCTCGGTCCCTGACGCGCCGCAGGCCGGGCAGAGGGCCACCGGCTCGGCGGTCTCGTCCTGCCAGCCACAGGCCGGGCAGGCGGCCCGCGCCGGTACGGTGACCAGCTCCACCGCCGCGCCCTCGGCTACCGTCCCCGCCGACACGAGCGCGAACGCCTGCTCCAGCGACGGCTCCACCACGCGGTGCAGGACACCGATGCGCATCCGGACTGCGGTCACCCGGCGCCCGGCGGCCCGCCGCTCGATGGCCTCGACGAACGGCTCACAGAGGCCGATCTCATGCATGCGATCACATCCTGCGGATGCGCAGGTAACGGTTGATGTCGGGGAGGCTCACGATCAGGAAGGCCGCCACGATCACCACCACCACCGCGATCAGCCACAACCACCAGGTCATCGTCGTCTCCTCACATCATCCGAATCTTCAGGTAGCGCGCGAGGTCGGGAAGCGACTGCACCACGACCACGGCGACACCGACGACCAGTAACGGGACCATCACTCGCCGTATCATCGGCGCTCACACCCTCTCCGTTTCGTTGGCTACCAGGTCCAGTACGGTCCGGACCGCGTTGTCCACGGCCGCCTCGACCGGCGCGGACAGCCCGATCCGGTCGGTCATGTCGGCCGGCTCGCACCCCACGATCAGGACCCGGTCGAGGGTGCCGCCGAGCGTGTGGACCAGCGCGAGCACGGTGTCCGGGGTCATGTCGTGCGCGTCCATCGCCGGGCCGCCGCTGTCGGGGACCGCGGTCACGTCGGGTTCGAAGACGTACACCGTGCCGGGCGGCTCGCCGCGCGAGAGCGCGTCGACGAGAATGACCGTCTCGTACCCGTCGAGCAGTTCGTACGCGAGGTGCACGCCGCGGATGCCGTAGTCGGCGACCTTGACGCCGGGCGGCAGTTCGGTGCCGAGCAGGCGGCGGACCACCTCCACCCCGAAGCCGTCGTCGCCCAGGAAGACGTTGCCGATCCCCGCCACCAGCCACCGGGCCCGCTCGGTCATGACGCCTCCTCCACGAGCTCGACCTCGCCGGGGGCGAAGTACAGGAACCGGCCGACCGAACGGTTCAGCTCCGCGGCCGGATCGTCGTCGAGCGTCACCGCGAGATGGGTCGAGCCGTCGACGTCGAACAGCACCGCCTCGACCGTGGCGGTACGGTCCTGCAGGAACATGTCCTGGGCGTCCGCCCGGCCCATCGGATGCAGCCGGACCCGGCTGCCCCGCCGCGCCAACCCGCCGGGGACCGGGACGCTGTCGGTCTCCGGGTTGACCGAGCGGTCCGCGCCCGGGTCCCACCACGGCTGCGGGTCCGCCTTGCCGCCGTTGCCACCGTTCGACCCCGGCATCTCGGCCACCTCCTCGTCGCCGGTGGGCTCCCGCATCTCGGGCACACCGTCGTCACCGGTGACCCGGCGCAGGTACCGCACCGCGCCATGAAGGCGCTCCAGTACCTCCCCCGGCATGTTGTCGGCACGGTCCACAATGGCCGCCGCGCGCGGGTCGGTCTCCCGCGCCTCCCGCTTCTCCTCGTCGGTCAGCGTCATCGTGCGCAGCGTCAGCAGCTCGTCGATCTCGGTGCCGTCGTAGAAGTCCCCCGTGCTCTCCGGGGCGATCTCCGGGTGGTCGTACAGGATGATCGGCGAAGACAACATCACGTCACGCCGGCCCTCGCCGACCAGTACCGGCCAGGTGTGCTCGTTCCGGCACGACGCGACCGCGTCTTGCGCCCACTCCGGCGGTTCGAGCAGCGAGACGAACTGGCCGGACCGCACCGACAGCAGCGCATGGGTACTGATCAGCGCGAACGGGAGCATCTCGGCGCGCGGCGCGTCCGGGTCGTGGTCGGCGGCCGTGTGGTTCTCCACCTGGATCCGCACCCGCAGCAGCCCGTACGGCCCCTCGATCGGGGTCGTGGCGATCCGGATGACGCCGGAGAGCCGCGAGCGACGGCGTACCACGTCACCCTCGGTCTCCGAGCCGCCGGGGATGGCGAATCCGGTCGTCTGCTCGTCGGCGCCCGGCTTGAGGACGGCGGTCGCGGTCACCTCCTGCACCACGCCCTCGTCCCAGACGGGCGGGCCCTCCCGCCGCTGGATCTGCAGGAAGCGTACGGTCACGGTCAGCTCGGGATCGGTGTCGTCCGGTTCGACCAGGCACTCGGTCCGGGAGAACCACGGCTCGCTCCCGGCGGCACCGCGCGGGGCGAGTACCCCGAACTGCCAGCGCACCTGGTTCTTCGCCGCCGAGGCGCGGTACGGGTACAGCACGTACCCCTCGAACAGCACGGTGTCGGCGACCTGCCGGGCCAACTCCAGGCTCACCTCACCACCTCCCCGGCCTCGGCCAGCAGCACCTGCAGCGTCTCCTCCCAGGTGGCGAGGGTCCGCTCGGACTTGAACCTGGCCAGCGCCGCGAGCGTGTCACGGTGCAGCCGCAGCCAGGCGCTGTTCGGGAAGTGGTAGTCCATGGTTTCGCGCCAGACCCGTACCGGCAGCCGGTAGTTGCACTCCTTGTGCCACGGCACCTGCTCCACCTGCATGCCGGCCGGCCCCTGCAGGAAGACCGTGCCGCTGAACAGGAGCAGCAGCGGGACGTCGCCGCCTGCGAGCGCGTCGAAGTACCGCGTGGAGGCGACCTCGAGGTCGTAGCTGCACGGCACCGGCAGCTCGATCTCGATGCTGTTGCGGAACGCCGGCACCAGGGCCGACACGGTCGCGAACTGGAGTGGCTTGAGGGTGTCGCCCCACCGGTCGGGGGTGCCGAAGAGGTCGTTCAGCCGCTCGGCCTCCCCCTCGTCGTACGTGCGCCGAACGGGTTGGATGCGCATCTGGCAGCGCAGCCCGATGGCGCCGACCTGAGCACCGGTGGTCTCGGCCACCCGCAGCACGAGGGTCAGGATCGGTGCGGCCGCGTACCGCTCGGCACGGGAATCGATGCAGTCGAAGACGAGCTCCCCCATGTCAGGCCTCGTCCCCGGCCGGCCGGGCGTCCTCGGCTCGCTCGACCACCCGGTCGAAGAAGGCGTCGACCTCGCGCCACACGTCCTCGCCGCCGTCGAAACCGCGCCAGTTCATGCGCATCCGGCCCACCAGCTCGTAGCAGGCGTCGATGGGTACGAGGTAACCCTCGAAGCGGTCGCCGGCGCGGCGCAGCACGACCGCCTCGACGTCGGGGGCGAGGTCGGCGACGCTCGCGTTGGCCGCCAGGATCTCCGACCAGGCCTCGGTCGGCAGCATCGACTCGGTCGCCCCCGCCGGGCCGGGGTAGAAGGCGACGTGACGATCCTGCTCGGCGTTGCGGAACACGAAGATCAGGTTCACTGGGACACCAAGCTCGTCCCACTGCGCCGGGGTCATCCGGAACTCCGGGTCGTACCGGTACCGGTCCGGGATGGCGCGGTACCTGTTCTGGGCCGCGCCATCCCGGGTGAACAGCAGGTAGCACGCCCGGCAGGCGCACATCACGGTGCGGCCCTTCAGGTCGGCCACGTGCGAGTGGTCCGGACCGAGCGGCTCGGCGCACATCTCGCACCGCTCGCCGGGGACCACCTTGGCGCGCGTGCCCTCGATGAATCGCCGCAGCCCCGGAGCTGTCATGAGGCCACCTCGACCGGCAGCGCGATGCGGACCGCGCCGCCAGCGTCCTCCAGCAGCGGGAGCGGCTCGAGGTGTGCGCCGTCCTCGCCGCGTCCGGCGAGCCGGACGTCGTACCGCACACCGCAGCCGCCGCAGGAGAGCCAGGTGCCGGTCAGCGTGCCATCCACAAGGGACATCCCGCAGCCGGGGCAGGCGTCCCGGTACGCGACGAGCCTGCCGTCGGCGCGGCACACCGCGACCCGCTGCCCGCCGAGCGTCACCAGGCGCACCGACCCGGATTCGAGCGTGGACAGCGACGACACCTCCTGCCACTCCCCGGTGGCGTCAGCCGGGTTCGTACGCTGGCGCAGCGACTCGACGGGAATGAGCCGCGGCCCCGGAGCGGGCGGCGCCGCCACCCCCTCGGCATCGACGCGGAGCACCTCGGGCGCCGCCTCCAGGATCGCCCGCTCGATGGCCAGCTTCACGGTCATCGCCGAGGAGGGGCAGCCGTCGCAGCTGCCCTCCAGCCGCAGCCGCACCACCCCGTCGTCGTCGATTCCGAGAAGCTCCACGCCGCCGGCGTGCGAACCGAGGTACGGGCGGACCCCGTCGAGGGCGCGCTGCACCCGCTCGGCCACGCCGAGCGGGTGCAGCCCGTGCAGGATCAGCAGGCTGGCGACGAGGTCGTCGGCGGCGAACCTGTCGGCCAGGGCGGCGCTGTCCTCGCTCGCCGCGACGATCTCGACGATGCGGGACAGCCCCTCCCCGTACACGTCCACCAGCAGGCTCACCAGTTCCTCGGCCCGCTCGCTCACCCGCGCGTCGGCCTCCTCGCCGAGTTCGGCGAGGAGTTGCTCGACGCGGGCACCGGCCTTCCGGACATCCGGTGTAGTCGTGGTCATGCGTTCACGCCGAACCGGTGAACGCCGTCGGGGTGTGCAGTTTCTGGAGCGTCTTGCCGTTGCCGAGGTACATGTGCACGCCACAGGGCAGGCACGGGTCGAAGCTGCGCACGGCCCGCATGATGTCGATGCCCTTGAAGTTGTCCGGCGGGTTCTCCTCGAAGATCGGCGTGTTCTGCACGGCGTCCTCGTACGGGCCGGGCGTGCCGTACGAGTCGCGCACGCTGCCGTTCCACGGCGTCGGCGGGTACGGGTGGTAGTTGGCGATCTTGCCGTTGCGGATCACCATGTGGTGCGACAGGACGCCCCGCACCGCCTCGGTGAAGCCGCAGCTGATGGCCTCCTTGGGCACCTTGAACGGGGTCCAGGTCTTGGTGTGTCCGGCGCGCACCTCGCCCATCGCCTTCTCGGTGAAGTACAGCGCGAGCGCCGCGGCATAGGCCTGGAAGTAGGTACGGGCCCGGTTGCGCTCGATCGCGTTGCTCAGCGGCCGACCCTGCTTGTCGTGGGGGATCCGCCACACGAACGTCTTCTCGGGCTTGCCGACCGTGGTCGGCAGGTTGATCACCACGCTGTCGCCGGTCGCCTTCACGTACCCGCAGTCGACCAGGCCGGACAGCGCCGTCGCCCACAGTCGGGCGATCGGGCCGCCACCGGTGTCCAGTGCCAGGTAGTCCTTGCCGTCGTACCAGCGCGGCGACATCACCCAGCTGTACTTGTCGGCGAAGTCACGCTTCTGCGGCTGCGGGATGGTGTGCTGGTTCCACGGGTGGCGCTGGTCGACCGGATTGCCCAGCGGGTCGTGGGTGACGAACGGTTTCTGGTCGGCCCAGTCGTCGTAGTACGAGCTGCCGAGCAGGATCCGGATGCCGAGGTTGATGTCGACCAGGTCGTTGGTGACCAGCTTGCCGTCGACGACCACACCGGGCGTGACGAACATCTTGCGACCCCAGTTGGTCATGTTCTCGTACTTGAAGTCGCAGTACTCCGGGTCGTTGAGGCTTCCCCAGCACCCGAGCAGCACCCGCCGGCGGCCGACCTCCTCGTAACCGGGCAGCGCCTCGTAGAAGAAGTCGAACAGGTCGTCGTGCAGCGGCACGATCTTCTTGCAGAACTCGACGTACTTCATGAGCCGGGTCAGGTAGTCGGTGAACAGTTGCACCGTGGCCACGGTGCCCACGCCGCCGGGGTACAGCGTCGACGGGTGGACGTGGCGGCCCTCCATGAGGCAGAACATCTCCCGGGTGTACCGGCTGACCTGCAGGGCCTCGCGGTAGAACTCGCCTTCGAGCGGGTTGAGCGCGCGCATGATGTCGCCGATGGTCTTGTACCCGTGCTCATCGGCGTGCGGTGCCGGGGTGCGGTTGGCCTGATCGAGGACGCCGGGGTTGGTCTCGCGCACCATCTTCTCGCAGTAGTCGACCCCGACCAGGTTCTCCTGGAAGATGTTGTGGTCGAACATGTACTCGGCCGACTCACCGAGGTTGATGATCCACTCCCCCAGATGCGGCGGCGCGATGCCGTACGCCATGTTCTGGTTGTAGACGGAGCAGGTCGCGTGGTTGTCCCCGCAGATGCCGCAGATGCGGCTGGTGATGAAGTGCGCGTCCCGGGGGTCCTTGCCCTTCATGAAGATGCTGTACCCGCGGAAGACCGACGAGGTGCTGTAGCACTCCACGACCTTCTTCTCGGCAAAGTCGATCTTCGTATAGATGCCGAGACTGCCCACGATCCGCGTGATCGGGTCCCAGGCCATCTCGACGAGGCCGGTCTTCTCCTGACCGATGCGCTGCTGTTCGGTCGCTGTCATCGCCGTCTCCTCACCACGATGCCCGGTACCCGGTCGTGAGCTTGCGTTCTCGGTGCCGCCACCTCGGCTCCTTGTCAACCGTCTTCGCCGTGACGTTGCGCAACGCCCGGATCAGGCCGCCGTACGCGCCGCTGGCCGCGGTCGACACCTTGCTGCCCGGCGGCTCGTCCATGAACGGCATGAACTTGTCCGGGAAGCCCGGCATGGTGCAGCCGATGCAGATCCCGCCCACGTTCGGGCAGCCGCCGACGCCGTTGATCCAGCCGCGTTTGGGCACGTTGCACTTGACCACCGGGCCCCAGCAGCCCAGCTTCACCAGGCACTTCGGCGAGCCGTACTCGACCGCGAAGTCACCCTGCTCGTAGTAGCCGGCCCGGTCGCACCCCTCGTGGACGGTCGCGCCGAACAGCCAGGTCGGGCGGTGCGCCTCGTCCAGCGGAATCATCGGCGCCTGGCCGGTGGCCTGGTAGAGCAGGTACAGGAACGTCTCCGACAGGTTGTCCGGGTGGATCGGACAGCCAGGCACACACACCACCGGGATGCCGGCCGGCGTACGCCAGTCCCACCCCAGGTAGTCCAGGACGCCCATCGCACCGGTGGGGTTGCCCGCCATCGCGTGGATGCCGCCGTACGTCGCACAGGTGCCGACCGCCACCACGGCGAGCGCCTTGGGCGCCAACCGGTCGAGCCACTCGCTGGTGGTCATCGGCTGGCCGGTGGCCGGGTTGTTGCCGAACCCGCACCAGTAGCCTTCCTTCTTGATCGACTCGTTCGGGATCGAGCCCTCCACGACCAGCACGAAGGGGTCGATCTCGCCACGGTCGGCCTTGTGGAACCACTCGATGAACGTGTCCGCACCCTGCTCGGGCCCGCACTCGAAGTCGATCAGCGGCCAGTGCACCGCCAGCCGCGGCAGCCCGGGTAGGGCGCCGAGCACGATCTCCTCGATGCTGGGCTGCGTGGCGGCGGTGAGGGCCACCGAGTCGCCGTCGCAGCTGAGCCCAGCGTTGATCCACAGCAGGTGGACCAACGGTTTTTCCGTCTCGCGCGGGGCGCCCCGCGACGCTGTTTGGGTCATCTCTCGCCGCCTTCCGCAAAGGCGGCCGTCACGGCTAGACCGCGGCGGTCGCCGCCCTCTCATCTGTGGCGCCTAGCGCCTGCTGGGTGAGTTCCCACAACACGTGGTAGACCGTCGTCTGCGCCTCCTGGATGCGGTGCACCGACGGAGACGGGATGACGAACAGGTAGTCGATGGAGTCGAGCTCGGCCATCTTGCCGCCGGCGTAGCCGCTCAGCCCGACGGTGAGCATGCCCCGCCGGTTGGCCTCCTCGAACGCCCGGACCACGTTTGTCGACCCCCCGCTGGTCGACAGTCCGAACGCGATGTCGCGGCTACGGCCGAGAGCGGCCAGTTGCCGGGCGAACACCACGTCGAACCCGATGTCGTTGGACAGCGCGGTCATCACCGCGACGTCGTTGGTCAAAGACAGCGCCGGCAACGTGCGGCCCGACGACGGGTGCAGGTACGTCGTCGCAACCTCGGCGGCGTCGGTACTGCTGCCGCCGTTGCCGAAGGTGTACAGCCGGCCGCCGGCCGCGAACCGGGCCGCCATCGCCGCGGCGCAGGCCGCGAGCCGTGGGGCCTCCCGCGCGAGCACGACCTTGCGCAGCTCGACGATCTCGGCCGCCTTGGCCACGGTGGACTCCCGCACCTGGGTCAGTACCGAGTCGAGATCGGCACGGGCATCCGCGTAGAGGAACGGATACAGCGCCTGCACCCCGGCGGGGTGCGGGTTCTCGGTCATGAGCCCGCCCCCTCCCGCACCACGACGATCGCCTCCTTGGCGTGCACCAGAACGGTGTCGCCGACCGAGGCGTCGACCAGGGCCACGCTCACCTCTTCCTGGGAGACCCCGGTGTCCACGAGCGCCAGCCCGTCATCGAGAAGGCGGACCACCCGTACCGGTACCGCCTCGTCCGAACACGTCACGCAGACGTCGTCGTGGCAGGCGGGTACCGCCTGACGGGAGACCGCGTTCGGCGGAAGCTGGGTCAGGGGAAGCTCGGTCATCGGATCACTTCCGGTCCCAGCAGCCCGGGCTGCTCGAAGAAGACGTGTACCAGCTCCCAGAGGACGTGGTACATGGTCACGTGCACTTCCTTGACCACGGCCGGGTCCGTGCTCATGGCCACCAGCACGTGGTCGACCGCCCCGCCGCGCCCGACGGCTCCCCCGTCGCCCCCGACCAGGGCCACGGTCAACAGCCCGAGCTCGCGTGCGACCGCCAACCCGCGGCCGACGTTGACGCACTCGCCGTCGGCGGAGATTCCCAGCGCGATGTCGGGCGGGTCGGCGAAGCAACGCAACTGGTGCGCGAATACTTCAGCGAAACCCTCCCGGTTGGCCACGCCGGTGACCGTTGCCGGGTCGTTGGTCAGCGCCATCGCCGGCAGCGCCCGCTTGCCCACGATCACCGGGTGCACGAACTCGACGGCGACATGGTTGGCGTCCGTACCGGCTCCGCCGTTGCCGAACACGATGAGCTTGCCGCCCTGGTGGAACCGAACAGCCATGTCGTAGCAGGCGCGGGCGACCGCCTCGGCCTGACCCGCGAGGGCCTGACCGGCTGACTCGCGGCGCGCTGAAGCAACGGGCGTTGCCGCTTCAAGGGACAAAATCAGGCTCATACGCACATCCCTGCGTAGTACCTCAGAGGCAGCATCGTCGTTTGTTAACACCATGTCAACACCGCATGCGCAGCCATAAATGTCGATCTAGCTGCGGCAATATCCATTGATGCTTGTCGACGGCGTGACCGCACTCCACGCTTCGACGAGACTCGCCGACGGCCGACATCCACCGTCGTAAACGGACCGCGATCGCATCCCGGACCGGCATTGTATCCGGATCATCGTTGTATCTCGATCATGAGCGTTGCACCTCGGTCACCAACGTCGCGTGTGGACAGCCGATCAAATCACCGGGCCGACGGTGCCGAACCCGCTACGGTGATCGGGTCACGTCGGAAGGAGACCACACGATGGCGAGTGCCACGCCACCCCCAGGCGCGCGCGTACGGCCGGCGACCGTCACGTACGCCTGCTATCTGCTGTACCTGCTGGCCGCTCTGCAGGTAATCAGCGCAATTGTGCAATTCTCGGTTCTCGGCACCTACAGCGACGTCATGAAGCGGGCGTTCGAGAACACCAGCATGGGGAACACCGTCGCGACCACGACGACCATCTTCCTGGCGGGTGCCGCCGTCGTCGCGCTGCTCTTCGCCGCCGCGTGGGTGGTCCTGGCGATCCTCGACAGCCGGGGCAAGCAGGCGGCCCGGATCGTCACCTGGGTCCTGCTCGGCCTGTCGCTGTGCTGCGGAGGGTACGGCCTGGTCGGCAACACCACGGGCGGCATCGGCGGCAACACCGGAGGCGTCGAGGGCGCGCCCTCGCAGAGCGAACTTCAGAAGATGCTCACCGAGGGGCTGCCGGGCTGGTACCAGCCGACGGTCATCGTGCTGGGCGTCCTCGGGCTGATCGCCTCGATCGCGGCGATCATCCTGCTGGCGCTGCCCGCCTCGAACCAGTTCTTCCGCAAGCAGGAGCCCGCCTGGGAGCCGCCGCCGCCGACCTACCCGGGCCAGCCGGGTCAGCCGGGTCAGCCGGGCCAGCCGACGCCGCCGCAGCAGCCGGACGACCCCACGGTGCCGCCGGTCGCGGGCCCCTGACGCGCTCCTCAGCCATCGGGTTCGGCGCGGCCGTCGGCTACGACGGCCGCGCCGGATCCTCCAGCCATGACGGCCGCGCCGGATCCTCCGGCCATGACGGCCGCGCCGGATCCTCCGGCCATGACGGCCACGCCGAATCGTCCCCGGGCTGGTACCGTCCCCTCCATTCCAGTAATGGAAGTTAATCGATATCGCGCCGCGCGGCCGGGCGTCTCGATCAACGGGGAGTGGGCGGATGACACGTCGACGTACTCCATCGGTCCTCGCCATCGCCATGATCGCCATCTCGGCGCTGTCGGCCTGCGGCTCCGGCGGCGGCAGCTCGGGCACCGGCAAGACCCTGCACGTTCTGGTCTCCGCGAACACGATCTACCCCGAGCAGCAGCGCGCGTGGTTCACCGACGTCTCCGCGCGGTTCAAGCGGGAGACCGGCGCGACGCTGACCTTCGAGACCTTCGCTACGCCCAACGACGAGCTCACGAAGATCCAGACCTCGGTACTGTCCGGCCAGGGCCCCGACGTCTACTCATTGGGCACCACGTTCACCCCCACCGCGTACGCCACCGGCGCGTTCCTCGTACTCGGCCGCGCCGACTGGGACACGATCGGCGGCCGGGACAAGTTCCTGCCCGCCACGCTCGGCATCTCGGGCCCGGACCGTGATCACGAGGTCGGCGTACCGTTCACCACCCGCCCGTTCGTGATGGCGTACAACAAGGACCTGCTCGCCGCCGCTGGGATCGACAAACCGGCCGACAGCTGGGACGGCCTGCTCGCCCAGGCCAAGCGGGTCACCACCGGCGGCACGTACGGCCTCGCCGTCGGGTACGGCGACAGCTTCGACCCGTGGAAGTTCGTCTGGGCGATGAGCCTCCAGGCGGGGAACCCCCTGGTCGACAAGGGTCGGGCGCGCCTCGACGACGCCACCACGATGAAGGCCTACCAGACCTACCTCGGCTGGATCGCGACCGACCACGTGGTCGACCCGGCGGCGGTCGGCTGGAAGAACGCCCAGGCCCTCGCGGCCTTCGGCGCGGGCAAGGCCGCCTTCGTGCCGATGGTGTCGGCGACGTCGAAGGTGTCGCTGGACAAGTCGGCGGTCGCCGGCAGGTACGGGTACACGATCATGCCGACGATCCCGCCGGGCGCCACCGCACTGCCCGCCGGCGGGGTGGGCGCCGCGAGCATCCTGTCCGGCGACAACCTCGTGGTGGCCAGGTACACCAGGAACAAGGACCTGGCCCTCGCGCTGATCAAGATGCTCACCAGTCAGGACCTGCAGGAGAACTACTACCGGACCTTCGGGGAGATGCCGACGAACGCGCAGGCCGCCGCGTCGCTGCGCGGCGACCCGGCGCTCGCCGCGATGGTCGAGTCGGCGTCGCGGTCCGTCGCCACCCCGTTCACCGGCGCCTGGAGCCAGATCCAGCTCGCGCTGGTCAACGTGGTGGTGCAGTCGGTCCCGTCCGTCTCCACCGGCAGGGTCGACAGCGCGGCGCTGCGGTCGCTGCTCGGGCAGGCGCAGTCGTCGGCCCAGGCGGCGCTCGACAAGGCGAAGTAGCCCATGCAGCGACAGCGCCCACTGTGGATGCTCGTCCCCGGTGGCGTCCTCGCCGCGCTGCTCATCGTCGTCCCGCTGGCGGTGGCGGTACAGATCTCGCTGCTCGACCTGGACCAGTACTCGTTCCGGCAATGGCTGGGCGCGCCCTTCGTCGGCGTGCGCAACTACCACGAGGCGCTGACCCGGTCGCCCCTGGCGCACTCCATCCTGGTCAGTACCGGGTACGCCGCAACGGTGACGGTCGTGACGCTGCCGCTCGGGGTCGCCGCGGCGCTCGCCACCCACAACCGGTTCGCCGGGCGGGCCGTGGTCCGCTCCGCCTTCCTGATCCCGTTCGTCCTGCCGTCGTTCGTGGTCGGCACCCTCTGGCGGATCATCCTCCAGCCGGCCGGGGTGGCCAACCGGGTCCTGGACCCGCTCGGCGTGCCGACCGGGCTGTGGCTCAACGGCCCGCGCAGCTTCTGGGCGCTGGTCATCGTGCAGGCCTGGGCCGCCTGGCCGCTGGTGTACCTGCTCACCCTCGCCGGCCTGCAGACGCTCGACCGGGACCTGCACGAGGCCGCGGCGCTGGACGGCGCCGGCTGGTGGGCGAAGCTGCGGTACGTCATCTTCCCGTGCCTGCGCGGGCCGGTATCACTGGCGATGCTGATCTCGTTCCTGCACGACATCAACAACTTCGCGCTGCCGTTCGTACTCTTCGGCGTGCCCAGCCCGCACGACGTCGAGGTGCTGCCGGTCCTGACGTACATCGAGAGCTTCCAGAACTTCCGGTTCGGGTTGAGCGCGGCGATGGCGGTGCTGTCCGTCGCGCTGATCGCCGTCCCGATCGCGGTCTACCTGCGGGCGGTGAAGCTCGACGTGGGCGAGGAGGCGAGGACGACATGACCGACGTTCTGCCCGGCCGGCGCGCCCGCCGGGACCCGGAGGTGACCCAACTGCTGCCCCGGCCGCTGCGCACGCTGGTCATCGCCGTCCTGCTGGCGGTCGTCGGGGCGCCGATGCTGTACATGGTCCTCGCCTCGGTCAACTCGGACCTGGCGGTGGCCCGGGGCGCCGTCCTGCCGACCGGCCTGCACCTCGACAACTACGTGCGGATCTGGTCGACCGTGAGCCTGGACCGCGGCCTGGTCAACAGCGTCGCGGTGGCCGGGACGGTGGCGGTCGTGTGCGCGCTGGTCGCCGTCTGCAGCGCGTACGTCCTGGTCCTGCACGGCTTCCGGGGTCGGCTGGCCATCCTGCGCGGGTTGCTCGCCCTCCAGACCATTCCGGGCACGCTGGTACTGCTGCCGGTCTTCGTGCTGTTCGCCAGCGCCTCGACGGCGCTCGGCATCCAGGTGATCGGCACCCGCTGGGCGCTGTTCGTCACGTACCTGACCTTCTCGTTGCCGTTCTCCACCTGGGTGATGGTGACGTACCTGCGCGGGCTGCCGCGCGAGTTGGACGAGGCGGCGCGCATCGACGGCGCCTCGTCGTGGCGGATCCTGACCCGGATCATCACTCCCCTGAGCTGGCCGGGGCTCGTGGTCTCGGCCATCTTCGCGTTCCTGCTGGGCTGGAACGACGTCCTGTTCGCGTCGGTGCTGACCAACCCGGACACCCGCACCGCGGCGGTCGCGCTCCAGGTGTTCGGCGCCACCCAGGAGGGTGGCGCGATTCCTGTGTACGGGCAGTTGATGGCCGCCGCCCTGGTGTGCGCGCTCCCGGTCGTGGTCGTGTACCTCGTCTTCCAGCGCTATCTGGTCAGCGGCCTGGCGGCGGGCGGGGTGAAGTGACGGCCGCCCCGATCTGCGTCGCGATCGTCGGCGGCGGCATCATCGGCCGCACCCACGCCGACGCGATCCTGCGCCATCCGCGCCTGCGAATCGCCGCCGTGGTGGACCCGGTGAGCGCGGCGAGCGCGGCGCTGGCCGAGCGCGTCGCCGCCGGCACGGGTACCCGACCGCCGGCCCGGTACGAGACGCTGACCGCCGCCCTCGCCGACGGTGACGTCGACCTGGTCGCGGTCTGCACGCCGAGCGGGCTGCACGCCGGCGTCGTCGAGGAGGCGCTCGCCGCGGGCCGGCACGTGGTCCTGGAGAAGCCCCTCGACGCCACGCTGCCCAGCGCCCGGCGGCTGGCCCGGCTGGCCGCGGCGGCCGAGGAGCGCGGCCAGGTCTGCTCGGTCATCAGCCAGCACCGCTTCGACCCCGCCAGCGTCGCCGTGTCCCGGGCGGTGGCCGAGGGTCGGCTGGGCCGGCTCACCTCCGCCGTGGCGTCCGTGGCGTGGTGGCGCGGCCAGGACTACTACGACTCGGCGGCCTGGCGCGGCACCTGGCAGTACGACGGCGGCGGCGCCGCCATGAACCAGGGCATCCACACCGTCGACCTGCTGCTCTGGCTGCTCGGCCGGCCGGTGGAGGTGTTCGGGTACACCGGCCTGCTCGCCCACGAACGCATCGAGGTCGAAGACGTCGCGGTGGCGACGGTACGGTTCGCCTCCGGCGCCCTCGCGGTGCTGCACGCCACCACCGCCGCGTACCCCGGGCTCGCGGTACGGCTCCAGGTCCACGGCTCACGCGGCTCGGCGGTCATTCACGACGACCAGGTGGAGTACCTTCACCCGGACGGTGGCGTGCCGGCCGACCAGCTTCGCGGTGCGCCCGAGCCGGCGGACGGCTTCGTGGTCGGCCACCTGCGCCAGTACCGCGACATCGTCGACGCGATCGAGCACGGACGGCCGCCCGCCGTCCGCGTCCCCGACGCGCTGCTGGCGTTCACCGTGGTCAAGGCGGTCTACCTGGCCGCGACCCTGGGGCGGCCGGTGCTGATCGACGACGTGCTCTCCGGTGCGTTCGACCACGTTCCCGTCAGGATCGGGTAAGGGGGCGCTCGTGCGGTTCTCGGTCTTCACCGCGTCGACTCCGGAGTGGACACCCGTGCAGGCCGCCACGATCCTCGCCGAGCAGGGGTGGGACGGGATCGAGTGGCGGATCACCGACCAGGACGACGCGCCCGAGCCGGGGTTCTGGGCCGGCAACCGGGCGACCTGGCCGCTGACCGGGCTGGAATCGCAGGTGCCCATGATCGCCCGGATCACCCGCGAGGCCGGCCTCGAGTTCTCCGCCCTCGGCGGGTACGTCCCGAGCCACGACCGCGGAGGCGTCGACCGGATGCTGGCGGTCACCGCCGCCCTCGACGCGAAGCGGGTACGCGTCGTCATGCCGGGCCTCGGCGGCGGTGACTACCGTGACCGGTTCGCCGCCACCCGCCGGAACCTGGAGTGGATCGCCGGCCGGGCGGCGCGGCACGGCGTCACCGCGCTGGTCGAACTGCACCACCGTACGATCGTCGCCTCGGCGTCCGCGGCGGTCCGGCTCGTCGACGGGCTGGATCCGGCGCACGTCGGCGTCATCCACGACATCGGGAACCTGGTCATCGAGGGGTACGAGGACCACCTGGCCGGGTTCCAGATGCTCGGGGAGTACCTGGCGCACGTCCACGTCAAGAACGCCGCGTGGCGCCCGGTCGGGCGGTCCCCGGACGGCTCGACACAGTGGACATCCGAGTGGGCGCCGCTGCGTGAGGGGCAGGCCGATCTCGGGGTGTACCTGCGCGCGCTCGCCTCGCACGGGTACGACGGCTGGGTGACGGTGGAGGACTTCTCCACGACGACGCCGCTGGCCGAGCGTACCCGCGACAACCTGGCGTACCTGCGCGGCCTCCTTCACGTGGCCGCTCCATGATCACCCAGACTTTTGGCCGCTATGACGGTCAAAAGTCTGGGTGATCATGGCGTGACAGGATCAGTGACGAGGCGGACGACCAGATCGGCCAGGGCGCCCGCGGTCCGGTCCACCGGGGCCAGCGGCAGCACGATGTGGCTGACCACCAGCCGGATGATGGTCTCGGCGGCGAACGCGACGGCCTCGTCCGGTAGCGCCGGCAGCCGGTCGGCCGCCCACTGCCGCAGCACCCCGGCCGCGGCGACGAGCACGAGCTCCGACCGGGTCGTGAGGAAGGGCAGGAGCGGGTCGGAGCCGCCCCGGGCGCTGGTGAGGATCGCCTTGATCAGAGGGTTGCCGGCCGCCTCGTCCAGTACCTGGAAGATCGCGGCGTGCGCGGCCTCGCGCACGTCGTCGTGGCCGTAGAGCGCGTCGTTCACGCCGGCGAGGAACCGCTCGGTCTCCGCCTGCGCGATCGCCTCGGCCAGCGCGGGCTTGCTTCCGAACTCGTTGTAGACGGTCTGCCGGCTGACCCCAACCTGAGTGGCGACGTCGGCCATGCGCACGGCGTCCCAGCCGCGGGCGATCGTGAGGTCGCGGGCGGCCTCGACGATCGCGTCGCGCATCCGCTGCCGGGCGGTGTCGCGATACCGGGAAGTCGTGTCCATCCTGCGACGCAGTGTACCGGCGGCGGGGGCACTTGTACTCATCACCGCTTCGAATCAATTTACTTTACTCAAATCGGGGTCTTGTCAACCGCTGTGAGGTGTGTGACAGTCATCGACAAACCTCGACCGGGTGGAGGTCCCACATGGAGCAGCGGCTCAGCCCTGCGTGGCACGACAACAAGAAGTACCTCTGGCTGTTGGCGCTGCTCGTGCCCACGCTCCCGTTCGGGGGCCTGTGGCTCTGGTACGCCACCCATTCCCCGCTCGCCTGGTGGCTCGCCCCGGTGGTCGTCTTCGGCGTGATCCCCCTGGTCGACGTGCTGTTCGGCGACGACCGCGAGAACCCGCCCGAGGAGCTGGCCGGCCAGCTCCAGGAGGTGCGGTACTACCGCTGGATCACCTACCTGTACCTGCCGGTCCAGTACGTCGCCCTGGTCGTGTGCTGCCAGGTGTGGACCGACGGCGGCCTGGGCGTCGTCGGGACGGTAGGCCTGGTCTTCACCCTCGGGATCGTCAACGGCATCGCCATCAACACCGCCCATGAGCTGGGCCACAAGCGGGAGACCGTCGAGCGCTGGCTGTCGAAGATCGCGCTGGCGCCGACCGGGTACGGGCACTTCTACGTCGAGCATAACCGCGGCCACCACACGAGGGTGGCCACCCCGGAGGACCCGGCCAGCTCCCGCCTCGGCGAGAGCTTCTGGGCGTTCTGGCCCCGTACCGTCGTCGGCAGCCTGCGCTCGGCCTGGCGGCTGGAGACCAACCGCTTCCGCATCCGCTCGCGTAGCCCGTGGACCGTCCGCAACGACGTTCTCAACGCGTGGGTGATGACGGTCGTGCTCTTCGTCGCGGCCGTGGCGGTCTTCGGCGTCGGGGTGGTGCCGTTCCTGCTGCTCCAGGCCGTCGTAGGCTTCTCCCTGCTGGAGGTGGTCAACTACCTGGAGCACTACGGCCTGCGCCGCCAGCGCAACGCCGCCGGGCGGTACGAGAAGGTGGACCCCCGCCACAGCTGGAACTCCGACCGCATCGTCACCAACGTGTTCCTGTTCCAGCTCCAGCGCCACAGCGACCACCACGCCAACCCGCTGCGCCGGTACCAAGCCCTGCGCAGCTTCGACGTCTCGCCGCAGTTGCCGGGCGGGTACGCGACGATGATCGTCGCCGCGGTCATCACTCCACTGTGGCGGCGCATCATGGACCCGAGGGTGATCGCCCACTACGACGGCGACCTGAGCCTGGCCAACGTGCACCGGCCGGCGCTGGAGCGGCTACGCGCCCGGTACCCGGAACAGCCCGCCGCCCAGCCGGGCACCGCGCCGTCGCTGGGCAGCGCCTGACGGATCTCCTCCGAGATCTTGGAGATCGCGACGCCGATATCGGTGCCGAGATCTCCAAGATCCGACGAGGGGGCCGTGCGCCGCGACGGTCGCGGTGAGTAACGTTCACGGTGTGGGGAACGGGGCGCCCCGGTCCCACGGTCCGGAGTGGGACGGGCATCTGTTGCTGCTGCACCGCTCGGAGTCCGAGCGGCTGTCGAGCCTGGCTGCGTGGATCTACCGCGGCCTCGACCGCGGCGACAAGGTCATCTACGCCGAACTGCCCCGCGCGGCGGGCGAGTCGGTGCTCGACGTCGCGAACGGGTGGGGTGTCTACTTCGCCGCGGCGGTGGCCGACGGCCGGTTGGCGGCGCTGCCGTTGGAGCGGTTCTACCCGCAGGGCGGCCAGGAAGAGATCGTCGACCAGGCGCTGGACGCGGGGTTCCCGTCGGTACGACTGGCCGCCGAGTCCAGTGCCACGTGGGCCACCGGATCGCTGTCGGCCCACCTCGACATCGAGCGGACGGTTGACCGGCTGTGCCGGACCCGGGCGGTGTCGGCGCTGTGCCAGTACAAGTACTCGACGACCGAGCGGACGGTCCTCCACGAACTCGTCGCGATGCACCGGGACCGGCTGCGGGACTCCGCCCTCAGCATGGCCGCCAGCTCGCACGGCCTGGTTCTCGACGGCGAGATCGACCGCGGGAACGCGGACGTGTTCGCCACCGTCATCCACCTCGCGAGCGCCTCCTCGGTAGGCGTCGTGCGGCTGGACCTCGCGGCGCTGGAGTTCATGGATGTGGCGGCCTGCCGGCAGTTGCTGTACGCCAGCCGGGACTTCCGGCAGGCCGGTGGGCGCGTCGTCCTGGTGGCACCCCGAGCGTCGGTGGACCTGACGCTGCGGCTACTGGGCGTCGATCAGGTCGCCGGCATCGACCTGGTCGGCGGCCAGCCGTGAGCGCCGCGGCCGTCACCCACTTCATCCACCAGGGGCTGTTCTTCTCCTCGCCGGAGGAGCTACTCGCCGCGGCCCTCCCGCTCCTGCGCGAAGGGCTGGCAGCCGGCGACGCGGTGATCCTGGCCTGCCGCGACGAGTACGCCGCTCTGTTGGTCGACGCGATCGGTCCGCACCCACGCATCACCCGCCTCCCACCGGTCCGCGTCTGCGCCCGGACAGCCACGGCCATCGAGGACTACCACGAGATGGTCGCCCAGCGGGTCGCCGTCGGCGCCCGGCGGGTCGAGGTGGTGGGCGAGCCGAACGACTTCGGCGCCAACCCCGACGCCTGGGCGGAGTGCAGCCGATTCGAGGCGATCTGCAACGTAACGCTGGCAATGTGTCCGTTGACAAGCACCTGCACCTTTGATGTCGGAGCGCTACCCGAACCGGTGATCAAGGACCTGGCCAGCGCCCACCCGTTCCTGCTCACCCCTGCCGGCCGCATCCGGAACGAACGGTACGTCGACCCGGCGACGTTTCTGCGCCGGTTCGCGGCCGGGCCGGACCCGGTGGAGGAGACCAGCCCGACGGTGGCGTTCGCCGCGGTGACCGATCTTCACCAGGTAGCCGCCCTGCGCAACCAGCTACGGGCCGCGCTCGACGCACACGAGGTGGATCTGCCGATCATGGCCGACGTCGTGGCCGCGGTCCAGGAGCTGGTCGTCAACGGCCTCGTGCACGGCAGGCCACCGGTACGGGTACGGCTCTGGACCCCGCCCGAGCGGCTGGTGTGCACGGTCACCGACGCCGGCCCGGGCTTCGACGACCCCGTTGCCGGGTACATGCGGCCCGACCCCGACGACGCCTTCAGCCCCGGCAGCGGTACCGGGCTGTGGCTGGCCCGGCAGCTGTGCGACCGGGTCGAGACGGCGCGGACCCCGGCCGGCTTCACGGTACGACTGATCACCTCGGCCCCGGCCGCGCGTACTTAGACCCGATCGGCGGCGAGTCGGGTACCGAAACCCAGCAGCGCCACGCCGGTGGCGGTGTCGAGCGTCCGGCGGACCCGGCGTCGGGTCAGGAACCGGCGTACCCGGTGCAGAAACGTCGTCAGCATCAGCAGGTAGAGCAGTGACAGCAGGGCGTGGCTGAGCGCGAACGCCAGCAGGACCGTCGATCCCGCGCCCGGGGCGAGGAACTGCGGCAGCACCGCGAGGTAGAACACCAGTACCTTCGGGTTGGTGATATTGGACAGGAACCCCTGCCGCCAGCCGCCCAAGGCAGCACCTTTGGCGCGCCCGCCGGTATCGGGGTCGAGCGCCGGGTACCGGCCGCGGACCGCCGACCGGATGGCCTGGATGCCGAGATAGCTCAGGTACGCCACGCCGGCCCACCGGACGACCTCCAGGACCGGTTGCGCACGCACAATCAGCGCGCCGAGCCCGGCCGCCGCGGCCGTGCCCTGGACCGCGTTGGAGCAGGCGACGCCGACCCCGCTCCAGGCGCCGCGCCAGCGACCGGAGGCGAGCGTGTTCTTGGTGACGACCGCGAAGTCGGGGCCGGGTGCCAGGACCAGGGCGACCGCGAACGCCAGGAACGATGCGTACGACGACCACGTCATCGTGCCACCGTAGCTCCGGTTACGGCGCCGACCCGGTACCTGTCGAGCACCGACCGCGCCCACTGCGCCTGAGCGCACGGGCTCGGGGCCAGGCGGCTCCGCTCGGTCAGGCAGCCGGCACACAGTCCGTCGGGTCGTGCGCTGTGGGCGTGTGCGACCTCGGAGGCGGCTGCTACCAGTCGTACCAGCGCTTGCCGGTCGATTGTCGACGCCATCATGGGCTGCCCATCCAGCCGAGAAAGCGGACGTACAGTTCACCCGCCGGTACGGCGTACAGATCTTCGGATGCCTGGACGAAGTAGGACGACATCACCAGCGACAGGCAAACCCTCGCCCGGTCGTACTCGGCGGCGAGTTGACCGGGGCGGGTGAGGCACGGCCAGTCGCACCCACAGCCAACGCAGATCCACTGTGGCCGGAGTGGAGTGTGCAGCGCGGT
Source organism: Planosporangium mesophilum (assembly GCF_016863255.1). Taxonomy (GTDB): domain Bacteria; phylum Actinomycetota; class Actinomycetes; order Mycobacteriales; family Micromonosporaceae; genus Planosporangium; species Planosporangium mesophilum. The sequence goes on from NZ_BOON01000031.1 coordinate 141,557, forward strand.
CATCAGGTCACGGTTTCCGCGTCGACCGGGAGGTGCGTCACGGCTGCACCTGCGCCTGGGGTCCCTCTGCCCGGGTACAGACGGAACAGGTGAGCCGCGCGCCGCACAGCGGACACCACCTTGACTTGACCTTGAACGAGAACAGTCCGGCCATGAAGCCGAGTACTGCGGTTCCGATGAGCGCGAACGCGAATGCCACGTCCGTCACCTCCTGGGCCGGCAGGGTGCGCACGGGTCCGCCGCGCCCGATGCCTAGAGATAGGTCCGCCCCAAAGCGTGCCCCACAATTAAGCATCCAGTCAAGCAATTGCATGCAATTGTCGGAAGACTTGTCTGTCAGGTTGTGCCAGACACAATTGCCACCGCCATCTGAGCAAGACAGCTGGCGCAATTGCGCAAGCACGAGCAATCGTGTCAGCATCGAGAATGCCCAGATCAATAACTGGAAGGGGCATCCCGTGCGAAACCTGGTCTATCTGTGGAAGGACGCTGACTCGGGCGGCGGCGGCTGCCCTGCCCTCTACACCACCAACGGCGGCTACGTCGTCCAGGGCATCCGGCTCACCGGCGACGAACGCGCCCAGCTGCGCCAGTTGGCCGACAACGAGGACGCGGTGTACGTGCCTGCCAACGTCCTCGATCGACTGCGAGACCTGCCCTGACCATGACCACCCCGCTCACCGAAGCCGAGTTCGCCGAGCAGCTTCACACCTTCGAGCGCTCTGCGTTCCGGCTTGAGCTTCAGCGGGAGTACCGCGAGCCCACCGAGACCGACACCCTCGCCCGGTTCCTCGCGGGCGATCCGCAGGACCCGACCGAGGTACCCAGCCTGCGCGCCTGGTACGTCCACATCGCCGCCGTCACCAGACGCGGTCGGCACGTCGAACGCGTCCGAGTCCATGACGAGCCTCCGACCGGCTACCAGCGCTGGGAACGCTGGATCGGCACCTGGAACATCGCCGCCGGCGAGACGATGCGGTACCTGACCCGCCAGCAGGCGTACGACATCGGGCTCCTGCCAGCGGCCGGCAACACCGACTGGTGGTTGCTCGACGAGACGCGGCTGATCATCTTGCGTTTCGACGAGGTTGGGCATCGCATCGCCAACGAAATCACCACCGACCAACAGATGATCGATCAGGCGTGTACGTGGCGGGAACTGGCTATCCGCTATGGCGTTCTGGAACGTCCACCCAACGCCGCCACCGCCTAGCCTGGAGCCCCGCCGTGATACGACCACAGGACCGGTTGACGCAGCCGGGCGGTCTCGCCGACCGGCTGCGTAACCTACGCACCGCCGCCGGGATGGCTGGCAAGGACCTCGCCGAGATGCTCGGCTGGGCGCCGTCGAAGGTGTCGAGGCTGGAGAACGGCCGGCAAATGCCGTCGACTGAGGACATCGCCGTCTGGGCCCAGGCGACGCGGGCCGGCGACGAGGACGCCGAGGATCTACGCCTACTGCTGAACGACGCACAGACCGTGCACCGGGACTGGCGCCGGCGGATGAGCCGCGGGCAGGTCGCGGTCCAGAAGGACTACAACGATCTGGTCGCGAACTCGACCCGGATCCGCTACTTCGAAACGACGTGGATACCAGGGTTCTTGCAGATTCCCGACTATGCCCGACGGGCGTTCGCCGAGATGGTCGACCTGCACGACCTAGCGGTAGGCGACGTAGAAGCGGCCGTGACGACACGGCTTGAACGTCAGCAGGCGCTGTACGACACCACCAAGCAATTCGAACTGATGATCACAGAACCGGTGCTGGGCTGGATGCCGATTCCACCGGCTGTGATGCGAGCCCAGTTGGACCGGCTGCAAACCGCGATCGACCTGCCGAATGTGCGCTTCGGGATCGTGCCGCTGCGGCGGCCGCTGTCGCGGATCCCGCAGAATTCGTTCCAGTTGTACGACAACTATGGGGTGGTGGAGACGTTCGTCGGGGAGACCGAGTGCGGACCCGAGGACGTCGAGAAGTACCACCGGGTCATGGACCAACTGTGGGAAGAGGCTGTGACCGGCTCGGAGGCCCGGCGACTGATCGTCGCCGCGTCGGATGCCCTTCCGCGGTGACTACCGCAACGACGGCGACGGCTCGGCGGTCCGCGACTTCGTCCTCGCCATCGACGGGGCGTCAGCCGTCAGCATGGCGGAGAACCCCGACCTCGGCGCTCCCCATTGACAGGCATTGATCCGCTGCTGCGCCGAACTCTAACCTCACCTTGACTCGGTCGTAGCGACAGGTGCCGACCGGACGGTGGGTTCCCAGCGGAGGGGCGACGATGGCGGCAAATGTTGACGCGTGGGTTCCGTACTTCCAGAATCTCACCGCCGTCGCGGCGGCCTTGCTCGCCATCGCCTTCCTGACTTTCCAGTTCCGTTCGGACATATGGCGCACGCATCCGCTGAAGCAGACCGTCGCCATCACAACCCTCGGCGAACTGGCCGCGCCCATGTTCCTCGGGATCTTGTTCCTGATGCCCGGTCATCCCTGGGTCCTGGGCGGTCGGCTCGTGGGGGTCGGCGGCTACCTGATCATGGCGTGGCACGTCGCGGTCTTCATCCGGTACCGCAGGCTCGCAGACCGGTTCGACAAGTGGCAGCTCTGCGGGGTAGCCATCACGGTGGTCACGTTCAGCTTCCTGCTGTGGTGGGACAGTCTGGACGTCAAGGCGTACACGGCAGCCTGGATGATCTTCTCCGGATTCTCCGAGGCCTGGGTGTTCCTGGTGCCGCACAAACCAGCAGTAGACGCCTCGTAGGCCCCGCTCACCGGAGTCCGGATCAGCCGACCTGAGACCCTCGCTCGCCGGGCACCACCGGATGCACCTCGAGCCCACTGCACCCGTTCGCGGTCACGTCGAGCCGTACCGAGTGGGTCTCGTCAGGCGGAGTGACCAGCACGCCTTTGTAGACAGGACAGGTCGACGCACCACCCGGTGGCACGTTGGCCCCTTCGACCAGTGCGGACGCCACACCTCCGGGAGCCAGGTCGACGGCCGGTGGCTGTCCGGACGGGTCACGGAGGCCACCGAGATACCCGGACGGCGTACGCCGGGCCTGCGCCACCTGGGCGCCGTTCTCGTCGAGGGCGGCGACCCCGGGGTAGCCCTGCAGTCGGCAGGTCGTGGTCTGGTCGTGCCGGAAGACGAGGACGAAACCGTAGTGGCCGGCGGCGGCGCCCGACTGCACCAGCGCGAGGTTCAGGTGGGCGACGGTACACTCCCCCGTCCCGCCGTTCGCACCGCCGGGGGGCGCTTGGCTACTGGGCGCCTGCCCACCGGGAGCCTGGACACCGGGCGTCGAGGGCGCGGACGGCGCCGCCGACGCGGGCTGCACGGACGGTCCGGACGCCTTGGGCTTGGACGACCCGCTACACCCGGCAAACGCCACCAGTGTCAGAGCCGCCAGAGATGTCGTCAGTAGAGTCCCGCGTACCATCGGAGCACCCCGCTCTCCCGTGCCGCCGGCTTCGACAACGGCGGCCAGACGGATCCATGCTCTCCGTCCACGGGACCGACGTCAGTCAACTCGGTGACTCCCCGAGGGGCGACATGCCGTCGTCGGCACGCGACGACCACTCCTGTCCCGGTCAGCCCTCCGGTGGCCCGACCTTCGTGTCGTCGGGCATATGGTGCAACCCGATCGCCATTCCCTTCCGCTGCGCCAACCCGGCGGCCACGACCTGTACCGGCAGGATGTCGAGCACCGCGCCGGCCAGTCCCCCGACGGCCGGCAACCGAACCACCCGCAGGTTCGACTGCTCGGGCACGTCGCCGCCGCTGCTGACGAAGACGACGGCCGCGCCCCAACCAGCCAGTTCACCGGCCAACCGGGCCTCCCGGCCGCCGGGTTCGCCGAAGACCAGCGCGCCCCGTCCGGGCGCTGCCACCTCCAGCGGCCCGTGCAGGTACTCCCGCGTCGTGAACCCCGCCGTCGGCAGATGCACCGACTCCCGCAGCAGCAGCGCCGCCGCTCCCACCGAGGCCAGCCGTACGCCCGAGCCCACCACGTCGATCGCGGCGACGTCGGCGAACGCGTCCACGACCGGCGTGGCGTCGCCGCGGAGCACGTCTGCCGCCTGCCCCGGCAGCGCGTCCCAGTCCGCCGACACGGTCCCGGTCAACGCGTCCACGAGCAGCCCCAACGCCTGTACCGTCGCCGTATAGCTCAACGTCGACACGCGCGTGTCCTCGCCGCAGCCCAGTGGGAGCACGGCGTCGGCGACGGCGCCCAGCGGGTACCCGGGGTTGTTGGTCAGGGCGACCCGTGGGGCGCCACGGCCGACCGCCCGCATCGCCTCGACCGTCTCCGTGCTGCGCCCGGACTGGCTGACACCGAGATACGCATCGGCGAGCCCCGCCGGCACGCCGTCGGAGACCACGCCGTCGGAGACCACGCCGTCGGACACCACGCCGTTTGAGACCAAGTCGGCGGCGCTCAGCGCAACGGCCGGTCGACCCGCGGCACGCAGCGCGGCGGCGAAGCCGGCCACGGCATGCGTGCTGGCGCCCATTCCGATCGCGGCGATCCGCCCGCGGCCCAACAACTCCGTGACCGGTCCCCCGTCCAACGCCTCCCGGACGGCAGCGGCCGACCGGCGGAGCACGTCCGGTTGCGACCGCACCCCGTCGATGAACTCAGGCGCCACGCGCCCCTCCCAACCTCGTCACGGCGGTCAGCCCTTCAGCGAGCCGGTCGACAGGCCGCCGATCAGGTACCGCTGGAAGACCAGGGCGATCAGGACCGGCGGCAGCGCCGCCAACACCCCGCCGGCCGCGATCAGTCCGAAGTCGACGGCGTTTCGCCCGGTGAACTCGGCGATCGCGACCGGGATCGTCTTGGCGTTGCCGGTCGAGGTGAAGATCAGCGCGTACAGGAACTCGTCCCAGCACAGCAGGAACGCGAACAGGCCGGTCGCCACGATGCCCGGCCGGGCCAGCGGCAGGATCACCCGTACCAGCGCACCGAGCCGGGTGCAGCCGTCGACGCGCGCGGCCTCCTCCAACTCCACCGGCAGCGTGGCGAAGAAGTTGCTCATCGTCCACAGCGTGAACGGCGTGGCGAGCGAGCAGTACACGACGATCAGGCCGGTCCGGGTGTCCAGCAGCCCGAACCTGGCCATCAGCAGGTACAGCGGGATGATCAGGCTGATCGGCGGCAGCATGTACGTCACGAGGAACGCCAGCAGCGTGGTGCGTCGCAGCGGGAAGCGCAGCCGGGCGACGGCGTACCCGCCGAGGATGCCGACGACCAGCGAGATCACCACCGTCCCCGAGGCCACCAGGAAGCTGTTGACCACGGCGTCCCGGAACAGCGCGGCGGCGCCCTGGTCCGCCGAGAAGATCTCGCGGTACCGGTCGAGCGTGACCCGCTCCGGCCACCAGCGCAGCGGCCGGGCAAGCAGGTCGGACTGCCCCACCAGCGACGAGTACGCCAGCCAGCCGAACGGCGCGAGAATGACCACGGACGCGAACAGCGCGGCTGCGTGAATGAAAACTCGGTACCTCACGTCGACCTCTGGCGCAGCAGTCGCAGGTACACCATGGCCAGCGCCAGGACCGCCAGTACGGTCAGGTACGCCAGCGCGGAGCCGACGCTGAACCGCTGCGACGAGAATGCCTGCAGGTACGTGAAGAAGGTGATCGTCTGGGTGCCGCTCGCCGGCCCGCCGCCGGTCATCACGTACACGATGTCGAAGACCTTGAACGCCTCGATGGTGCGCAGCACGAGCACGATGGCGACGGTCGGTACCAGCAGCGGCAGCGTGATCCGCAGGAACGATCGCACCGCACCCGCCCCGTCGACCCGCGCGGCCTCGTACAGTTCGCGCGGGATCGTGCTCAGGCCGGCCAGCAGGAAGAACGCGACCAGCGACGTGTTCTTCCAGACGTCGGCCGCGACCACCATGTTCAGCGCCACGAACGGGTCGCTGCCAAGCCAGGAGCGGTAGCCGTCGGCCAGGCCGAGTTGGGTGAGGACGGCGTTGAGCACCCCGTACTCGGCGTTGAGGATCAGCCGCCACATGGCACCGTTGACGATCGTCGGCAGCGCCCACGGCAGGATCACGATCGATCGGAACAGCCAGCGCAGCTTGAGCGGCGCGGCGAGCAGCAGCGCGAGCCCCATGCCGAAGACCAGTTCGGCCGCGGTGGAGACGACGGTGAAGTACAGGGTGTGCCCGGCCGCCGTCCACACTCGACCGTCGGAGAGCACGGCCGCGTAGTTGGCCAGGCCGAGGAACGGGTACGCGCCGGGGAACGGGCTGTTGACGTCGTAGAACGAGATGACCAGGGCCCGCCCGGCCGGGTAGAGCACGACGCCGAACACCAGCACGGCGGCCGGCAGCAGCAGTGCGTACGCCAGCCGGGCGGATCCGCTCCTGCTCGTCTTCACGCGATGACCGGCTTCGCTCACGCCACGAGCGGCTTCGCTCATGCCACCAACGGCTTCGCCTGTGCGGCGGCGTCGTCGAGGGCCTGTCTGGGTGACTTCCGGCCCAGCAGCGCGTTCTGGATCTCGGCCTGCAGGAGCTGGCTGATCTCGTTGTAGCGGGGTACCTGCGGACGCTCGATCAGCGACGCGAGCTGCTTCTTGGCCACCGGTACGACCTTGGGGTTGGCCTCGACCACCTTCCGGTCGTCGTACGAGGCCGCCCAGCACGGCAGCGAGTTCTTGGCGTACTTGTTCTGCACCTCGGCGCTGGTCAGGTAGCTGACGTAGCGCCAGGCCGCCTTCTGGTTGCGGCTGCCCGAGGTGACGCTGAGCGCCATCGAGCCGTTGACGCCGGGACCGCCGGAGGGTCCGCTCGGGGTCGGTAGCACCGCGACCTTGCCGGCGACCTTCGAGTTCGCCGTGTCGTCGGCGGCGCTGACCATGTACGTCCAGTTGATCGCCATGGCGGCGCCGCCCTCGGAGAAGACCTTGCGGACGTCGTCCTCGACGGACTCGAGGGAGTTGGGGTTGGTCAACTTCTCGTCGAGGGTCCTGCGCATGAACTCCAGCGCCGCGAGGCCGCCGCCGGTGTTGAAGGCGACCGCCCTGCCGTCGTCGGCCAGGAACTTTCCCCCGAACGCGCCGACCAGCTGCGTGTAGTCGCAGATGAGCGCCTCGACCTGCTTCCAGCTCCACAGCAGCGGGTACTCGATGACGCGCTTGTCCTTGAGCGCCCGCGCGGCGGCGAGGACGCCGTCCCAGGTGGACAGGCTCACCGGGTCGACGCCCGCGCGGCCGAGCAGCTCGGTGTTGGCGAACAGGTACTTGGTGTCCAGGATCCACGGCACGCCGTAGAACCTGCCCTGGTACTTCGCCGTGGTCAGCGCGCCGCCGAGCATGCCCGACTGCCACGCCGCCGGTACGTCGCCGCTGACCTCAGTGACGATCTTCTTCGTACCGAACTCGGCCGGCCAGATCACGTCGATGAGCACCACGTCGTAGGTGCCGGCCGGCGCGGCCGCGACGATCTTGTCGTGCAGCGCGTCGTACGCCACGAAGGTGGGCTCGACCTGGATCTTCGGGTTGGCCTTCTGGAAATCCGCGGTCATGTTACGGATGTCGGCCTCGGAGTACGCGGCCTGCTGCATGAACAGTGCCTTGATCTTGCCCTCACCGCTGCCCTGCCCGCCGGCGTTGCCGCCGCCACCGGCGACGTCGCAGCCGGCGAGGATGCCGGCGCCGGCCGCCACGGCCGACAGCCGGAACAGCTCGCGGCGCGACAGCATGCCCTTCGGTTCCGACGTGCCCTTCGGTTCCGACATCGCCGCTCCTCGATCAGGCCGGAATAGTTAAGACGTTTAACTGACCTTCTACCCGCGCTGCTGCGAGCCGTCAAGGGATGCAACGAAGTCGATACGCCCGCAGCGCGCGCGGCGTTCCACCGGGGATGAGCACGCGGACGAGAGCCGGACGTTTGTACGACTGGCGGCGACGGCGGCGGATCGTATGATCTTGCGCGTGCCCCCACCCCTGCCTCCGCCCAACTTCGATCCGGCTGCCGCGTCTCCCGAGCTCGCACGGCTCCGGAACGCCGTCGCAGCCCGCGACTGGCCGACCATCTCGACCGTCTTCGCGCGCGTGGATCAGGTCACCGACGCGACTCTCTACAACTCGGCGGTCTGGATCGTCGCCGAGCAGACCGGCATGGAGCCGTTCCTGGAGGACCTGGCGGCGCGGGAGACGCCGTCCACGTTGGCCCGTACGCTGCTGGCCTGCCGGCTCATCGAGATCGGCTGGGGCATCCGCTCCAACGCCCGGGCACCGCACGTCAGCCGCGAACAGTTCGCCGAGTTCCACGAGTACCTTCGCCGCGCCGAGCGGATCCTGATCGACGTCACCGCGCTGCAGCCGGAGAACCTGGCCGCCTGGTCACTGCGCCTGACCACCGCGCGCGGCCTCGAACTGGGTCAGGCCGAGGCGCGGCGCCGTTACGACCGTGCGGCCGCCCACGACCCGAACAACCTGCCAGCCCAGCGCCAGCTCCTCCAGCAACTGTGCCCGAAGTGGAGCGGCTCCTGGGAGGAGATGCACGCGTTCGCGAACGGCTGCATGCTCAACGCGCCCGAGGGTGCTCTCAACGCCGTCCTCGTCGCCGAGGGCCACCTTGAGCGCTGGCTCGACCTGGGGCGGGCCGAGGGCGCCAAGTATCTCAACCAGCCCCAGGTACAGCAGGAGCTCGTGGCAGCGGCGACCCGCTCGGTCCTGCATCCGTCGTTCCAGCCCAGGTACGGGTGGGTCCTGGCGCACAGTACGTTCGCCATGGTCTTCAGTCTCGCCGGCCGTCATCAGCACGCGGCGGTGCACTTCCGCGCGCTGGGCAACCTGGCGAGCGAATCTCCATGGACGTACCTCGGTGATCCGGCGCAGGCCTTCCAGCGTCACCGGGCCGAGGCGCTGGCGAAGGGAGCGGCGGCATGATCCGCCAGACCGAGGTCGACGGCGTACCCACGATCATCGCCCCCACGCCCGGACCGATGCGCGCCGGCCTGGCCTTCCGGGTCGGCCGCGCCGACGAGACCCTCGCCCGCGGCGGCATCACCCACCTCGTCGAGCACCTCGCGCTGCACCGGCACGGCCTCACCGACTACCACTTCAACGGCGCGACCGGCGCCGTCGTCACCCACTTCTACACCCGGGGCTCAGAGGACGACGTCGTCTCCTTCCTGACCGGCGTGTGCGAGGGGCTGACCGACCTCCCGCTCGAGCGGCTGGAGACCGAGAAGCAGATCCTGCGTACCGAGGAGAACAGCCGGACGCCCGGGGTCACCGAGCAGTTGCCGTTGTGGCGGTACGGGGCGCGCGGATTCGGACTGCTCAGCTACCCCGAGTGGGGCCTGTCGGAGCTCACTCCGGACGACGTGAAGGGGTGGGTGGACACCTGGTTCACCCGGGAGAACGCGGTCCTGTGGATCGCCGGTGAGGACGTGCCCGGCGGTCTCCGGCTGCGGCTGCCCGGTGGCGTCCGCCGACCGCTGCCGGCACCGTCGTCGGCGCTGCCGGTCGCCCCGGCCTACTTCCACGGCCCGGACAACGTGGTCGTGTTCGACGCCGTGGTGGGCCGGCGCACGGCCGCCTCGCTCTTCACCGGAGTACTGGAGCGGGAGCTGTTTCGCGCCCTACGCCAGGAGGGTGGCTTCTCGTACACGGTCGGCACGTCCTACGACCCGCGCGGTGACGGCTTCGCCACCATCACCGCGGTCGCCGACGCCCTCCCCGAAAAGCAGGGCGCCACGCTCGGCGGGTTCATCGACGTGCTGGCGAAGTTGCGGGTCGGGCGCCTGGAGCAGGCCGATCTCAACGCCGCGCGGACGAAGGCGGAGGAGCCGCTCAGCCATCCGGAGGCGGCAGCCGCCGGGCTTCCGTCGTACGCGGTCAACCTGCTGACCGGATACCCGAACAAGACCCACGACGAGCTGCGCGCGGAGTTGCACGCGGTGGACCTGCAAGACCTGCACGAGGTCGCCGTCGAGGCGATGGGCTCGGCGCTGCTCATGGTTCCGGAACGACACAGCGCCGACTGGGCCGGCTTCACGGCCGCGCCCACCTCGTCGGAGCAGGCCGTCCACGGACAGGGCTACCGGTCCCTCGAAGACGATCGGGTGAGCCTGGTCGTCGGCGCCGAGGGCGTCAGCATCGTCACGCCGCACGCCCCCGCGACCGTGCGGTTCGACCGGTGCGCGGCGAACCTCGCTTGGCCTGACGGCGGCCGCCGGCTGATCGGCGACGACGGGATCACCGTTCGGATCGAGCCGACGCTGTACGCCGTGGCGCCCGCCGCGCTGGCGGCCATCGACGCGGCCGTGCCCGCCGCCGTCACCGTCCCGATGCCGGCCCGCCGGCCGGAGGCCGTCCCCCGGCCGACTCCCCAGTCGGCGGCGCAGCCGGCGAAGGGCAGACGGCTGGAGCAGGCCCTCATGATCGTCCTGCTCGTGTTGGCGGGGATCGTCGCGTGTCTGGCGGGGTTGACGACGGCCGGCGTGGCCAGTGACGCGGAGACGTCGTCGGACGGCGTGACGTGGGCGCTGGTCGGCTTCGTCTGGTTCTTCGCCGCCCTGCTGGCGTTGCCTGCGGCCCTCATCGCCCGGCACCGTCGCCAGCGTGCGGCAGGTACCCGCTGAGCCACCCTTGAGCGTCACAACTTCCTCATCGGAGGTTGTGGTCTCCGGCGGGGGCCTGAAGCAGCACCTCTCCGGAAGTTGTGACGCTCAAGGGCCCGCCGGACGGATCCCGCCGGATCCGGGCGGCGAGCCGCTCGGCCCCGCCGCAGAGCGCACCGACGACCACCCCGACCAGGTGCTCGCGCTGCGACAGGCCGTTGAAGATCGCGACCTCGGTGATGTCGTAGGCGACCAGCGCGCCGACCAGCCAACCGGCTCCGCGCACGAGCCCGAGGTACGCGACGAGGGCCACCACGGCGACCGAGGGCCCCGCGTCGCCGAAGGAGTCGTACCGGTGGCCGACCCCCAACGGCCGCCCGAGCAGGATCCACAGGTGAGCCGAGTACGTGGCGAGCACGTGCCCGATGACCGCGACGGCGACCGTCCGGCGCCAGCCCAAGATGGCCTGCGCCAGCCCGTACACCACCCCGACCTGGACGATCGCGAACCAGAACGGCAGTAGCGCGGCCGGCGCGAACATCGACAGCGGCAGCCGCGGCGCAACCGTCGACCAGTCCTCACCCGGCCGCGTGATCGCGTACGCCTCGATGAACGCGTGCCCGGCCGGGGTGCGGTAGGCGCACCCCAGCGCGATCACCATCAGCGACGCGGCCGGCCCCAGCCAGAACCGGTACCACTGCCGGCACCGGACCGCGCCGACAGCGGGCCCGAACACCCGCTGAAGCTCGGCGCCAACCCATCGGATCACGCCCGCGACCACAGCACCGATTATGGGCGTCAATGTCCACCCTCCCCTTCCTCCGTGCGGCCCTTCCCCGCTTGCGGGAAAAGATGGCACGGGTACGGGGTCAGTCCGCGGTGGCGGCCACCAGTCCCCGCCGCAGCGCGGCGAACGCGTCCGGGTCACGCTCGGCCAGCTGGCGGCGGGCGGCGTTGCGGTACCGCACGACCTGTACCGCCCCGATCCCCCACAGCAGGTACTGCGCCCCGAAGGCCCAGCGGAACGCGGTGAGGGAGTAGTGGTTGCCGGCCGACGCAGGGGTGAGCACGTCGAGGACGACGCCGATGCCGAGGATCAGCGCGACCGCGGCGACGAAGCCGCCGACATTGACGATGCCGGTGGCACCGCCGATCCGGCTGGCCGGGTTGAACGTCCGCGCGTAGTCGAAGCCGATCATGGAGCCGGGTCCGTTGATGGCGAGCACCAGCACGAGCACCGTGAGCATCCACAGCGGGGCCCGACCCGGCCAGAGCAGCACCACGGCCCAGGCGACGGCCGAGCTCGCGGGGATGGCCAGCACCAGGACCGAGCGGTGGTAAGGCCGCCGGGCGCAGAAGTTGGCGATGACCGGGCCGCAGAGGATCGCGGCGACCGTCAGCAGCGACAGCAGCAGCGCGGCGGTGGCCGGCGGCAGCCCCTCGCCGGAGACCAGGAACGGGTACCCCCACAGCAGCGCGAAGACCGTACCCGAGAACTGGGTGACGAAGTGCGTCCACAGCCCCAGCCGGGTGCCCGGCTCCGACCACGAGGCGCGCAGGCCGGCGCGTACCGCGGCGTTCGAGGGCGGTACCGGCGGCGCCTCTCCGGTGTAGGGGTGGTCGCGCAGCACGGTGGCCACGCCGACGACGGCGACGACGCCGAGCCCGGCCGCGGCGAGGAAGGTCGGCGTCCAGCCCGCGCCGTGCAGGAGGAGGACCAGGGGGAACGCTGAAGCCAGCGACCCGAGCTGGCCGATCACGCCGGTGAGCTGCACCATGAGCGGATTGCGGCGGGGCGGGAACCACAGCGCGACCACCCGGATCACGCTGATGAAGGTCATCGCGTCGCCGAGGCCGATGAGGATCCGGGCGACGATGGCCAGGCGCACGTCGGTCACGAGCGCGAACAGCAGCTGACCGGCGCCCATGAGCGCGGCGCCGGCGACGAGCAGCCGCCGGGAGCCGAACCGGTCGAGCAGGATCCCGACCGGTACCTGCATCGCCGCGTACACGACGAGCTGACCGACCGAGAACATCGCCAGCATGGACGCGCCGATGCCGAAGCGGTTGGCCGCCTCGACCCCGGCCACGCCCAGCGAGGAGCGGTGGAAGACCGCCGCCCCGTACGCGAACACGCCCGCGCCCCAGATCAGGAGCGCCTTCTTTCCAGAGATCACGCCTGCGCTCCTCGCAGGTACCCGGCGGTGGTGGCGACGTGCCCGACGACCAGGTCGGTCCAGTGCCGTGCGTCGTCGGCGCGCAGGGCGGCGACCATCTCCTCGTGGTCGGCGATCGCCCGGTCCATCCGGTCCGGCGACATGCGCATGGAGGCGACGCCCATGCGCATCTGGCGGTCGCGCAGCCGGTGGTACAGGTCGCCGAGGATCCGGTTGCCGGCAATCTCGACGACGGCCTCGTGGAAGGCGCGGTCCGCCTCGACGAACGCGGTGGGCTCGCCGGCCGAGCGCGCGGCGCGCATCGCGTCCAGCAGCGGCTCGAGCGCGACCACCAGGTCGGCCCGTCGGTCCCAGGCCCGACCGGCCGCGTGGCCCTCGACAAGGGTCCGGGCCTCGATGACCTCGTCGATCTCGCGCGCCGACACCGGCAGCACCAGGGCGCCGCGCTTGGGGTAGAGCACGACGAGCCCCTCGGTCTCCAGGCGCAGCAGCGCCTCGCGCACGGGGGTACGGGACACGCCCACCGCCTCGGCTATCTCGGCCTCGGTGAGGAGAGCGCCGCCGGGGTGGAGCTGCTCCAGGATGGCCCGCTTGAGGTGCTGGTACACCCGGGTGGTCGCGGACGGTGCGGTGTTTTGCGCAGGGTTCGGCGCGGATCTCGATGAGGGATACATGATGTATCTATCCTACGGCGCACCGCGGCGACCAGGGCCGATCGCCGACGTGATCTCCATTGCATCTGGGCTGCGCATCTTGGGCTGCCGCATCGTGGGTCGCCGCATCGTGGGTCGCCGCATCGTGGGTCGCCGCATCGTGGTCGCCGCATCGTGGGTCGCCGCATCGTGGGCCGCCCCCGAAGGCCGCCCCCGAAGGCCGCCCACCGCCGGCATCCGCCGTTCTGCGCTAAGCGGGTATAACGCTTATTCCGCTTAATTCACCGCCGCAACCGAGCGGCACCCTTCCGCGAACCGGGTCGACAACCGACGCGCCCGACCGTCGATGTCGAACCCGCCACGGAAGGCATACTTCTCATGAACCCGAACATCCGACGGCTCCTGCTGGGCGCGATCCTCGCGACGTCGACCACTGGTGCCACCCTCGGCGTCGGCATGGAAGCCGCGTCCGCCGCCTCGACCGTCAACGTCACGGTCCGTACCGACGGTGGCCCCCTCAACATCCGCAGCGGCCCGACCGCCCAGTCGACGACCGTCCAGCAGGTTCGGAACTGGACCACGCTCGCCGTGTCCTGCCAGACGTCCGGGCAGTGGGTCAAGGGCACGATACGCGCCACTGCCCAGTGGGACCGGCTGACCAACGGCCGCTACGTCGCGCACGCCTACATTCAGCAGAACCCGAGCCTGCCCTCGTGCGCGTCGCTGGACGCGCCGCAGCCCGCCACCCCGGCGCCGGGTAACCCGAACCCGTACGTCCGTACCGACGGCGGCCCGCTCAACGTCCGCAGCGGCCCCAGCTCCCGGTCCGACCAGGTCGGCACCGTCCCCAACTGGAGCGGCGTCTCCCTGACCTGCCAGGTCAACGGCGAGACGGTACGCGGTACGGTGCGCTCCACCGCCCAGTGGGACAAGCTCACCAGCGGCGGGTACATCTCGCACGCGTACGTGGTGACCGGCGTCGCCCTGCCGGCGTGCGGCGCCGCCGCCCCGACGCCCGCTCCGGCACCGACCCCGACCCCCGCGCCGGCCCCGACCCCTGCCCCGGCCCCTGCCCCGGCGCCGGCCACCTACTCCGGCACCGCGCGTACCGAGGGCGGCCCGCTCAACATCCGCAGCGGCCCGTCCACCGGTTCGGCGCTGCGCGGCGAGATCTCCAACTGGGCCACGGTCACCCTCGTCTGCGCGGTCTCCGGCGACTACGTCAACGGTGCCCTGCGCGCCACCAGCCAGTGGGACCAGCTGTCCAGCGGCAACTACATCTCCCACGCCTACGTGGACACCTCGGCCACGCTGCCGACCTGCGCCGGCGGCGCGCCGGTCACCGGTGCACCCGGCCCGGTGGGCAGCGGTACCAACGCCCAGTTCATCGCCGCCGCGGTCGCCCCGGCCCAGCAGGGCTTCCGCGAGTTCCGGGTACCGCCGTCGGTGACGATCGCCCAGGCGATCCTGGAGTCGGGCTGGGGCCGTAGCTCCCTGACCGCCAACGACCGCAACTACTTCGGCATCAAGTGCTTCAGTGGCAACCCCGGCCCGATCGCCAACGGCTGCCACACGTACGCGACGTACGAGTGCACGCCGAACTGCTACCCGACGTACGCCTCGTTCCGCACGTACGCGTCGATCACCGACTCGTTCCGCGACCACGGCAGTTTCCTGACGAGCAACAGCCGTTACCGCAACGCGTTCAACTACAGCAACAACGCCGACCAGTTCCTGTACGAGATCTGGAAGGCCGGGTACGCCACGAGCCCGACCTACGTGGAGAACACGAAGGCCCTGATGCGGCAGTACAACCTGTACCAGTACGACAAGTTCTGACATCCTGTTCGCCCTGGTGGCGATAGGTACTGACCTGGTCAAAGGCCGTCGTCAGGAAGCGTCATTGGTTGGTTGGGTCAACCTCTGACGGCCTGGCGACGGCCTGGTCGTGGTTATCGCGGTCTATTACGGACTCGGCGGACTGTCGAACTGCGACTGCCTCACGGTCATATCAGGATCTCGTTGTGCAGTTCTACGGAATCGATCATCAGCGGATCGGCCAGCATCTGATCGCGAGTCGAAGCGGTGAGCCCGCCCGCAGGAACTCGAGGTAGCCGCAGGAATACGTGGAGTTACCTGTACGTTTCTCGGTCGGCCACCGAAGCCGAGCCGAGGGAGATCATGAGAAAGCCAGCTGTTACAGTGGGAGCGGTGTGCGCTGCACTCGTCGCATTCGTGTTCGCTGCCGCGCACGCGCCACGGTCGGCGCAGTCGCCGCCCTCGGTGCCAACGGCGCAGAGCGTGGCCGGCCTGCACGTCAGCGGCACGAACATCGTCGAAGGCAACGGAAACAGCTTCGTCATGCGCGGCGTCAGCTACCCGTACGCCTGGCACAAGAACCAGAACCAATCGTTAGCCGACATCAAGAAGCTGGGTACCAACACCGTACGTGTGGTGCTGGACAGCAGCATCGGAGCCGGCGAGGTGTCCGACGTCATCTCGACGTGCAAGCAGAACCGGCTCATCTGTGTCCTGGAGAACCACGACACCACCGGGTACGGCGATAGCGGCAGCGCCATCACCCTGGACCAGGCCGCCGACTACTGGGTCGGACTGAAGAACGTGCTTGCCGGCCAGGAGAGCTACGTTGTCATCAACATCGGCAACGAGCCGTACGGCAACAACAGCGCCTCCGCCTGGACCGACGCGACGAGCGGAGCGATCAAGAAGCTGCGCGACGCTGGCCTCAAGCACCTGATCATGGTCGACGGACCGGGCTGGGGACAGGACTGGTCGGGCGTCATGCGCAACACCGCCTCGTCGGTGTTCGCCAGCGACCCGCAGCGCAACACCGTGTTCTCCGTTCACATGTACGGCGTGTACGGCACCGCCTCCAAGATCACCGACTACTACGACGCCTTCCAGAGCGCGGGACTGCCGTTGGTGGTCGGTGAGTTCGGGTGGAAGCACACCGACGGTGACGTGGACGAGGACGCCATCATCAACGAGGCACGGTCCCGCGGGATCGGATACCTGGGCTGGTCGTGGAGCGGCAACAGCGGCGGTGTCGAGTACC
The DNA here is from genome assembly GCF_016863255.1 of Planosporangium mesophilum. Lineage (GTDB taxonomy): Bacteria > Actinomycetota > Actinomycetes > Mycobacteriales > Micromonosporaceae > Planosporangium > Planosporangium mesophilum. The sequence goes on from NZ_BOON01000031.1 coordinate 158,055, forward strand.
TCGACATGGCGACCAACTTCAACCCCGACCAGCTGACCTCGTGGGGTCAGCGGCTCTTCAACGGCGCCAACGGCATCCGGGCGACCTCGAAGGAGGCCACCGTTTTCGGTGGCCGGGTGGCAGTCGAGTAGGTCGGCGATCTCGGCGGGGGCATGCCGGCGGCGAGCTCAACCGGTCGCTGCACCACTTCCTTCGTGATCTCGACGGAGGTGGTTGGGGTGGCGGCTCGGTTGAGCGTCGCTGACCGCGAAGAGATCACGTTGGGGTTGGCCCGCGGCAACCCGCCCTCTGCAGTTCGCCATCGCCACCGACTGTCCGGTCTGCTTCTGCGACCCGCACAGCCCCTGCCAGCGCGGTAGTAACGAAAACACCAACGGCCTGCTACGCCGGTACTACCCCAAAGGCAAGGCCGACTTCCGCACCATCACCCAGGCCGACCTCGAGCCGTCTACGGGTAGCTACTCATGGCCCGGCGACTACGAGCACGCAGGGGAGAAGCAAACGTGGGAGGACCGAAAGCTGCGCCTGCGGATTGGGACGCCTGGCTTGATCGGGACGCCTGGCTCGCGGGCCGGGAAGCGCTGGGCACGGGGCAGTTCCGGGTCGCGCTGACCTCGTTCGACCCGCAGCAGGCGCGAGAACTGCACCGCAGGCTCGCCCGCTGGAGACCAACGTACTGGCCGCTGGTGCTCTCCTATCTGGTGATTGTGGTGGGTGACTTCTGGTCCAACGCCCCAGTTGCGGGCGCGCTTGGCTGGCCGCTGACGGTGCTGTGGACGTGGCCCATCTTCACCACGCTCACCGGTATGGTCGGCATACGACGGACTCGCAAGGCACTGCGCGAGTCAGAGGCTCGGTGGTCCGGCCACGGGCTGACGAGAAGCGAGGGTTTCCTGATCGTTGTCGTTCCCACCATCGGCCGGCACGACACCTACCCCGCGCTCGAGCGCTCGGTCCTGTCCTACGTCGCCTATCTCCCCAGGTGCTTTCCCCGGCTCAGGATCGACATCGTCATCGACGAGGGCTGCGAGGCGACAGGCCGGATCGCCAGGCTGGCCGCCGGAAGCGAGCTGATACGGATTGTCACCGTACCGAGGCGGTATCGCACTGCTAACGGAACGAGATTCAAGGCGCGTGCCGCCCACTATTCACATGAGCTGCGGATCCGCGAGCACGAGGACTGCGACGACGTGTGGGTGCTGCACATGGATGACGACACCGGTGTGGGCCCCGATACCGCCCTGGCCATGGCCCGGTTCATCGAGGAACAGTTTCAGGCTGGCCGCGATGCCAAACACCTGGGTCAGGGCATCCTGACGTACCCGCGCGAGTACGCTGCGAACAGGCTCATCTGGCTCGCAGACTCGGTCCGGCCCGCCGAGGACGTGGGGCGCTTCTCAGCCTGGACCGGCAATGGCACGCCGCGCGCGGGCGTGCACGGTGAACTACTGCTGGTACGGGCCTCGATCGAGGCGACAATAGGCTGGGATTTCGGCCCTCGGAGCATTGTCGAGGACGCCCAGTTCGCACTGATCTTCAGTGCTCGCTACGAGGGCCGGAGCGCCTGGTTCGGCGGCCGGAGCTACGGCGCGTCGCCGGCCAGCCTCCGCGATTTCTTCCGGCAACGCGAGCGCTGGTCCTGGGGCCTGGCGGCCCTGATATTCAACCGGTCGCTGCAACGGCGAAACCGGCTGCTACTCGGGTACTCGGTGATGTCGTGGGTTGTCGGCCCGATCACCAATGTCGGAGTAGTTCTGCTCCTCGGCATTCTCATCGCGTCCAATACATCTCCGGAAACGCTCTTCGTCATTCCACTCTGGGCGCTGAACATGGCCTACACGATCTGGATGTACTGGGAGGGACTGCGGGTCAATGCCGGAGTATCCGGTGACGGCCGGCGCAAGTGGTGGGAGCCGTTGGCCGTGATCCTGCTGATCCCGGTCTTCGGGCTGATGGAGAGCCTCCCCGGGCTACGCGGATTCGTGAAGTTCGCCCGGCGCACCGAGAACAAGTTCATGGTCATCGCGAAGCCGTCATGACATCGGGTGAGATGCGTCGACTCTGGGGCCGGCAGGCCCAGGCGCTCCCCGCCGCCGCCCTCCCACTTTGTCGATCCGCCTGACGAGAGTCAGCCACCCTCGTCGGGCGTCGCGGGCCGTAGCTTCCATGTGAGTGGACGAATCGAATCTGCCCCGCGGGCTTGACCATGACGCTGCGTCAACCCTCCATGCTGGCTGTCATGAGCATCCCACCAACAACCGATCAGGTCGAACAGCCCGCGATACACGTGCAGGGCCTGGAGAAGTCGTTCAAGCATCTGAAGGTGCTGCGCGGCGTGGACCTCGAAGTGGCGCGGGGCAGCATCTTCGCCCTGCTCGGCTCGAACGGGGCCGGCAAGACGACGGTGGTGAAGATCCTGTCGACGCTGCTCAAGGCCGACACAGGGGCTGCCCGAGTCAACGGCTTCGATGTCGCGACACAGGCCGCCGACGTACGCGAGTCCATCAGTCTCACCGGGCAGTTCGCGGCGGTCGACGAGATCCTCAGCGGGCGGGAGAACCTCGTCCTGGTCGCCAGGCTGAGGCACCTCAAGGACCCGGGCGCGATCGCGGATGACCTACTGAGGCGCTTCTCGCTGACCGAGGCGGGCACCCGGAGGGTGGCGACGTACTCCGGTGGCATGCGCCGCCGCTTGGACATCGCGATGAGTCTCATCGGCAATCCGCCGGTCATCTTCCTCGACGAGCCGACGACCGGGCTGGACCCGGAGGCGCGCATCGAGGTGTGGCAGGCCGTCAAGGAGCTCGCCGAGGGCGGCACGACCGTGCTGCTCACGACTCAGTACCTCGACGAGGCAGAGCAGCTCGCCGACCGGATCGCGATCCTCCACGAGGGCCGGATCATCGTGAACGGCACCCTCAATGAGCTCAAGCAGCTCCTCCCAGCCCCGGAGGTCGAGTACGTCGAGAAGCAGCCGACCCTCGAGGACGTCTTCCTCACCCTCGTCGGCGCCAGAACGGACAAGGAACAACGATGAACAGGCACTTCCTCGGCGACACCGCCGTCCTCCTGGGGCGTTCGCTGCGCCACATCACCCGCAGCCCGGACACCATCATCACGACCGCGATCATGCCGATCGCCTTCATGCTGCTGTTCGTCTACGTCTTCGGCGGCGCGATCGAGACCGGGTCCGACTCGTACGTGAACTACCTGCTGCCCGGCATCCTGCTCATCACGATCGCCTCGGGCATCTCCTACACCGCCTACCGGCTCTTCCTGGACATGCAGGGCGGCATCTTCGAACGGTTCCAGTCCATGCCGATCGCCCGATCGGCCGTGCTGTGGGCGCACGTCCTGACCTCGCTGGTCGCCAACCTGACCTCGCTCGTGGTCGTCGTCGGCGTCGCCCTCCTCATGGGTTTCCGCACGGGGGCGGGCGTGCTGGGGTGGCTCGCGGTCGTCGGCATTCTGGTCCTGTTCACCCTGGCACTGACCTGGATCGCCGTGATCCCCGGCCTCACCGCAAAGTCCGTGGACGGCGCGAGCGCGTTCTCCTACCCGCTCATCTTCCTGCCGTTCATCAGCTCGGCCTTCGTGCCCACCGAGTCCATGCCCGGCCCGGTGCGCGCCTTCGCCGAGCACCAGCCGGTGACCTCCATCGTCAACGCGATCCGAGACCTGTTCACCCGGCAGCCGGTCGGCACCGACATCTGGACCGCCCTCGCCTGGTGCGCCGGCATCCTCGTCGTTGCCTACATGTTCGCCAACATCTCCTACCGGCGCAGGATCTCCTGAGCCGGCGTCGACCGGGTCCGGGCGAGTTGAGGGCAGGATCTACAGCATGCTGACGATCGGTCAACTGGCGGCGTACGCCGGGGTCACGGTGCGGGCGGTGCGGCACTATCACCAGATCGGACTACTGCCCGAGCCGCAGCGGGATGCTTCGGGTTACCGGCGGTATGGTCCGACGGCCGTCGTGTCCCTGATCAGGATCCGCACCCTCGCCGACGCCGGTGTGCCGCTGTCTCAGATCGGTCAGATGCTCGAAGCCGACGCATCGACCTTTGCCGAAGCGGTCCACAGGATCGACAGCCACCTGCGAGACGAGATCGAACGGCTGGAGACCAGCCGCAAGCAGATCGCGCAGCTCGCCGCCGGGGACAGTCTGGCGCTCCCACCGGAGGTGATCTACTACCTCGATCGGCTTCGGGAGATCGGGGCGTCAGAGCGGATGGTGGAGGGCGAGCGGGACGGGTGGATCTTGATGGCTGCCCGCTGGCCCGATCGCGTTCGCGAGTGGATGCCAGGGAAAATCGCGCAGCTCGATGACCCGCAACTCGTTCGGCTCTATCGGATCCTGTCGGAGATCTTCGAAAGCGACGCAGGCGACGACCCGCGTCTGGAGGAAGCCGCCGACATCATGGCCGGCCTGGCCGAGCAGGCATACACCTCCGGCGAGATCGACCTGGGCGAGGAGGCGCACGACGATCTACCGTTTGACCTTCTGGACGCACTTGCCGTCGAGGCCGACCCGCGGGCGCAGCGGCTGCTGGACCTGATGCGCGAGCGTGGCTGGGCCAGTTGGACCCGGACCCGGCCGGAGCGGCTGGCGGAGCCGCCCGACTAACCTCCGGGCGTCGTTTCACACCTGGATGTCGACTACTCATGTCGGCAGGAGGCTCACGTGCCCACGTTCCAGGACCCCGCAGCAGGCGCCGCGGAGGCCCGCAAGCACTGCGCGGGCCGGCGCACACCCTTGGAGAGTTGGGCACCACAGCGGCGCCCAACTCTCCAAGATCGCGCAGTCCGCGGCGGGTGAAGCCGCGGTGAACGGGTAGCCGCTCCGAACGCCGGAGAAGAAGTCGTGATGACCGGAATCGACGAGCAGTACGTCCTGAGTACCGACACCCGCCGGGCCGAAGCGTTCAGCGACGGCGTGCTCGCGATCGTCATCACCCTGCTGGTACTGGATCTTCGCACTCCTTCGGTGCCACCCGGCCACCTGCTGGAAGGGCTGCTCGCGCAGTGGCCGGCGTACCTGGCCTACGTCACCTCGTACATCTACGTGGCGGTCGTCTGGCTCAACCACAAGGCCGCGTTCAAGCGGGTCGTCCACGTCGACCGGGGGCTGCACTGGGCGAACCTCGGGGTGCTGTTCACGACGGCGCTGCTGCCGTTCCCGACCGCGGTACTCTCCCGCACCGTGCTGGAGGAGAACCCGACCGACATCCGCACCGCGGTGGCGCTGTACGCGCTGGTCGGCGCGCTGGTCTGCGCCGCCTGGCTGGCGCTGTTCCAGCACCTCAGCACCCACCCCATCCTGCTGGCCGAGGGCGTCGAGGCGGAGTTCTTCGCCAAGGAGCGCATCCGGGCGTGGGCCGGCATCGCGCTGTACATCGTCGCCGGCATCATCGGGGCGCTGATCGCCCCGCCGATCGCGTTGGCGATCTTCCTCGCCGTTCCGGCCTTCTACGGCCTGACCAGCAGCGGTCTCTACTCGATGCCCGCCGTCGCGCGGGCCGTCGACGACGACTCAGGCGAGCGGTGACGGCTCCGAGTCAGATGAAGACACGCCCGCCGGCGCGGCGGTGCTCTCCCGGACGACCAGCTCGGTGGCGAGCTCGACGCGCGGGGTCTCCAGCGTCTCGCCCTGGGCCAACCGCAGTACCGCACGCGCCGCGAGCCGCCCCATGTCGACCAGCGGCTGACGCACCGTGGTCAGCGGCGGCGGCGACCAGCAGGCCTCCGGCAGGTCGTCGAAGCCCACGACGCTGACGTCGTCGGGTACCCGCAGACCCCGCCGGCGCACGGCCTCGTACACCCCGAAGGCCATCTGGTCGCTGGAGGCGAAGATCGCCGTCGGCGGCCGGTGAAGGTCGAGCAGCGCGGCGGCGCCCTCGAAGCCGGAGCTGTGGTAGAAGTCGCCGGGCTTGATCAGCTCCTCGTCGACCTCGACGCCGGCGGCCTCCAGCGCGGCCCGGAAGCCGTCGAGGCGGGCCCGGCTGCACAGCAGGCGCGGCGGCCCGGCTATGAAGCCGATGCGCCGGTGACCGAGTCCGATCAGATGCTGGGTGGCGACCAGCCCGCCGGCCCAGTTGGTGGCGCCGATGGTGGGAACGTCGAGGGTCGGCACGCCGGCCGGGTCGACCAGCACCATCGGTACGTGCAGCCGGCGCAGCTCGGCCGGGATGGACGGGGCGAGGTCGCTGGCGACCAGAATGACCCCGTCGGTGGCGCGGGTACGCAGGTTGTGCAGCCACTGGCGGGTGGGCGCGGTGCGCCGGTGGATCGCGGAGACGACGGTGCCCACGCCGCCGGCGTGGGCCACCTCCTCCACCCCCCGGATGATCTCTACGGCCCACGGGCTGTCGAGGTCGGTGAAGACCAGGTCGATCAGGCTGGCACTGGTCCGCGACACCGTGACCCTGCGCTTGTACGCGTGCCGGTGCAGTAGCTCCTCGATGCGCTCCCGGGTCTCGGGTGCCACGTCGGAGTGGCCGTTGAGCACCCGCGACACCGTCGGCACCGATACGCCGGCCTCACGCGCGATCGCCGTGATCGTCACTCTGCGTCCATGGTCCGCCGCCACTAGCAGCTCCTCGGTCGGGGTTCACGCCTACGTTGGTGCCCTGGCAGCAGCCCTGACGTCCGGAACCAGTTTACGAAAGCCTTCCGAAAACTCGGCATACCGATCATCTCACGTACGGGTGGCCGCGTCCGGCCGTGCTCTTCACCTCCGTGCTCATTTGCCGCCGACGCCGGCGAGGCCGGCGACGAGCCAGCGCCGCGCGAACAGGTACAGGAACAGCACCGGCAGCGCCGACAGCAGCACCGCGGTCATCAGCATCGGCACGTCCACCCCGTACTCCTGCTGGAAGTCCCACAGGCCCAGGGTGGCGACCCGCTTCTCCGGGCTCTGGGTCAGGATCAGCGGGAAGATGAAGCCGTTCCAGGCGTTGAGACCGCTGAAGATCGCCACGGTCGTGATGGCGCCCCTGGACAGCGGCAGGGTGAGCCGGAAGAACGCGCGCAGCGGGCCGGCCCCGTCCACGGTCATCGCCTCGTACAGCTCCCCGGACACGTCTCGCAGTGAACCGGCGAGGATGAGAATGACCAGCGGCAGCCCGAACGCGACCGTCGGCAGCACGATGCCGGTGAGCGTGTCGTAGAGCCCGAGCCGGGTGAGGATCCAGTAGACCGGGATGATCGTGGCCTGGGCCGGGATCGCCAGCCCGAGCAGGAACATCCGGAAGACCGTGCCGGCCAGCCACTCGCGCGACCGTACGATCGCGTACGCCGCGGGCAACGCCAGCACGAGCGTGAGCACGATGCTGGCCACGGTGACGATCGCCGAGTTCACCATGTACTTGGTGAAGCCGGCGGCGATCACCGCCTGCACGTTGCCGAACGTGACGTTGCGGGGCAGCGCCAGGGGCCCGTTCGCCAGGTACTCGCTGCGCCGCTGCACGGCCCAGGAGATCATCCACACCACGGGCATCGCGACGATCACGAGCCAGATGCCCGCGAGGACGCCCGCCGCGTAGTTGGGGCGGGCGATGGAACGCTCGGCCACTGTCTACAACCCTTCCAACGTGGAGCGCATCCGGCCGAATCCGGAGAAGCGCACGATCAACAGCGACACCAGGGTGCCGAGCACGACGATCACCGCCGCGACGGTGGCCGCGAAGCCCATCTCGTAGTTGTTGAACGCGCCCTGGTACATCAGGTACGGCAACGTGACCGTTGCGTCACCGGGTCCGCCCTGGGTGAGCAGCAGGATCGTCTCGAAGTAGGTGAGCGACCCGACGATCATGATCGTCGACGACGTGATGATCGTGTTCTTCAGCTGCGGCAGGGTGACGAACCAGAAGGCGTGCCAGCGGGTGGCGCCGTCGATGGTGGCCGCGTCGTAGAGCATGGCGGGGATGTTGCGGGCCGCCGCCTGGTAGATCAACGAGTGGAACGGTACGAACTGCCAGATCAGCACGAAGACGATGACGTACAGGGCGGACTTCGGGTTGCCGATGATGTTGCCGTCGGGGAAACCGATGAAGGGGCCCAGGTACTTGGCGATCCCGAAGTTGGGGTCCACGATGGCACGCCACGCGATGGCGATCGCGCCGCTGGACAGCAGCAGCGGCAGGAAGTAGATCGTCGACAGCACGGCCCGGTTGCGCTGCCGGCCGGCCGCCCACACCCCGACCGCGATCGCGAGGGGGGTCTGGGTGGCCCAGCTCAGCGCCGTGAGCAGAAACGTGGTGCCGGTCGCCGCCAGCACTCCGGGGTCGGAGACGAGGCGTCGCCAGTTGTCCAGCCCGATGAAGGTCGGATCGCCGAGCCCCTGCCACGACGTGAACGACAGCACGAACACGCCGATCACCGGCACGACCGCGAACGCCAGGAAGAACAGCGTGGCCGGCAGGACGTACGCCGAGCCAGGCCGCGACGCGCGGCCGGGTGCGGCAGGGGCGGGGCCCCGCCGCTGCCCGGAAAGGGCGGACGGCGGGGCCCCGCCTTGAAAGCCGGTGGTCTGAGTCGTCACGGGAGGGCCACCATGGCGTCGACGAATCCCTTCGCGTCAAGCTGGCCGAGGAACACCTTCTGCAGGTTGGTCAGCATCGGCTGGGCGTACTTGTTCTCGATCGCCTGGTCCCAGGACAGCTGGAAGCTGCTGGCGTCCTGCACCATCTTGTAGACGAACGACCCGAACTGAGCGTCCTTCGACTGGGCGATCTTGCTCTCGAGACCGGTGATGGCGGGTACGTCGCCGTTGGCGATCCAGTCGTCAACGTAGGCGTCCGAGGCCATCGCCTTGAGGAACTCCTTGGCGCTGTCGACGTTTCGGGAGCGCTTGGTGACGGAGAAGTAGTTGGTCGGATTGCCCACGACCGCCTTGGCGTCGCCCTTGCCGCCCTCGAAGGCGGGGAACGCGGCCGAGCGCAGCGCGTCCTTGACGAAGGCCGGGTGCTGGTCGAGCTGGGCGGTGTACTCCCACGAACCCATCAGGTGCATGGCGGCCTTGCCCTGCGCGAACAGGGTGCCCGCTCCGACGTCGCCGTCGTAGTTGACCGAGGCGAAGTTGCTGTCGAAGCCGCCCCGCTTGACGAGGTCGATGATGGCGTTGAGGGCCTGGGTGATGGCCGGGTCGCGCCAGCCGTTCCTGTCGCCGGCGGCGATGCCGCCGAAGACCGCCGGGCCGCCGATCCGGTCGACCAGGTACTCCAGCCACATCAGCAGGGTCCAGGCCTGGGAACCGGCGAGGGCGAACGGCGTGATGCCGGCGGCCTTGAACCGGTCCACCTGCGACAGCAGCTCCGACCACGTCGCCGGCGGCGCGGACACCTTCGCCTTGTCGAGCGCCTGCTGGCTGTAGAACATGATGACCGGCTGCATGCCACGGTTGGGGATGCCGTAGTACTTGTCGCCGATCTTGCCGGCGTCGAGCACCGACGGGATGAACTTCGCCTTGAAGGCCGGGTCACCGTTCAGCATCGGCGTGAGGTCGGCGAGCAGGTCGTTCTGCACGTACTGGCGGATGCTGCCGCCGCCCCAGTTGAAGAAGACGTCCGGCTGCTGCGGGCTGCCCATCGCGATCCGCAGCTTCTGCTTGTACGGATCGTTGTCGTACGCCGTGATCTTGGCCTTTGCCTTGGCGGTGGCGTTGAACCGGTCGATCGCGGCCTGCTGGATCTTGTTCTGGACGTCGTCCTTGAGACACCAGACGTCGATCCCGGCGGCCGCGTTGCTCGCACCCTGGCCGCCGCTGCCACAGCCGGCCGTGCCGAGCGTCAACGCGCCCGCGCCGAGACCGGCAAGACCCAGCAACGATCTACGGGAGATGTGCGCGGGGGTAGTCATGAGCCATCCCTTCGACACTTACATCGGTGCACGGACTCGAAAACTTCCGGCTCCCGGTCGGTAGTTTCGCAACGTTGTGGCGCAGGCTACGACGGCGTCAACACGCGGTCAAGATTTAACTTCTCTCGATTTGGGCGCTACTGTGAGGCATCGTTCTTCCGGACATGGCAGGGCCAATGTTCCGGAAACCGGGCGAAAGTTTGCGACGGGGTGTCGCCAGGACCGGTCCCACCCGCGGGAGACCGCGGAGGGAGCACCTTAGCGGTCCGGGAGTACCCGAGACGACCAAGAGGAGACTGCTGTGCACCAGAGCGGCGACAGCCCCCTTGCCAACGGCCCCGGTGTTGATGGCCGTGGTGCCGACGGTCAGCTGGTCCTCGCTGAGGCCGGCACCGGCACCGAGGTCGGTGCCGGGACCGTACCCGCCGCGTGGCGGGACCCCGCGTTGTCCACAGCGGAGCGCGTCGCCGACCTGCTGGGCCGCCTCACCCTCGAAGAGAAGATCGGACAGCTGGCCAGCTACTGGCCCGGCGCCTCCGCCACCCCCGGCGACATGGCACCGCACCAGCACGAACTCACCGACGACACACCCGACTGGAGCGGCCTCATCCGTACCGGCCTCGGCCAGCTCACCCGTCCGTTCGGCACCGCACCGGTCGACGCGGGCGTCGGGGCCTCGGCGCTGGCCCGCATCCAGCGCGAGGTCGTCGCCGCCAACCGGTTCGGCATCCCGGCGGTCGCCCACGAGGAGTGCCTTACCGGCCTCATGACCTGGGGCGCGACCGTCTACCCCACTCCCCTGGCCTGGGGCGCCACGTTCGACCCGGAACTGGTGGAGCGGATGGCGGGCCAGATCGGCTCCGCGATGCGCCGACTCGGCATCCACCACGGGCTGGCACCGGTGCTCGACGTGACCCGCGACCCGCGCTGGGGCCGGACGGAGGAGACCATCGGCGAAGACCCGTACCTGGTGGCCACGATCGGCACCGCGTACGTGCGGGGCCTGGAGACGGCCGGCGTCATCGCCACCCTCAAGCACTTCGTCGGCTACTCCGCCTCGCGCGCCGGCCGCAACTTCGGGCCGGTGTCGATGGGCCCACGCGAGCTGGCCGACGTGCTGCTCCCACCGTTCGAGATGGCGATCCGCGACGGCGGCGCCCGGTCGGTCATGAACGCGTACGTCGAGCTGGACGGTGTGCCGGTGGCCGCCCACGGCGGGCTGCTGACCGACGTGCTGCGCGGGGAGTGGGGCTTCACCGGTACGGTCGTGGCCGACTACTTCGCCGTGCTGTTCCTGGAGCGGCTGCACCACGTCGCCGCCCACGCCGCTGAGGCGGCCGCGCTGGCGCTGGCGGCCGGGATCGACGTCGAACTTCCCGCGGTGCACTGCTACGGTTCGCCGCTGCTCGCCGCTGTCCGCAGTGGAGCGGTACCGGAGGCGGTCGTCGACCGAGCCGCCAGCCGGGTCCTCCAGCAGAAGTGCGAGCTGGGTCTGCTCGACCCGGACTGGTCGCCGGTACCGGAGGCGCTGGCCGGTTCCGGCACCGACGATCCGGCTGGCGTCAAGGGCTCCGTCGACCTCGACCCGCCGACCAACCGCGCGGTGGCCCGGCAGCTGGCGGACGAGTCGGTCGTGCTGCTCGACAACGACGGTGCCCTGCCGCTGCCGCCACGGGCCCGGGTGGCGGTGGTCGGGCCGCTCGCCGACACCACCACCGGCCTGTTCGGCTGCTACACGTTCCCCAGCCACGTCGGCATCCGGCACCCCGAGATGCCGCTCGGCGTCGACGCCTCCACGCCGCTGGCGGCGCTGCGCGCCGAGCTGCCCGAGGCGACGGTCACCTACGCGCCCGGGTGTTCGGTCGACGACCTCGACACCTCGGGTATCGAGGCGGCCGTCGCCGACGTCGCCGAGGCGGACGTGTGCGTGGCCGTACTCGGTGACCGGGCCGCACTGTTCGGGCACGGTACGTCCGGCGAAGGGTGCGACGCGGTCGACCTCAACCTGCCCGGCGTACAGGCACGCCTGCTCGAGGCTCTGCTCGACACCGGTACGCCGGTCGTCCTGGTCCTGATGACCGGCCGCCCGTACGCGCTCGGCCCGCTCGCCGACCGGCCCGCCGCCGTGGTGCAGGCCTTCTTCCCCGGTGAGGAGGGCGGCCCGGCGATCGCCGGCGTGCTCTCCGGCAGCGTGTGCCCGTCCGGCCGGCTCCCGGTCAGCGTGCCACGGCACTCGGGCAGCCAGCCGACGACGTACCTGACCCCGGCCCTCGGGCGGCGCAGCGAGGTCAGCAGCGTCGACCCCACACCGCTGTACCCGTTCGGCCACGGCCTGTCGTACACCACGTTCACCTGGGACGACGTCCGGGTCGACGCCGCGCCCCTCGGGTCCGCAGTGGTCGAGGTGCCTACCGACGGCGACGTGACCGTCTCGCTCACCGTCTGCAACACCGGTGAGCGCGCCGGCGCCGACGTGGTGCAGCTCTACCTGCATGACCCGGTCGCCGAGGTGACCCGCCCGGTGGTCCAGCTCATCGGGTACGCCCGGGTGCAGCTCGACCCGGGCCAGGCCCGGCGCGTGTCCTTCCGGGTCCACGCCGACCTCGCCTCGTTCACCGGCCGCGCGGGCAAACGCATCGTGGAGCCGGGTGACCTCGCGCTTCACCTGTCGACCTCGAGCGCCGACCACCGGCACACCGTCGCCCTGCGGCTGGTCGGCGAGCGGCGCACCGTCGACCACCATCGCCACCTCACCGCGGCCGTCACCGTCGCGTGATTTACCCGTACCGGAAATTCTCAGCCTCCCGTGGCCACCGCCGATGGTCAGGGTGCACCGCACGACTCCCCTCATAAGGGGCCTGGGGAAATGGCCGTCGTGCGGGCGTCAGGAGAGACCCCCCACGACGCCCGCACGGCGGCCTGACCTTTTCTCTCTCGTTTCGGCTTCTCTCTCGCTTCGGCCTCAGCGTGGTGGTGCCGGGCGGGCGAGCGGGCACTGGTGCTGTGGCACGTCGATGAAGAGCCACCAGTGATCGTTGCCGTCGACGTCGACGGAGCCGCGCCTGCTACTGACCGCGACGCCCACCGCAGCGCAGAGCGCGCAGGATCGGCGGCAAGAGCGGATGTTTCATACTGCCCGGCTTACCAACGTCGACGGGCCGCTGTGGCGGCCTACTCGCCTGCGTCTGTGTGGGTGAGTAGGCGGGCGGCCAGGGCGCGCACCTCGGCTCTGAGCTCGGCGGGCCGTTCGATGGTGAAGGGCCAGCCGAGCCCGGCCAGCATCTGGGCGGCACCGTCGAGGTGTTCGGCTCGGGTGGTCAGCCGCACTCCGTCGGCGACCTCGGTGAGTGTGCCGACCGAGGGCGGGATCCGTCGCCGGGCCTGGGCGAGGCTGGTGTGCAGCAGGACCGAGACGTCGTGGGCGTAGGGCACCGAGGCCAGGCCGGCAAGGACGTGTCCGGTGGGGTCGAACCCGGCCGGTACCTCGAACGCCCCGTCGGTGGCGCGGATAGCGCCGATGCGGTCGAGTCGGAATGTCCGCACGGATCCGCTGGCGTGGTCGCGACCGGTGACATACCAGCGGCCGTTGTGGAAGACCAGCCCGTACGGGTCGAGGCCGCGTTCGCTGGAGCTGCCATGCCAGGTGGTGTACGCCAGCTGTACCGGGTGTCGGTGGCGGGCCGCCTCGGCGAGTACCAGCAGCACCTCGGTGCCGGGCGGGGCGGGCTGCCGGACCGGCCCGGTGACGTCCACGGTGGCCAGTAGGGCGTCGATGCGCCGGGCAAGGCCGACTGGCAGTACCCGGCGCAGCTTGGCGGTGGCGCTCTCGGTGGCCGCGTGGTCGGCCGTGACCAGCCCCGCGCGGCGTCCGGCGGCAAGACCGAGGGCGATGGCGACCGCCTCCTCGTCGGTGAGCATGAGCGGCGGCAGCTTGTATCCGGGCGCGAGCCGGTACCCGCCGTAGCGGCCACGGCGCGCCTCGACCGGGATGCCCAGGTCGAGGAGGTGGGTCGCGTAGCGGCGGACGGTGCGCTCGTCGACGCCGAGCCGGCGGGCCAGGTCGGCGACGCTGAATGCGCCGCCCGACTGGAGGATCTCCAGCAAGGCAAGTATCCGCACGGTCGGCTTGGCCAAAGAAGTCCTCCTAATCCGGGCGGAAACTGTCCGGTATTGACCGTAGCGTGCCGCGCATGACGACATTCGTACTGGTCCCCGGGTTCTGGCTCGGCGCCTGGGCCTGGCATTCGACGGCCGCTGAACTACGCCGGCACGGCCACGACGTGTACCCGATCAGCCTGACCGGCCTCGGGGAGCGCGCTCACCTGGCCCGTCCCGACACCGACCTCGACGTCCACGTCACCGATGTGGTCAACCTCCTGCGCTACGAGGACCTTCGCGACGTGGTCCTCGTCGGGCACAGCTACGCCGGTAGCGTCGTCACCGCGGCCGCCGACCGCGTCACCGACCGCGTCGCCCAGCTGGTCTATGTCGACACCGGTCCGCTGCCCGACGGGGTGGCTCAGGTCGAGTTCACCCCGCCGGCCGAGCGCGAGCGCAACGCGGCATTGGTGGCCGACCACGGTGACGGGTGGCGGCTGCCACCGCCGCCCTGGGCCGACTTGGCCGCGGGCGTGCCCGACGTGGATGACTCGATCGTCACGCTGCTGCGCGAGCGGTCGGTCGACCAGCCGTGGGCGACCGCCACCGCCCCGGTCCGGCTGACCGGGGCGTGGGAGAAGCTGCCCAGACTCGGCGTGCTGTCGAGCTTCACCGCCGCGCAGGTGCAGGGGGTGGCCGCGACACTGCCGCTGTACCGCCACATGGCCGGCGACGCGTGGCGATACGAGGAACTGCCGACCTGGCATTGGCCGATGCTCAGCCGACCGATCGAGCTGGCCGCAGTCCTGCACCAGGCGCGGCTGACTGCGTAGCCGCCGCTGCCGGGTGACCACACACCAGGCCACCCGGCGGCGGTACCCGGTCGACGACGGGAACCGAACAACCCGGCCATGCCGCCGAAACAGCGTCCTCAATTCGACAGATTAGGTCGTGTAGCGCGATCTGCGGCAAATGAGGATGCCGAAGTTAGCGGACTGAGGCAGCTAAGGGGGCTGACCACCTACAACCCCTGTTTACGGCAAATTTCCGGTAAACGCTTTTAAAGCGTCCGCCGGATGGCGCTCGCGATCCTTCGATTGGGTATTGAGCGATTGCTCAAACTCTCCTACGCTCCACTTTGAGCATTTGCTCAACTTGGCGGACGCGGGGGATGAACATGTCGGAGCAGGGCGGGCCGTTTTCACGACCCGGTACCGCTAACTGGATCTTGGCCGGACTCATCGGTGTCTTCGGCCTAGTCGTCTTCGTGATGGCGGTGCGGACCGGGCGGGCCGACAGCGCGCTGCTCTTTGTCGGGTTGCCGGCGCTGCTGGCTGCGGCGCTGGCCGTCTCGCCGGCCCGTACCACCCATGGCCGGGTCTTCAGGCTCACCACCATTTTCTTGTTGCTCGCGGCGGTGGCGCTGCACGAAGGTGCGATCTGTGTGGTGCTTGCGGCTCCGCTGGTGTACCTCGTCGCGCACGGCACGACGGCTCTGGTTCGCTGGTGCGCCAGGTCGTCGGGGATGTATGCGGTCCTGCCGGTGCCGCTGCTGCTCCTGGTGGCGGTGGAGGGCAGCAGCGGTGCGTTGCGGATCAGTCCCGACCAGTCCGTACAGGTGATCCGGGTGGTCGCGATGCCGGTCGACGGGGTGGTGTCCCGTCTCGCTGCGGGGCCACAGCCGACCTCGGTGCGGTCCGTGCCGCTGCGCATGCTTGGCGTGCCGATGCCGGAGCACGTGCATGGCGACACGTTGAACCCCGGTGGCAAATGGACCTTCGCATACCACGGGACCTCGCACGGGCCTGGGGGGCAGATCGTTGCCGAGGTCCGTACGACGGAGCCGGGCCACCTCTCGTTCGCGTTCGTCGAGGACAGCTCGATCACGGCTCGTTGGGTGACTTGGCAGCAGGCGGACGTCAGGTGGCGCGCCATTGACGCGAAGCACACCGAGGTCCGGCTAACGGTGCACTACCTGCGACGCCTCGACCCGTCGTGGTACTTCGGGCCCTTGCAGGATGCCTTGATGCACCAGGGCGTGGGGCACCTGCTCGACACCATGGCGTTGACGTGACGGTCGTACGTTACCTGTGCCTGGCGGTGCCTCTTGCGCTGACGCTCGTCGCGGCCAAGGTGGAACGCGAGCGCACGGCCAGGGCCGCGGCGCTGTTGGCCTTCATCGCAGCTGCCGTCGGACTCGCCGCGCTGCAGGAATTCGCGCGACTGGCAAAATGGTGGACCTTCACCCCGGTCGAGGGGGCGTTTCGTGGGATGCCTGTCGACCTGTGGATCGGGTGGGCGGCGCTGTGGGGTCCGGTGCCGGTCCTCCTGCGACGGTTCCTGCCACTGCCGATGGTGATGGGCCTGCTGCTGTGGCTGGACGCGGCGACGATGCCGGCGCTGGAGCCGCTGGTCCACCTCGGGCCGCACTGGCTGCTCGGCGAAGCCGTCGGTCTGCTGACCGTGGGGCTGCTGGCGCAGCTGCTCGGCCGGTGGTCCGCCGACCGGCGGCACCTCGGCGCCCGGGTGCTGCTGCAGATGACGGTCTTCGCCGTCATGACACTGTGGCTCGTGCCCACCGCGGCGTTCGAACTCGGCGACGGCTCCTGGACGCGGCTGACCCGCCTGTCCGGGCAGTGGCTGTTCGCCATCGCCCAGCTGGGTCTGCTTCTCGCGGTACCGGCGTTGAGCGCGGTACGGGAGTTCGCCGTCCGTGGCGGCGGGACGCCCTATCCGTGGGACCCGCCCCGGCAGATGGTCACCACCGGCCCGTACGCGTATGTCGCCAACCCCATGCAGATCAGCGCCGTCACGCTGTTGCTGCTGACCGCCGCCGTGACCCGCAGTACGTCCCTCGCCACCGCGGCGCTGACCGCCGCCGCGTTCTCCGCCGGTGTGGCGAGCCGACACGAGCACGAGGATCTGAGCAGCCGGTTCGGGCAGAACTGGCACGAGTACCGGCACAAGGTGCGCGCCTGGTGGCCACGGTGGACGCCTTACCTGCCTGAGGCGCCGGCCACCCTGTGGCTCGACGATGACTGTGGGCCGTGCGCCGCCACCACGGGCTTCCTCCAACGCCGGCGCCCGGCGGAACTGACCCTGGCACCGGCCCGCGAGCATGAGCAGCCGCTGTGGCGAGCTCAGTACGCGGGCGGCGACGGCCACAGCGAACGGGGGGTGGCCGCCGTCGCCCGCGGACTGGAACATGTCAACCTGGCCTGGGCGTACTTAGGCTGGCTGCTGCGACTGCCCGGGATCGGCTGGCTCGCACAGGTGGTGACGGACGCGATGATCGCGCCGCCGCACCTGGCCGGGTCGCCCGCAACCCGTACGCGAGGAGAGGGATGTCCGACACAAAGCAACGACTGCTCAACGGGGCACTCGCCGCCATCCGAGAGCACGGCATCGCAGGCGTCTCCGCCCGTACCATCGCCGCCGCCGCTGGCGTGAATCAGGCACTGGTCTTCTACCACTTCGGCAGCGTCGACGATCTGCTCGCCGCCGCCTGCACCACCAGTACCGCAGCACGGGTCACGCACTACTCGGAGCGGTTCGCCACCGTACGGTCGCTGCGTGAACTGCTCGACGTCGGTCGCGCGCTGCATGCGGAGGAGAGGAGTCTGGGAAACGTCTCGGTTCTGGCCCAGCTCCTCGCTGGCGCGCAGAACGACGAGCGGCTCGCCGCACCAACCGCGGCTTCGTTACAACTGTGGATTGACGAGATCGAGTCGGTACTGCGCCGCGTCCTGGCCGGCTCCCCGTTCACCGAGATCGCCGACATACCGGGCCTCGCTCGCGCGGTCTCGGCTGCGTTCGTCGGCCTCGAACTGTATGAGGGAGTGGACCAGGCGGGCGCCCTGCAGGCGATGGCCGTCCTCGAACAATTGGCTGTCCTCGTCGAGATCGTCGACGACCTGGGACCCCTGGCACGACGAGCGTTACAAGCGAAGATCAACCGAGCGGCGCGAACCGCATGACGGGTCACTCTGCGATGCCGCCCGATCCGGCCCCGTTCTGGGCGCTCGCGACGCTCACCTTCATCCTGCAGCCGTCCACTCCCCGTAACGCCGTCGACGTGCCAGACCGCAACCCGGCACTGCAGGCGCTCGATCTGCTGCTACCGATCGTCAACTTCGGTTATGACGACGCTTGGAAAACCGACCGGGGCAACCAGATATGTCGCAGCCCTGTTGGTACTGTTTGGCTGGGTGCTGACCGCCGCGGTAGCCGCCGGGCTGACCCGCATCTTCAACCGTTAGGCGTTCGAAAACGCGCTCACATCGACCGATCCGGTCGCCGGGACCGAGCAGTCAGCGGCGTGGGAGTGCGCGAGCACCATGATCACTAGAAGACCAATGCAGGTCTTCGAGACCGCTCATGTCGCCACGCTGGCGGACAACCGTGACCGAGTGCGCCTGCAAACGGCCTCCCCACGCGGTCAAGCAATTCGGTAGTACTTGTCGAGGAAAGCTGCGTAGCGTTCGGCGTCGTAAGACTCCTCCACCCACGCGATCTCGTCGAGGATCTCTCGGGCTTCATCGGTGCACAAAGTCGCGAGGTACTCCTTCGTCCTAGCGACGCCCGCCCCCAGCATCAGTTCCGCGTCGACGGCGCCGGTCGCGTCCATACTGGTGCGGCGGGCGCGGTGAACCAACAGCGCGTCCTCGACGGCGCCGGCGTGCCAGAGCTGGATGGCGCAGATCCGCATCAGCTGCGTGTTGCCGGGGACGGTGCCCATTCCACCGTAGATGTCCGCCTCGTGCCGGGTTTCGCGTATGAGGACATCCCGAACGATCGGGACCTGGTCGACGGCGACGCGCAAGCCGTAGGCTGCCAAATGCTGGTCGGCGTCCCACTCGTACTGGTCATCGATGTCCATCCCCATGCGCCCTATGTAGCAGGAGCAGAACGCATCTGCCAGACAGCGCTCGCGAACGGCGGCAGATCCGAATGAACCATGAGCCGTTCGCCAGGCAGAATTTCGCCAGCAGAATACTGTCACCGCGCTGGTTGACCTCCGGTGCAACGTGCTCAGCGGCGCCGGCGGTTCTTCTTTCCCCGTTTGCCGCGCAACTGCCTGGTGCTGCGTCGTGCACTCGGAAGAACCTTGTGGAAGGTGGCCGCGAGGCTTCGCAGTTGGGTGACCTCGATAGCGGCGTCTCGGTCGGCAGTCCGAGGTTGAGGCTCGCCGCGGTAGCGAGACCCGCTCAGCGACCCATCGGTCTCGTACAGCAGCAGCATCGACCGGCTCGACCGGGTCTGGTACTGCTTCGCGTCTATGTACTCAGGGAGGTGGTCGATGCTTGCCCCGTCAGGCACGGCCGCCGCAGTAAGCAGCCAGGGCCCGGCACTGGTGGCGCCGTGAGTAGTCAGGCTGCGCTCGATGTCGCCGCCACGCGCCTGGTGGCACTGCTCCCCCAGCTTCTTCCCGATGTCGCGTTGCGCGCTCTCACCCAGACCGACCAGGTCTGCGCCTAGGGCCTGTCCTGCCGATCGTTGAAAGCAGATCGGGACAGTGGCGAGCCAGGCAGGAGCGTTAGGCTGCCGCGCGTGACGAGCCGGGTTGGCGACATCGTGATCGACTGTGCCGACCCCGAGCGGCTGGCCGACTTCTGGTGCCGAGTTCTCGGGTACCGGATCTTCGATCGAGACGAGACGGGGGTAGCGATCCGGGGTGCGACAGTCAGCCCCGACATCCTGTTCATCCGCGTCCCGGAACGCAAAACGACGAAGAACCGGATGCACTTCGATGTTTGCCCCACTGATCACAGCCAGGAGGAGGAGCTGGCCCGGCTGATCGATCTGGGTGCCAAACGGTCAGGCACCGTCGGCAGCGGGTCGTGGGTAGTGCTGGAAGACCCAGAGGGCAACGAGTTCTGCCTGATGTCGAAGCGGATCCCGCCGGAGCCAGCTCCGTTTCACGGTGCGTGAACAGCCGTAGGGCATGACGAGGGTGAGCAGGACGCGTTGTCTGGTCAGCGAAGCCAGATGACGGCGGCGATGAGCACCAGGCTGGCGCGGTAGCTCGAGGCGCGTTTGGCGAACCGGGTGGCCGGGTCGCGCCACTGTTTGAGCCGGTTGAAGCAGCGTTCGACGACGTTGCGCTGTTTGTAGACCTCCCGGTCGAAGGCCGGTGGTCGTCCACCGGCGCTGCCCTTGGCGGCCCGGCGTTCGACCTGGTCGGACCGCTCGGGGATGGCGTGACGCAGGCCCCGGCGGCGCAGCGCCCGACGGGTGGAGTCATGGGCGTAGCCCTTGTCGGCGATCAGCAGGTCCGGGCGCTTGCGCGGCCGACCAGGGCCGGGCGCGTTGACGCTGATGGCATCCAGCAGCGGCAGCAGGTGCGGATTGTCGCCGGCCTGACCCGGGATGAGCAGGAACGCCAGCGGTCGGCCACGCCCGTCGACGGCCAGATGAATCTTCGTACTCAGCCCGCCCTCGGGACCGGCCGAGGGATTCACCTGCCTGCGTACCCACCGTCGCGCAATCCCGCCCCCAACCAGCGGATCCCCCTTTTTTTGCGGGCGCCCGCGGCATGCTGGTGCGCCCGCACGATCGAGGAGTCCACGCTGATCGTCCACTCCACCTGTTGGCCGTCGTCGTAGGTCTGGGCGTGCGCCAGGATCCGATCCCAGGTGCCGTCGGCGGTCCACCGGCGTAGCCGCTCGTGGCAGGTCTTCCACGGCCCGTACCGCTCCGGCAGGTCCCGCCACGGCGCCCCGGTACGCAGTTTCCACAGGATCCCGTTGATGACCTGGCGGTGATCGCGCCACCGGCCCGCACGCCCATCGGACTTTGGCAACAGCGGCTCGATCACCGCCCACGCTTTGTCCGTCAACTCACCCCGACCGACCACCGACACATCATCGACGAACGCGTACATGATCGGCAGGACAGGCCCTAACCGAAGCCACCCTGGTGATTTGGCCGACTCGCTCGCCGCCAGGTACTGCTCGACCCACGGCTCCTCCTGCCGGGTTGGCTTAGGTGCTTGGGTGCCTGAGAGACCGCCCGCTGCTGAACCGCGCGGCTTGCGGCATGACGGGGTGCCAGTCGGTCACGACGTGGCATGTGGCCACCGCTGATCTTGGAGGTCGTCGACCCATCGGCAGAAGGGGTCGTCCGAGCAGGGACACGAAATAGGCCGTACCCGCCAGCGTCGGGCCCTGATCCCCTGGTCTCTTGACCCCGTGGCCTCTTGATCCCCTGGCCTTCTGGTGCGGCGCCCGGTGGTCGGCGCCACGTCGCGTGAGGCATCCTAGGATGCTAGGTGTCTTGGGGTGGAGCGTCGGGCGGATCGATAGGCCCTGCCCCGCCCTGCACGGTTTGCTGCCTGTCTCCCCTGCCGCGCACGGCCGTGTGGCAGCGGCGACACCGGTGCCCTCGCGTACCGGGGCTTGCCGTGGCCGACACCCGACTGTCCAACGTGGTCGGGTCGGTCCCCCCGACGCGCGTCTCGCCGTGCCCGGGCTCCGCCTGTTGTCATCGGACCGGCGCATTCGCCCCGCAGTCCCCTGGTGCAGGCTCGCCGCACCGGTACTCGGCCGCGTGGCATCGTCGCGCCGGCCCCGCAGAGCATGTCGCGTCGC
>NZ_BOON01000032.1 GCF_016863255.1 Planosporangium mesophilum
TCCCGTCGGGCGCAGTCGGCTCCCCACGCCTACCGTATGCCGATCCGGTGGGCCTGGGGCAGCGCCGCCGCGCCGGCGGGGCGGGCAGTGGCCCGCGTGAGCGCGCCCGCGGGAACATCCCCCACAGTGGACGCTGACGGTATGACGTCAGGGGCCGGGTGCTGGAACGCATGGCGGTGGTCCAAATAGAACTGTAGAAAATAGACGAACACCAAGGGTAGCAACTCAATAACTGTACGGCGTTGCAAACTCAGCGATTTCCGACCCGCGTGACCGGTTTCGTGTGTCACTTATCGATAGAGGGGTGACGTTACGCATCCTCATCGATACGATCAGCGTTGTGCGAGTCGGGGATCAAGGATGGCGAGCGGCCCACCTTCGCGGGCCGTTGTCGTCGCCCCGGCTGGAGACTGCCGCCAGATCCGTTGCGCGGCAAGGTTTTCCCACTCGTGACCTCGAAACGGTGACAGGCGGCCGATGCGCCGCCGTTACTATGCTTCGGTCCGTCCGGGACGGGCGCCCGGCTCGCTGCCTTCGTGGCGGTGCCGCCGGCCGAGCTCCACCGCACAGCGTGGTCGGGACAGCAAGGTGTGGCTCTCCGTGTGCACCGACCCGACCCGTCGGGCGCCGATGGGTCGGCTACCAACCCGGGAACGTGTTGCTACGGCGATGACCAGGACTCCGCGAGCCCTGGGCCGAGGCGCCACCGCGATGCCGGTCCGGGCCGGCAGGCGACTCACGAAGGGGTCTGTTGATGGACAACTACTTCACCACGAAACGTCACGAGCGTCTCCGGGAAGAGGTCCGCGCCTTCGCCGAGGCGGAGGTACGCCCCCGCGTACCGGAGATGGAGGCGTCCCGGACGGTTCAGTACGAACTGTCCCGGCTGATCGCACGTCAGGGCTGGATCGGAGTCACGATCAGCCCCGAGTACGGCGGCATGGGGCTGGGTCACCTGGCGAAGACGATCATCATCGAGGAGTTGTCGCGGGTCAGCGGCGCCATGGGCGCCATGGTGCAGGCATCCCAGTTGGGCGTCGCGAAGATCGTGCACTTCGGCAACGAGGATCAGAAGAAGGCCTGGCTGCCCGCGGTGTCGGACGGAAGCTGCCTGCCCACCATCGCGGTCACCGAGCCGCAGTCGGGCGGCCACGTCCTCGGCATGACCGCGAGCGCGGTACGCGACGGGGACGACTACATCCTCAACGGCCGCAAGGTGTTCGTCGGCAACAGCCACGTCGGCGACCTGCACGGCGTCGTCGTACGCACCGGGCCGGGGTCCACGGGCCTGGCGGCCTTCCTGGTGGAGTCGGACCGCCCGGGCTTCTCGCTCGGGCCGCACCGCGCCGCCATGGGCCTGCACGGCTTCAGCTTCGGCGAGCTCATCTTCGACAACTGCCGGGTCCCGGTGGAGAACCTGCTCGGCGCCGAGGGTGACGGCCTGGCCGTCGCGTACTCCTCCAGCGTCCTGTACGGCAGGGCCAACCTCACCGCCGTCTCGCTCGGCATCCACCAGGCCCTGATGGAGGAGACCTCCCGGTTCGTCGCCGAGCAGCACCGCTACGGCAAGCCGCTGTACGACCTGCCCTCGATCAAGCTGAAGCTGGGGCAGATGCAGTCCCGCCTGATGACCGCGCGGCTGGCCGCCTACCACGCGGTGCACCTGCTGGATCAGGGCCTGCCCTGCGACGCGGAGCTGATGAACGCCAAGCTCATCAATGTCGAGTACGCCCTGGACTCGGCGCGCAACGCGATGGAGGTGCACGCCGCGTGCGGGCTCTACCCCGACCGCCCGATCGAGCGGTACCTCCGCGACGCGCACCACATCTTTGCCCCGGCCGGCACCTCCGACGTGCAGCTGCTCCGGCTCGGGGAGGTGGCGCTGGGCATGTCGAAGGGGCAGTGGTCGGAGCGGCTCGCCGCTGCCGTGGTGGGGGCGGCGGCCGCGTCCTGACTAGTCCAGCCGTCCGTCGCGCTGGTTGATCCGCTCCACCAGTTCGGCGGCGAGCGCCTTGATGGTCTCCAGCCCCGGCCGTCCCCACGGGCGGGGCTCGGTGTCCACGACGCAGATCGTGCCGAGGGTCGTACCCGTGTGGTCGATGAGCGGGGCACCCAGGTACGACCGGATGCCGATCTCGTCGACCACCGGGTTGCCGGCGAACCGCGGGTAGTCGCAGACGTCGTCCAGCACCAGTGCCTTGCGCCGGACCACCACGTGCGGGCAGTAGCCGTGGTCCCGGGCCATCACGCGGCCGGGCTCCCCGCTGGCCCCGCTCTCCACGTTGGTGCTGGCCTGCCCCGACGAGGGCGTGTGCAGTCCGGCGAAGTACTGGCGGTCCTCACTGATGAAGTTGACCATCGCGTACGGGGCGCCGGTGATCCGGGCCAGCTTGTGGGCGAACTCGTCGAACTCCGGGTCGGGGTTCTCCCCGAGACCGAGTTCGCGCAGCCGGTTCACCCGGTGCGGCGCTTCCGGGTCGACGGGGGTCAGCGGCTGGTGGTCGGCGGGGTCGTAGCTCATGAGAGGCTCCGTATCTGGTGGGGGATTTCAGGCGGATCGGGAGGTGGCGGCGCCGAGCAGGTGCTGGATCAGCGCGACCAGCGCGGCGGTCGCGGAGCGGGCCTGGCGGGCGTCGCACGTGACGACCGGGACGTGGGGCTTGAGGTCCAGAGCGAGCCGTACCTCCTCGGGGTCGTAGCGGAACGCGCCGTCGAACTGGTTGATCGCCACCAGGAAGTTGATGCCTCGGGATTCGAAGAAGTCGATGGCGGCGAAGCAGGCCTCCAGCCGGCGGGTGTCGGCCAGGACGACCGCCCCCAGCGCGCCGTTGGACAGTTCGTCCCACATGAACCAGAAGCGCTCCTGCCCGGGCGTGCCGAACAGGTAGAGGACGTACCTGGGGTCGATCGTGATGCGGCCGAAGTCCATGGCCACGGTGGTCGTCGACTTGTTCTCCACCCCGGCCAGGCTGTCGGTGCCGGCGCTCGCCGTGGTGAGTAGCTCCTCCGTGCTCAAGGGTTCGATCTCGCTCACCGCGCCGACGAAGGTCGTCTTGCCTACGCCGAACCCACCGGCGACCAGGATCTTGAGCGCCGTCGGGAACGGCTCAGAGCCGTCGTTGTAGGCCATCGAGAAGTGCCTCCAGAACAGAACGATCAGTGGAATCGGCGGCAGAGCCGGGGGCTCGGGTACTCACTGCTCCGCAGTCGACCAGATCGGACAGCAGCACCTTTGTGATGACCGCGGGCAGTTTCAGGTGTGCCGCGATCTCTGCGACCGTTGTCGGGCCGGCGCACAGGCCGAGGGCCCGGGCGTGGTCGGGCTCCAGGTGTGCACGGGGCACCCGGCCGGTCGCCATCACCATGGACAGCAGATCCAGCTTGGCGGTGGGCTGGGTGCGCCCGTTGCTCACCGTGTACGGGCGCACGAGGCGCCCGGCATCGTCGTCGAGCCACAGCTCGTCCTGGGGCCCCGTCATACTCACCGGATCGCGCTGCCCGGCATGCCGACGGTATGCCGCGCGGGCGTGGCGAGGTACGGACGGACGCTCTTGACCAGTTGCGACATCTCGTACCCGAGAACGCCCGCGTCGGCTCCGCGGGCCGCCAGCACGGCCAGCACCGCGCCGGAGCCGGCCGTCGAGACGAAGAGCAGGGTGTCGTCGAGCTCGGCCACCACCTGCCGAACCCCGTCACCGCCGCCGAAGCGGGTCCCGGCGCTGCGCGCGAGCGAGAACAGCCCCGAGGCAATCGCGGCCAGATGGTCCGCGCTGTCGGCATCCAGGCCGTGGGCGGCCTTCTTCAGGCCGTCGGAGGACAGCAGCAGGGCGCTTAGGGTATGGGGAACGCGCTGGACCAGGCCGGTCAGCAGCCAGGCTAGATCCGCGGCCTGCCCTGGGGGGACGTCGCTCAGCATGATAGGTGGATCCTCCTTGGGGGAATGGGGGATGAGGCTTGGTCAGCTGATGCCGTCCGTACGGCCGTGGTGGCCGTCCTCGTCGTCGGCCCCGCTGTCGGCCAGGCTCACGCCGCGCATGAACGAGGCCATCAGGTTGGGGTCGTGGCCGGCGACCGGTTCCTCCGGCCGGGGCGCGGGGGCCTGGTGCAGCTGGGGCACGAGGTGCGTCTGCCGGTGACGCTGGGGAAGTTGCGGGCGGTCGCTGGGGCTGGCGGCACCGTGGCTCGCGCCGCTCATGCTCGCGCCGCTCATGCTCGCGGCACCCATGCTCGCACCACCGTGGTTCACGCCGCCGTGGTTCACGCCGCCGTGGTTCGCGGCACCGTGGTTCACGCCGCCGTGGTTCGCGGCACCGTAGCTCGCGCCGCCGTGGTTCACACCGCCGTGGTTCGCGGCACCGTAGCTCGCGCCGCCGGCGCCCGGGTCGCTGGTGGGGGTCGTCGGGACGGACACCACCGGCGCGGGCGACGGCTCCCGCATGACCGGGCGTACCACCTGGGTAGGGCCGCTGCTGTGGCCGTAGCCGGGGGTGGTCGGGGCCTCGGCCGGGATCGCCGCCGTGGCGTGGGCGGCCAGCGCCGGTACCGGCTGCTGCGGAGGCGGCGCCTGGATCACCTGCTGCGCCGCCACCTGCTGCCGGGCCTCGTGCTCCGGCTCCCCGCCGAGCAGCCCGTGGGGCAGGATCACGACGGCCTGGGTACCGCCGTAGATGTTGGCCTGCAGCCGCACCGCGAGGCCGTGCCGGCGACCGAGCGCCGAGACCACGAACAGGCCGATGCGGCCGTCGCGCAGCAGCTCGCCGATGTCGACCCGGTCGGGGTCGGCGAGCAGGTTGTTCACCCGGTCCTGGTCGGCGAACGACATGCCCAGGCCGCGGTCCTCGACCTCGACGGCCAGGCCGGAGGTGACGCTCTGGGCGCGCAGCAGCACGTTGGTGTGGGGAGGGGAGAAGTTGGTGGCGTTCTCGACCAGCTCCGCCAACAGGTGGATGACGTCGGCGACGGCGTGACCGCGCAGGGTGCCCTCGATCGGCGGTACGAGCTTGACCCGCGAGTACTGCTCGACCTCGGCGATGGCCGAGCGCAGCACCTCGGTCACGGCCACCGGCCGGCTCCACTGGCGCCGCGAGACCGCGCCGCCGAGCACCGCGAGGTTCTCCGCGTGCCGACGCATGCGGGTGGCGAGGTGATCGACGTAGAACAGGCCCTTGAGGAGGTCGGGATCCTCGACCTCGTTCTCCAGCTCGTCGAGGAGCTGGATCTCCCGGTGCACCAGGGACTGCAGCCGCCTGGCGAGGTTGACGAACACCTCGACCTGCTGGCCGGACCGGCCGGCGGGGGTCATGGTGGAGGCGCGGACGACCGCCGCCTGCGTGGCCAGCTGCGCCTGGTTCAGGTCGTTCTCCAGCAGTGCGAACACGTCGCCGGCGTCGGCGGGTACGTACTCCGCGCCGCGCAGGGCGGGGCGTTCGCCGTTGTTCAGCGCGTCGAGCAGCCGCTGCAGCTCGGCCTGGCCCCGGGCGGTCGACGACCGCAGGGCACCGACCCTCCGGTTCAGCGCGCGGGTGACCCCGCCGGCCTGGGCGGCGGCCGCGAGCAGGACGGCCACGGCCGTCAGGACCGCCGCGCCCAGCACGACCTGGGTCGCGACCGGCACCGCGGCCCCGGAGGTGGTCATCACATAGACCACCGTGCCCGCCCCGAGCAGAGCCATGACGGTCGCCGGGAGCACAGCGGCCCACAGCAGGCGGGATCTTATGCCGCCCTCGGCTTGTACCTGGCGGGCGGGGGGGCTGGCATAGCGCCCGCCACCCCGGCGAACCGCATGCGCGTTGGGTGAGGAGAGTTTCGACATCAGCGTCCTCGCTACAGGGGCCGGCCCGACAACAGGGTCACGGTGCTTGACTCTGTGTTGCAAGGGGGCAGTTCAATATTTCGATGGCAGCAGTGTAGTGATGTGGTTGGCGCACAGGCGAACCCGAACGACCATTGTGGACGTGGTCGTCAACGGGGGCACTCCCGCTCACAGATACGGCTCGGGTACCCCTGGTCGTCACCGGTACTGACCCTAGCCTCTCGGTCCGCGTCTGAGCAGGTGTCGGATTCACCCGTACGGTGCATGTTCAGCAGGACCGGACACGTCCCCGGGCCGCACTCGGCGATCCAGCCGATCAGTGCCCCAGCGCCCGGTCGAGGTTGGCCACGGCGCTGATCAGGGCCGGACGGGTGAACGCCTGCGGGAAGTTGCCCAGCGCCTTCCCGGACCGGTCGATCTGCCCGGCGTACGGGCCGACATGGTCCGGGTCGCGTTTTCCGCCCGGTTGCGGGCGCATGAACGGCGCTGTCGGGACTGACGACGCTGTCGGGACTGACGACGCTGTCGGGCTACGGCAGGTCCTCGGGGTACTCGACCTCCGCCAGGTGCCCCGCCCGACGGCCGCCGTGGTCGGGGCCGCCGCCGTCGGGATCGCCGGGCGTCTCGCCGCCGCGCGGGACGCCGCCGCGGTCCACCAGCTTGGGCTCTGAGGACCACCACGGGTCGTAGACGCGACGGCCGCGCCACAACAGGGCTGCCTCCGTCGCGGTGACGAAGGCCGCGGCCAGGCCCTTCCTCGACCTCACACCGAATCCGGCGGCCAGCAGCGGGCTCCCGGTGGGGCCCGCTGCGCCCAGGTCGATGACGGCCTCGCCGTCGTCGCTGCCGGAAACGATGGTTATCGACGGGCCACCCCGGGCCACCTCGCTGACCAGTACCCACTCGCGTCGCCAGCGGCCCTGCCCGTACCGCTCGAGGATCTGTTCGTCCACCCCGGCCTGGTCGGCGATGCGTCGCACCGTGACCGCGCCGGCCTTCAGTACAAAGGCGCCCTGCCGCGAGAAGCGGACGTGCATCTCCAGGTTGCCATTGCCGACCGCACCCAGCGCCGGTGCGCCGGCCGCACCGACCACGCCGAGCGCCGGCGCGCCGGCCGCCGCGAGTCGGGTGCTGACCTGGGCCCCGTCGTGCGAACTGTAGTCGTAGTCGACCGGCTCGCCGGCCGGGTCGGCCGAGAACCTGACCCCCAACTCGGCCAGCGTCGTCTGCTTGGTCCAGCCCGACTCGTCGAAGACCCCGACATCGCCGAGGCTCATCGGGGTACCCGGCAGCCAGACCGGAAGCCGCTCGAAACTGCCGCGCGCCTCGTGCCACAGGCTGTTGACCAGACTGTTCACCGGACCCCCTGTAGTGTCGTGATCGGAGCGACCCGGATCGAGGCGGCGGCGTGGATGCCGTAGAGCAGGCCGAGAGGGTTTCCGCGGTCCTCCAGCAGGCGCCACTTCGCCCCGTGCAGCGCCTCCCCGACGGTCTGCGCCCTGCCGGTCAGGTTCGTGTAGAAGTGCTTCGAGATCTCGGCGGCGACCCGGTCCGGCACGTTGGCCGCGGTGCCGATGATGCCCCGGTTGCGGTTGTCGTGGAACGGCTTGAGCAGGGAGGCGGCGCTCGCCGGATCCATCACGGCGGTGCCGCACGCGTTCAGGAAGACCAGCGGCTTGTCTGCTCGCCTGCCGGCCGGCGAGCGCCGCACCAGCTCACCCACGAGCTTGTCGAGCAGGATGACCAGCCCCCGCCGTCGCTCGTCGGCCAGCCGGTACGCGAACGTCGCGGTGTCGCCGCCGTCGGCCTCGCAGTGGCAGGCGAAGTGGACGATCTGGTCGGCGTAGCTTCGGCGCGCGCCGTCGACGCCTAGTGCCGGGTCGCACAGCTGCTGCGCGAGTGTCGGCGCGCCGGTGTCGGTGACGTCCCTCGGGTACGGGCCCTCCAGCCGGAACAGCCGCCCCCTGCCCCGGAAGAAGCCCACCTCGGCGTGCGCGCCGTCGAGGTTGGCGTCGTAGATCACGCGTACCGGCAGCCGGTTCCACCCGTTGAGCAACAGACCGTCGGGCACGCGGTCGGGGGTGGAGCGTTCCACCACGGTGGCGAAGCCGGGGAACACCCGGGCGGCGTCCTCCAGCCCCGGCTGGTCGCGTACCTCGACCGTGGCCGACGGCTCGAAAAGCGGCAGCAGCTCCCAGGGGAAGTAGTCGTCCGGTTCCGCGACGGCGTGGATGAGCGGGACCCTGGCCTGTCCGTTCCGCCATGTCGGGCAGGCGGCCCGCAGGAAGCTCGCCAGGTTGTTGACGTCGGCCAGCGGGTCGCGCAGTGCGTAGCCGAGGAAAACCTGCCCGGCCTCCGCGATGTCAGCCAACACCTGGCCGGCCGTCGCCAGTTCGATCCGTTGCCGCCCGCCCCCGATCATCGAGGTGGCCGCGGCGATGCCGCGGCCGAGTCTGGCGTACCGCTCGCGGACCACATCCGGCCGCTTCAGCCGGACCGAGAGCGGCTCGGCGACGAGCGGAGCCGTCAGCTCGAGGACCGGACCCCGGGTGTCGTGCGTGGTGTAGACCGTAACGTCAGGCCGCTGCGCCGTCAGGGCGTCCATCGGATTCGTCATCACCGCCCGCCATCAGCTCGATCGGCAGTGCCTGCACCAGGCGGCCCGAGGACAGCAGGGCGACGCGGAGGTCGTACGAGTCCGGGTGCTCGACGCGCAGGGTGGTCCGGTGCCGGACCAGGCCGCCGTCGACCCGGCACCTGGTCTCCAGCCGCCTGTCCGGCACGTCGACCAGCGGGGCGTCGATCACTATCGTGAGGTCGACCTCGGCGGCGCTGTCACCCGACGTGACCGCGAACGGCAGCCAGATCCGGAGCTCGGCCAGTGCCGGCCGGTCACGCTCGTGCTCGGCGAAGGCGCGGTACCCGGTCGTCACCAGCACGGTCAGCTCGCAGACCCGGCCGACCGGCACCCGCCACACCGGCGCGGCGTCACCGTCGGGCGACGGCACGTTCGATACCCCGTCGCCGGCCAGGCCGGTGCCGACCGCGCCGCGGAACGTCACCGGCGCCGGGGGTACCAGCACGTCCCGGATCCCGGCCTGTACCCGGCCGGCGACGAGGTCGCCCAGGTGCGCGGCCAGGCCGTCCGCGGCGGCGGGG
The DNA here is from genome assembly GCF_016863255.1 of Planosporangium mesophilum. Taxonomy (GTDB): domain Bacteria; phylum Actinomycetota; class Actinomycetes; order Mycobacteriales; family Micromonosporaceae; genus Planosporangium; species Planosporangium mesophilum. Next base: position 8,972 of record NZ_BOON01000032.1, read on the forward strand.
GACAGCGTGACCGGGCCGCCGACCGGCGCCGCGGGAAGCGGTACCCGGCCGCTCCAGACTGCGGCCTCGAGAGCCGGCCCGCCCGGCCGGGCGGCCGCCGACGGGACCGGCACGCGCCGGCCCAGCCGCTCCAGGCTGCGTAGCACCTTGTTCAGCGCGGCCCAGTCCTGGTGCTCGCCCAGCGTCGTAGCCGACTCCATCATGAGCTGGCGAGCGCCGGGTAGGTCACCGGCGTGCAGGCGAAGCTCTCCCTCGGCCCGCTCGAGCCGCGCCGCGAGCGGGGACAGCACCTCGGCCTTCTCGCCCGAGCGGCGCAGCGCGGCGAGTTCGGCCTCAGCGGTACGCGCCATGTGCTCCGCCTCCACCGGACGGCCGATGGCGAGGATGGCGCGGGTGAGCAGGCTGTGTGCGCGCACAACGCCGAGTTCGTTGTGCATCTGCCGGAAGGTGACGGCAGCGGTGGCGGCCCGCCGCACTGCCTTGGCCGCCACGTCGGCGGCCGCGCCGCGGTCGGCGTCGGCGTTCCCGGCCGCGGCGCCGTGTTCGTCGAGGAGGAGGCGCGCCAGCCGGTACCGCACGGTGGCCATACGGCGCAGATCGCCCTCCACGAACCGCAGGGCCCGGCCCAGGTAGTCCTCCGCGCTGCGCCATTCGGCGCGCCGGCGAGCCGCCTCGGCCAGCGACAGGAAGACGCGGAACCTGGTGGCATCGGGCAGTTCGGCGTCGAGCAGGTGGTCGTACGTGGCGTCCGGGGTGTCGACGTGGTGCGCGTCGGCGAGCAGGAGCTGGAGCAGTCTCTGCTCCTGCCGGTCGTCGACGGCCTCGGCCATCGTGAACGCCCGGTCCAGTTCGACGAGGGCGTGGCGGTAGCAGGCGGCCTGGAGGTACGCCTCTCCCAGCTTGCGGGTCGCCACCGTGATGCGCTGGGCCGCGTCGAACCGGGTTCGCTGGTCGCCGCCGGCCCGGTCGGCGGTTCTGGCCCAGAGCCCGCTTGCCAAATCTGCGGCCTTCGCCAGGCAGTTCTCGGCGTCCCGGTAGCGCTCGATGGCGACGAGGAAGGTGCCCTTGGCCAGCAGTACGTCGACCAGTCCGAGGTCGTTGCCGTCCGCCTCGGCCGCCCGGGCCGCCAGGGCGTACGCGTCCAGGGTCTCCTCGGGGCTCACCTCGGCCGCCACGCAGCCGCCCAGCCAGGTGCCGATGCGCCAGCAGAGGGCCGGGTCGCGGTGGTCGGGATCATTGCTCGCGAGCTCCATGACCCGGAGCAGGTTCGGGTACTCCGCCCGAACCCAGTTCTCCGGGTGGACCGACAGCCGCTTGGGCAGCGTCGAGTCGTGCGGCAGCCACTGCGACTCCGGGCGCTGCCGGGAGACCCCGTCGAGTTCGTCCAGCACCGCGGTGATCACGTCGCGGTACGCCTCGGCGAGCCGGCCCTGCGCCGCGGCCCGCTCGTCCGGCGGCAGCGCAGCGGCCCGTTCGGCGGCGAAGAGCCTGACCAGCGGGTGGAACCCGTACCTGGCCACGCCGGACGACTCGTCGGTGCCGAGGTCGTCAAGCAACTCCGCGGCCGCCAGCCGGTCGATCAGCGCCTCCGCCTGCTTGGCTGGTACCTCCAGCAACGGGCCCAGTACCCAGGGCACGAACGTCGACGACGGGACCAGCGCCAGCGCGGCGAAGGCGCGCTGCTCGGCCGGCAGCAACCGGTCGTACTCGGTCTGCAGGTGTGCCCGCAGCGGGCGACCCGGCTGGTCCAGCCAGGTCAGCCGGGTCCTGGGGGAGCGCAGTAGACCAGCGATGTGGCAGATGTCCGTACCGTCGTTGGAGACCCGCTCGGCGGCGGCGCGGATCGCGAGGGGCAGCCGCCCGCACAGTTCCACGATCTCCGCGGCGCACTCGGGGCGCGTGCTCTCGTCGGTGCCGGAGACGGTCCGGAAGATGTCGAGGGCGTCGTCGGGATCCGGCAGGTCCAGGGCGTACGAGGACGCGGGCGGTAGCTCGAACCAGAGCAGGTCGCGGCGGCTGGTGACGATGACGGCGGCCGCCGGATCGCTGGGCATCACGTGGCGGACCTGGTCGGCGTGGCGGGCGGCGTCGAGGATGAACAGGATCTTCTTCTTGGCGGTGAGGGACCGGAAGATCATGGCTCGCCCGACGGTGGAATCGGGCATGCTCTCGCTCCACCCCAGCGCTATCAGGAAGTTCTTGAGGATCTCCTTCGGGGTACGTGCGGCGCCGCCGGTGCCGAGGTTCACGAACACCTGGCCGTGTGGGTACTGCGGGGCGAGCCGACGGGCCAGTTCGTCGGAGAGCGCAGTCTTGCCCACCCCGGGCTTACCGTGGATGAGCAGGACGACCGGCCCGGTGGCCTGGCCGGGTTCCGGTCGGCGGAACCAGCGAAATCCCTGGCCGCGCAGCCCCTGATCGCCCCAGCCACGAGCGCGCCATCCCTGAATGCGCCACCCCTGCACCCACCGGCGGAACGCCTGCCAGAGCGCCCGCCAGGCGGGTGGGCGGCGGGTGGTGCGGGCCCGCCGCTGGCTGTCGTGCAGCCGGATCAGGTCCTTCAACTCGCGGTCGCGCCCGTCGAAGAGCGCGTCCCGGGGCGGCAGCGCCGGTACGACCTTGCGCGGTCCCAGCCAGCCCGGGCGCGGCATCCGGAATCGCCAACGACCCGGCCCGTGGCCGGCGCGCCTGCCCCGGGCGGCGCTCCGGCGCCGGCCCGCCGGGCGCACGCCGTCCCCCGGCAGCCCGTACCTCTCCTCGGGCGGCGAGTCGACCAGCATCACCGCGGCCGCCGTGAACACGCCCATCGTCACCAGCGCCGCCACCTGCAGGCTGCCCGGTACGTGGTCGTAGACCGTACTCAGGATCGTCGCGAGCGTTCCCACGGCGGCGGCGAGGAGGGTGCGCACGGGCCGCAGACGCCGCCGCCACGTCCGCAGAGACCAGCGTAGAGACACAGGGGTATCCCGTTCGGTCGGTTACGACAGCGGCCAGTTGACGGTTCGGGATGCGGAGGCGAGTGGGGGCGGCCCCTCGGCAGACTCCCGTTCCCTGTGCGCCGACCGGGGGATCAGCGGCTCAGGAGGAAGGGAGGACTCGTACGTCCACAGTAGATGGCCGACGGTCGTCAGGCTGTCGACGTCGCCCAGCTTCGCGAAGGTCTGCTCCGCCGCGGCCAGCAGGTCGACCGCCAACTGGCCCTGCCCGTCGCGCCGGTAGGCGTCGGCCAACGCCACAGCCACGTCGGCTTCGATCCAACGGTCCCCGCATCGGCGGAAGGTGCCGCGGCTCTCCTCCAGGACCGGTATCGCCTTGTCGACCTTCCCCTCGGCGAGGTACGCGCGTCCGAGCGCGAGCCGGGCGTGCCCGCAGCCGTACCGGTGCCGCAGCGCGGTGAACCCCTCCAGCGCCGACAGGCTGAGCCGCCGGCTCTGGTCGTGCAGGGTGAGCCGCCGACCGGGGTCGGCGTGGCCCCAGCTCAGCAGGAGCCGGGCATGCTCGAGCCGGATCCAGGGCCGCCAGAGCTGCTGGCCGATGTCCGGATCGGCGGTGAGCCTCTCGGCCTCGGACAGGGCGGCGCTCGCCGGGGCGAACGCCGTACGGGCATGCAGCACCTTGGCGCCGGCCAGGAGCACCCCCGGCAGGTGCCGGGTGCCCGGCGTGCCCCCGTCCGCGCACAGCTGGCGGGCCTGCTCGGCGTATCGCGTCCCCTCTTCGGGCACGCTGCTCAGAGCCAGCGCCGACGCGAGTTCTCGCAGCACGCGAACCTGCTCCATCCGGTCGTCGGCACCCTCGGCGTACCGGAGGGCCTCCAGCAGATCGGTGGTGGCCTCCGCGACCAGGCGGTGTCGTTGGCGCAGGGTTCCCGAGACCCGCAGGGCCCGCGCCAATACGTGCGGCGAGCTCCAGCCCCACTCCTTGGCCTCGTCCACGCACGTCATGCCCTCGTCGATCCAGCCGAGTTCGGCGTACAGCTCAGCGAGTGCGGCGAGCGTCAGGCCCACCTCGACGCCGGCCGTCGCGTCCTCGTGTTCGGCCAGCGTCGACGCTCGCTCCCTGGCCAGTGCCAGGGACTCCCGGGCGGTGGTCAACGCATCGTCGAGCCTGCCGGAGTCCAGGTACCGGTAGACGGTCTCGCGCAGCGCGTCCTCGGCCCGGCGTTCGGCCCGTCGCCGTCGGTCGTAGTCGAGCGCCCACCGGGCGCCGTCGCGCTGGCCGGGCGTCAGCATCCGGGCCGAGTGGGTACCGGCGTACGCGTGGACGTACACCGGCACCCGGAACATCAGCAGGCCGGAGCTGTCGTCCACCCGCCGCTCGGCGAAGCGCGCCCGCGCGAGCCGGTCGAGCAGGCGGCCCGCCTCGGCCGGCGTGACGCCGGTGGATTCCGGGAAAGCGCCCTCGAACAGCGCGGCGAGCATCCAGGGCTCGACCCGACGGTCGTCGAGGAGACCGAGCAGGACCAGGGCACTCCGCTCCTGCTCGGTCAGGAGCGCGAAGGCGAGGTCGAGAACGCCGGCGAAGGGAGCCAGGCCGCCGCGCCGCCCGCCTCCGTCCCCCTCCCTCATCCGTCGCACCGCGATCTCCAGGGTCCAGTTCTTGCGTACCGCGAGGACGGTGCCGGCCATGTGAACGGCTATCGGGTACCCGGCTGCGGCGGTCACGATCCGCGACGCGTACCTCGGCTCGGCCGCCACCCGTCCTCCTCCGAGCAGCCTGTCGAGCAGCCGCGTGGCGGCCTCGGGCGGCAGCGGCCCCAGCGCCACGTCGAGCTGCCGTTGCCGTACCCGCAATGGAGTTGTCGAGGTCACGATGGCGACGCACTCCGGGCCGGCAGGCAGCAGCGGCCCGATTCGGGTGACGTCGCTGAGGTTGTCGAGAATGACGAGGATGCGCTTGTCGCGGGTACGGTCGCGGTACCACCGCTCGCGCTCCGACGCCTCCGGCGCCTCGTCCCTCGGACCCTTGAGCGCCGTCACGAACAGTTCGAGCGGATCCTCCGCGAGACCGTCGCCGCGCGCGTCGAACCGGACGAGTAGCTGGCCGTCCGGAAAAGCATCGGCCACCAGGTGTGCCACCTTTGTCACGAAAGCCGTCTTACCGATTCCCGGCTCGCCGTGCACCACGATCAGTCGAGGCCCGTCGTCGGCGTCGGGCCGGTACAGGTGATCCAGCACCCGCTCGATGTCGGCGTCCCGGCCCTCCAGTAGGCCGGGCGGTGGTGGCAGTTCGGCCGGTACGACGCGCTGCCGGCGAGGGCTGCCGAACGTGCGCCGAAGGCCGCCGGGCACTTCCGACACGGCCGGAGCCAGACGTTCACTCCGTACCACCGTCAGCACGGCGTACATCACAAGCGCACCGGAAATGCTCGCGAGGACGATGGCAAAACGCGGAGTCACGACGCCGAGAAAAAGCAGGGGAACGACGAAGAAGAGGAGAGGGATCAATGACGCCGGCTTCCACCCGGAAAGGGTACGCATCTGCACTCCTCGTGGCTGGATCACCACATCATGCAGCGGCCACGCAACCACAAGCCAGGGCATTGGTACCTTTGGATGAGTAATCGGTACGTCGTCCAGCGGCACCTAAGCCGATCAATTGATGGAGTTGGCACCAACGGCCGCTGGCGCTGTACCGACTGTCACCCGCGCGACAGGCTTTTCAGGTCATGATGGGGAAGATCCCGGCCGCGCTCCGGCCGGTCGCCGCCTCGATGAAGTCCACCGGCGGCGCCGTCTCCGCGAGAACCGCCGCGGTGTGCGCCAGGCCGGCGGCGGGCACTTCCGGCGGCGCGCCGAGCGCCTGCTGGAGGTCCAGCAGGTGGACGGTCGCCTCCACGATGCCGATGCTGACCGCCTCGTCGAGGCGGAGCATGGCGTGGCCGAAGTAGTCGATCACGACCGGGCCGAGTCGCCGGGCGGTTGCGATCGCCGTCGGGCCGACGGTGGCGAACGTTTCGATCATCTGAGCCGTGCTGTAGGCGGCCGCATCCTCGCGCGCCCCGGCCGCGACCTTGTCCGCACGGGATGTGGCGAGACCGTCCGGGCGGTTGAACTCCCGCAGCAGCGCGGCGGCGGTGTGATGCGTGGGATCGACGTCGCGGACCTGGCCGACCAGCATCGAGAATCCGAAGACCCATCCGCCGAGGTGCGCGTAGAGGCTGCGCACGTCCCAGTCGCCGAGGCGGGTCGGTCGGGCCCACTGCTCGTCGGTCATCGACCGGCCGTGTTCCTTCCAGGCCGACCAGAGTTCATCGAGTGTCGTGAGTCGATCCTCGATCGCCATGCCCGGAGTGTACTGACTGCGTGTGTCCCTATTCGGGTTCACACCGGCTCCTCTTGACTGGCCCCAGCCGGGGCCGGTTCTTGGTTGCCGTCCGGGCGCCTGCCGTTCCTTGACGGCGGGTCTTCTCCCGGTTCCGATCCAGGGCCCCAACCCCTGTTCAGGGTCTTGGTGGTGCAGGGTGGCGGTCGGCTCTTTCCCGCTGCATGCGGGTGCAGACACGGTACGTGTGTCAGGCGTCCGCAGGTTGCGGCGGTGAAGCAGATGGTCCGACTGCTGGTGCCGGTGCCCAGCGGGCGAGGTTGACCGCCGCGTTGACGTCGCGGTCGAGGACCAGCCCGCAGCCACAGGCGAACACCCGGTCGGTGAGGCTGAGGTTGGCCTTGACGGTGCCGCAGCCGGAGCAGGTCTTGCTCGAAGGGAACCACCGGTCGGCTTCAACGAGGTCGAGACCGTACCAGGCGGCCTTGTAGGTGAGCAGTCGCCGCAGATCACCGAGTCCGGCGTCGGCGACGTACCGGGCCAGCCACCTTAGCCGGCTCATGCCGGCGATGTTGAGGTCTTCGACGATGAGCCGGGTGAGCGTGGTCGCCAGTTGGTGCGACAGCTGATGGGCGAGGTTGTTGCGCAGGTGCGCGACCCGGGCATGGACCTTCCCGAGCCGCGCGGCTGCTTTGCAACGGCCTGCCGAGCCTTGCTTGGTTCTCGCGTAGGTCTTGTTCGCTCGCCGCAGTGCAGCCTGTGCGCGCTGCAGTGCTTTCACCCCCTCCACCGCGTGCAGCACACGCCCGTCGGCGTCGGCCACCACGGCGAGCGCCTTCACCCCGACGTCCAGACCTGCCGGCACCGGGTGGCGCCCGGCGGGCGAGCGACGTTGGGGGTGAAACGGCGCCGCCAGCCCGATCAACGCGACTATCCACCGACCGCGCTCGAACCGGATACTCGCCGCGTACAGGTGCAGCCGTCCCGCCTCCAGCATCCGGCGCAGCTTCTTGGTGCAGCCGTGCACGCGAACGTCTCCGAACGTGGGCAGCCGAAGGCTCTTCGAACCGGCGACCCTAATCTGCTGGGCCTTACCGGGCATGGCCCGGTTGCGCAGTCGAAACGACGGCACCGACTTGTGCTTGGGCTTGAACCTGGGGAATCCGGTCGTCTTGCCGGCCCGTTTCCCGCTGCGGGAGTCGGAGAAGTTGGCCAGCGCCTGGGCGGCGTTGACGGATGCGCACTCGAACACGTCGGAGGACACCTCGCCGCGCCATGCCAGGCCGCGGCTGCCGTCGGCGTTGGTCGGGCTGGTTGCCAGGTGCCCGTTTTTCCAGGCGTTGAACTCGTTGATGAACGAGAATTTGCTCCACGGCAGGCACGGCGTGAGGTCCGCCTCGGCAACGCCATAGGTGCGCTCGGCGGCGCGTTGATCGAGGTTGGCCTTCACCCGCGCGAGATGGTGGTTGAACGCGAACCGGCCGCCCCGGCGTGGGCCAGCAGCTGCCGGGACTGGTCGCAGGTCGGGTCGAGAGCGAACTTGAACGCCACCTCACGCGTCAAGGGCATACCGGTGTGCGAGCGCAGTGGCTCGGTACGCGCCTGGCGTCTGGGCATGGGCCGGATGGTGCCAGCGGGCACCGACAAAAACATTCAGCCTGTGGCGAGCGCCCGCAACACGGTCGCCACGCACGCGACCTGTAGCCACCCGGTCGCCGAGGCGGTCGTGTTCTCGAACGACTTCGCCAACCGTCGCGACCGGCCCAGCCTGCCGTGGGCCACCTCCACCCGCTAGGCGTACGCGATCGGCCGGAACACCGGCGACTTGTCCGGCCACCCGACCCGGCGCACCTCAACCTGGTGCGCCCGGGTGATCTCTCGGGCCGCGCGCTCTGTGGTGCCCCGGTCAACCAGGACCAGTTCGAGCCGGTCGGCCGCCCCGACCGCGGCGAGCTAGCCGAGCAGCTGTGCGGTCGCGTCGTTTTCGTGGGTGGACGCAGGCACCACCACGGCGCCCACCGGAAGTCCGGTCACGTCCACCGCGACCACACGCTTGGCCCCCAGCGTCCGCCCGTACGGGCCGCCCCGGTCGTGGAACGTCGCGCCCCCGTTGGAGGATCCGCGCGCTAGGTGACTGTCGACGACCACCATCGACGGAATCTCCTCTGTACGACCGGCGGCACGTCGAGCCGCCTTGTGCAGCACGGCCAGCAGCCGCGCCCAAGTTCCGTTGCGTGACCAGCGCCGAAACTGCGACCACACCCGTGTCCAGGGACCGAACGACTCCGGCAGGTAGCGCCACTGGCAACCGGTATGTGCCACGTACGGCATCCCGTCAACCACCGGCCGCAGGTCGTCCTTGAACTTCCGGCCACGCTTCCCTGGCGACTGTAGAACGGGCTTGAGCAGGTCCCACTGGGCATCGGTCAAGTCAGTCGCGTACGGCACTAACACCCAGTTCGGCAGCCGGGCGTGCGACTTGAGGAATAGGGACACACTCAGTGAGAGAGCGCCGGCGCCGTCGGGGCCCCCGCGGCCGCGTCGCAGCATCACTGTGCCCGCAGCATCACTGTGCCCGCAGCGTCCGGCTGCGACCGCGGAACTCGGCCACCACCTCGTCGCCGCGCCGCACGGTGATGTCGTAGATGCCGCTGCGGCCCTGGCGCACCCGCTCGACCGCCTCGGCGACCAAGACGTCCCCCACCCGTACCGGTGCCAGGAAGTCGATCTCGGCCTGGGCGGCCACGGTCACCGAGCCCGGGTAGTTGCAGGCGCAGGCGAACGCGCTGTCGGCGAAGAGGAAGACGTATCCGCCGTGGGCGATGCCGTGTCCATTGATCATGGTCTCGGTCACCGTCATGCGCAGCACGGCCCGGCCCGGCGCAAGGTCGACGGGCTCGATGCCGAGGGCGGCGGACGCCCGGTCCGCCGCCAGCATCGCCGCCGCGCCACCGTCCTGCCCGGTCGCCACCATGGCCGCCTCCCGTCGCCGCAACGCCCCGGCGTCGATCTCGAACCGGATGGGGCCGAGGCTAACAGCGTTTCTACGCGCACCGACCTCCGTCCGCGGACCGGGTCCGACCTAAGGTGGTCGGCGTGACAGAGACCGTGCTCGGCTTCGTCGACCGGCACGTACGTGGTTAGGCGCGGCTGCGGTACAGATCCCGCAGCAGCAGCACCTCGGCGCCGTGGTGCAGCACCTCGCGGTTGATGTGCAGCACGAGCGCCGCCAGCGAATGCTCGGCGTACGGACCCTCGGCGGGCCCGCAGGGCCGGGCCAGCCCGTCGGCGCCGAGGCCCCGCACGCCGTCGCGCCACGCCGCGTACACCGTGTCGAGCTGAGCCAGCGCCTCGGCCGCGGTCCCGGCGTACGGGAAGGTCTCGTAGTTCATGGCCGGTGCGTCGAAGTGCGAGGCCGCGCGCATTCCCAGCACCCCGACGATGATGTGGCCGAGCCGCCACGCGATCGTCGTCACCGGCGCCGGCTGCGGTTCGGGCATCGCGAAGTCGATGGTGAAGTCCCCGCCGCCGGCGGCGATCGGGGCGGTGCTGGTGCCGCGCGGACGGACGTTCCAGCAGCCGCCGACCGGCTCCCAGAGGTACTCGTCGTCGGTGAGGCCGTCCAGCCGCGGCCGCAGGAAGTTCTGCCAGTGCCAGTCGAGCTGCTCGACCAGCTCGGAGTTCCAGTCGATAGTCATGTCCACGACCCTAGGACGCATTGAGGACAGTATCGGTCCGCAATCGATGGCAGACCGGCGTGGAGTTCGAGGTCCTCGAGCCGCCGGAGCTGGCCGAGCACGTCCGTTCAATGGCCGGACGGCTCGGCCGCGTGGCCGGTCAGGCGGCCACCTGACTTGTCGGGCTCTGGTCGAACTGGGTCCGGTACAGCTCCTCGTACCGCCCGCCGGCGGCGAGCAGGTCCGCGTGGGTGCCGCGCTCCACGATCCGGCCATCCTCGACCACCAGGATCTGGTCCGCGGCGCGGATGGTGGACAGCCGGTGTGCGATCACGACGGCGGTCCGCCCGGCCAGCGCCTCGCCCAGCGCCTCCTGGACGGCCGCCTCCGACGTCGAGTCCAGATGTGCGGTGGCCTCGTCGAGGATCACCACCCGTGGCCGCGCCAGCAGCAACCGCGCGATCGTCAGGCGCTGGCGCTCGCCCCCGGAGAGCCGGTACCCGCGCTCCCCGACGACGGTGTCCAGCCCGTCGGGCAGCGTCGCGACGAGGTCGGCGAGCCTGGCCCGGCTCAGCACCTCCCACAGCTCCTCGTCGGTCGCCTGCGGCCGTGCCAGCAGCAGGTTCGACCGGATCGACTCGTGGAACAGGTGCCCGTCCTGGGTGACCATGCCGAGCGTGTCGCGGATCGAGTCGGCCGTCAGGTCCCGTACGTCCACGTCGGACAGGCGTACCGCGCCGCCGCCGACGTCGTACAGGCGCGGCATGAGCTGCGCGATCGTCGACTTCCCGGCGCCCGACGACCCGACCAGGGCCACCATCTGTCCGGGCTCCACCCGGAACGACAGACCGTGCAGGACCTGCTCGCCGCCGCGGGTGTCGAGGTTGGCGACCTCCTCCAGGGACGCGAGCGACACCTTGTCCGCAGACGGGTACGCGAAGTCGACCCGGTCGAACTCGACCGCGACCGGCCCCTCGGGCACCCGCTGGGCCTGCGGCTTCTCCTCGATCAGCGGCTTGAGGTCGAGGATCTCGAAGACCCGCTCGAAGCTCACCAGCGCGCTCATCACCTCGACCCGCGCGCTCGCCAGGGCAGTCAGCGGCGCGTACAGCCGGGTGAGCAGCAGGGCGAGGGCGACGAGGGCGCCCGGCTGCAGTTGTCCGCGCAGCGCGTAGAGGCCGCCGAGGCCGTACACGAGCGCCAGGGCGAGGGCCGATACCAGCGTCAGCGCGGTGACGAAGACCCACTGCACCATCGCGGTACGGACGCCGATGTCGCGTACCCGCCGGGCCCGCGCCGCGAACTCCGCCGACTCCTCGGCGGGGCGGCCGAAGAGCTTCACCAGCGTCGCCCCGGGCGCCGAGAACCGCTCCGTCATCTGAGTGCTCATCGACGCGTTGTGGGTGGCCGCCTCGCGCTCCAGCCGGGCCAGCCGGCCGCCCATCCGCCGCGCCGGCAGCACGAACACCGGCAGCATGAGCAGCGCGAGCAGCGTGATCTGCCAGGAGATCCCGATCATCACGACCAGCGTGAGCACCAGCGCCACGATGTTGCCCACCACCCCGGAGAGGGTGTCGCTGAACGCCCGCTGCGCGCCGATGACGTCGTTGTTGAGCCGGCTGACGAGGGCGCCGGTACGGGTACGGGTGAAGAACGCGACCGGCATGCGCTGTACGTGATCGAACACGGCGGTACGCAGGTCGAGGATCAGCCCCTCGCCGATGCGCGCCGACAGCGACCGGTTGAGCAGCCCCAGGCCGGCCTCGACCACGGCGATGACCGCGATGAGCACCGCGAGCATCACGACGACGTTGGCCGCCGCGCGGTGGACGATCGCGTCGACGATCCGGCCCGCCAGGACCGGAGTGGCGACGGCCAGCACCGCCGTCACGACGCTGAGCAGGAGGAACCAGGCCAGTTGCCGTCGGTGCGGGCGGGCGAACCCGCCGATGCGGCGGAGCGTCTGCCGGGAGAACGGGCGCCGGTCCTCCTGAGCGTTCATCGCGTGGTACAGCGAGTTCCATGCCGTGACTTCCATGTCCATCGCATACCCCCGCGGTTCCGGCCGACCATCCTCGTTGACCGTAGAACCTCAACCGAGGTCGAGGTCAAGCGGTTGTCGGGTACCGCCGGACGAACTCGACGATCACCTCGCCGAGCCGCTGCCCGGCATCCTCCTGCAGGAAGTGACCCGCGCCCGCGATGACCGGATGCTCGACGCCGGCGGCGCCGGGTACGGTGCGCTGGAGTACCGGGGCCATCGCGCCGGTGATCGGGTCGCCGTCGCTGAAGGCCACCAGGAAAGGTCTGTCCCAGGTGGACAGTTGCTGCCAGGCGGCGCGGTTCGCCGGCGTCGCGGGATCGTCGGGTGAGGTCGGCACCAGATTGGGCATCACGCGCACCGCGGCCAGGTAGCTCTCGTCCGGGAACGGCGCGTCGTAGGCGGCGAGCACCTCCTCGGGCGGGTCGGTCTGGCAGCCCGCCTGAACCAGTCGCGACACCTGCAGTGTCGGCGCCGAGCGGACCACGTCCCGAAACCGGTGCCAGATCTCCGGCATCGGCTGGTCCCCGGTGGGCAGTCCGGTGTTGGCCGCCACCACCCGGGCGAACCGGTCCGGGTGCTCGGCCACCAGCCGCAGCCCGATCAGGCCGCCCCAGTCCTGCCCGACCACGGTCACGTCGCGCAGGTCCAGGGCGTCGAAGGCGAAGGACCGTACCCACTCCACGTGCCGGGCGTAGCTGTGGGCCTCCTGCTCCGCCGGCTTGTCCGACCGGCCGAACCCGATGAGGTCCGGGGCGATCGCGCGCAGCCCGGCCGCGGCGAGCACCGGCATGACCGTGCGGTACAGGAACGACCAACTCGGCTCGCCGTGCAGCAGGAGGACCGGCTCGCCGTCGGACGGCCCGTCCTCCACATAGGCCATCCGGACGCCGTCGACGTCCGCGTACCGCGGTGGGTAGGCGAAGTCCGGCAGGTCGGTGAAGCGGTCCTCGGGCGTGCGTAGTACTCGCATCGGATCATGTTGCCACGAATGGGGCAGGCGGCTGACGCATATTCTCCCGCGCAGCGGGCACGGACCCCTTCTGCCGTCGTACGGACGCGGACCGACGCAGGCGCACCGTCCGGAAGGACCGTCATGTACCTGACGCCCCGAGAGTTGGACAAGCTGCAGATCCTGTCCATGGCCCAGATCGCGCAGGCGCGTAAGGCGAAGGGTCTCAAGCTCAACTATCCGGAGGCGGTCTCGATCATCGCCGCGACCGCCCTGGAGGGTGCCCGGGAGGGCAAGACCCTGGAGGAGGTGATGGCGACCGCGCGCACGGCGCTGACCAGGTCGGACGTGATGGAGGGCGTCGCCGACCTCGCGCGGTTCGTCCAGGTCGAGGCGGTCTTCACTGACGGAACCCGCCTCGTCACGGTGCACGGCCCTATTCAGTAGGACGATCCAGTAGCACGGCCCCACCAGTGAGGGTTCGTCATGCCCGAAACACCATCCGAGGCCGTCCCCAAGCTCGGGGAGGCGCCCCACTACGTACCGCCCGGCGGGTACGTCCTCGCCGCCGAGCCGCTGGAGCTCAACGCGGGGCGGGAGGTCGTGACGATCGAGGTCACCAACACCGGGGACCGGCCGGTCCAGGTCGGTTCGCACTTCCACTTCTTCGAGGTCAACCGGGTGCTCGCGTTCGACCGCGAGGCGGCGTTCGGGATGCGGCTGGACATCCCGGCCGCGACCTCCATCCGCTTCGAACCCGGCGACCGGAAGACCGTCGGGCTGGTGCGGTTCGCGGGCCGGCAGCGCGTGTACGGCTTCAACGGCCTGGTGCAGGGCTGGACCGGTACCGGACCGAGGCCCGGGTACCAGCCGCACAAGCCCGAGGCCATCGCCCGCGTCGCGTTCCGCGGGTTCCTCATGGTGCCAGGTGAGGAAGGCACATGAGCCAGATCTCCCGCCGGCAGTATGTCGACCTGTACGGCCCGACCGTCGGTGACAAGATCCGCCTGGGGGACACCGACCTCTACGTCGAGATCGAGCGGGACCTGCGCGTCCTGGGTGACGAGGCGGTGTTCGGTGGTACGAAGACCATCCGCGACGGTATGGCCCAGGACAATCAGACGACCTCGGCGGGCGGCGCCCTCGACCTGGTCATCACGAACGTGACCGTGGTCGACCCGGTCCTCGGGGTGGTCAAGGGGGACGTCGGGGTCAAGGACGGGAAGGTCGTCGGCGTCGGCAAGGCCGGCAACCCCAGCACCATGGAGGGCGTCACGCCCGGTCTGGTGATCGGTACGGCGACCGACGCGATCTCCGGCGAGCACATGATCCTCACCCCGGGCGGGATCGACACCCACGTCCACTACATCTCGCCGCAGCAGGTCCACCACGCGCTCAGCAACGGCGTCACCACGTTCGTGGGCGGCGGGATCGGGCCCACCGACGGCAGCAAGGCCACCACGGTCACCCCCGGGGTGTGGAACATCGAGATGATGCTGCGCGCGGTGGAGGGCCTGCCGGTCAACGTCGGGCTCTTGGGCAAGGGCAACTGCGCCGGCCGGGCGCCGCTGGACGAGCAGGTCATGGCCGGCGCGGCCGGTTTCAAGATCCATGAGGACTGGGGGTCGACCCCGGACGCGATCCGGGCCGCGTTGAGCGCCGCTGACGACTTCGACGTCCAGGTCGCGATCCACACCGACACGATCAATGAGAGCGGGTACGTCGAGGACTCGGTCGCCGCGTTCGAGGGTCGGACCATTCACACGTACCACACCGAGGGCTCCGGTGGCGGGCACGCCCCCGACATCATCAAGGTGGCCGGGGAGCTGAACGTCCTGCCCAGCTCCACGAATCCGACGCTGCCGTACGGCATCAACTCGCAGGCCGAGCTGTACGACATGATCGTCGTCTGCCACAACCTCAACCCGACGATCCCGTCGGACGTGGCGTTCGCGGAGAGCCGGATCCGGGCCGAGACGATCGCCGCCGAGAACGTCCTGCAGGACATCGGGGCGATCTCCATGGTCAGCAGCGACGCGCAGGCCATGGGGCGGGTGGGCGAGAACTGGCTGCGAACGGTACAGACGGCGGACGCCATGAAGGCGGTCCGCGGCAAGCTGCCCGAGGACGCCGAGGGCCACGACAACTTCCGGGTCCTGCGGTACGTGGCGAAGATGACCATCAATCCGGCGCTCACCCAGGGCATCGCTCACGTGCTGGGCTCGATCGAGCCGGGCAAGCTGGCGGACCTGGTGATGTGGGAACCGGCGTTCTTCGGGGCCAAGCCCAGGCGGATCATCAAGGGTGGCCTGATCAACTGGTCGGTGATGGGCGACCCGAACGGTTCGCTGCCCACCCCGCAACCGGTGGTCTACCGGCCGATGTTCGGCTCGTACGGCGAGGCGCTGCCGGAGACCTGCGTGACGTTCGTGTCGCGGGCCGCGTACGACAACGGCGTGGCGCAGCGGCTGGGGCTGCGCCGCCGGGTGCTGCCGGTCTGCGGTACCCGCACGCTGAGCAAACGGGAGATGGTACGCAACGACCGCACCCCCGACATCGACGTCAACCCCGAGACCTACGCGGTGATCGTCGACGGCGAGCACGCCACGGTGCCGCCCGCCCGGTCGATCTCGCTCAACCAGCTCTACTTCTTCAGTTGATGCCTGTCGAGTCCGATGCTCATCGAAGCCGTCATCGGCAACCTGGACGAACCGGGCCGGTTCGCGCAGCTCGACGCGGTGAAGGTCGACACGCTCGTGCTCGACCGGTGGGAGGCGCAGAAGCACCGGCTGCGCAAGACGACCGAGGGCGGTACCGAGGTCGCGCTCTCGCTGGACCGGGACTGCCGGCTGCGCGACGGCGACATCCTGTACTGGGACCGCGCCGCCGGTACCGCGATCGTGGCCCGGGTGGAACTGGGTGAGGTGATGGTCGTGGACCTGCACCCCACGGATGATTCTGTGAAGACTGCCGTCGAGGTGGGGCACGCGCTGGGCAATCAGCACTGGCCCGCGGTCGTGAAGGGAGCGCGGATCTACGTACCGGTCGCCGTCGACCGGGCGGTGCTGGACTCGGTGATGCGTACCCACGCGTTCCCGGGCGTCAGCTACCGGTTCGCGCCCGGCGCCGAGGTCGTCGCGGACCTGACAGCGGGTGAGGCCCGACAGCTGTTCGGCGGAGCCGACAAGGAAGCGGCAGTCGGCGGCGCGGACCCGCCGCATACCCATTCCGGGTGAGAAATGATCTCTGAGCTTCTGCGCGCACTCCAGTTCGGCGACTCGATGTTCCCGGTCGGCGGGTTCACCTTCTCCAACGGCCTGGAGGCCGCGATCTCCGGACGGGTGGTCCGCGACCCGCCGACGCTCGCCGCGTTCGTCCGGACGGCGACCCGCGCCGCGGCGACGAGCGACGGCGTCGCGCTCCTCGAGGCCCACCGCGGCACCCGAAGCGGCGACCCGTACCGGGCCCGGGCGGCCGACCGGGCGCTCTACGCCCGCAAGCCGAACGAGGAACTGCGCGCCATGACGGTGCGCATGGGGCACAAGCTCGCGCAGGCGGGCGCGCGGATCGTGGGTGGCGGCACGCTCGGCGGGTGGCTGCGCGCGGTCACCGAGGAGGCCACCCCGGGGACGTACCCGGCCGGGCTCGGCGTGCTCTTCGGTGAGCTCGGTGTGCCGGAGGCGCACGCGTTCGCGGTACACCAGCACGGCGTCGCGGTGATGATGCTGGGCGCGGCGCTGCGCCTGATGCCGCTGCACCACCTCGACGGGCAGGCGGTCCTGTACGCCGTCGACGGGTCCGTAGCCGACGACTACCGGTACGCGTCGGGGTTGACCCCGGCCGAGATGTCCGCGTTCACGCCGCAGGTGGACGTGCTGGCGGCCAACCATGTGCGCGCCCACGTCCGGATGTTCATGAGCTGATCGGTGGAGCGATGAAGAAGGCGAGTCGCATCGGGATCGGCGGTCCGGTCGGCAGCGGGAAGACGGCGCTCATCGAGGCACTGGTGCCGCGCCTGGTGGAGCGCGGGCTGAGGATGGTCGTCGTCACCAACGACGTGGTGACCACCGAGGACGCCGCGCACGTACGGCGCACGCTCGACGGCGTCCTGGTACCGGAGCGCATCGTCGGGGTCGAGACGGGCGCCTGCCCCCACACGGCGGTGCGGGAGGACCCGAGCATGAACCTGGCCGCCGTCGAGGAGATGGAGGCTCGCTTCCCCGACACCGATGTCGTTCTGATCGAGAGCGGGGGTGACAACCTCACGCTCACGTTCAGTCCCGCGCTCGTCGACTTCTTCGTGTACGTCATCGACGTCGCCGCCGGCGACAAGATCCCGCGCAAGGACGGACCGGGCATCACCAGGTCGGACCTCCTCGTCGTCAACAAGGTCGACCTCGCGCCGTACGTGGGCGCGGACCTGGGGGTGATGGCGCGGGACGCGGCCACCCTGCGGGGGGACAGGCCGGTCGCCTTCACCAACTGCCGGACCGGGGAGGGGATCGACCGGCTGGTCGCCCTCCTCCGGCGGGACGCCCTCTTCGACCTGCCCGCTTCACCACTGCCCGCTTCACCACTGCCCGCTTCACCACTGCCCGCTTCGGACCGGACGTGAGCACGTGACGGTGTCCGAACTGGCGCCCTATGGCGATGAGCCGGCGCAGATGCCCAGCGGGACGCCGGGCAAGAACGGTTTCCTGCGCCTCGGCTTCGCCCGCCGCGGCGCGCGGACCGCTCTGGTCACGCTCCAACGGCGCGCGCCGCTGCTGGTGCAGCAGGCGCTGTACTGGGACGAGGAGCTACCGGACCTCGCCTGCGTCGTCATCGTCGACACGGCCGGCGGGGTGGTGCAGGGGGACAGGTACGAGGTGGAGACGGAGCTGGCGGCGGGTTGCCGGGCACATGTGACGACCCAGGCCGCCACGAGGATCCAGGAGATGGACGCGAACTACGCGTCGCAGGCCCAGCGCATCGTCCTGCACGACGACGCCTACCTGGAGTACCTCCCCGAGCCGGTCATCCCGTACCGGCACAGCCGGTTTGTCGCCCGGACCAGCGTCTGTCTACCGGAGAGCGCGACCCTGCTGTACGCCGAGATTCTCATGCCCGGGCGCAAGCACTACCGGGGCGGCGAGGTGTTCGCGTACGACCTGTACTCGTCCGGCTTGAGCGTCGACCGGCCCGGTGGCAGGGAGCTCTTCGCCGAGAAATTCCTGGTCGAACCGGCGCGCTCAAGCCCCGCTCGGCCCGGCGTGATGGGCGGCTTCCACGTGCTCGGCAACGTCCTGCTGCTCACCTCGGTCGCCGGTACCGAACGCGTACTCGCGCGGATGCCGGCGGTGGGGGAGCACGCCGACGGGTGGGCGGCCGGTGCGAGCCGGCTGCCCAACGGCGCCGGGCTCAGCTACAAGGTCCTGGGGATGGAGTCGGAGCCGGTACGGGCGACGGTGCGCGAGTTCTGGTCGACCGCCCGGCTCGCCATCATGGGCCGCCCGGCACCGGCCCGGTTCCCGTGGCGGTGAGGGAGACAGTGCGGTGAGGGAGACAGTGCGGTGAGGGAGACAGGAGGCGCTGAACGCGATGGAGATCCGAGAATCGTGGCGGCGTGCGGCCGACCGCCACCCGCTGGCCCGCTTCGTCGACCTGAACCTGCGCGGAGCGTCCCAGGTGTTTCTCCAGAACAATCCGCTGACGGGCCTGATCATCCTCGTCGCCGTGTGCTGGGGCGCGATCGCCGGCCGGGTTCCGCAGGCCGCGATCGGCGCGATTCTCGGGCTGGTGCTCGGCACGGTCACGGCGATGCTGCTCAGGGTGCCGCGCGAGCCCCTCCGTGACGGTCTCTACGGATTCAACCCGCTGCTGACCGGCCTCGCGGTTCCGATCTTCCTGCGACCGACTCCGATGATGTGGGTGTACCTCGTCATCGGCGTCGCGGCCACCACGGTGGTGACGCTGGCGGTGGGCAACGTGCTGCGGACCTGGGACGTACCGCCGCTCACCTTCCCGTTCGTCCTGACGACGTGGCTCCTGCTACTGGGCGCGTACCAGTTCGCCAGGATCACGAGCGGCGCGCTCGGCCCACCGACGCTGCCGCACGGCGTCGACCCGAGGGCCGCCCAGGTACACGTGACCGGAGCCTTCCTGACGCCCAGTCTGCTCAAGGACGTCTCGGAGGTCTTCCTGCTCGCCAACTGGGTCACCGGTGTGCTCATCCTGGTCGCGCTGGCGGTGAACTCGCTCTGGGCGGCAGCCGTCGCCGTCGCGGGCGCCGTGGTCAGTACCCTCGTCGCGCTGGTGTTCGGCACCTCCGGGCAGGCCGTCGCGGTGGGCTTGTACGGGTTCAGCGCGGTCCTGACCGCCGTCGCGCTGGGCTGCGTCTTCTACCGCCCGACCTGGCGGGTAGCGCTGTACACGCTGCTCGGCGTCGTCGTCACGGTCGTCATTCACGCGGCGCTCAACACCGCGCTGTCGCCGCTGGGTATCCCCGCGCTCACCGCGCCGTTCGTCTTCGCGACCTGGCTGTTCCTGCTGCCCAAGCGTGATCTGGCGCCGACGACGCACCGTGAACTGCCCGAACACGACATCGTCGACCCCCGCGTCGTCGACGAGCGCCGGGGACGACCATCCTAAGTGTACGGTCAGGGCCTCGGCACGTTCCTGATGTTGGCGCGCGCCATGTCCAGGGCGGCGTCGACGTCCCCGGAGAGAACGATCTTGCTGAAGGCCAGCCCGAACCCCTTGACCTGCTCGGCGGTGATCTTCGGCGGCATGGAGAGGGCGTTCGGGTCGGTGACCACGTCGACGAGGGCCGGGCCGGGGGTGGCCAGAGCCTCGCGTAGCCCGTCGCGTACGTCGCCGGGGTCCTCGATCCGGATGCCGGTCGCGCCGGCAGCCCTCGCGATCGCGGCGAAGTCGGGGTTCGTCAGCCTGGTCTGGTACGGCTGCAGGCCGGAGACGAGCATCTCGAGCTCGACCATGCCCCACGAGCCGTTGTCGAACAGCGCGATCTTCACCGGCAGGTCGTACTGGAGCAGGGTGAGGAAGTCGCCCATCAGCATCGTGAACCCGCCGTCGCCGCTCATCGAGATGACCTGCCGGTGGCGGTCGGTCAGTTGCGCTCCGATGGCGTGGGGCAGGGCGTTGGCCATGGTGCCGTGGTTGAACGAGCCGATGATGCGGCGGGCCCGGCGCGGGTAGATGTGGCGGGCGGCCCAGACCGTACACATTCCGGTGTCGACGGTGAAGACAGCGTCGTCGTCGGCGAGTTCGTCGAGGGCGCCGGCCACCTGCTCCGGGTGGATCGGCCGGCGACCGTCCACGCCCCGGGTGTACACGTTGACCCGGTCCACCAGCTGCCGGTTGCGGCGCAGCATCCGGTCCAGGAACGAGCGGTCGTTCTTCTCCGCGACCCGGGGCAGCAGCGCGGCGAGCGTCTCCCTGACGTCGCCCCAGACGCCGAGGTCCAGGCGCGAGCGGCGGCCCAGCCGCTCCCGTGCCAGGTCGACCTGCACGATCCTCGGCTCGGTCGGCATGAACTGCACGTACGGGAAGTCCGTGCCCAGCAGCACGAGCAGGTCGCACCCGTACATGGCGTCGTGGCAGGCGCCGTATCCGAGCAGCCCGCTCATCCCGACGTCGTACGGGTTGTCGGCCTGGATCCACTCCTTGCCGCGCAGCGAGTGCCCGACGGGGGCCTTGAGCTTCTCGGCGAGGGCGAGCACCTCGTCGCGGGCGCCGGCAACCCCCCGGCCGCAGAACAGCGTCACGCGCCGGGCCCGGTCGACCAGGCCGGCGAACTCGTCGAGCACCTCCTCGGACGGGCGCGCCGCCGGCCGCTGGGCGAGCCGGTACGTGTGCTCCAGGTACTCGCCGCTGGCCTCCTTGCCGGCAATGTCTCCGGGCATCGCGACGACGGAGACGCCCCCCCGGCCGATGCTCTCCTGTACCGCGATCTGGGCGACCCGCGGCACCTGCTCGGTGTGGGTCACGACTCCGCAGTAGTAGCTGCAGTCCGCGAACAGCAGGGTCGGGTTCGTCTCCTGGAAGTACCCGGTGCCGAGCTCCGTGCTGGGGATGTGCGAGGCCAGGGCGATGACCGGCGCCATGCTCCGGTGCGCGTCGTACAGGCCGTTGACGAGATGGACGTGGCCGGGGCCGGCACTCCCGGCGCAGCAGCCGAGCCCGGTGGTGATCTGGGCCTCCGCCGCGGCCGCGAACGCGCCGGTCTCCTCGTGACGGACCGAGATCCAGTCGATGCCGGAGTGCCGGCGAACCGAGTCGACGACGGGGTTGAGGCTGTCACCCACGACCCCGTACATCCTGCGTACGCCCGCGGCGAGCAGAATCTCGATGAACTGGTCGGCTACGGTGCGTCTGGCCATGACGACCACCCTCGGTTGCTCGTCTCCGCACCCTTCCCGGCGCGATCTCATGTAACCCCGGCCGGGCGGCCTGGTCTGCGGCCCCTTGGTTATGAAGATCTCTCGCGTGTTGGCTTCACCCGACGGGGCCCAGATAGACCCAGGCGCCGGCGTCACGTACGAAGCGGCTGCGCTCGTGCTGTACACCCCGATGTCCATGCACGCTGTAGTGGGCGCGGAACTCGACGGTTCCTTCGGTGTCCAGGAGTCCGCCGCCGGTCGCGCCGAGGACGTCCAGTCGTGACCATCGCTGCTGCACGTCGAGCCGGATGCGGGGCGGTCTGGTTGTCGGATGCCAGGTCCGGAGCAGGTACGCCGCATCGTTGACGGCGAACGCGCTGAAGCGGGAGCGCATGAGCGACTCCGCCGTGGGCGCGGTGGCCTGCCCCCGGTGGAAGCGTCCGCAGCAGTCACCGTAGGGCTGGCCGAGGCCGCAAGGACACGGGGCGGTTGGTGTCGTATCGGTTGCTGCCCTACGGGGCGGGGTGCGTCTGGCCACTCCTCATTGTGACCAACCGGGTGCCGCTGTTTCGGGCCGGCTCATGAAACTGTTTCGGGCCGGCTCATGAAACGCGCCCGAGCGTGAGGTACGCGAAGCCCATGACGTCGCGGTGGCCGCGCAGCCAGATGTTGCGCTGCGCGTCGAGCTTGGCCCGCAGTTCGTCGGCCTCGGGATGGTCGCCGTGGGACAGCAGCCACTCCTCCACGTCGGCCACCATCCCGGATTCGAACTCCTCCCCATTCGCCACGGGTGGCGGTCTCGATCCGCAGGGGCCGGAACCCGGCGGCACCCGGTCGGACGACTCCCGTGCGGCCGCGTTGGTGCGTCCCCGCGCCACATCAGGACCGTGGATCTCGACTCCGACGCCGCGCGCGCCCGGGCAGGCGGCCAAGATGCGCAGCAGCAGTTCACCCCAGCCGCAGCCGAGGTCGATCACTGTAGACGGCTTCAGGGCGGCCAGATCAGCGACGAGCCGATCCGCCCGTTCAGCCGGAAGGGGCGCCGCGAAGTCGAGGCGGGAACCCGTACCAAGAGTGGGTGCATCAGTCACCGGCCGGACCCTAGTAACCGGCGTCGATCATGGCTAATGGTTTTGGGTGAACTCAGACCGCGGCAAGCGCCTTGTTGATGTTCCACTCGGCCAGGCCGAGCATCCAATCACGATCCGGGAAGTCGGTGTCCGCGATGCGCAGCGGGCCTTCGATCAGCGAAAGCACCTGCGCGTACTGGTAGAGCGCCAGCCGGTCGGCGTCCAGGTCGACCGGCCGCAGCGCCGGGTACGCGTCGCCGAAGCGCATCTGCAGCCACGCGTGGTCCCACTCGACGTCGAAGTGGGTCAACCCCTCAAAGTCGATCATCACGGGCTCGCCGCCCGGCGTGACCAGCACGTGGTCCGGGCCGAGTTCGCCGTGCACCAGCCCGTATGTTGCCCGCGGCGTGATCGCGGCGCCAAGGTCTCGGACGTGCGCGACGATCCGGTGGTACGCATCGGCCAACCGGGCGTCGCGGGCCGCCGCTGCGTCGAGGTGGCTCAGTGCTCGGTTCACGATGATGTCCTCGGTGCGTCGAGTCTGGGATGCCTCGCCGCGAGCGATGAGCGCGAGCTTGCCGTAGTGCGGGCCGGTCGCGGTGAGCATTCGGCGCAAGGTGTCGCCGAGCGCGGACAGCGGCGCGGCGGCCGCGACCGGGTCGCGCTCCATCAACGCCTCCAGCCGCAGCGCGCCGGCGTCCTCCACCAGCGCGATGTCCGCGCCGAGGTACCGGCCGTCGCGGTCCAGCATGAACAGTCGCGGGATACGCACGCCTGCGGCAGTAAGCGCCGCATGGCTCACAGCGAAGAGTTCCGCACCGCAGGCGTCGGTGAAGGGGTCGTCCGTGACCGTAGGCGACGGTGGCCAGTAGTTTTCGCCCGCCGCCCACACGTACAGAATCGCGGTAGTCGCGTCGTCGAGCCTGAGCCGATAGACGCCCTTCTTGGTGCCGCCGGTGAGTCGATCCAGCGCGGTGAGCCGCCGGTCAGCGCCGAACTGCTCGGCCACGAAGTCGTGCAAGTCACCCGGCTGCAGGAATACACGGGTCATGATCGCCTCCCCGTCATTTCGATCCCCGACATGCTGCCCGGCGGGGTGGAGTCCGGCAATCAAGTTGGGCTGATCTACCTCTGCCTAGGGGGTCACCGTAAACCCACCCACAGAAAGCCGACGAGTAGCACAGACGTTCGAGAGAACTGTCGTACCCGCGCTCTATTTTGGACGCGTGGATGAGCGGTTGGCCGGGCTGAGCCGGGTGCTCAAGGAGCACCTGGAGTCGGTGCCGTTCATCTGCTCGCCGTCGGCGGTGGTCGAGCAGTTGGACCAGGTGCACGTCATCGTCCAGCAGGTGGCGGCGTTGCAGCTGGCGCTGGTCCGGCAGGCCGACGCGCTCGGCGTCGCCGCCGTTCAGGGTGCGACGAGCACGGTGGCGTGGCTGGCCGACCGGTACCGGGTGCGTCCGGGTACCGCCACCGCCCAGGTCGGGCTGGCGCGGGTGCTGGATGCGGATTGCCCGGTCACCGCGGCGGCGCTGGCCGAGGGTCGGGTGAATGTCGAGCAGGCGCGGGTGATCGCCGATGCGGTGGCCGCCGTGCCGGTGGAGTTCCGGGAGCGGGCGGACAAGCGGCTGGCCGGGGACGCGGCCGAGTTCGGGCCGAAGCAGTTGAAGGCCCTGGGCGGGCGGATCCTGGAGATGGTCGCGCCGGAGGAGGCCGAGGCCCGCGAGCTGGCGGCGCTGGAGCGCGCCGAGGAGCGGGCGTATGTCGGGCGGGAGTTGCGGCTGTCGGACGTGGCGGGTGAGGCGCGGGTGCGGGTGACCGGCTGGCTGGACCGGGCGGCCGCCGCGGTCGTGACCGCGGCGCTGGATCCGCTGTGCGCGCCGCGTGGTGGCGGGGCCGGGGACGTGCGGACGCCGGGGCAGCGGCGCGCCGACGCCTTGGTCGAGGTGTGCCGGCTGGCTGCGGCGTGTACCGAGCTGCCCGCCAACGGCGGCGACCGGCCCCAGGTGGTGATCACCGTCGGCTTCGACACCCTGCGCGACCGGCTGGGCTCGGCGATGCTCGACGACGGCCACCTGGTGTCGGCGACGGCGGCCCGGCGGCTGGCCTGCGACGCGGCGCTCCTGCCGGCGGTCCTCGGCAGCGACAGCCAGGTCCTCGACGTCGGCCGCCAGCAGCGGCTGTTCACCGCCTCGTTGCGCCGGGCCCTCGTGCTGCGGGACCAGGGCTGCGCGTTCCCGGGATGCGATCGTCCGGCCCGCTGGTGCGACGGACATCATGTGATGCACTGGGCAGACGGCGGAACGACGGCGCTCGACAACGCGGTCCTACTCTGTGGGCATCACCATCGGCTCATCCACCACGGCGACTGGCGGGTGCGGATCAACCCCGGCGACGGGTTCCCCGACTTCATCCCGCCCGCCTACCTCGACCCCGAGCAGAAACCCCGGCGCAACCGCTACCACCGACGCGAGTGAGCAGCGAACCGGCGCCGGCCACGCGGGTCCAGACCAGGCGCCCGGCGATACCGCACGGCCGAGCGGCATCACTGTCGCGAAAACGCTCTGATTGGCCGTAATGCTCTGTGTCGCTAACGCTCTGTGTCGCTAACGCTCTGTGTCCGTAACGCTCTGATTGGCCATAACCGACCGGCCAATGTGGACCGCTGAAGCGGGAGCGCATGAGTGACTCCGCCGTCGGTGCCGTGGCCTGCCCCCGGTGAAGAGGCCCACAGCACTCACCGTAGGGCTGGCCGAGCCCGCAGGGGCAGGGTGAGGTCGGGTCTGCTGCTGCCGTCCGAGGTGGGGTGCGTCTGGCCACTCCTCACTGTGACCGGTCGGCCCTCTCCTCCTGAGGGGATGGGTGCGCGGCACCGGCCTCGTGCTCCGGACCATCCTCCTCGGGCACCCGCGGTGGCCGGATCATAGGCTCGCAGGTATGGCGAGGTACTACGACGTACACCCGGACAACCCGCAGGCCCGTTCTATTCGGCAGGTCGTCGAACTGGTCCGAGGCGGCGGGTTGATCGCGTACCCCACGGATTCGTGCTTCGCGCTGGGATGCCAGCTGGGCAACCGGGAGGGGCGGGACCGGATCCGGGAAATCCGCCACCTCGACGAACGGCACCATTTCACGCTGGTATGCCGAGACTTCGCTCAGCTCGGCCAGTTCGTCCAGGTCAGCAACTCGGCGTTCCGATTGGTCAAGGCGTGCACTCCGGGCAGCTACACGTTCATTCTTCCGGCCACCCCGGAGGTGCCGCGCCGGCTGCTGCATCCCAAGAAGCGCACGGTGGGGGTACGCGTCCCCGGGCATCCGGTCGCGCAGGCGCTGTTGGCCGAACTCGGCGAGCCGTTGCTGTCGAGCACCCTGCTGCTGCCCGGCGAGGACGAGCCGATGACTCAGGGGTGGGAAATCAAGGAGCGACTGGATCACCTCGTTGACGCGGTGATCGACGCGGGCGACTGTGGAACGGAGCCGACGACCGTGGTGGATCTGTCGCAACCCGAGCCCGAGATTTTGCGCCGGGGAGCCGGCGATCCGTCGCGCTTCGAGTAACCGTGGCGCGCGGTCACCGGGAGGCTCGACCCGAGGCACGAGTCGAGCCACCCGGCGAGTCACGACCGAGCGACCGTCACGACCGAGCGACCGTCACGACCGAGCGACCGTCACGACCGAGCGACCATCACCACTGGGTGGCGACGTACGTCGTCTCCAGGTACTCCTCGATGCCCTCGTAGCCACCCTCGCGGCCGAGCCCGGACTCCTTGACCCCGCCGAACGGAGCGGCCGGGTCGGAGACCAGGCCACGGTTGAGGCCGACCATGCCGACCTCCAGCCGTTCGGAGATCCGCAGGCCCCGGGCGAGGTCGCCGGTGTACACGTACCCCGACAGCCCCATGTCCGTGCCGTTGGCCAGCCGCACCGCCTCGTCGGAGTCGGCGACCGGGATGATCGGCGCCACCGGACCGAAGATCTCCTGCGTGGCGACCGGGGCGTCCCGCGGGACGTCGGTGAGGACGGTCGCGGGGTAGAAGAAGCCCGGCCCGTCGGGGCGTACGCCGCCGAGGCGCACCTTCGCCCCGGCCGCGATCGAGTCCTCGACCCGCTGGGCGATGCCGTCCAGTTGCTTGGCGTTGATCACCGGGCCGAGCTGGGTGTCCTCGTCGGTACCGGGGCCCATCCGCAGCGCGCCCATCGCCTCGGCGAGCTTGTCGGCGAACGCCGCCGCGACGCCCTCCTGGACGAAGAACCGGTTCGCGGCCGTGCAGGCCTGCCCACCGTTGCGCATCTTGGCCAGCAGCGCGCCCTCCACCGCGGCGTCGAGGTCGGCGTCGTCGAGCACGATGAACGGCGCGTTGCCGCCGAGCTCCATCGAGGCGTTGACGATCCGGTCGGCCGCCTGCCGGAGCAGGATGCGACCCACGCCGGTGGAGCCGGTGAACGACAGCTTGCGTACCCGGCTGTCGGCCAGCGCCCACTCCACGACCTCGGCGGGCCGGTCGGTGGTCAGGATGTTGACCACGCCGTCCGGTACCCCCGCCTCGGCCAGCAGCTTGCCCACCATCAGTGCGGTCAGCGGGGTGTCCTCGGCCGGCTTGAGCAGCACGGTGCAGCCGGCGGCCAGGGCCGGGGCGATCTTGCGGGTGGCCATCGCGGCCGGGAAGTTCCACGGCGTCAGCAGCAGCGCCACCCCGACCGGCCGCTTGAAGGTGAGGATCCGGTTGGCGCCCGACGGCGCCGTCCGCAGCTCGCCGCCGATGCGTACGGCCTCTTCGGAGAACCAGCGGAAGAACTCCGCCGCGTACGTGACCTCGCCGCGGGCGTCGGTCAGCGACTTGCCCATCTCCAGCGACATCAGGTACGCGAGGTCCTCACGCCGCGCGATCATCAGCTCGTACATCCGGCGCAGCGTCTCGGCACGCTCGCGGGGTGCGGTGGCGGCCCAGCCGGGCAGGGCCGCCGAGGCAGCCTCGACCGCCCGGGCCACGTCGCCCTGACCCGCGCGCGGAACCCGAGCGATCTCGTCGCCGGTCGACGGGTTGAGGACGGCGAAGTCGCCCTGCTCCCCAGCGGTCCAGGCACCGCCGACCAGCAGGTCGGTCGGCACACCCGCGGGCAACACGCCGCTCATGCGGCCGCCTTCGACGTTGCCGCCTCCAGGGCCGCAGAAAGGATGTCGAGTCCCTCGTTGAGCAGATCGTCGCCGATCACCAGCGGCGGCAGGAAGCGCAGCACGTTGCCGAAGGTACCAGCGGTCAGCGTCACCAGGCCCTCCCGGTGGCAGGCGGCCGAGATCGCAGCGGTCAGCGCGGCGTTCGGCTCCTTCGACCCGCCACCCTTCACCAGTTCGACCGCGATCATCGCGCCACGACCCCGGACGTCGCCGATGACGTCGTACGTGGCGGCCAGCTCCTTGAGCCGCGACATCATGACCGACTCGATCCGCTTCGCGGCGCCGATGAGGTCGTCGGCGCGCATCGTCTCGATCGCGGCCAGAGCCGCGGCGCAGGCGACCGGGTTGCCGCCGTACGTACCGCCCAACCCGCCGGCGTGCACGGCGTCCATCAGGTCGGCGCGGCCGGTGACCGCCGCCAGCGGCAGGCCGCCGGCGATACCCTTCGCCGTGGTGATCAGGTCGGGGACGACACCCTCATGGGTACTGGCGAACCAGTCGCCGGTACGGCAGAAGCCGGACTGGATCTCGTCGGCGATGAACACGATGCCGTGCTCGCGGCACCAGTCGGCCACCGCGCGCAGGAAGCCCGGCGCCGGGACGATGAAGCCGCCCTCGCCCTGGATCGGCTCGACGATGACGGCCGCCACGTTGGACTCACCCACCTGCGCGTGCACCTGCTCGACGAAGGCCGCGAACGCCTCCTCGGCGCAGTTCTCCGGACCGGTCGGCCAGCGGTACGGGTACGCCATCGGCATCCGGTAGATGTCACCGGCGAACGGGCCGAAGCCGTGCTTGTACGGCATGGACTTGGCGGTCAGCGCCATCGTCAGGTTGGTCCGCCCGTGGTACGCGTGGTCGAACGCGATCACGGCGCTCCGGCCGGTGGCGTGGCGCGCGATCTTGATTGCGTTCTCCACCGCCTCGGAGCCGGAGTTGAACAGCGCGGAGCGCTTCTCGTGCGTACCCGGGGTCAGCTCGTTGAGCGCCTCGCAGACCGCCAGGTACTCCTCGTACGGGGTGACCATGAAGCAGGTGTGCGTGAAGTCGGCGACCTGTTCCCGTACCGCGTCCACCACCCGCGGCGCGGCGTTGCCGACGGAGGTCACCGCGATGCCGGACCCGAAGTCGATGAGCTGGTTGCCGTCGACGTCGACGAGCACGCCCCCGCCCGCCCGCTCGATGTAGACCGGCAGGGTGGTGCCGACGCCGGCCGACACCGCCGCGCTCTTGCGGGCGTGCAGTTCCCGCGAACGGGGGCCGGGGATCTCGGTACGTAGCAGGCGGTGCTGGGGAACGGTACTCACTTCACTGTCTCCATTGGACGGGCTTCCGTGATCATGGAGCCTTGGTGTCGCCATGGGGTGCACCAACGCTCCGTGGCCATGCGAAGGGGGAAGGCTCAGAAGTCGATGTTGTGCATGACGTGCTTGATGCGGGTGTAGTCCTCCAGGCCGTACATGGACAGGTCCTTGCCGTACCCGGAGTGCTTGAAGCCGCCGTGCGGCATCTCGGCCACGATCGACATGTGGCAGTTGACCCAGACGGCCCCGAAGTCCAGCCGGCGCGCGACCCGCATGGCCCGCCCGTGGTCGCGGGTCCAGACGCTGGAGGCCAGACCGTACTCCACGCCGTTGGCCCACCGTACGGCCTGGTCCTCGTGGTCGAACCGCTGCACGGTGATCACCGGGCCGAAGGCCTCGGTCTGGCTCAGCTCGTCGTCCTGGCGCAGCCCGGCCACGACGGTGGGCTGCCAGAAGTATCCACGCTCGCCCAGGCGTGATCCGCCGGCGAGCACCCGTGCGTGGTCGGGCACCCGCTCCACGAGGCCGCTGACGTGCGCGAGCTGGTTGGCGTTGTTCAGCGGGCCGTAGTACGCGTCGGGGTCCGACGGCGGCCCGGTACGCGTGCGCCGCGCCTGCTCGGCCAGCGCCTCCGCGAACTCGTCCGCGACCCCCGCGCTGACCAGCACCCGGGTGGCGGCCGTGCAGTCCTGGCCGGCGTTGAAGTAGCCGGCGCCCGCGATGCCCTCGGCCGCGGCCTCGAGGTCGACGTCGTCGAACACGATCACCGGCGCCTTGCCGCCGAGTTCCAGGTGTACCCGCTTGAGGTCGGCGGCCGCGGCGGCGGCCACCTCGTACCCGGCCCGCGTCGAACCGGTGATCGACACCATCGCCGGCGTCTTGTCCGACACGACGGCTCGGCCGGTGTCGCGGTCGCCGCACACGACGTTGAGGACGCCCGGCGGGAAGAACTCGGCGGCGATCTCGGCCATCAGCGCGCTGCTGACGGGCGTGGTGTCGCTCGGCTTGAGGACCACGGTGTTGCCCGCGGCCACGGCCGGCGCGAACTTCCACACCGCCATCATCATCGGGTAGTTCCACGGAGCGACCTGCCCGACCACCCCGACCGGCTCCCGGCGTACGTAGGACGTGTGGCCGGCCAGGTACTCGCCGGCGCTCTTGCCCTCGAGCAGCCGCGCCGCGCCGGCGAAGAAGCGGATCTGGTCGACCGACGGGGCCAGCTCCTCGGCGGCGGTCAGCTCGATCGGCTTGCCGGTGTTCTCGCTCTCGGCCGCCACCAGCTCCGCGCCGCGCGCCTCCAGAGCGTCGGCGAAGCGCAGCAGGGCCCGCTGCCGCTCGCTCGGGGTGGTGTCGCGCCAGGTCTCGAACGCCCGGGCTGCGGAGGCGTACGCCCGTTCGACGTCCTCGCGGCCGGACAGCGGTGCGGTGCCGAAGACCTCGCCGGTGGACGGGTCGATCAGGTCCATCGTGCGGGCGTCGGCCGCGTCCACGAGCTTGCCGTCGATGACGTTCTGTACCCGGCGGGTCATGGTGCTCCTAGTGTCTATGTGTCTATGCGGTGAGGTCGAGGATGGTGCGCAGGCCGACCGCCTCGCGCAGGTCGGCGAACGCGGCGTCGACCTCGTCGAGCGGGCGTACGGCGCCGACCAGGGCGTCCAGCGGGAGGTGGCCGGCGGTGTACAGCCGCGCGAGGCGGGGGAAGTCGACGGCGGGCACGCTGCTCCCGTAGTTGCAGCCCAGCACCTGTTTGCCGGCGTCGGCCAGGTCGAACGGGTCGATGCTGGCGCGTACCCCGTCGGCCGGCATGCCGACCAGAACCGCCTGCCCACCGCGGCCGACCAGCGACGGCAGCATCGTGATCGTCTCGGCCCGGCCGATCGCCTCGAAGGCGTGGTCGGCTCCGCCGTCGGTGCGATCGGCACTGCCGTCGGTGATGGCCGCGACGTGGGCCGCCAGGTCCGGGTCGTCGCCGCGCAGGACGTGGGTGGCGCCGAGGGTCCGCGCGTGCGCGAGGCGCTCGTCGGAGAGGTCGATCGCGATGATCGGGTCGGCCCCGACCAGCGCCAGCCCGAGCAGGATGGACTGGCCGACGCCGCCGCAGCCGACGACCACGGCGCTGTCGCCGGAGCGTACCCGCGCGGTGTTCAGGACGGCGCCCACGCCCGTGGTCACCGCGCAGCCGATCAGCGCGGCGATCCCGGGCGGCAGGTCGGCCGGGACCGCCACGGCGGCGGCCTCCGGTACGACGGTCGCCTCGGCGAAGGTACCGAGCCCGAGGAGCGCGTGGACGTCGGCGCCGTCAGCGTCCCGCAGCGACGTCCGGCCGTCGGGCAGCCGGTGGTCGATCGACCGGGTGCCGGTGCAGAGCCAGGCCCTGCCCCGGCGGCACTGCCGGCAGTGACCGCACTGCGCGTACCAGGAGAGCGCCACGTGGTCGCCGGGGCGCAGGGTACGCACGTCGGGCCCGACCGCCTCGACGATCCCGGCGCCCTCGTGGCCCAGCACCATCGGCAGCGGCGCGGCCCACTCGCCGGCCGCGACGTGCAGGTCGGAGTGGCAGACGCCGCTGGCGGTCAGCCGGACCCGGACGAGGTCCCCGCCGGGCTCGACGAGCTCCAGGGGGGCCTCGACGGTCGGGGCACCGGCGTGGGTGAGTACCCGTGCTCGGACCGTCACAGGGCGCCCGTTGCCTGTGCGGCGTTGAGTTCGCGGTCGCTGGCGGCCTCGGCGTCCTGCTCGGTCGCGAGGTCGAGCGAGCGGCTCAGCAGCAGGTAGACGATGCCGGTGACGGCCAGTCCGACGAGCCAGGCGATGTCGACGCCGCCCATCTTCTCGGCCAGGAACCCGGTGTAGCTCCAGCTTCCGAGCTGGGGCAGCACCATGAACGGGATCTCGACCACGATGCCGATCGCGTACGCGGTCAGGCCTCGCCAGCCCCACGAGCCGTAGATGCCGTGCGGCTTGAACAGGTCGGTGATCGCGTAGTGCCCGCGGCGGACCACGAAGAAGTCGACCAGGTTGGCGGCGGTCCACGGCACCAGCAGGTACAGCATGAGTGTCAGCGCGGTGAACACGGTGCTGACCGAGTCGGTGGTGATCGCCTTGCCGATGCCGAACCAGACGGCCGCGAAGACCAGGATGGTGACCACCCGGGCGGTGCGCGTCGGCTTGATCGGCCGGATCGAGTCGACCGCGGTCAGTACGGTCAGCATGCCGCCGTACGCGTTCATGCCCATGGTGGCGGCGAGCGCCAGCGCCGACAGCAGCGCCACCGCCTGGCCCAGGTGCGGGATCACGTTGTTGCCCGCGGTCTGCAGCCCGGCCAGGCCGTCCTCGGCGCCGAGCCGGATCGCCAGCCACGCGCCGAGCGCGATCAGCCAGATCGCCGCGCCGGAGGCGCCGAAGAAGACGGACACGATGACCGCGCGGGGCTTCGTCGTCGCCGGCAGGTACCGCGAGTAGTCCGACACGTAGGGCGCGTACGTGATGTTGTACGCCGCCGATGCGGCCAGTTGGGCCATGAAGGCCACCCAGCCGAACCCGTAGTGGGTCCCGCTGGACCCGCCGCCGCCGTGACCGGTGATGATGCCGATGGTCACGATCACCATCAGGGGCAGCGAGACGTACAGCAGGGCGCGGAACGCCTTGTGTACCCAGTCGTGCCCGAAGATCGCCAGCAGCGCGGCGGCGACCGTGACGACGACGGCGATCGCGTTGGCGTTCCAGCCGAACGCGCTGTGCAGGCCCTCACCGAGCAGGACCTGGTCGGTGACGTTGAACGCCAGGTACGTGAACAGGGTGGCGAGCAGCGGGATGAGCACGCCGCGGTAGCCGAACTGCGCCCGCGACTGGATCATCTGCGGCAGCCCGAGCGTCGGCCCCTGCGAGGCGTGGAACGCCATGAAGATGGTGCCGATGACGATGCCGAGCGTCCCGGCCAGGACCGTCCAGCCCAGGGACAGGCCCATGGACGGTCCGATGAAGCCGATCGGGATCGAGAAGTACTGGAAGTTGCCCAGGAACCACAGCGGCGCCTGGTGCCACAGGCGCCCATGGCGCTCTTCGTCGGGCACCCAGTCGATCGAGCGGACCTCGATCAGTGGTGGCGCGGCGACGGGCGTCGGGGATGAGTGTGATGCCACCGGACAACTCCCTCGGGAAGCGGGTGCGACAGCAGAAGCGGGTGTCACAGCAGAACGGGTGTCACAGCAGAACAGGTACGACAGCGGAAGCGGTCGCGGTAGAGCAGGAGCGAAGTTGCCCAATGTTGAACGGAAATTGTCTCCTAGTCAACACCCGTCGCCGGGAAGTCAACCGAGCAGGTGGGTGGGGCGACCGCCCGGTGTAGGCGGCCGGCCGGCCGGGGGTCGGGGCTGACAGTGGCCACCGGCGGGGTCTGTCGGATCGTTCAGGCGAATCCGGTCAGGCGGAGGTGTCCCAGGAGGCGGGGGCGATCACCCACATCACCTCCGCGGTCCGGGTCTTGTCCGGGTTCACCCAGCTGTGTGGCTCCCGCCCGGAGAAGGTGATCGTGTCCCCGGCACCGAGGCGCTGCGTGTTGTTGCTGAACAGGAGGTCGATGGTGCCCTTGAGGACGTGGAGCACCTCGATCTCGCAGTTGAGGGTGTACAGCTCGCCGCCGCCGGTACCCCCGGGTTCGATCACCGAGCGGATCAGCTGCAACCGGGCCTGGCCGCGCGGGGTCAGCAGCCGCTCCTCGGCGCCCGCACCGGTGAGGTGGATGCTCGGGGCGTCGGCCTTGCGGACGACGTCCGTCTGCGGGGCCTCGAACAGCGTGCCGATCGGAAGGGACAGCACCTCGCAGATGGTCACCAGCGTGGCGACGCTGGGGGAGGTCTCGTCGCGCTCGATCCGGCTGATGAAGCCCTTGGTCACCTCGGCGCTGGCGGCGACCTGATCGATGGTCAGCCCCTGCCGTTGGCGGGCGGCACGGAGCCGCGCGCCGATCCGCAGCCGGCCGTTGCTGGGGGAGACGGGGACCGATTTCACCGGATAGCCCTTTCGTGCGGTTTCGTGCTGCGAGATGCTTGCCTACCGCGGAAGGGTTCTCCGCCGTGGGGCGACGCCGCCCGCGAGACGACGCCGCCCGCGAGACGATTGCCCGCCGCGAGCCCGGTCCGAGCCGGATGACCATTGGACCAGAAGCGGCCGACTATGGCATGTTTACCTTCTTGCAACTCCTGTTGTATCCATGGCAACATCACCCGGGTTGGTCGCGCAAGTACCTGCGCCCTATCACCGTGATAGTCACGTCGTTCGTGGGAGGGGTTCTCGTGCTGGTTGCCCTGGTAGGGACCCTGCCGTCCGTGGACGGCGCCGCGTGAGCGCACAGAACAGCGCCCAGGACAGCGTCCAGGACAGCGCCCGGGATGAGGTGCTGGCCGCCGCGCGGTCCCTCGTCGCTGCCTTCGGGTCGCACGACGTACCCCGCTACTTCGCCAGCTTCGCCGACGACGCGAGCTTCCTGTTCCACAACAGCGACGAGGTGATCACTTCGCGCTCTCGGTACGAGGAGATCTGGCGCTCCTGGGAGCGCGGCGGCTTCCGGGTCCTCGGCTGCCGGTCGCTGGACCAGCGGGTACAGCTGCTGGGCCCCGACACCGCGATCTTCACCCACCGGGTGCGCACCCTGCTGGAGGGGGAGGCGGCCGAGCTTCGGGAGCGGGAGACGATCGTGTTCCGGCGGAACGGATCCGGACGGTGGCTCGGCGTACACGAACACCTGTCCGCCGACCCCCTGTCCGCCGACCCCCTGTCCGTCGACTCCCTGTCCGCCGACTCGGGACAGTGACCCGATGACGCCCGTACGGGTGGCCTGCTGCCAGGTCCGCCTCACCGTCGGAGACGTCGACGGCAACACCGGCCGGGTACGGCGGGCCGTCGAGGCGGCAGCCGAGGCCGGTGCCCGCATCGTCGTGGTGCCGGAGCTGGCCAACAGCGGGTACGTCTTCACCGACGCCGCCGAGGCGCGGTCCCTCGCGGAGCCGGTCGACGGGTCGACGGTCACCGGCTGGGTCGAGCTCGCCCGCCGGCTCGGGGTGGTCATCGTCGGCGGCTTCTGCGAGCTGGACCCGGACGGGATCCTGCGCAACTCGGCCGTGGTCGTGGACGACGGTGGGGTACGGGCGCTGTACCGCAAGGCGCACCTGTGGGACCGCGAGAAGCTCGTGTTCGTACCCGGTGACGCCGCGCCGCCGGTCGTCGACACCCGGTACGGGCGGATCGCGGTGATGATCTGCTACGACCTCGAGTTCGCCGAGTGGATCCGGCTGCCTGCGCTGGGCGGGGCGCAGCTGCTGTGCGCCCCGGTCAACTGGCCATGGGCGTCGCGACCGGAGGGGGAGCGCCCGAGCGAGGTGGTCCGGGTCCAGGCCGCGGCCGCGACCAACCGCATGTTCGTCGCGGTGGCCGACCGGACCGGCGCCGAGCGCGGCGTCGACTGGGTCGGTGGGACGGTGATCGCCGACCCGGACGGCTGGCCGATCGGCGGCCTCGCGCTCGGCCGGGAGATGACCGTGGTGGCCGACCTCGACCTGGAGGCCGCGCTGGACAAGCGCATCAGCGACCACAACGACGTACACGCCGACCGGCGACCGGAGCTCTATGCGCCGGTACACGCAACTAAGGAAATTCATGACTGACAACCCGCCCCGCGTCGTCTCCGGCGAGCACGTCGGACCGGTCGACGCCAGCGTCCTGCCGCGCTTCGCCGGCCCGGCCACGTTCGCCCGCCTGCCGCGCATCGACGAGGTGTCCGATGTGGACGTCGCGGTGGTCGGCGTGCCCTTCGACGCCGGCGTCAGCTACCGGCCGGGCGCCCGCTTCGGCCCGGCCCACGTACGCGAGTCCTCCCGCCTGCTGCGCCCGTACAACCCCGCGCTCGACGTGGAGCCGTTCGGCCGCCAGCAGGTCGCCGACGCCGGCGACATCGCGGCCAACCCGTTCTCCCTCGACGAGGCGATCGGCCAGATCGAGAACGGCGCGCGGCACCTGCTCGAACGCTCGCACCGGCTGCTCACCATCGGCGGTGACCACACCATCGCGCTGCCGCTGCTGCGGGCCGTGGCGGCGAAGCACGGCCCGGTCGCGGTGGTGCACTTCGACGCCCACCTCGACACCTGGGACACCTACTTCGGCGCGGCGTACACCCACGGCACCCCGTTCCGCCGGGCATCCGAGGAGGGGCTGATCGACCGGTCGGGCTGCCTGCACGTCGGCATCCGCGGCCCGCTGTACTCCTCGTCGGACCTGACCGACGACGTCGAGCTCGGCTTCCAGATCGTGCACGCCCGGGAGATGGAGGACATCGGTACCCGCGGCGTGGTGGAGCGGATCCGCGAGCGGGTCGGCGACCGTCCGGTCTACGTCTCGGTCGACATCGACGTCCTCGACCCGGCCTTCGCCCCCGGTACCGGCACCCCCGAGTCCGGTGGCCTGCTCAGCCGGGAACTGCTGGCGATCCTGCGCTCGTTCGCCGCGCTGAACCTGGTCGGCGCGGACATCGTCGAGGTCGCCCCGGCGTACGACCACGCGGAGATCACCGGTATCGCCGCGTCCCACGCGGCCTACGAGCTGCTGTCGGCGATGGCTCTCCGCGAAGACTCCTAGGGGGCCGACTCCAGGATCACGCGCCCCGCGCAGGACCCGGCGGCGTTGCGGCGCCGCCGGGCCTTGCCCGCGTACATCGTCGCGTCGGCCACGCCGATCAGCGCGTCCCGCTCGGTGGTGCCGCCGGGACGGGCCACCGCCCAGCCCATGGTCACGCCGACGGTCACGATGGCGCCGGGCAGCCGTACCGGAGCCTCCAGCGCCGGGGGGATCCGCTCGCGCAGCCGTGCCACCGCCTGCTCCGGCTCGTCGCGGCACAGGATCAGGAACTCGTCGCCGCCGAGGCGGCCGACCACATCGCCGTCGCGTACGCAGCCGGTCAGGCGGGACGCCACGACCTGCAGGACCGAGTCGCCGGCCTGGTGTCCGAGCCGGTCGTTGATCGGTTTGAACCCGTCCAGGTCGCACAGGAGGATCGCCACCCCGTCGCGTTCGCCGCGGTCGATCTCGGCCAGGGCGCGGTCGATCTCGGCGACGATGTAGCGCCGGTTGTACAGGCCGGTCAGTTCGTCGTGGCTGGCGTGGTACGCCAGGGTCCGCTCGGCCGCGGCCCGCTGCGCGGAGAGCCGCCTGAACCGCAGCAGCACCAGGGGGATGATCAGGAGCGTACCGAGGGGCAGCATCAGGCCCCGGCCGCCCCGTTCGCCGAGCACCTGTACCGCGGCGATCAACGGGTTGACGCAGAGCGCCAGGCCGAGCCAGCCGAGGCACGGGCGGTCATCGACAGCGTGACCATTGGCGGCGTGACTGCCGGCCGGGCTCGGATCCTGCGGCAGGGTGCAGTACGGCGCGCCGGGGTGCAGTGGCGCCGCGGCGAGGGTGAGATACCCGAGGATCATGAACTCTGCCGTCCACAGCGCGGTGCCGTGCACCGTCAGGACGGCCGTGGCGATGGCGGCCAGGGTCACGAGCGCGCACAGCACCATGTAGGTGACGGTGCCCCGGGCCTTCCGCGCCGTCCGGCCGACCCGGACCAGCGAACCGACGACGCCGCTCAGGACCAGCAGGTCGATCAGGAGCATGGCCTGCCCCAGCAGTGACACGTTGGGGACCAGGCGCGGCCGGACCACCCACTCCCAGAGCGGACCGCCACAGCAGAGGCCGATCATGGCCGCGTCCATGACGCCGGCGCTGTCGTTGGCGACGTGCCGGCGCAGCGCCCACCCGGCGCCCACCAGCAGCACCGTATGGGCGGTGCCGACCATCAGGTCGGCCGGCGATCCCTCGGCGCGGCCCAGGTGGTGATCGGTGATCCAGTTCGGCCACAGCAGGTTGCTCAGCGCCAGCAGGATGAGGCCGACGACGGCGACCCGCCACGGCCAGCGGTCCGGCAGGTGCCCGCGGCGGAGGGCGGCCAGGAAGGTGATGATCGGTACGGCCGTCACCAGCGCATACACCGTCCGGCGGGCGGAGGGGTCGGCCAGGGCGTACGCGACGGTCGCGGCGACGGCCGTGACGAGGAACCCGGCGTGGACCAGGCCGGCAGGCACGAATCCGGCGCGCTTGGGCCCGGCGGGGACCGATCCGCCACGATCGGATCCGGCGGGGACCGGCGTGGCATCGACCCGGGCGGTCGGCGCGGCACGGCGGGGCCAGCGCATTGCGCTCTCCTCTCCCTCGGCCTCTCTCGGGTCATCGGGCCGCGGTCGGGACGGTGGAGCCGGATGTACGGGGGGTGGCTCGCCAGGTCGGGGCGAGGGACTCTAGGTGGGTTCCGGGTCAGGAGGGGTGGTGGCCTCGATCGCTGGGGCTGCCTTGATCACTGCGGCTGTCGTGACACGCTCCGAGATCACATGGTTCGCGGTCATGTAGTCCGCGCCGCCCCACGGCCTGACCCGGCGGCGCGCCGCGGATCGGCTGCGTTGATACCGACCGCGTGTGGAGCGCCAGCGAGCACCGCATCAGAGTAGCGGATGGTGCATCGATGATGAGCTCTGCCGGTACCGGTCGTCGGACCACGATCGAGGGCACTGTCCGAGGGCCCGGCGGGCGGGCGCCTACGATATGCGGGTGTCCACGTACGTGACCGATGCGCCGGAACAGGAACGGTTCGAGGCCCGCGACGGCGATGCCGACGGGGAGCTGGCCGGGTTTCTGACCTACCAGTTGACCGGCAACATCATCGTCTTCACCCACCTGGACATCTCGCCGGTGTACGACGGCAGGGGGATCGGCGATGCGCTGGCCCGCGCCGCGATGGACGACGCCGTCGCGCGGCGGCGGACCGTCGTACCCATGTGCTCCTTCCTGGCAGAGTGGCTCCACGGGCATCCGGAGTACAAGAAGATCGTTGCTCCGGGTACGAAGAAGATCAAGTAGATGATCTTGGGCACGTGTGCGGGCCGTGGGTGGCACGTGTATCCAAGACCGTGAATGCATATATTCCGCTGCGGTTGGTAATACGGGTACATGCGCCCGCAATGCCGGAATTTTGATTCGTAGCCCTGACGTTGACACCACAGGCGACTTCCGCCCGGACTCCCACTCGATGTCGTACCGGGCGACTAGGCTCGCTGCGTCGTCCGGCAGTTGATCAAGTCCGGGCGACCCGCACACACCGACCACGATCTTGGAGTACAACCAGGTGACCGCACAGCCCGAGACCATGTACGGGGCCGACGACCTCACTCATCTCGAGGGCCTGGACGCTGTCCGCAAGCGTCCCGGCATGTACATCGGCTCAACCGACAGTCGCGGCGTCGGTCACCTCGTCAACGAGATCCTGGACAACTCCACGGACGAGGGCGTCGCCGGACACGCCACCCACATCGAGGTCACGCTGCACGCGGACGGATCGGTGCAGGTCGACGACGACGGCCGGGGCATCCCGACCGACACCCACGCCAAGTCGGGGATGTCCGGCGTCGAGCTGGTGCTGACCCGCCTGCACGCGGGCGGCAAGTTCGGCGGCTCCGGGTACAAGACCTCCGGCGGCCTGCACGGCGTGGGCGCGTCGGCGGTCAACGCCCTGTCCCGCCGCTTCGACGTGACCGTCAAGCGGAGCGGCAAGGTCCACGAGATGTCGTTCCAGCACGGCGTTCCGGGCGTGTTCGGCGGCGACGGCCCGAAGGCGCGCTTCACCCGCGAGTCCGGCCTGCGGGTGGCGCGGCGGATGAAGCGCGGCGAGTCGACCGGCACGACCATCCGGTACTGGTACGACACCCGCTACTTCGAGACCGGCGCCGCCCTGGACACCGAGGCCGTCCGCACCAAGCTGCGCAACACGGCGTTCCTCGTCCCCGGCGTCACGTACGTCCTGCGGGACCTCACCGGCGACGAGCCGACCGAGGAGAAGTTCCACTTCCCCGACGGCGTCACCGACATGGTGGACTTCCTGGCCCCGGCCGGCGACAAGCCGGTCTCCGGCATCCTGCTGGTCACGGGCGAGGGCACCTACCGCGAGAACGCCGCCGACGCCAACGGCGTCATGCAGTCCAACGTCGAGCGGCGCGCCGAGATCGAGATCGCGTTCCGGTGGGGGACCGGCTACGAGCGGACGGTCGAGTGCTTCACCAACACCATCCGCAACCTGCACGGCGGTACCCACCGCAAGGGCTTCGAGCGGGCCGCGCTGCGCGCGCTGACCGAGGCGATCCGCAACACCCGCGGGCTCCTCAAGCCCAAGGAGGACCTGCCCACCCTGGACGACGTCCTGGAGGGCATGACCGCCGTCATCCACGTACGCCTGCCGGAGCCGCAGTTCACCTCGCAGACCAAGGACGAGCTGTCCACCGCCGGCATCACCCGGGTGGTCCAGTCGCTGGTCGAGCAGCACCTCAAGGCGTGGGTGGACGATCGCAGGACCAAGACCGAGGCCCGTACGGTCCTGCAGAAGATCGTCGACGCCGCCCGGGTGCGGCTGACCCAGAAGCAGCAGAAGGACGCCGCCCGCCGCAAGACCGCCCTCGAGGGCGCCGCGATGCCGGCGAAGCTGGTGGACTGCCGCTCGACCGGGGTCGGGCGCAGCGAGCTGTTCATCGTGGAGGGTGACAGCGCGCTGGGCACCGCGCGGATGGCGCGCTCGTCGGAGTACCAGGCGCTGCTGCCGATCCGAGGGAAGATCCTCAACGTCCAGAAGGCCAGCCTGCAGCAGGTCCTGGACAACACGGAGTGCTCGGCGATCGTGCAGGTGCTCGGCGCCGGGTCGGGCCGCACGTTCGACCTCGGGTCGATGCGCTACGGCCGCATCCTGATCATGGCCGACGCGGACGTCGACGGCTCCCACATCCGAACCCTGCTGATCACGCTCTTCGCCAAGTACATGCGCCCCGTGATCGAGGCCGGTCGGCTGTACGCGGCGATGCCGCCCCTCCACAAGATCGTGACCAAGGGGCGCAGCCCGGAGACGATCTACACGTACACCCAGCCGGAGATGACGAACACGGTGGCCCGCCTGGAGAAGGCCGGCAAGCAGATCGTCACCCCGATTCCCCGCTTCAAGGGCCTGGGCGAGATGGACGCGGACGAACTGTGGGAGACCACGATGAACCCGGCCACCCGCGCGGTCCGCCGCATCACGCTCGACGACGTCGATGCCGCCGAGCGGGTGCTCGAACTGCTCATGGGGGAGAAGGTCGAGCCCCGCAAGAACTGGCTGATCGAGTCGGCCAACCGGGTCGACCAGGAAACGATCGACGCCTGACCGTCGCCGCACACATACGTCGCGCCCAAGAACGTCGAGGAGAAGTACAGCAATGGCACGCCGCAAGGACACCGGGTCGAAGGTCGACCTGTCCGCCTTCGACAACGCGGGCAGGCAGGTCCTCGACAACCCGCTGACCGTGGAGGTCGAGGACTCGTACCTGGAGTACGCGTACTCCGTCATCCACTCCCGCGCCCTGCCGGACGCGCGCGACGGCCTCAAGCCGGTCCACCGCCGCATCCTGTTCTCCATGAGCGAGCAGGGGTACCGGCCGGACCGCGGCCACGTGAAGTCCGCCCGCGTCGTCGGTGACGTCATGGGTAAGTACCACCCGCACGGCGACACCGCGATCTACGACGCGATGGTCCGCCTCGCGCAGGACTTCTCGCTGAACGTGCCGCTGATCGACGGGCACGGCAACTTCGGGTCGCCCGACGACGGGCCGGCCGCCGCCCGGTACAC
Source organism: Planosporangium mesophilum (assembly GCF_016863255.1). Taxonomy (GTDB): domain Bacteria; phylum Actinomycetota; class Actinomycetes; order Mycobacteriales; family Micromonosporaceae; genus Planosporangium; species Planosporangium mesophilum. The sequence goes on from NZ_BOON01000032.1 coordinate 50,567, forward strand.
CGAGGCGCGGATGTCGCGGGAGGCGATGCTCCTCGTCGGTGAGCTGGGCGAGGACACCGTCGAGTTCAAGCCGAACTACGACGGGTCGTTGACCGAGCCTTCGGTGCTGCCCGCCGCGTTCCCCAACCTGTTGGTCAACGGCACCTCGGGCATCGCGGTCGGGATGGCGACCAACATGATCCCGCACAACCTCGGCGAGGTCGTCGCGGCCGCCCGGTGGCTGATCACGCACCCGAACGCCTCGCTGGACAAGCTGATGGAGTTCGTGCCCGGCCCCGACCTGCCGACCGGCGGCATGCTGCTCGGCCTGGACGAGGTGCGCAAGGCGTACGAGACCGGCCGCGGCGTGGTCCGGATGCGGGGGCGGGTCGAGACCGGCCCGCTGGAGGGCAGCCGGGGTCGCCAGGCCATCACCGTGACCCAACTGCCGTACGGCGTCGGCGCGGAGAAGGTCATCGCGGCGATCACGAACGAGGTCAACAAGACCAAGCGGCTGCAGGGCATCGCCGACGTGAAGGACCTGACCGACCGGGAGAACGGCACCCGACTCGTCATCGAGTGCAAGGTCGGCGTCAACCCCCAGGCGCTGCTCGCGGACCTGTACCGGCTCACCCCGCTGGAGCAGTCGTTCGGCATCAACAACCTGGTGCTGGTGAACGGGCAGCCGCAGACGCTCGGCCTGAAGGAACTGCTCGAGGTGTTCCTCGCCCACCGGTACGAGGTGGTCACCCGCCGGACCGCGTACCGGCGCCGCAAGCGCTCCGAGCGGCTGCACCTGGTGGACGGCCTGCTGATCGCGCTGCTGGACATCGACAAGGTGGTCCGCCTGATCCGGGCCAGCGATACCGCGCAGGACGCCAAGGACGGCCTGATGAGCCGGTTCAAGCTGTCGGAGATCCAGGCCACCTACATCCTGGACACGCCGCTGCGCCGGCTCACCAAGTTCGACCGGCTGGAGCTGGAGACCGAGCAGGCCCGGCTGCGCGCCGAGATCGCCGAGCTGACCCTGATCCTGGACGACGAGAACGCCCTGAAGAAGGTCGTCTCCACCGAGCTGGCGAGCGTCGCCAAGGAGTTCGCCACCGACCGCCACACCACGCTGGTCGACGGTGACCTCAAGGAGGTTCTCGCCGCGTCCGTACCCGCCGGGCCACTTCATGTGGCCGACGACCCGTGCCAGGTGATCCTGTCGGCGACCGGCCTGGTCGCCCGGACCGCCGCCGAGTCCGAGGAGGCGGCCGAGGGCCACCGCCGCAACGGCCGGTCCAGGCACGACGCCGTCCGCGCGATCGTGCACACGACCGCCCGCGGCCAGGTGCTGCTGGTGACGAACACCGGCCGGGCGTTCAAGACCGACGTCCTGCCGCTACCCGTACTGCCCGAGCAGGCCGGCACGGTGTCGCTGCGCGGCGGCATGTCCGCCAGCGAACTGCTGCCGCTGCAGCCGGGGGAGCGGGTCGTCGGCTTGGCCCCGCTCGGCGAGCAGGGCGCCGGGTCGCCCGGCCTGGCCCTCGGTACCCGTCAGGGCATCGTGAAGGTGTGCGCGCCGGAGTGGCCGGTCCGCTCGGACGAGTTCGAGGTCATCGGCCTCAAGGACGGCGACGAGGTCGTCGGCGCCGTGTGGCTCACCGACGGCGTCGAGACGCTGGTCTTCGTCGGCTCCGACGCGTCGCTGCTGCGGTTCAACGCGAAGGTCGTCCGCCCGCAGGGCCTGCGCAGCGGCGGCATGGCCGGCATCAAGCTGGCCGCCGACGCCGAGGTCGTCTTCTTCGGCGCGGTCCGCACCGACGACACCGAGTACGGCGAGCCGATGGTCGTCACCTCGACCGGCGAGAGCGTGAAGGTCACCCCGTTCAGGCAGTACCCGGCCAAGGGGCGCGCGACCGGCGGGGTGCGCGCCCAGCGGTTCCTCAAGGGCGAGACCCGGCTGGCCGTCGCCTGGGTCGGTGCCCGTCCGGTCGGCTCGACCGGTACGGGTCAGCCGGTCGACCTGCCGGAGGAGCTCGGGCGCCGCGACGGATCCGGCGTGGCCATCGCCGGACCGGCGATCGTCGGCCACCTCATCGAACGCGACTGAATCGAACGCGTCTGAATCGAACGCGACTGACGTGTCGCATACGACCGCGCGGCGGGCCCCCGACCGGGGACCCGCCGCGCGGCGTTTGTGCAGACCGTCAGCCGGCCGTGAGCTCGGTGCTCGTGAACTCGGTGCTCGCGTCGACGAGCCAGTCGACGAGGTAGGCCGCGAACGAGGCGCGTACCAGCAGCCAGAACTCCCCGGCCTCCCGCCCGACCAGCACCACCTGTGCGCGGGCGAGCAGCGTCTGGGCGCAGTCGCCGGTACCGAACGACCGGGGGTGCAGGTCCAGGGCGCAGCCGAGGGCGAGCAGGTCCCGGGCGCGTGCGCCGCCGAGCAGCAGGGTCGTGCGCTGCGCCGACACGTCCACAACGGATGCGTGCGCGTCGCCGACGGCCGACCGCAGCCGCGCCTCCAGCTCACCCTCGGTACCGGGTGCGCCCACGACCAGCCACTCGTCCGGGCCGAGCCAGAGCACGGTCACCTCACCCGCGCTGGCGCTCCCCGGCCCGGTGGGCAGTGCCACCCCGAGTTCGGCGGCGACCGCTTCGGCGGCCGGGCCCGTCGGGTCCAGCCTCAGGTTGAGCTGCGTCAGGAACGGCACCTCGGCCAGCGTCACCGCCCCGCCGGTGGCCGACCCGACCCCGGCGAGGCGGTCCGCGGCCGGGGCCAAGGGGCTTCGCCGGATCATCGTCTGCTCAGCCATCGCGCCGCTTCCCCTCCGGGTCGTACAGAACAGGGCCGGTGATCGTCACCGGTACGAGGACGTCCCCGAGCGGGGCGTACACCCGCTGGCCGATCCGGTCCCGGCCGCCCTTGATCAAGGCGAGCGCGAACGGGCGGCCCAGCGCCGCGCTGTGGTAGCTGGAGGTGACGTGCCCGAGCATCGGCACCGGGGGTTCGGGAAGACTCTCCATCTCCACCAGGTGCGCGCCCTCGGGCAGCAGCGTCTCGCCGTCGTCGGGCAGCAGGCCGACCAGGTGCTTGCGGTCGGGGCGGCCGGTGTCGGCGCGGGCGAACGACCGCTTGCCGATGAAGTCGGGCTTCTTCTTCGACACGATCCAGTCCATGCCGAGGTCCTGCGGCGTGACCGTGCCGTCGGTGTCCTGCCCGATGATCGGGTACCCCTTCTCGGCGCGCAGCACGTGCATGGTCTCGGTGCCGTACGTCGTGATGCCGAGCGGCGCGCCGGCGGCGAGCACCGCCTCCCACAGCGCGAGCGCGTCCCACCAGTTGACGTTCAGCTCGTAGGCCAGTTCGCCGGAGAAGCTGATCCGGCAGACCCGGGCGGCGAGCCCGGCGACCGTGGTGTCGCGCCAGGTCATGAACGGGAAGCTGTCGTTGTCGACGGCGAGGTCCGGCGCGAGCGTACCGAGCACCTCCCGGGAGCGCGGCCCGACCAGGGCAATGGTCGCCCACTGCTCGGTCACCGAGGTGCAGTGCACGCGCAGGTCCGGCCACTCGGTCTGGAGGAAGTCCTCCATCCAGTCCAGGACTCCCGCCGCGTTGCCGGTCGTGGTGGTGACCAGGAAGCGGTCTTCGGCCAGGCGGATCACGGTACCGTCGTCGAAGATCATGCCGTCCGGGCGGCACATCACGCCGTACCGGATCGAGCCCACCTTCAGGCTGCTCATCAGGTTCGTGTACAGCCGGTCGAGCAGGACGGCCGCGTCCGGCCCCTGTACGTCGATCTTGCCGAGGGTGGAGGCGTCCATCGTCGCCACGCCCTCGCGGGCGGCCCGGCACTCGCGCAGCACCGCGGCGTGCAGGTCCTCGCCGTCGCGCGGGTAGTACCAGGGCCGCTGCCACTGGCCGACGTTCTCGAAGAGCGCGCCGTTGGCCTGGTGCCAGGCGTGCAGGGCGGTCACCCGGATCGGGTCGTGCAGCGCGCCCCGGTCGCGGCCGGCGAGCGCCGCGAAGCTGACCGGCGCGTACGGGGGCCGGAACGTGGTCGTACCCAGGTCACCGACGTCGACGCCGAGCAGGTGCGCGACCACCCCACTGGTCAGTACGCCGGAGGTCTTGCCCTGGTCGTGCGCGGTCCCGGCGGTGGTGTACCGCTTGACGTGCTCCACCGAGCGCATGCCGGTACCGGTGGCGCGCCGGATCTCCGCGACGGTCACGTCGCGCTGCAGGTCCACGAACTGGACCGTCTCGTCGCCGGGGAGGACCCAGGTGTGCGCCGGGGGCGTGACCGGCGACTCGTCGGCGGCCGGCAGCTCCCGGCCGGTGCCCGCCGCGAATCCGGTCGCCTCGACCGCGGCCCGCCCGGCCCCGGTACCCTCGGCGAGGCAGCCGGCCAGGCCGTACGTGCCGTTGGCCGAGCCGGCGACCGCCACCGCCTCGCGGCAGCCGTCCGGTACGAATGAGCCGAGGTCGGCGTCGTAGCGCAGCTTGCCGCCGGCCTGGCTGTACAGGGCGCCGACCGGGTTCCAACCGCCGGAGACGAGCAGCAGGTCCGCCTCGAACTCGCGGCCACCGGCCAGAACCACCGAGGAGACCCGCTCCTCGCCGACGACCCGCTCGACGCCGTACCCGGCGAGCACCTCCACGCCGCGATCCGCGAGGCGCTCCGTCCACAACGGACTGACGCTGGGGCGGAGGTCGGCGATCACCGCGATCGCGACGCCGGCGTCGAGCAGGTCGAGCGCGGCCGCGTACGCGCTGTCGTTGGTGGTGAGCACGACCGCGCGGCGGCCGGGCAGGACCCCGTACCGGTTGACGTAGGTGCGGGCGGCGCCGGCGAGCATGATGCCGGGCCGGTCGTTGTCGTCGAACGCCAGGGAGCGCTCGTGCGCGCCCGTGGCGAGCACGACGCGGCGGGCCCGGATCCGCCAGATCCGTTCGCGGGACAGGTGCGCGGGCGCCGAGGCGCCGAGGTGGTTGGTGCGCCGCTCGACCGCCACGACGTAGTTGTCGTCGTAGTACCCGAAGGCGGAGGTACGGGTGAGCAGCCGTACCTCGGGGTTGGCGTGCAGGTCGGCGGCGACCGACGCGACCCAGTCCAGGGCCTTGGCTTCCCTCGTGCCGAGCAGGCTGCCGCCCGGCTCCGAGCGATCGTCGACCACGACCACCCGGGCGCCGGAGGCGGCGGCCACAGAGGCGGCGGCGAGCCCGGCCGGGCCGGCGCCGACGACCAGGACGTCGCAGTGGGTGTGCACGGCGTCGTACCGGGCCGGGTCCGGGTCGGTGGCCAGCCGCCCCTGACCGCCGAGGCCGCGTGCGACGAGCCCGTCGTACAGTTCGACGGTCGTCGCGGTCAGCATCGGCTCCGGGAACGGTGCCTCGACCTGTACCAGGGCGTTGGGCTCCTCGGCGCCGGCCGCGAAGATGCCACGCGGGCGGCCCAGCTTGATGCTCGTCGAGGTGCGGTGCACGCCGTTGGCGAGCAGCGCCGAGGCGAGCGTGTCCCCGGCGTACCCGGTGTAGTCGCGGCCGTCGAAGCGGAAGCGCAGCGGCCGGTCGCGGTCGATTCGTCCACCCTGGACGGTCCGGAACTCCTGCTGCGTCATGCCAGCACCGGCCTCGGCGCGCCGACCTTGTACACGGCCAGGATCTCGTTGGTCACGGTGTCACGGACGACGTTGAACCACCGCCGGCAGCTCGCCGAGTGGTTCCACCGCTCCGCGAAGGGGCCCTTGGGGTTGTCGCGGAAGAACAGGAACCGCGCCCACTCCTCGTCGGACAGCGCGGCGGGGTCGGAAGGGTAGGCCACGTGGGCCTGGCCGCCGTAGTGGAACTCGGCCTCCTCCCGGGGGCCGCACCAGGGGCAGGGGATGAGCATCATCGTCGCGGGCTCCTTGTTCTCGCGCGCTCAGTGAGCAACGGCGGCCGCGCCGTGCTCGTCGACGAGCGCGCCGGTGGTGAAGCGGTCGAGGCTGAACGGGGCGTTGAGGGGGTGGGGCTCGCCGGTGGCGATGGTGTGCGCGTAGCACCAGCCGACGCCGGGGGTGGCCTTGAAGCCGCCGGTACCCCAGCCGCAGTTGAGGTACAGGTCGTCCACCGGGGTGAGCCCGACGATGGGCGAGGCGTCGGGCGTGACGTCGACGATGCCGCCCCAGGTCCGCAGCACGTGGGCGCGGGCGAAGGCCGGGAACAACTCCAGCGCCGCCGACATCTGACGCTCGATGATGTGGAACGCGCCGCGCTGCCCGTACCCGTTGTAGCTGTCGATGCCGGCGCCCATCACCAGTTCGCCCTTGTGCGCCTGGCTCACGTACACGTGGACGGCGTTGGACATGACGACCGTCGGGTGTACCGGCTCGAGCAGTTCGGAGACGAGCGCCTGCAGCGGGTGGCTCTGCAGCGGCAGGTCGATGCCGGCCATCGCGGCGACCACCGAGGTGTGGCCGGCGGCCGACAGCGCCACCCTGCCGGCCGCTATCCGGCCGCGCGTCGTCTGTACCCCGGTGATTTTGCCGTCGGTGATGTCGAGGCCGGTCACCTCGCAGTGCTGGATCAGGTCCACGCCCAGCGCGTCGGCGGCCCGGGCGAAGCCCCAGGCGACGTAGTCGTGCTTGGCGATGCCGGCGCGCGGCTGGTACGTGCCGCCGAGCACCGGGTAGCGCACGTCGGGGGAGGTGTTGACGATCGGGCAGACCTCTTTGACCTGCTGCGGGTCGAGCCACTGGGCGTCGACGCCGTTGAGCCGGTTGGCCTCCACCCGGCGTACGCTGTCGCGCACGTCCTGGAGGCTGTGCGCGAGGTTGAGCACGCCGCGCTGGCTGAACAGGATCGGGTAGTCGAGATCCTCCTCGAGCCCCTCCCACAGCTTGAGCGCGTGCTCGTAGATGCCGGCGCTCTCGTCCCACAGGTAGTTCGACCGGATGATCGTGGTGTTGCGGGCCATGTTGCCGCCGGCCAGCCAGCCGCGTTCGAGCACGGCCACGTTGGTGATGCCGTGGTTCTTCGCGAGGTAGTAGGCGGTCGCCAGGCCGTGGCCGCCGCCGCCGACGATGACGACGTCGTAGCTGCGCCTCGGTTCGGGATTACGCCAGAGGTAGTCCGGGTGGTCGGGCAGATCGCTACCGGGTCCGGCCATCGGCGTCCTTCCGTCTCCGTTGTTTCTGTTGCGTATTCAGAGACACGGTTCGAAACTTCTACGTCTCGAGACTTCTATGTCTCTGAATACGCAACAGCTATCGCTATTCGCAACTAGCCTGCGCTGGCGGTTGCCCCGTGTCAAGGTCCGATTTCGCCGCGTCGTAGGCGCCATCCCACCCATCGGGCGAGGTGGGCGCGGAGCGCCGTCACGCGGTCCGCGGCGCCCGGCGCGCTGACCGGAAAGCACGGGTGCCGGGCAGGTCCGGCCGACTACGAAGCCCTCGCGCGGGTAGTCCACCCCCTTCGGCACGCCGTTCGCGGTGATCGGGAGGGGCTCATGGCGATCGCGAGCCTGGACGACCTGTTCGTCTACGAGCTGGCCGGCATGCGCGACGAGGAGACGGGGAGCGCCCTGTTGCTGGCGGACATGGCCGATCAGATCCGGGATGTCAACCTGCAGCAGGTCCTGAGGGTCGAGCACCGGGAGTGCCAGCGGCGGATCGAGAATCTGGAGCTGTGCTTCCACGCGCTGGGCACCCGGCCGAGGGGCGGCCCCAGCGTGGTGGTCGACGGGTTGCACGCGGATTACCAGCGGTTCCTGAGCCAGGACCCGTCACCGGTGACGGTGGACATGTACACGTTCGGCTGTGCGCTGAAGCTGTCCCACTTCGGCATCGGCAGTTACAGGGCACTGCTCGACACGTCGGTACTGAGGGGCCCGGCCGCGTGTACCCAGGCTCTCCGGACCAACCTGGTCATGAACGCGGAGAGCGCCGGCCGGATGGAGCGCCTCAGCCACGGGATAAGCCGGCGGATCATGGCCACCGCCTAGGTGGCCATGATCCGCGAGGGGCGCGCGGACCGTGCGCGCGCCCTCGCGGCTACCGTCAGCCCTTGGGCAGCCAGGCCTTGACCTTGTCCTTGTTGGCCTCCACCCACTTCTTCGCGGCGGCGTCCGGGGACATCTTGTCCTGGGCGATGTACTTGGCCACCGTGTTCTGGTCGGCGTTGGTCCAGGCGAAGTTCTTGACCAGCTGGTACGCCGGGCTGCCCGAGTCGGCGAACTTCTTGCTCACGAGCTTGTTCAGGTCGTACTTCGGGTAGTCGCAGGCGATCTTCTCCGCGTCCGCGTCGCAGCCCGCGGTGTACTCGGGCAGGTTCACCTTGACCAGCTTGACCTCGCTCATGAACCACTGCGGGTCGTAGAAGTACCCGATCAGCGGCGTCTTCTTCGCCTCCGCCTGGCGGAACGCCTGGATCAGTGCGGGCTCGCTGCCGGCGTAGACCACCTTGTAGTTCAGGTTGAGGTTCTTGACCAGCGCCTCGTCGTTGGTGACGAAGGACGGGTCGCCGTCGAGGATCTGGCCCTTGCCGCCGGACTCCGACGTCTTGAACAGGTCGGCGTACTTGTTGAGGTTCTTCCAGTCGGTGATGTCCGGGTACTGCTTGGCCATCCACGGCGGCACGTACCAGCCGATGACGCCGTTGACCCCGGTCGAGCCGGCGTCGACCGCGGTCTTCTGGTCGTCGATGTACTTCTTCTTGAGGTCGTCGTGGCCCCAGTTCTCCACGATGGCGTCGACCTCACCGGTACCGAAGCCCTGCCAGGCGACCTCCTCCTTGAGGTCCTTCTTGGTCACCTTGCACTTGAGCTCGGTCTCGGCGACGTACGCGATGACGGCCGCGTTCGCCTCGTACCCGACCCAGGGGTTGATGGCGATGTTGAAGTTGCCGCACTTGCCGCCGGAACCCGACCCGGCGCCGGCCGTGTCGCCGACCTTGGCGCCACCGCAGCCGGTGACGGCGAGGGCCACCGCGGTGGCGAACGCGACGCCGGCGAGTTTCCCGGCCTTACTGATGGTAGGTCTCATACTCTGGTCCTCCGGGGGAGACGGGTCCTCTGTGGGGATGGTCGGGCTGAAGCAATGTCGAGCCGAAACAGGTCACCTGGGCCCACCCGACCGCTCCGCCGCGGCGCGAGCGATCCGGTCGAGCATGATGCCGAGCAGCACGATCGCCAAGCCGGCCGCCAGCCCCTTGCCGTACAGCTGGGACTGGGAGAAGCCGGCGACCACGTCGTAGCCGAGCGCGCCGCCGCCGACGAGGCCGCCGACGACCACCATGGACAGTACGTAGATGAGCCCCTGGTTGGCCGCGAGGGTCAGCGACCGCCGCGACATCGGCAGCTGGACCTTGGTGATCAGTTGCCAGGTGTTGGAGCCGGCCGCCGTCGCGGCCTCCACGGTCGTCGCGGAGACGCCCCGTACGCCGTCGGCGACGATCTTGGTTGAGACCGGCGCCGCGAACACCACCGCCGCCAGGATCGCCGTGAACCGGCCGCTGGAGAACAGGGCCAGGAACGGCAGCAGGTAGACGAAGGCCGGCATCGTCTGGGCGCCGTCCAGGACCGGGCGGATCACCCGGTCCGCCCGGTCGCTGCGCCCCATCCAGACCCCGAGCACAATTCCGAGCGCCATCACCAGCAGCGTCGCGACGATCGTCATGGCGAGGGTGATCATGCTGTCCTGCCAGAGCCCGGTGCCGACGAGCAGGCCCAGGCAGACTGCGGTGGTGACGGCGGCGCGGACGCTGCCGAGCAGCACGGCCAGCGCCACGGCCACCGTCGCCACCAGCCACCACGGCGACTCGGTCATGAACGTCTGCAACGGGTTGAGCAGCCCGACCGTGACGCCGTCCTTGATCGCTCCGGTGACGCCAGCGACGTCGCCCTGCGCCCAGTCGGTGAACGCGGAGGCGGCCCGGGCCACGTAGCTGCCGACGTCGCCCCTGAGCGAGAACTCGGCCGCCCACACGTACGTGTACGACAGGTACGCGCAGGCCAGCGCGAGTACACCGAAGCCGGCCAGCAGCGGGCGGCGCAACCGCTCGGCGCGGCCGCCGGAGTGCCGGCGGCCCTCCTCGGCCCGGGCGCTCGCCGCCGTGGTGACCCGGTCCAGCACGATGGCCATGACCACGATCGCGAGCCCCGCGTTGAAGGCGGTGCCGACGTCGAGGGTCTGCAGCGCCTTGACGACCGTCTTGCCCAGGCCCGGCGCGTCGATGAGGGCCGCGATCGTCACCATCGACAGCGCGGCCATGATGGTCTGGTTGACGCCCAGGACGATCGTGCGCTTCGACAGCGGCAACAGGACCTTCGTCAGCGTCTGCCAGCGGGTCGCGCCGAGCGATTCGGTGGCCTCGAGCGGGGTCTCGGGCACCGACCGGATGCCGTGCGCGGTGAGGCGGATCGTCGGCGGCGCCGCGTAGATCAGGGTCGCGATCGTGGCCGAGGCCGGCCCGATCGAGAACAGCAGGGCGAGCGGGGCGAGGTAGACGAAGGTCGGCATCGTCTGCATGAAGTCCAGCACCGGCGTGACCAGCCGGTGGAACCGGTCGGACAGGCCGGCCAGGATCCCCAGCGGGATGCCGAACAGCAGCGACACGAGGACCGCCGACAGGGTCAGGGCGAGAGTGTCCATGCTCTCCTGCCACAGCCCCTGCAGTCCGAAGAAGACGAGCCCGCCCGCGGCGAGCAGCGCGACCCGCCAGTTGCCGACGGCCCAGGCGGCGTACGCGACGAGCGCGACCACGCCGAGCCAGCCCAGGACCGGCAACGGCCGGTCGAACGAGGGCTGCGCGATCAGACCCTGGATGAAGTGGACCAGGGTGTCGATGGCGAGCCGGATCTCATTGAAGAAGTACAGGAAGAGCGGGCTGGAGTTGCGGCTCGCACCCACGCTGTCGTTGACCTGGTTGATCCAGCGGTGCAGCGGCGTCAGCGAGGCGCCGGACAGGTGCAGGGTGTCCCGCCCGCGCAGCACCAGCCAGGCGAGGACCCAGGCCGCGAGGACGCCGGCCACGGCCAGGGGCCGGTTGAGCGGCCGGCGTGGGCGGCTCGGCGTGACCGCGCCCGCGGACGCGGACGCGGCGGGGGTGGTTGTCGTGACGGTCATCAGGCGCCGGCCTCGCTACCGGCGGGCTCCGTGCCGGCCACGATGGCGAGGATCTCCTCGTCCCCGACGATCCCCAGCAGCTTCCCGTCGGCGACGACCTTCACCGGCTTCTCGGCGGCGAGCACCACCCGGGTGGCGTCGCGGACCACCACGTCCGGGCCCAGCTCCGGGCCGTCGAGCACGTCGTCCGGGCGCGGGGCGCGCATGATCCAGCGCAGCGTGAGGACGTGCGAGCGGGGTACGTCGCGGACGAAGTCGCGCACGTAGTCGTCGGCGGGCGCGCCGACCAGCTCGTCACCGGTACCGCACTGCACCATCCGGCCGTCCCGCATGATGAGGATCCGGTCGCCCAGCTTGAGCGCCTCGGACAGGTCGTGGGTGATGAACACCATCGTCTTGCCGACCTCGTGGTGCAGCCGGATGACCTCGTTCTGCATGTCGCGGCGGATCAGCGGGTCGAGGGCGGAGAACGGCTCGTCGAAGAAGAGCACGTCCGGGTCGCCGGCGAGCGCCCGGGCCAGCCCGACCCGCTGCTGCATGCCACCGGAGAGCTGGTCGGGGTACGAGTTCTCGTACCCGCCGAGGCCCACCAGCTCGATGACCTCCATGGCGCGGCGGATGCGCTCGGCGCGGCCGGTACCACGGATCTCCAGCCCGTACGAGACGTTGTCGACGACCCGCCGGTACGGCAGCAGCCCGAAGTGCTGGAAGACCATGGAGAACTTGTGCCGGCGCAGTTCCCGCAGCCGCTTCTTGTCGGCGTGCAGGATGTCCTCGCCCTCGAAGACCACCTCACCGGCGGTCGGCTCGACGAGCCGGGTCAGGCACCGTACCAGCGTGGACTTGCCCGAGCCGGACAGCCCCATCACGACGAACACCTCGCCGGGCGCCACGTCGAACGACACCTCGCGTACCGCGGCGGTGCACCGGGCCCGCTCCATCAGCTCGCGCCGGGACAGCGCGGCCAGCTCCGGCGAGCGGGGCACCTGGTCGGCCTTGGGGCCGAACACCTTCCACAGCTCCCGGACCGAGATGACGGGGGAGCGGCCGTCGGTCGGCTGCTGGCGCGGTGGCGCCGCCGTCTCAGTACTCATGAGGCCTCTTTTCTGCGGGCGGCTTCTGTCCGGCTCGACGGTCGCGTCCGGCACCGCTCAGCCGCGGAACCAGTGCTGGGGGCGGGGGTCGATGTTCTGCCAGATGTGCTTGGTCTCGCGGTACTCGTCCAGCCCGGTCGGGCCGAGTTCGCGGCCGATACCGGACTGCTTGAAACCGCCCCACTCCGCCTGGGGTACGTACGGGTGGTAGTCGTTGATCCAGACCGTGCCGTGGCGCAGCCGCCCCGCGACCCGCTGCGCCTTGCCGGCGTCGCTGGTCCAGACCGCCCCGGCCAGGCCGTAGTCGGTGTCGTTGCCGATGCGCACCGCGTCATCTTCGTCGATGAACGTCTCCACGGTGAGGACCGGACCGAAGGACTCGTCGCGGACCACGGTCATGCCGGCGTGACAGTTGTCGAGCACAGTCGGACGGTAATAGAAGCCGCCGGCGAGCGGGGGGTCGTCGGGGCGGCGGCCGCCGCAGCGCAGCACCGCGCCCTCGGCGACGCCGGCCGCGACGTACGCCTCCACCTTGGACCGGTGCGCCTCCGAGATCAGCGGGCCGGTCTCGGCCTCGCCGTCGAACGGGCCGCCGAGGCGGATCCGCTCGGCGCGGGCCACCACGGCATCGACGAACGCGTCGTGGATGGACTCCTCCACCACGAGCCGGGCGCCGGCCGAGCAGACCTGGCCGGAGTGCAGGAAAATCGCGGTGAGCGCGAAATCGACGGCGGTGTCGAAGTCGGCGTCGGCGAAGACGATGTTGGGGTTCTTTCCGCCGAGTTCGAGGGCGACCCGCTTCACCGTCGCGGCGGCGGCCCCCATGATGCCGCGCCCGGTGGCCAGCCCGCCGGTGAACGACACCAGGTCGACGTCCGGGTGCTCGGCCAGCGGCGCGCCGACCTCGGCGCCCGCGCCGAGGACGAGGTTGGCGGTACCGGCCGGCAGCCCGGCCTCGTCCAGCAGCCGCATCAGCAGAATCGCGGTCGACGGCGTCAGCTCGCTGGGCTTGAGGACGAAGGTGTTGCCGGCGGCGAGCGCCGGCGCGACCTTCCACGAGGTCTGGAGCAGCGGATAGTTCCAGGGTGTGATGAGCCCGCACACGCCGAGCGGCTCGTGGACCACCCGGCTGATGGCGTCGGCGCGGCCGGTGTCGATGACCCGCCCGCTGTCGGTACCGGCGATGCCCGCGTAGTACCTGAAACAGGCGGCCACGTCGGCCATGTCGTATTCGCTCTCGACCAGGCGCTTGCCGGTGTCGAGCGACTCCGCGCGGGCGAGCTCGTCCTTGTCGCGTTCGATCAGCTCGGCGACGCGGTACAGCAGCGCGCCGCGCTCACGCGCCGGGGTCGCCGGCCACGGCCCTTCGTCGAACGCGCGCCGGGCCGCGGCGATCGCGGCCACGGTGTCCTCGCGGGTGGCCTCGGCGACGGTGGCGACGAGGCTGCCGTCGGCGGGGCAGCGGATGTCCCGCTGGCCGCCGTTCACCGGCTCGCGCCACTCTCCTCCGACGAACAGTTGCTTCACAGAAAGGCTCCAAGTTGCGTTATGCGCATCGCCCCGCTCGATGAGAAACATCACCCTCCCCTGTCGGGCGGAGCGGCGTCAAGGGTGGGCCCATATTTCGCCCGGTCAGCGACCCCGTCCGTGGCGATAGAACTGGACGGACGACGGCGCCAGCGGGGTGTTGCCGAGGATCAGGTCGGCGGCCTTCTCTGCCACCATCATCACCGGGGCGTAGATGTTGCCGTTCGTGACGTACGGCATCACCGAGGCGTCGACCACCCGCAGCCCTTCCAGGCCGTGGACCCGCATGCTCGTCGGGTCCACCACGGACAGCTCGTCGGTGCCCATCTTCGCGGTACAGGACGGGTGCAGCGCCGTCTCGCCCTCCCTCGCCACCCAGTCGAGGACCTCCTCGTCGGTCGCGACCGACGGGCCGGGCGAGATCTCGCCGCCGTTGAAGGCGTCCAGCGCGGGCTGGTTGAGGATGGCGCGGGAGACCCGGATCGCCTCCACCCACTCCCGACGGTCCTGCTCGGTGGAGAGGTAGTTGAAGCGCAGTGCCGGGTGTACCCGCGGGTCCCGGCTCTTGATCTTCACCGAGCCGCGGGCGTCGGAGTACATCGGACCCACGTGGACCTGGTACCCGTGCCCGCCGGACGGGGCCGACCCGTCGTAGCGGACCGCGATCGGCAGGAAGTGGAACATCAGGTTCGGGTACGCCACGTCGTCGTTGCTGCGCGCGAAGCCGCCCGCCTCGAAGTGGTTGGTGGCCCCGGGCCCCTTGCGCAGGAACAGCCACTGCGCGCCGATCCACGGGGCGCGCCACTTCGCCAGGTACGGCTGCATCGACACCGGCTGGGTGCAGGCGTACTGGACGTACACCTCCAGGTGGTCCTGCAGGTTCTCGCCGACGCCGGGGAGGTGGTGCACCGGGTCGATGTCCAGCGCGCGCAGCTCGGCGGCGTTGCCCACCCCGGACAGCTGCAGGATCTGCGGCGTGTTGATGGCGCCGCCGCAGAGGATGACCTCGCCCGCGTACACCCGGCGGGGCGTGCGGGAGCCGCCCTTGGTGTACTCGACGCCGGTCGCGCGCCGGCCCTCGAAGAGCACCCGGCTGACGAAGGACCGGGTACGCACCTCCAGGTTGGGCCGCTTCATCGCCGGGTGCAGGTACGCCCGGGCCGCCGACAGCCGCCGCCCGTTGCGGACGTTGCGGTCGAACGGGGCGAAGCCCTCCTGCTGCTCGCCGTTGACGTCCGTGGTCAGCGGGTACCCGGCCTGCTTCGCGGCCTCCATCATGGCGCCGAACAGCGGGTTGGTGGCGGGGCCGCGCTCCAGTACCAGCGGGCCGTCGTGGCCGCGGAACGGATCGTCCGGGTCGGCCGCGAGGCAGTTCTCCATCTTGTTGAAGTACGGCAGGCAGTGGGCGTAGTCCCAGGTCTGCATGCCCGGGTCGGCGCCCCACCGCTCGAAGTCCATCGGGTTGCCCCGCTGGAAGATCATCCCGTTGATGCTGCTCGAACCGCCGAGTACCTTGCCCCGGGCGTGGTAGATGCGCCGGTTGTGCATGTACGGCTCGGGCTCGGACTCGTACTTCCAGTCGTAGAACCGGCTGCCGATGGGGAACGTCAGCGCCGCCGGCATGTGGATGAAGACGTCCCACGGGTAGTCGGCGCGCCCCGCCTCCAGTACCAGGACCCGGTTGGACGGGTCGGCCGACAGCCGGTTGGCCAGCGCGCTACCGGCGGAGCCGCCGCCGACGATGATGAAGTCGTACCGCTGTGACGTCATGTGAACCTCATTTCGCCCCGTCAGTGAGGGCACTGTCGGCGACGGCCGGGCCGGGTGGGAGATTGGGCGCCTCGGTGGACAGGGTCACGTGGACGACCCCGTCGACCACCTCGACCGCGTGCGTGCGTACCGGCCTCTTCGCCGGCGGCGCGTCCACCCGCCCGGTACGAAGGTCGAACTTCGAGGCGTGCAGGGGGCACTCGACCTCGCACCCCTCCAGCCAGCCGTCCGCCAGCGACGCGTCCTGGTGGGTACAGGTGTCGTCGATCGCGAACACCTGGCCGTCCTCCGTGTGGAAGATCGCCACCGGCGGCTCGACCGCCCACCGGTACGCCTCCCCGGGCGGGATGGCGGAGAGCGGGCAGACGGGGTGCGTCATGCGGAAACTCCTGGAGTCATGAGGGCCGGGGCGGCGGCAGGCACGCGCAGTTGACGGCGCCAGCGGGTGAAGAGTTTCGGTTGGTTCATGGCGAGCGCGGCCACGAATTGACCGTCGCGCTCGTACAGGGCGAGGAAGCTGCGGTCGTCGGGATGGCCCTCGATGATCCTTACCGCGTCGCCGTCCGTGCGGTGGCCCGCGAACTGGATGCGCACGCCGTACTGGTCCGACCAGAAGTACGGCGCCGGCGCGTACTCCCGGCGGGGATTGTCAACGGTGCCGCCGAGCAGCGTCGCGACGGCGGCCGCCGGCTGCTCGTGGGCGTGCGTCCAGTGTTCGGTACGGGTGACGCGCCGCGTGTACGGCGAGAACGACACCGCGCAGTCGCCGGTCGCGACGACGCCGGGCAGCTTGGTCGCGCCCGCCGCGTCGGTGACGACGCCACCGGCGAGCTCAAGGCCGGAGCCGGCCAGCCACTCCACATTGGGCTGCGCACCGACGCCCACGACCACGACGTCGGCCGGCAGCAGGGTGCCGTCGGCGAGCTCGACGGCCGTGACCCGCTCCGAGCCGAGCAGCCGGGCGACGCCGGTACCGGTCAGCAGGCGGACGCCGTGGTCGGCGTGCAGGCCGGCGCAGACCGTTCCCATCTCGACCCCGAGCGGGCCGGCGAGCGGGACGGGGAGCGCCTCGACGACCGTGACGTCGAGGCCGAGGCTGCGGGCGCTGGAGGCGACCTCCGCGCCGATGAAGCCGGCGCCGATGACGACGAGGCGCTCGGCGGCGGCCAGGTCGGCGCGCAGCGCCACCGCGTCGTCCAGGGTGCGCAGGGTGTGAACGCCGGCGAGGCCTCCCGTACCGGGCAGTTGCCGGGCGCGGGCGCCGGTCGCGAGGACGACGGCGTCGGCCCGGATCTCGGTACCGTCGGCGAGGGTGATGCCGCGGTCGTGGGCGTCGAGGCGTACGGCGGTGGCGCCCAGGCGCCAGTCGACCGCCAGGTCCTCGTCGGGGTCGCCGAGGGCGAGATCAGCCGCGGCGCACCGGCCGGTGAGGAAGTCTTTGGACAGCGGCGGCCGGTCGTACGGTTCGTGCCGCTCGGCGCCGATCGCCACGATCTCGCCGTCGTAGCCCTGCCCGCGCAGGGCGCGGACAGCGGCCAGGCCGGCCAGCGAGGCGCCGACGACCGCAATGCTGCGTAGCGCGCCGGTACCGGTCACGACACCCGCCCTCCTCCGTTGTGGAATGTGAAACAGCTCGTGAGATACGCAACAGCGTGCATGGCAGTCCGGGGCGAGTCAAGACGCGAAACAGGCTGTTTACCCGTCGGGTGATCTCGCCTTACCCGTCGGGTGATCTCGCCTTGCCCGTCGAGTGATCTCGCCGCAGTGGAGAATGTCGCTTATCGTTGCGCCATGAGCAACCCTGCTGAGGCCCGTACCGAGTCCGGCCCCGTGCTCGTCCAGTCGGTCGACCGAGCGCTGAGCATCCTCGAGATCCTGGCCCGCCGCCGGGACGTCGGCGTCACCGAGATCGGCAGGGAGTTGGGTGTCCACAAGTCGACGGCGTTCCGGCTGCTCGCGGTGCTGGAGAACCGCGGTTTCGTGGAGCAGGCGGAGGAGCGTGGGTCGTACCGGCTGGGCTTCGGGATCGTACGGCTGGCCGGCGCGATCGGGGCGCAGCTCGACCTGACCAGGCAGAGCCGGTCGGCGTGCGAGCAGCTCGCCGCCGACCTGGGGGAGACCGTCAACATCGCGATCTTCGACAACGACCGCGCCGTGAACGTCACCCAGGTCCTCGGCGCCGCCTCGATCGCCAGCCAGAACTGGGTCGGCAAGCAGACCCCGCTGCACGCCACCTCCAGCGGCAAGGTGCTGCTGGCGCACGCCCCGACCAGTGTCCGGGCGCCCATCGTGGCGGGTCCGCACGAGCGGTTCACCGAGGCGACCATCACCGACCCGGCCGAGCTCAAGGCCGAGCTGGACCGGGTACGGGAAGCCGGCTGGGGCAGCACCGCCGAGGAGTACGAGGTGGGCCTCAACGCCCTCGCGGCGCCGGTACGGGGGGCGGACGGCAGCGTCGTCGCCGCGCTCAGCATCTCCGGCCCGGCCTACCGCCTGGCGCCGGAGTCCTTCCCGGAGATCGCGGCCCGGGTCGTCGCCGCGGCCGGCGAGGTCAGCTCGCGGATGGGGTACTTCGGCTAACTCTCTCCAGCGAACTCGTTGTATCACGCGCAACGCGCGGCGTATGGTGCAACCCACGCCGCCGCGAAGGAGTCTGCCCATGGTGCCTGTCGATTCCCGCACGCTGCTCGACCTGCCGCTCGCTGAGCTCGACCCGGAGGTCGCCCAGGCCGTCGGCCAGGAACTGCGCCGCCAGCAGTCGACCCTGGAGATGATCGCCTCGGAGAACTTCGCCCCGCGCGCCGTGATGGAGGCGCAGGGCTCGGTGCTCACGAACAAGTACGCCGAGGGCTATCCGGGCCGCCGCTACTACGGCGGGTGCGAGTACGTCGACGTCACCGAGCAGCTGGCCATCGACCGGGTGAAGGCGCTGTTCGGCGCCGAGTACGCCAACGTGCAGCCGCACTCCGGCGCGCAGGCCAACGCGGCCGCCATGATGGCGCTGCTCACGCCGGGCGACACCATCCTCGGTCTGGACCTCGCCCACGGCGGGCACCTCACCCACGGCATGCGGATCAACTTCTCCGGCAAGCTGTACAACGTCGTCGCGTACCACGTCCGCGAATCCGACTGCCTGGTCGACATGGACGAGGTCGAGCGGCTCGCCCGGGAGCACCGGCCCAAGCTCATCATCGCCGGCTGGTCGGCGTACCCGCGCCAGCTGGACTTCGCGCACTTCCGGCGGATCGCCGACGAGGTCGGCGCGTACCTCATGGTGGACATGGCGCACTTCGCCGGCCTGGTCGCGACCGGCCTGCACCCCAACCCGGTACCGCACGCGCACGTGGTCACCACGACCACGCACAAGACGCTCGGCGGCCCGCGCGGCGGGGTCATCCTGAGCGGCGAGGCCGACCTGGGCAAGAAGCTAGCCTCCGCGGTCTTCCCCGGCCAGCAGGGCGGCCCGCTCGAGCACGTCATCGCGGCGAAGGCGGTCGCCTTCAAGGTGGCCGCGTCGTCCGCCTTTGCCGAACGCCAGCAGCGCACGCTCGACGGCGCCCGCATCCTCGCCGAGCGGCTGACCACCACCGACCCGGCCGCCGGGGTGAAGGTGCTGACCGGTGGCACCGACGTGCACCTGGTCCTGGTCGACCTCCGCGCCTCGGCGCTCGACGGTCAGCAGGCCGAGGACCGGCTGCACCACATCGGCATCACGGTCAACCGCAACGCCGTACCCTTCGACCCGCGACCCCCGATGGTCACCTCCGGCCTGCGCATCGGCACCCCCGCGCTGGCCACCCGGGGCTTCGCCGCCGACGACTTCCGCGAGGTGGCCGACATCATCGCGACCGCGCTGGAGCCGGGGTACGACGACGCGCTCGGAGAGAAGCTGCGCGGGCGCGTCACCGACCTGGCCGGCCGGCACCCCCTGTACCCGGAGCTGTGACCCATGAATGACCACGTACGCGACTACATCCTTACCTTGACCTGCCCGGACCGGCCGGGCATCGTCCACTCGGTCACCGGGTTCCTGGTCGCGAACGACTGCAACATCGTGGAGAACCAGCAGTTCGGCGACCAGGACTCCGGCCTCTTCTTCATGCGGGTGAACTTCCAGCGCCCCGGCGCCGACCTCGACGTCGCCGCGCTGCGGGCGCGGTTCGCCGCGACCACGGCCCGCCCCGACATGGAGTGGGGGCTGTACGCCTCCGACGACCGGCCGCGGCTGCTGCTGATGGTCTCCAAGCTGGGGCACTGCCTCAACGACCTGCTGTTCCGGTGGAGCATCGGCTCGCTGAACGCCGAGGTCGTCGGCATCGTCTCCAACCACCCGGACTTCGCCGAGCTGGCCGCCTCGTACAAGCTGCCGTACCACCACGTGCCGGTGACCCCGCAGACGAAGCCGGAGGCGGAGGCGCGCCTGCTGGAGGTCGTCGAGGAGCACCAGGTCGACCTGGTCGTGCTGGCCCGGTACATGCAGGTCCTGTCGGCGGGGCTGTGTGAGAAGCTCGCCGGCCGGGCCGTGAACATCCATCACTCGTTCCTGCCCAGCTTCGCCGGTGCGAGGCCCTACCATCAGGCGTACGAGCGGGGCGTGAAGCTCATCGGAGCCACGGCCCACTTCGTGACGCCGGACCTCGACGAGGGGCCGATCATCGAGCAGGAGGTGGCGCGGGTCGATCACACCCGTACCCCCGCCCAGCTCACCGCGATCGGCCGTGAGGTGGAATGTCTGGCGCTGGCCCACGCGGTGCAGGCGATCGTCGAGCGCCGGGTCCTGCTCAACGGCAACCGCACGATCGTCTTCCGCTAACGGATCTACAGGAGAGCACATGGCACACGAGGTACGTGGAGTCGTCGCCCGCGGCAAGGGCGCGCCGGTATCGGTGGAGACGATCATCGTTCCGGACCCCGGCCCGGGGGAGGCCCTGGTGAAGGTGCAGGCGTGCGGCGTCTGCCACACCGACCTGCACTACCGCGAGGGCGGCATCAACGACGAGTTCCCGTTCCTGCTCGGCCACGAGGCGGCCGGCGTCGTGGAGGCCGTCGGTGAGGGCGTTACCGAGGTGGCCCCCGGCGACTTCGTCGTCCTCAACTGGCGCGCGGTCTGCGGCCAGTGCCGGGCCTGCCTGCGCGGCCGGCCGTGGTACTGCTTCAACACCCACAACGCCAAGCAGAAGATGACCCTGGCCGACGGTACCGAGCTGTCGCCGGCCCTGGGCATCGGCGCGTTCGTGGAGAAGACCCTGGTCGCCGCCGGCCAGTGCACCAAGGTGGACCCGAGCGCGTCGCCGGCCGCCGTCGGCCTGCTCGGCTGTGGCGTCATGGCCGGTCTCGGCGCCGCCATCAACACCGGCGCGGTGGGTCGCGGTGACAGCGTCGCCGTCATCGGCTGCGGCGGCGTCGGCAACGCGGCGATCGCCGGCGCCCGGCTGGCCGGCGCGGCGAAGATCATCGGTGTCGACCTGGACGCACGTAAGCTCGAGTGGGCGAAGAACCTGGGCGCGACCGACGTCGTCAACGCCAAGGACGGCGACCCGGTCGAGGCGATCCGGGCGCTCACCGGTGGCAACGGCGCCGACGTCGTCATCGACGCGGTCGGCCGCCCGGAGACGTACAAGCAGGCGTTCTACGCCCGCGACCTGGCCGGCACCGTCGTGCTCGTCGGCGTACCGACCCCGGAGATGAAGCTCGAACTGCCGCTGCTGGACGTCTTCGGCCGCGGTGGTTCGCTCAAGTCCTCCTGGTACGGCGACTGCCTGCCGTCGCGCGACTTCCCGATGCTGGTCGACCTGTACCAGCAGGGCCGTCTCGACCTCGACGCGTTCGTCTCCGAGAAGATCGCGCTCGACGACGTGGAGAAGGCGTTCGAGAAGATGCACCACGGCGACGTGCTGCGCTCGGTGGTCATCTTCTGATGACGGCCCGCATCGAACACCTCGTCACCTCCGGCACCTTCAGCCTGGACGGCGGCACCTGGGACGTCGACAACAACGTCTGGCTGGTGGGCGACGACAACGAGGTCATCGTCATCGACGCGCCGCACGACGCGTCCGCGATCGCTTCGGCGGTCGCCGGTCGGCGGGTGGTCGCGATCGCCTGCACGCACGCCCATGACGACCACGTACGGGTGGCGCCCGAACTGGCGGAGGCCACCGGGGCGCCGGTCCTGCTGCACCCGGGCGACCGGGTCGTGTGGGACCTGACCCACCCGGAGCGGGCGCCCGACGGCGAGCTGGCCGACGGGCAGCGGTTCGCGGTGGCCGGCATCGAGCTGGAGGTGCGGCACACGCCCGGGCACGCGCCCGGGGCGGTGTGTTTCTACGCCCCCGACCTGGGCGTGGTCTTCACCGGGGACACCCTGTTCAAGGGCGGGCCCGGTGCGACCGGCCGGTCGTACAGCGACTTCCCGACCATTGTGGACTCGATCCGCAAGCGCCTGCTCGTGCTGCCGCCGGAGACGGTGGTGCACACGGGCCACGGCGACAGCACGACGATCGGGGCCGAGGCCGGGGACGTGGAGGAGTGGCTGGCTCGGGGTCACTGAGCGAGCAGGTCGGGTCGGCCGTCGTCCGCGGTGGTGACTGCGGGCGGCGGCCGAACGGCTACGTCCGCGCGGACTGGTAAGCCGCGGTCGACTCGACGGCCGGTGCCGCTGGCTGAACGGGAACCCCGCGCGCGACGGCCGGCCCGGTGCGATCCCACGTCGTGAGCGCATACCAGCCGAGCAGGCCGAGCGGGTACGCGAAGTAGCCCCACCGGGTCGCGGGCGCGAGGGTGAAGATCACGGCGTAGATCCCTGCGAGGTAGCGCACCGCTGCCGCCAGTCCGGCCGGCGGCCGGAGCACCACCAGGATGCACGTACCCACGATCGCGGCGGCCAGCAGGCCGATGGAGACCCAGTGGCCGGCGCTACCCGTACCGGCGAGGAGGTGGCCCGGCAGTGAGCTTGCCGCCGTCGTCTTCCGCTGGGTGAGCCCGAGCGGGAACAGCACCGTGTTGCGGAAGAGATCGGACGGTGCGGCCAGGGCGGCCGGGGCAGTGGCCACGAACGACCCGGCGGCGGTTACCGCGACCGCCACGGTGAACCGAAGTGCTGGCCGTATGCCGTTGCGCACCAGCAGCATCGCGACCAGTACCGGCACGGCCGGCCAGGCCGTTGCTTTCATCGCGCACGCCACGCCCAGGGCCAGCCCGGCCAGAACCACCCGCGACGGCACGATGAGCAGCGCCAGGGACAGGAACAGCAGCGCCATGACCGGGATGTCGGTCCCGCCGAGGGTCAACGGCTGTGCCAGCAGCGGTGCGGCGAACGCGATGGCGGTGCAGCCCAAGGCGTCGGAGACACCGGCTCGACGGAAAGCCGCCCACAGCAGGAGCACACCACTGGCCCCGAACCACAGTCGGGGGTTTCCCGCCCAGCCGGGCAGCCCCAACGCATGGGGCAACCCGAAGACGGCCAGCGCGGAGCCGTACGGGTTGTAGGACTCCGGATCGTACAGCCGGGTGCCGTCCAGGTAGGGCGTTCCGTGGTGGAGCAGCAGCTCCCCGGCCCGCGACACCACGGTCAGGGCGCCTTCGCCCACCCTGGGCAGGTCGCGGCCACCCGTGGCGCGCCACAGCAGCGGTCCGCCCAGCGCGCCGGTGAGCGCGAGGACGACCGCGGCCTGCCGTCCGTACGAGCGCCAGAGCGTCGCGGACGCCGTTGCCGCCAGGTAGCCGCCCGCGGCCCACGTCCCCCACGACCGCTGCACCGGCTGGTCGGAGAAGCAGGCCACCGCCGCCGCGAAGGCGGCGCACGCCGCGTACCAGCCGATTGTCCTTCCGCGATCCACGCGCGTCGCCGCCCTCAACGGCCTGCGGTCCCCGATCAATCGGACTCGCTTCGAGGTCGTCGCATGAACGTCCTTCCCCCGTGTGTGTTCCCAAGCTCCGAGCAGCCTTGTGGAAGCGAGAGGACATGTCAATCCGTTTAAATCTATCGATGTCAGGCGCCGGGCGGGCCGGATGGAAGGCTCGGTCGGACCAGTTCGACAATGTTCACCGGCGAGGCGGTAGCAACGCTCGCGGGCGCGATCGTCGGACCCGCCATCGCGCAGGCACTTTCGATGACCTGGGCCGCCTGCGCCGCCGGGACGTTGACTCTCCTGAGTGGAGTTGCTGCCGTGCTGCTGCTGCCGAGGAACGCGCCGCGGCTCGACCAGCAGTCGGAGGCCGATTCTCAGGCGGCGAGCTGAACCGCTGCCGGGTCTGGACCCTGTACCGGCCTCCGGAGCTGGAACCGCTCAAGCGGGTCGACGAGGCCCGCTACCGTCTCGGCCTGCCGAACACCTTCGACCTCGGATAAGTCATTGGTCGAGGAACGCGAGGGTGGCCGTGGCGAACAGCGGCGAGCTGACGATGTTGTAGTGGGTCACCCCGGGCAGGATCGCGAGTGCGTGTCCGCCCTTCGGTCGGCCCTCGTTCATCCAGCCGCCGTCGCGCAAGCCCCCGTCGAGCAGGTTGAAGACCTCGACGAAGTGGCTCGGCGGCGCCATGTCGGCATCGGCGGCGACGATGAGTGTCGGCACCTGGAGACCGCGGACCTCCTCGGTGAGGTCGAAGTCCTGCGCCATCGCCTCGCCGATCTTGTCCAGCAGTCGGGGGAAGTCTTCGGGGCGCGGCGCGACCCGCTGGTAGAGCTCGTACATCGGGGTGTCCTTCATGAACTCGGCGGCGGCCGCGTTCACCTGGCCCTGCTGCGCGAGTATCTCCGGATACACGGCGTCGCGCCGGAGGAAAATCGAGGCCGCGACGAGCCGGCCGACCTTGGCCGGGTACCTCGCCGCGATGCGTAGCGCCACCCCGCCGCCGAGCGAGTAGCCCACGACGTCCGGCTTGTCCAACCCGAGGTGGTCGATGAGCGCCGCGATGTCGTCGGCCATGAACCACAGGTCGATCGGGCGGTCGATGTCGGCGGTCCGGCCGTGCCCCTGCAGGTCGACGGTGATGACCTGATGGTGCTCGGCCAGCGCGGGAAGCGCCGGCCCGAACATCTCGCCGGAGCCGAGCCCGCCGTGCAGCAGGATCAGCGGCCGCCCGGCCCCGTGCGTCTGGAAGTACAGGTTGATGCCGTTGACGTCCGCGTACTGGCCGGTGCCCCTGGCGTCGGTGGCCCGATCGGTGTCGGTCACGGTGCTACTCCTTGCGTCGTTGCTGGTGGAGTGCTGCCTACGTCCGGCAACGACTCTAAGGTCGCGCCGACGTGCGTGGGGGACGACCGCCGCAATCAGGTCTGCAACCGTGGCCTGCCACCCCGATCGAACGACAGATGTACCTATTGACTGGCCGATCCCCTTGCCGCATGCTGTTGCGTATTCCACACATCGTTGCGCTTTAAGGAACACCGTGTGAGTGCGCAGCGGGGGTGGAGCACCGGTCGGGCACCGACCAGACGCGTGGAAAGGACCGCTCCCATGACCAAGCCCCCTCGCGTAGTCGTCATCGGCGCCGGCGTCGTCGGCAGCGCGCTGGCCGACGAGTTGACCGAGCGTGGCTGGACCGACGTCACCGTGGTCGACCAGGGTCCGCTCTTCGCCACCGGCGGCTCCAGTTCACACGCGCCCGGCCTGGTGTTCCAGACGAACCCGTCCAAGACGATGACCGAGCTCGCCAGGTACACGGTCCAGAAGCTGAGCGCCCTCACCCTCGACGGCGAGTGGTGCTTCCAGCAACTCGGCGGCATCGAGGTCGCCACCACCGAGGCGCGCTGGGCGGACCTGAAGCGCAAGTACGGTTGGGCCACCTCGTGGGGGGTGGAGGGCAGCCTGCTCAGCCCGGAGGAGTGCGCGAAGCTGCACCCCATGCTCGACCCGAGCAGGATCCTCGGCGGCTTCCACGTCCCGAGCGACGGCCTGGCCAAGCCGACCCGCGCCGTCGAGGCGCAGGCGCGCCGGGCCATCGAGCGCGGCGCCACCTTCCGGGGTGAGACGACGGTGACCGGCATCGGCCAGGAGAACGGGCGGGTCACCGGTGTCGAGACCGACCAGGGCTTCATCGCCGCCGACATCGTGGTCTGCGCGGCCGGCTTCTGGGGACCCAGGATCGGCCGGATGGTCGGCCTCACGATCCCGCTGCTGCCACTGGCGCACCAGTACGCGAAGACCGGCCCGGTGGCTTCCCTGAAAGGAAACGACCCCGTCGCCGAGGCGAGCCTGCCGATCCTGCGCCACCAGGACCAGGACCTGTACTACCGCGAGCACGGTGACCGCATCGGCATCGGCTACTACGGCCACCGCCCGATGCCGGTCGGCGTCGACGAGATCCTGTCACCGAACGAGGCGCCCACCATGCCGAGCGTCCTGGAGTTCACCCCGGAGGACTTCGAGACGGCGTGGCAGGAGACCGTGAAGCTGCTGCCGGAGCTCGCCGAGACCAAGGTGGAGGAGGGCTTCAACGGCATCTTCTCCTTCACCCCGGACGGCGGTCCCCTCATGGGCGAGCACCGGGAACTGTCCGGCTTCTGGGTCGCCGAGGCGGTCTGGGTGACCCACTCGGCCGGCGTGGCCCGCGCCATGGCCGAGTGGCTGGTGGACGGCCAGCCGAGCGTCGACGTGCACGAGTGCGACCTGCACCGCTTCGAGGAGGTCCAGCTCGCGCCGGACTACATCTCCGAGCGCGGCAAGCAGAACTTCATCGAGGTGTACGACATCATCCACCCGCTCCAGCCGATGGAGCGGCCGCGGCCGCTGCGTACCAGCCCGTTCTACGCCCGCCAGCAGGAGCTCGGCGCGTACTTCCTGGAGGGCGCCGGCTGGGAGCGGCCGTACTGGTACGAGTCCAACGCCGGCCTGCTCGACACGGTGAACGTGCCGGAACGCGACGACTGGTCGGCGCGGTACTGGTCGCCCGTCGCCGCCGCCGAGGCGAAGGTGACCCGCGAGCGGGTCGCGATGTATGACATGACCCCGCTCAAGCGCCTCGAGGTCAGCGGTCCCGGCGCCCTGGACTTCCTGCAACGGCTGACCACCAACAACCTCGCCAAGTCGGTCGGCTCGGTCACGTACACGCTCATGCTCGGCCACGACGGCGGCGTCCGCAGCGACCTGACCGTGGCCCGACTGGGCGAGAACGTCTTCCAGGTCGGCGCGAACGGGCCGCTGGACGAGGACTGGATGCGCCAGCACCTGCCGGCCGACGGCTCGGTGCAGGTCCGCGACATCACCGGCGGCACCTGCTGCATCGGCGTCTGGGGGCCGGCCGCCCGCGACCTCGTGCAGCCGCTGACCCGTGAGGACTTCTCCAACGCCAACTTCAAGTACTTCCGGGCCAAGCGGGCCTACATCGGGGAGGTCCCGGTCACCGCGATGCGGCTGTCCTATGTGGGCGAACTCGGCTGGGAGATCTACGCGTCCGCCGACACCGGCCTGAAACTGTGGGACACGCTGTGGGCCGCGGGCCAGGAGTACGGCGTGATCGCCGCCGGCCGCAGCGCCTTCAACAGCCTGCGGCTGGAGAAGGGGTACCGCTCCTGGGGTACCGACATGACGACCGAGCACGACCCGTACTCCGCCGGCCTCGGCTTCGCGGTACGGATGGACTCCGGTGACTTCATCGGCCGCGCCGCGATCGAGGGCCGCTCGGAGGAGACCTCGCCGAGGCGGCTCACCTGCCTGACCCTGGACGAGCCGGCCGCGGTGGTTCTGGGCAAGGAGCCGGTGTACGTGAACGGTGCGCCCGCCGGCTACGTCACCAGCGCCTCCTACGGGTACACGATCGGGCGTACCGTCGCCTACGCCTGGCTACCCGCCGCGGCGACGACCCCCGGCACGGCGGTCGAGATCGAGTACTTCGGTACCCGGCTGCCGGCCACCGTCGCCGCTGAGCCCCTGTTCGACGCGCAGATGGAGCGCATCCGCCGATGACGCTCGCCCACCCAGCCCGCCAACTAACCGCTCCGACCTGGCGATGCGGTTCCGCGTCGCCCGAAGTCCTCCTCGAGGTGTCACCGTGACCGCAACCAGCCTGCCCTCCAGCCTCATCCCGACGCTGCCCGGACACCACTACACCGATCCGGTCATCTTCGGACTGGAGCAGTCACGCATCTTCGAGAACATGTGGTTCTGCGCCGTGCGCTCGGCCGACCTGCCCAACCCGGGCAGCTTCCAGTCGGTGCAGATCGGCCGGGAGAGCGTCCTCGTGGTACGCGGACGCGACGGCCAGCTGCGCGCCTTCCTCAACATCTGCCGCCACCGGGGCGCGAAGCTGTGCACCGAGGACACCGGCGAGGTCAAGCGCGCCTTCCAGTGCCCGTACCACGCCTGGACGTACGGGCTGGACGGCAAGCTCGTCGCGGCGCCCAACCTGACGAAGATGCCCGACATCGACCGTACCGAGTACGGACTGGTCAACGTGCACCTGCGGGAGTGGCTCGGGTACGCCTGGGTGTGCCTGGCAGACGAGCCACCATCCTTTGAGGACGATGTGCTCGGCGCGGTGACGGAGCGGCTCGGCACGCTGGAGGCGATCGACTCGTACGAGATCGAGGACCTCGCGGTCGGCAAGCGGATCCGGTACGACGTGAAGGCCAACTGGAAGCTCATCGTCGAGAACTTCATGGAGTGCTACCACTGCGCGACGATCCACCCGGAGCTGACCGAGGTGCTGCCGGAGTTCGCCGACGGCTACGCCGCGCAGTACTACGTGGGCCACGGCGCCGAGTTCGGCGACGAGATCAAGGGCTTCACGGTCGACGGCAGCGAGGGCTTCGACAAGCTGCCCGGCGTGAGTGACGACCAGGACCGGCGCTACTACGCCATCACCATCAAGCCGCAGGTTTTCATCAACCTGGTGCCCGACCACATCATCTTCCACCGGATGTACCCGCTCGCTTCAGACCGCACGATCGTGGAGTGCGACTGGCTGTACTCCAAGGAGGTCGTCGCGTCGGGTAAGGACGTGTCCCGTTCGGTCGAGCTGTTCCACCGGGTCAACGTCCAGGACTTCGACGCGTGTGAGCGCTGCCAGCCGGCGATGAACTCCCGGGCGTACACCAGGGGCGGAGTCCTGGTGCCGTCGGAGCACCACATCGGGGCGTTCCACGACTGGGTCACCGCCAAGATCGGCAACTGATGAGCCGGGGCACCTCATGAGTCTCAGCGTCTTCGACCTGTTCTCGATCGGGATCGGACCGTCCAGTTCGCACACGGTCGGCCCGATGCGGGCGGCGGCCACCTTCGCGCAGGCGCTTCTAGACGGTGGCGTCCTCGCTGCCACCGCGACCGTCGAGGCCGAGTTGTTCGGCTCCCTCGGCGCCACCGGGCACGGCCACGGCACGCCGAAGGCCGTCCTGCTCGGGCTGGAGGGGCACCGGCCGGAGTCGGTCGACCCGGACGCCGCCGAGCACCGGCTGGCCGAGATCCGCGAGGCCGGGCAGCTTCGGCTGCTGGGCCGGCACCCGATCGCGTTCACCGAAGACGCGCACCTGACGCTGCACCGGCGGAGGTCGCTGCCGTACCACTCCAACGGCATGCGGTTCTGCGCCCTTGACGCGGGCGGCGCGGTCCTGTCGCAGCGCACGTACTACTCGGTCGGCGGCGGCTTCGTCGTCGACGAGTCGGCGGCCGGTGCGGACCGCATCAAGCCGGACACCACGCCGCTGCGGTACCCGTTCACCACCGGCGCCCAGTTGCTGCGGCACTGCGCCGAGTCCGGCCTGTCCATCAGCGACGTCATGCTGGCCAACGAGAAGGCCTGGCGTACCGAAGCGGAGATCCGGGCCGGGCTGCTCGGCATCTGGAAGGTCATGGGGGAGTGCGTCGAGGCCGGCTGCGGCCGGGAGGGCGTACTCCCGGGCGGCCTGAAGGTCCGCCGCCGGGCGGCCGCCCTGCGCCGGTCCCTGGAGGAGGGCGCCGGTGACGACGGCGGGCTGCGCGCGATGGACTGGGTCGCCCTGTACGCCCTGGCGGTGAACGAGGAGAACGCCGCCGGGGGCAGGATCGTGACCGCCCCGACCAACGGCGCGGCCGGGATCATCCCGGCCGTCCTGCACTACTACACGCGGTTCGTACCCGGAGCCGACGACGACGGCGTGGTCCGGTTCCTGCTCGCCGCCGGCGCGGTGGGCGTGCTGTTCAAGGAGAACGCGTCGATCTCCGGCGCAGAGGTCGGCTGCCAGGGCGAGGTCGGCTCCGCCTGCTCGATGGC
Organism: Planosporangium mesophilum; assembly: GCF_016863255.1. GTDB lineage: Bacteria > Actinomycetota > Actinomycetes > Mycobacteriales > Micromonosporaceae > Planosporangium > Planosporangium mesophilum. The sequence goes on from NZ_BOON01000032.1 coordinate 80,215, forward strand.
CGCGGCAGGCCTGGCCGAGGTGCTCGGCGGTACGCCGGCGCAGGTGGAGAACGCCGCCGAGATCGGCATGGAGCACAACCTGGGCCTGACCTGCGACCCGGTCGGCGGCCTGGTCCAGATCCCGTGCATCGAGCGGAACGCCGTCGCGGCGATCAAGGCGATCACCGGGGCGCGGATCGCGCTGCGCGGGGACGGCCAGCACCACGTCTCCCTCGACAAGGTCATCAAGACCATGCGGGAGACCGGCGCCGACATGAAGACCAAGTACAAGGAGACCGCGCGCGGCGGCCTCGCCGTCAATGTGATCGAGTGTTGAGCCCCGCGTCTGTCGAGCCCTGAGTTCAGGCGTCCTCGCGGTGGGGGTTCTCCAGTCGGAAGAAGTTGCTCTGCCGGCCGTCGGCCAGCTGCTGCTGGAAGATGAAGTTCAGTTCGCGGCGATCGAAAGTGTCGAACCAGTCGTCCCAGCTCACGTGCCTGAGCCGCTCATTGTCGCCGATCGGCGGGAAGTCGAAGGTCAACACGCCGAGGGTCCCGGTCTCCGGGTGCTCGGTGCCGGCCACGGTGGCGGGCACCGCGCCGCGCTCCTCCGCCCACCGTCTGATGACGTCGTGGTTGGTGGTGACGTACACCTTCCCCGGCTCGGCCCGCAGCTCGTCCGGCGAGTTGACCACCTCGGCGTACATCAGCGACCTCGACGTGGCCTTGCCGGTGCGCACGCCCGGAGTTCGGCCGGCCCTCCGCTGGGTCATGGCGACCCTCCTCGTGTCGCGGCTACGTGTGTGGCCTCTACCCGCCACCAGCCACCGAAACCTGCCCGCCGTCCGCCAGCAGCTGGAACGGCGACGGTGGACCTTCCGGAACCTGCCCCGGACAACGCGCTGCTCGGCCTGGTGCGCCTGCACGTCGACCGTCGTGACCTGGTGGCCAACCGGGCCAAGCCGGTCACACGCGCCATCACCGACGAGCACGAGGCGTGGGCGGCCACGGCCGACGACCGCCGCAAGAAGTGACCCCGGGCCTCGCTGTTGAACGAGGAACCTCACTTCCTGCTCGACGGCTCGCGGACCTGCTCGCTGCGCAAGCACCCCGTCCCGCCGCGCGGGGCCGGCTGACCGCGGATCAGTCGATTCGCTGGGCCAAGTTCACGAGGACCCCCTCGGGTCCGCGCACGGACGCCATGCGCCAGATGCCCTCGTACTGACCGACGCCGCCGACCAGGTGGTAGCCGTCCGCGGCGAGCCGGTCGACGATCGCCTGAAGGTCGTCCACTTCGAACGTCACGTTGCGCAGCCCCAGTTCGTTCGGCATGGGGTCGGGCGAACCCGGTTCGTGGTCAGGGCGGATGAAGCTCGACAGTTCCAGCCCGGTTCCTCCGCCGGGCGGCCGCAGCATGACGATCTCGGTACGGGAGTCAGGGATGCCGATGACGGTGTCCAGGAACTCGCCCTCCAGAACCGTCCGGCCCTCGGCCTCGAAGCCCAGCCCGACGAAGAAGTCCGTCACCGTGTCGAGATCTCTGACGGTGATGCCGACGTGATCGAAGCGCCGGATAGGCGACATGGGGTACGTCCTCCTGCGTTCGTCCGTCAGGTCAGGTTCTCACTGGTGCGCTCGTCCGCGCGCCGCAGGTCCGGCGCGTGCGTGGGTCCGGCGCCTGCCTGGAGCGTCGCCCACTTCGCCGCCCGGCTGTCGTTCGAGACCGACGTCAGCGACGTGCGGCGGTCAGCTGCGACTGCTGACGGGGGTACGCAGCCCGGCGAACACGATGCCAAGCGTGCGCTCGCGCAGGTCTTCGTCCCAGCCGCGCTGCAGCGCGCCCTGACACAGGCTCTCCAACAGCGCCATCACCTCGTCGAGCCGGACGTCGGCGCGGATCGCGCCGGCCCGCTGTCCGCGCGCCAGTAGTTCCCGGACGGCGTCGGTGAGCGAGGTGACCGGTCCGGCGATGGGCACGTCGAGCCCTTCGGCGCCGAGCAGGCTCACCACGGTCCGGTTCGCGGCGGTCCGCCGTACCAGCTGAGCGAAGAACTCGAACAGCGCCGTCGCCGTATCTCCGTGGGCGAGAAGGGCCGCCGCGTCGGCGGTGACCTGCTCAAGCAGTTGCTTCATCAGCGCGCGCAGCAGGTCGGTCTTGGTCGGGAAGTGCCGGAACACGGTGCCGATGGCGACGCCGGCCCGCCGTGCGACCTCCTCTGTGGACGCGCGCGGGCCGCCGTCGGCGAACACCTCCTCCGCCGCGGCCAGGATCCGGGCGCGGTTGCGCTGCGCGTCCGCGCGCACCGGCCGGCTCTGCGCGTCCGCGCGCACGGGTAGGACCGCTCCACTGGACAAGATGAGTCTCCACTCATTATCGTCAGTTTCCTGAGTCGACACTCATCTTAGGAGGGTGGTCCCATGGGTGCCGCGGCGCGTGAGGTGTTCGATCGGATGCGACAACAGTGGTTCGGCCGTCCCGGTCCTCTCACCGGTGACGACCTCGCTGACGATGTGATCATCGAAGCGCCGTTCGCCGCACCGGGTCGGCCGACCAGAATCGAGGGCAGACAGCGATTTCTCGAATTCGCCAACCCGCAGCGGGCCACGCTGCCGGTCCACCTCGACGACTGCCGCACCGTCGCGATCCACGACACGACGGACCCGGACACGATCATCGTCGAGTACGAGTTGACCGGCACGTCCACCAGGACGAACGAGCAGTCCACGGTCGCCTTCATCGCCGTACTGACGGTCCGCAACGGCAAGGTCGCGCTCTGGCGGGAGTATCAGAACACCCTGGCCATGCTGCAGGCACTGGGTTAGGCCGCCCGCTCGGTCGGGCGGGCGGCCCGGTGCGGAGTCGGCTCCGTATGAATCGGCTCCATATGAAATCGGCTCGGCGTGGAGATGCGGGCCATCTCGGCCGGTGCCGTCTCAGTCGGCGCCGGCCCGGTTGGTGCGGTCTCAGTCGGCGCCGACGAGGGCGGCGTCGTCGCTGGGGGCTGCCGGCAGCCCGAGCATGACGTCGACACCGAGGACGCGGAGGATGCGCGCGGCGAACGCGCTGACGGCGGTCAGCCGTAGCCGTACGCCTATCTGTTGGCTGATGCGCTGGGCAACGACGAGGGTGCCGATGCCCGTCGAATCGATGAATCCAAGGCCACGGAGATCGAGACCGATGGCGGTGATGTCACCGCGATTGAGGAGTGCGGTGATCGCGGACCGAAGTTGGTCGGCGGTCGCGCAGTCGAGCTCGCCGCGTACCACCACGACGACCTCGCCACGACCGACAGACTCGACTCCGATCCGCAGCTTCGACTGCTCTGGGGGGACTGCGGTGTCCATAGTTTGGTCATCCTAGTCACACAGTGGGCGGTAGCGTGAGAGTCGGCGGCGTGCCAATACGGCATCGATCGGAGTCGGTGCTCACCCTATTGGTGGCCGCCGATATCCGATCATCCGAAGTGCCGCTTGCCCGTGGCCCGATGCCCGCGTGCGGGGCCGGGTCGACCGCTGCGAGAACCTTCCCGAGCCGGCCGGGCTGGTGTCCGACCGCTAGGGCGCGACGTCGGACCGCAGGTGCACGTGGTGGCGCCGGGCGTTGGCGAGCACGGTCTGAACCTGGCTGGTCAGTTCCTCGGGCGAGACCGGTTTGCGCAGCAGGCGCGCGATCCTGGGTAGCTCGGTCGCGTCGATCTCGGTCCAGCCGCCGGTCACCGCGATGATGGGAAGGTCCGCGACGGCGGGATCGGCCCTGATCGCGGCGGCCAGTTCCAGACCGGTCATGCCCGGGGTCATGGTGACGTCGGTGAGCAGGAGATCCGGACGTTGCTGGTGTACCTCGGCCAGGGCGGAGTCGGCGTCCTTGCAGGGCACGACGGAGTGCCCGGCGCGCGTGAGGATGTGCGTGTACGACTCGAGGAGGTCGCTGTCGCCTTCCGCGATCACCACGCTCGCCATGAACTCTCCCTCGGTCGTTCGGGGGATGGTATCGAAGAAATGACCAGGGCGCCCGCCCGGTAATCCGTTACCGAAAGTTTTCGACCGTGTCAGTCGGCCGGCGACCTTTGCGGGTCAGGATCGATCCTCCATAGGAGACCGCACGCTTGACCTTCGGTGAAGGCATTGACTACCTTCGTTCCAAAGGTTTTCGGAAAGTTTCGGATCGAGCAACCCCGTGGAGATTCCGAAATGAGAAGGTCCGTCTCCGTCCTCGCCGACGCCCCGGCCCCCGCGTACCCGGGCCGGCCCACGACGACGCTCCGGCGGCTGCTGCTTCCGTTGGTGGCCGTGGCCGCCGCCGCACCCGCCGTCGCCGTGATCCCGGCGCAGGCGGCAGCGCCGGCCCAGCCGGCCGTGTCCTCCGGCGACCTCGGGCACGACCCGGGGGCGTACATCTCCACGGTCGCCGCGCCCCTGAGCTTCCCGCTCGTGGCGGCCGGGCGGGCCACGCCGCTCGTGGTCAGCGGGCGCGACCACCCGGGCGTGGTACGGGTCGTGGGCGACCTGCGCGCCGACCTCAAGCGGGTCACGGGCGTCGAACCCGCCGTCTCCGCGGACCGGATCCCGGCGGGCAGTAGCGACGTCGTGCTCGTCGGCACCATCGGCGCCAGCCCGCTCGTCGACGACCTCGTGAAGGCCGGGAGACTCGACGTGACCGGCATCGCGGGGAAGTGGGAGACGACGCTGGAGCAGGTCGTGCACAACCCGTGGCCGGGCGTACGCCGCGCGTTCGTGATCGCCGGCAGCGACCAGCGTGGCACGATCTACGGCGCCTACGACGTCTCCAGGCAGATCGGGGTCTCGCCGTGGTACTGGTGGGACGACGTACCGGCGCGCCACCAGGACGCGCTCTACGTGCTGCCCGGCCGCCACAGCCAGGGCACGCCGGCGGTCAAGTACCGGGGCTTCTTCATCAACGACGAGAACCCTGCACTGGGCACCTGGGCGCCCGGCTACTTCGGTCCCGGCAAGGCGCCCGGCTACCCGGGTGGGTTCAACAAGGACTTCTTCGCCAAGGTCTTCGAGACGATGCTGCGGCTCAAGGCCAACTACCTGTGGCCGGCGGTGTGGGGCCGGGCGTTCGCCGAGGACGACCCCGAGAACCACGCGACCGCCAAGGCGTACGGCGTGGTGATGGGTACCTCGCACGAGGCGCCGATGATGCGGGGCATCGAGGAGTGGAACCGGCACGCCGTACCCGCGGTCCGCGACGGCGACGGGAACATCACCAAGCCGGGCAGCGACCCGTACGGCGGAACCGGCGAGTGGAGCTTCCGCCGTAACGGTGAGGCCATCAAGCAGTACTGGACCGACGGCGCCGAACGCATGAGGGAACAGGACTTCGAGGGCGTGATAACCCTCGGCATGCGCGGCAACGGCGACGTCGGCCTGCCCGACGGTGACGGCATCGATCTGATGCACAACATCATCAGCAGCGAGCGCCAGATCCTTGCCGAGACCGGGCTGATCGGGGCCCCGCAGGTGCAGACCTTGTACAAGGAGGTCCAGCGGTACTGGGACTCCGGCTACCGGCCACCGGACGACGTCACGGTCGTGTTCTGCGACGACAACTGGGGCAACATGCGCAAGCTGCCGGATGCCAGCCTTCCCGAGCGCAGCGGCGGCTACGGCATGTACTACCACTTCGACTACGTCGGTGGCGGCCGCAACTACAAGTGGGTCGACACCGTCAACCTGGCCAACACCTGGGAGCAGTTGAACACGACGTACCGCCACGGCGTCGACCGGCTCTGGGTGGTCAACGTGGGCGACATGAAGAACGAGGAGCTTCCGCTCCAGTTCTTCCTCGACTACGCCTGGGACCCGAGCCGCTGGCCGATCGAGCGGCTGGGGGAGTGGGAGCGGCGGTACGCGGCGCAGAACTTCGGGCCGCGGTACGCCACCGAGATCGCCGACGTGCTCCACGCGTACGGCAGGTTGCAGGCGCGCCGCAAGCCGGAGCTGCTCAACCGGCACATCAGCGTGGACCCCACCAAGGACCTCGCCACCGACTCCTCGGCGGTGGTCTACGACGACCAGGGCAACCCGTTCAGCCTGACCGACTACCGGGAGATGAGCCGGGTCACCGAGGAGTGGCGGCGGCTGGCAGATCGGGCCGACCGGATCGGGCGGTCGCTGCCGCCGGCGTACCAGGACGCCTACTACCAGCTGGTGCTCTACCAGACGAAGGCCACCGCCAACCTGTACGCGCTGCGCGAGGCGGAGTTCACCAACATCCTGTACGCCAAGCAGGGGCGCGCGGCCACCAATGACTTCGCCGCCGTCACCGAGGCCCGGTTCGCCGACGACCAGGCGATGTCGGACTACTACAACGACACGCTCGCCGGCGGGAAGTGGCGCGGCTTCCAGACCCAGCCGAAGATCGACTACGGCGACGTGGCCCGGTACGGGCCGAACGCGCCCTGGCAGCAGCCCGAGCTGAACAACGTGGCCCTGCCCGACGTCATCTTCCCGGCGGTCCAGCGGATCCAGGTCCCGGCCGGCGCCGAGCTGGGCGTGGCGATCGACGGCTCCGACAAGTGGTGGCCGGCGCAGCCGGCGGCAGCAGCGGAGCCGGCCGCGCAGGAGCCGCCGGTCCTGCCGACGTTCAGCCCGTACCAGAGCCAGCCGGCGCAGTACCTCGAGGTGTTCAACCGGGGCTCGGCCCCGTTCGACTACACCGTCACGCCGGCGGTGCCGTGGCTGACCGCCGACCACGCTCGCGGTCGGGTCGACAAGCAGGTCCGGGTCACCCTCCGGGTGGACTGGAAGCGGGCGCCGAAGGGGACGACGACCGTACCCGTCGTGGTCTCCGGGCCGAACGGGCGCAGCGTCACGGTCCGGGCCGTCGTGGACAACCCGGCCGGCGCGGCGCCGCGCGGATTCGTCGAGGCCAACGGGTACGTCTCGATCGAGGCCGAGCACTACACGCGTGCCGTGAACGGCGGCGGGGTCTCCTGGAAGCGCATCCCGGACATCGGCCGGACCGCGTCCGGCATGCAGTCGTCGCCGGTCACCGCGCCGAGCCGGACGCCGGGCGGCGACAGTCCGCGGCTGGAGTACGCGATGACCCTGACCACGACCGGGCCGGTCACGGTCTGGGCGTACCTGTCGCCCCGTAACAACGTGCATCCGACGGAGGGGCTGCGGTACGCGGTGTCGATCGACGGCGGGGCGCCGCAGATCGTCAACGTCACCACCACCACCGGCGCCGACGACACCCGGATGAACCGGCAGTGGGAGCGGAACACCTCCGACAACGTCAACCGCACGGCCACCACGCACCTGATCGGTACGCCGGGGGTGCACACCCTGAAGTTGTGGATGGTCGACCCGACCGTGGTGGTACAGAAGCTCGTCGTGGACACCGGCGGCCTGAAGCCCAGCTACCTCGGTCCGCCGGAGAGCCTGCGGCGGTGACTCCGTTGACGCCCCTCCCCGTGATCACGGGGAGGGGCGTCAACGCAGCAGCTCCACGCCGGACGGGAGGGTGCCGCGCTGCCGGCTCTCCTCCAGGTACGCGAAGAGCGCGTCGCGCAGCGCCTGGGCGGCGTGCGACAGCGGGGCCTCGCGCCGGTGGGCCAGGGCGATCGTGCGCGGGATGCCCGGCGGCGCGAGGGGCGTGGAGACCAGCGACGGCCGGCCGGCGAGGACGATGCCGGGGACCACGGCGGCGCCGAGTCCGGCCTCGACGAGGCTGAGGACGGCGTCCATCTCGCCGCCCTCGACGGTGAACGACGGGGTGAAGCCGGCCCGGCGGCAGGCTTCGAGGGTGGTGTCGCGCAGGTCGTAGCCGGCGCGGAACATCACCAGCGGCTGGTCGCGCAGGTCGGTGACGCGCAGCGCGCCGTCCGGGGTGGGCAGCGAGGTGGTGGAGGCGACGACGAGGCTCTCCCGTACCAGCGGCTCGGTCAGCAGGGCGGGGTCGGCACCGTCGGTGGGCTGCACGATCAGGGCCAGGTCCAGCCCGCCCTGGCCCAGGTTGCGGACCAGGTCCTGCGAGCCGCCCTCCTCGATGTACAGCTCGATCTCGGGGAACTCGGAGTGGAAGCGGCGCAGCAGCCTCGGTACCAGCGACACGCACAGGCTGGGTGTGGCCCCGAGCCGCACCCGGCCCCGGCGCAGCCCGACGAGGTTTCCGACCTCCCGGCGGGCGGTGTCGACGTCGGCGAGGATCCGGATGGCGAGCGGGAGCAGGGTTTCCCCGGCGGCGGTCAGGACCACGTTTCCCCGCCCGCGCTCGAACAGCGGCGCGCCGAGGTCCGCCTCGAGGCTGTGAATCTGCTTACTCAGAGAAGGCTGCGCGACCCCGACCTTTTCGGCGGCTTGAGTGAAATGTCGGGTTTTTGCCACTGCGACGAAGTATCGGAGCTGCTGTAGCTGCACCCATATAGCCTACGGCTATTGACTCTGTGTGTGTCATGCATTGGACGAATCATGAACCAGCTCCTACCGTCGCGTACATGGCGATCGCGACCGCGCCACGGGTGAAAGCACCACTCCGCACCACCGTCGGACAGAAGGTTCTGATGGCGGTGACCGGTGTTCTGCTGGTGCTGTTCCTCGTCGTGCACATGCTGGGCAACTTGAAGATCTTCGTGGGCGCGGCGGCGTTCGACCACTACGCGCACTGGCTGCGTGACCTCGGCAGCCCGCTGCTGCCGCACACCTGGTACCTGTGGATCCAGCGCGCCGTGCTGACCTTCGCGGTGGTCGGCCACATCTGGGCCGCCACCTCGCTCGCGCTGCGCGCGAAGGCCGCCCGGCCGGTCAAGTACGCCCACCGAGCCAAGGTCCAGGGCAGCTACGCGGCGCGCACGATGCGCTGGGGCGGTGTGATCATCCTGCTCTTCGTGATCTACCACATCCTCGACCTGACCACGGGCAACCTCAACCCGGTCGCGGACAAGGCGCACCCGTACGCGAACGTCGTCGCCGACTTCGCGCCCGGTCGCTGGTACGTCACGCTCTTCTACACGCTGGCGATCCTCTCGATCGGCTTCCACCTGCGCCACGGCATCTTCAGCGCGCTGCGCACGCTGGGCCAGCAGACCGAGAAGGGCCAGCGGCGGAACCGGGCCATCGCGCTCGGCGTCGCGGTGGTGCTCTGCGCCGGCTACCTGTCCGTGCCGTTCGCCGTACTCACGGGATTGGTGAGCTGAATTGAGCCTGTACACCGAGGGTGAGCCGATCCGGGACACCAAGGCCCCGGACGGCCCCATCGAGACCCGCTGGGAGCGGCGCCGCTTCTCCGCGAAGCTCGTCAACCCCGCCAACAAGCGCAAGATGACCGTGATCGTGGTCGGCACCGGCCTGGCCGGTGGCTCGGCCGCCGCCACGCTCGGCGAGCTCGGCTACCACGTCAAGTCGTACTGCTACCAGGACAGCCCCCGCCGGGCGCACTCGATCGCCGCGCAGGGCGGCATCAATGCGGCCAAGAACTACCGCAACGACGGCGACTCGGTCTACCGGCTGTTCTACGACACCGTGAAGGGCGGCGACTTCCGCGCCCGCGAGTCGAACGTCCACCGGCTCGCCGAGGTATCGGTCAACATCATCGACCAGGCCGTGGCCCAGGGGGTGCCGTTCGCCCGCGAGTACGGCGGCCTGCTCGACACCCGGTCGTTCGGCGGTACCCAGGTATCCCGGACCTTCTACGCCCGTGGCCAGACAGGCCAGCAGCTGCTGCTGGGCGCGTACCAGGCCCTGGAGCGCCAGATCGCGGCCGGCAACGTCGAGATGAACGCCCGGCACGAGATGCTGGAGCTGATCATCGTCGACGGCCGGGCCCGCGGCATCGTGGTCCGCGACCTGGTGACCGGTGAGATCACGACCGAGTTCGCGGACGCCGTGGTGCTCGCCTCCGGCGGGTACGGCAACGTGTTCTTCCTGTCGACCAACGCCAAGGGCTGCAACGTCACGGCGACGTGGCGGGCGCACCGCAAGGGCGCGCTCTTCGCCAACCCGTGCTACACGCAGATCCACCCGACCTGCATCCCGCAGTCCGGCGACCACCAGTCGAAGCTCACGCTGATGAGCGAGTCGCTGCGTAACGACGGCCGGGTGTGGGTGCCGAAGCGGGCCGAGGACTGCGGCAAGCCGGCCGCGGACATCCCGGAGGACGACCGCGACTACTACCTGGAGCGCATCTACCCGGCGTTCGGCAACCTGGTCCCGCGCGACATCGCCTCCCGGGCCGCGAAGAACGTCTGCGACGAGGGTCGCGGCGTCGGTCCCGGCGGGCTCGGCGTGTACCTGGACTTCGCGGACGCCATCAAGCGGCTGGGCCGCCCGGCCGTCGAGGCGAAGTACGGCAACCTCTTCGAGATGTACGAGCGGATCACCGGCGAGGACCCGTACCAGGTGCCGATGCGCATCTACCCGGCCGTCCACTACACGATGGGTGGCCTGTGGGTCGACTACGACCTGCAGTCGACCATCCCCGGCCTGTTCGTGATCGGTGAGGCCAACTTCTCCGACCATGGTGCGAACCGCCTCGGCGCCTCGGCCCTGATGCAGGGCCTGGCCGACGGCTACTTCGTGCTCCCGAACACGATCGGCGACTACCTGGCCACCGGCTCGTTCGAGAAGGTCGACGCCGGCCACCCGGCAGCGATCGAGGCGCGCCAGCAGGTCGAGGGCCGGATCGCCAAGCTGCTGTCGATCAAGGGCGACCGGACCGTCGACTCGTTCCACCGCGAACTCGGCCACATCATGTGGGAGTACTGCGGCATGGAGCGCACCGAGGCCGGGCTGACCAAGGCCATCGAGCTGATCCGCAACCTGCGCGACGAGTTCTGGCAGCGGGTGCGGGTGCTCGGCGACGGCGAGGGCCTCAACCAGGCCCTGGAGCGGGCCGGCCGGGTGGCCGACTTCTTCGAGCTCGCCGAGCTGATGTGCATCGACGCGCTGCACCGCGAGGAGTCCTGCGGCGGCCACTTCCGGGCCGAGAGCCAGACCCCCGACGGTGAGGCCCAGCGTGACGACGAGCGCTTCAGCTACGTCGCCGCCTGGGAGTACGCCGGTACCGGCGAACCGCCGGTGCTGCGCAAGGAAGACCTGAATTTCGAGTACGTCCACCCGAGCCAGCGGAGCTACAAGTGAACCTGACCCTGCGCGTTTGGCGCCAGAAGGGCCCGCAGGACAAGGGCCGGATGGTGAGCTACCAGGTGACCGACGTGTCGCCGGACATGTCCTTCCTGGAGATGCTCGACATGCTCAACGAGCGGCTGACCCTCGAGGGCGAGGAGCCGGTCGCGTTCGACCACGACTGCCGCGAGGGCATCTGCGGCGCGTGCAGCATGGTCATCAACGGCACGGCGCACGGCCCGCAGAAGCTGACCACCACGTGCCAGCTGCACATGCGGACCTTCTCCGACGGCGACACGATCGACATCGAGCCGTGGCGGGCGAAGGCGTTCCCGGTCATCAAGGACCTGGTCGTCAACCGCGGCGCGTTCGACAAGATCATCCAGGCGGGTGGCTTCATCTCGGCGCCGACCGGTTCCGCGCCCGAGGCGCACTCGACGCCGGTACCCAAGGCCGACGCCGACGAGGCGTTCGACGCGGCGACCTGCATCGCCTGCGGTGCCTGCGTGGCGGCCTGCCCGAACGGCTCCGGCATGCTGTTCACCGCCGCGAAGATCACCCACCTGGGCCTGCTGCCCCAGGGCCAGCCCGAGCGGGACTCCCGCGTGGTGAACATGCTCGCCGCGCACGACGAGGCCGGCTTCGGCGGCTGCACCAACGCCGGTGAGTGCACGGCGGTGTGCCCGAAGGGCATCCCGCTGACCACGATCGGCCGGCTCAACCGCGACTTCATCAAGGCCAGCGGCAAGCGGTAGCAGCAACCGGTCTTGGCCGGGGCGGCGGGTAGCTGTGATCGGTGGCCGGGCAGGTGCCAAGCTCCTGCCCGGCCACCGACCCTGAGGCGGTTCTGGCGCGACAGCTATTGCGGCGCGAGATGGTCAGGCGATCCTTCGGACCGCTGGCGCCGGCGGGCGAGCCGCTGCCACCACCTGGTCGGTCCGGACGAGGGGTTGTCCGTCGTGGGCGCGGTAGGCGCCACGCCAGCCGTGGCGGCTTCCCGCTCGGCGCGCCATTGCCGCACGATGCTGTCCGCGTTCGCCGGCCGGACGGTCCACGGGCCCGATGGCGCCCGCAGCCAGTCTGCGACCTGCCGGTTGAGTTCGGCCACGACCTCGCGTACGGCCTGCTCTGAGCGCAGGCCGCGGACCGTGTCGGGTAGCTGCTCGATCTGTCTGCGTAGCCGCAGCGGCGTGGGCAACAGCGCGTCGGTGGACACGCCCTCCCGGCGCAGGTAGTTCTTCACCCACCACAACTCGTCATCCGGCGCTCCCTGCTCGGGCAGGGGCTTGCCGGCGCCGGGCAGGTCGTCGAACGCGCCGCGATCCGCCGCCTCACGGATCTGTCTGTCGACCCAGGTCTCGAAGTCGATGCCCGGTGGCTTGCGCTCGGCCATGGTGCGATTATCCCCGACGCTTCGCGGCGGCGGCCGGTCGCGATGCGGTTCGGGTCAGGCGAGAGCCGTCGCCAGGGTGACCACGGAGGCCGCGATCAGCCCGCCGAGGACGATGAGGCGGAACCGGGCGACGCTGACCAGCGCGAAGATCTTGTTGCCCAGGTACCACCCGGCGAGCACGGCCGGCACCCCGACCAGCGCGACGGTGCCCACGCTCCGGTTGACGTGGCCGGTAACGGCGAACCCGAGCACTCCGATCGTCCCGCAGCCGGCGAAGACCGCGGCGAGGGTCGCCCGGAAGGGGCGCGGTGGGAACTCCATGGCCTGGAACGCGGCGACCAGCGGCGGGCCGTTCACCCCGATCGACGTGGTCAGCGCACCGCAGACCAGCCCGACGACCGCCGTCGTGGCGACCCCGCCGGGCACCCGGAACCCACGCCAGGTCATCAGCGTGAAGACGAGTACCACGAGTGCGATGCCCACGGTCAGGACGCGCGCCGGCAGGGCCGTCAGCGCCAGCAGCCCGAGCGGCATGCCGACGACCGCCGCGACGAGAACGCGTGCGACCGTACGCCACCGGACGAAGCCCCGGTCGTGCAGCGCGGTCACGCTGGTGAGCAGGACGGCCACCATCGACGACCCGACGACGGCGGCGCGCGGACCCGAGACCAGGGCCAGCAGCGGGACCGCGACGAGGGAGAACCCGAACCCGCTCACCGCCTGGGCGAACGCGGCGACCAGCAGGATTGCGAACGCGGCGGCGATCTGTGCGAGCTCCACGTGCTTCGGGCAACCAATCGGCGAGATCCACGGCGTCCGACCGGACGCCGTGGATCACCCTACCGACGGGCGGTCCGGTTGCGGACGGTCGCTACGACGGTCGCGGTCGCCATGCCGATGAGGGCGACCAGCCCGATCCACGGTAGGGCCGCCAGCACCGGGTTCGAGCGGGCCTGGACGGCGCCGCCGGTCGTCGACAGCGCCGGCAGGGCCCGGCCCGCGCACGCGGCCGGGGCGGCCGGTGGCTGGCCCGACGGCAGGACCTGGAAGTAGTACCGGCTCTGCTGCGGATCCCCGTCCGCGGCCACGGTGGAGTACGACACGGCGTACGTGCCCGGTTGCCGCAGCTCGGCGACGGACAGGCAGAGCGTGGCTCCGTTCACCAGCAGCGGCCGGCCGACGGCGACCGGCTTGTCTCCCGGGCCGGCGACGCTGACCCGGTGCGGGCCGGCGCCGCGCAGCGGGGCGAACGTCAGGCCGATCACGCGGGCACCGGGGGCGACCTTGTCACCAGGGCCGGGTGACGCGCTGACCAGGGCACTGTGCGCCGACGCCGGCGCCGGGACGGCGAGCGCCCCCGCGACCAGCGCCAGGATGATCAGAAGTCGGCGCATGCCAGCCGGTTGTCCATCGCGTCCATGGGGTGGACCACCAGCGCGCGGGCGCCGTCGCCGACCTTGCGGTCGTTGTGTACGGTCGCCGTCCCCGCACCCGCGGCGTCGGCGGTGAAGCCCAGGTGAACCTCGTTGGGGGGCGTGGCCGGGCCGGCCGGGTCGAACATGAAGTGCGGGCCGCCGTTGCCCTTGGCGCAGGCCTGGGCGTGCAGGTGGGCCATGTACTCCTGGCCGGGTGTGAGCCCGGTCATCCTGACCGTGACCGTCGTACCCGTACCGTCCTGCGCCAGCCAAGCGGTGCCTGCCGCGGCGTCGGTACCGGGCGGCCGGGTGTCCAGCAGCGTGAAGGCGGACTTCTTGGCGCCGTCGATCCGGTCCGCCGGGGTGGCGGACGGGTCGGACATCGGCATCCGGGACGCCGTGGGGCCCGATGACATGGTCGAGTGATCGTTATCCGAGCCGTGCGTCGTCGCGCCGCAGCCACCAGCGAGGGCCGCGGCGGCCAGCAGCCCGGCGGCCACGGCGGCCGCCCGTACCGGTCGGCGGGTGCGCGTTACTGAAGAGAAACTCACGTCAGGTAGTCGTCCGGTGGGCCGGAAAGGTTCCGGTACGTCAGGAGTCGGTCATGAGCTGCCTCGTGACGTCGGCGCAGACGCCGGCACCGTACGACAGCCCGCGTGACCCGTCGTACCGGGTGAGGACGGAAAGGACCCACCGGTCCTGGACGGCCAGGCAGGCGACGTGCCAGCTGCCGTCGGCGTTGATCAGCGTCCAGCCGTTCTTGATCGCGGTGGTCGCGGCGGTGCTGGCGGGCAGGGCGTCGACGACGCCGAACCGGCCCTCGCCGCGTACCTGACGCATCTGGGTGAGGATCCAGGGCGTCCAGGTACGGCCGGCGGCGCGCCCGTCCGCGACGCACAGGCCGAGCCGGGCGGCGTCGTCCGCGGTGACCTGGGTCCTGCTCCACCAGCCGTTGACCGCGGTGGTGCCGGTCAGGCCGCAGGTCGAGATCATGCGGCTGACCACGGCGTTGCCGCCGTCGAGCCGGTAGATGTCCTCGGCGGCCAGGTCGTCGCTGTCACGGATCATGGTGGTCAGCTCGGCCAGGCGTTGCTGGGTGGGGGTCCCGCCGCCGGCGGCCTGCTGTCGCAGGTAGTCCGCCGCGATCCAGACCTTGATCATCGACTCGGTACTGCTGGTGGCGTCGGCGTGGTTGGCCGAGCCGGAGATGGCGCCGGTCCGGCGGTCCAGCAGCGACCAGGACAGGAAGCCGTCGACGCTCACGTCCACGGTCCGGGGCGTCAGCACGGGAGCGCCGGCGGCAGCGGTACTCGCGGCCGATCCGGCCGGTACACCGCCGCGTCCGGCGTGGGCGGCGGCGGACAGCCGGTGGCCGGCGACGACGACCCCGGCGGTGCCGACGCAGGCCAGCAGGACCGCCACCAGAGCCAGCCGGCCGGGCAGGCGCCGCCGGCGCTGGGGCGTACGGGTGCTGGGCGTCGCGGCGGCCGCGGAGCGGTAGACCGTGCCGCGCGGTCGCTGCGGGGAGGTCGGGCGCGGCGGCCCGTCCCACCTCGGGTTGTTCACTAGTTGCGCTCTCTCTTACCGGTACCGGGGCGAGGGACGTCCCCAGGGTCAGCGGCCGCGATGTGGCGGGCGTCAGGACGACGTTCGAGAAGTGTGAAGATCACCCAGGCCCCGCCGCTGCGGCACGCTTACACGACCTTTACGTGGGCTTTGCCGGATGCCAGCAGCCGGTGGGCAATCTGTAGCGGGTATCACCCCGACTCTGAGGAGCACGAACCGATGAGACTGACTCGCAAGGTATTCGTCGTCGGCGCGGTCACGGCCGGCCTGCTGGGCGCGGGCGCCACCGCCGCCGTGGCCGCCACCCCGACGGCGGACAACGGCGCCGGTCGCCGGCCGGTCGCCGACGTCCAGCACCGGATCGACCAGCGCCTGGACAGGGTCACCGCGCGCACGGCCGAGGCCCGCAAGCGCGTCGACGCCAACCAGAAGCTGACCGCCGCGGAGAAGGCCAAGCTCAACGCCGACCTCGACAAGCTGGTCGCCGACGCGGCCACCGCCCGGAAGCAGGTCGACGCAGCCACCGACCGCGCCGGGCTGAAGGCCGCCAAGCCGGCACTGCAGGCGGTGAAGGCCGACGTCCAGCAGTTGCGTACCGATCGGAAGGCCGTCCGGGACGCCCACCGGACGCCCACCCCGGCCAAGTGATCGCGGACGGACCGCCCCGGCGTTCGGGCGCCGGGGTGGCACCGTCAACCGGCCGTGCCGCCGGGGCGGCACCGTCAACCGGCCGTGCCGCCGCGGCGGCACCGTCAACCGGCCGTGCCGCCGGGGCGGCACCGACGGCGCGTTGGGCCGGGGCGTCGAGGCCACCGGGGCAGCCGGCATGATGGGCGGCGTGACCGAGCGAGCGACGGGCAGGGGAGCCGAGCAGACCGCGGGCAAGGGGCTCGTCCTCGTCGTGGAGGACGAGCGGCCCATCGCCGACCTGGTCCGGCTGTACCTGGCCCGCGACGGCTTCGGGGTACACGTCGAGCACGACGGGGCCGCGGGGCTCGCCGCGGCGCGCCGGCTGCGGCCGGTCGCCTGCATCCTCGACATCGCCCTGCCGGGCCTGGACGGTACCGACGTGTGCCGGCGGCTGCGGGAGGCCGGCGACTGGACGCCTGTCATCTTCCTCACCGCCCGTGACGACGAGATCGACCGGATCGTCGGCCTCGAACTGGGCGCCGACGACTACGTCACCAAGCCGTTCAGTCCACGCGAGCTGGTCGCCCGGGTCAAGGCGCTGCTGCGGCGCGCGGCCGGACCGCAGGGGGAGGATCCGGTACGCCGGCTCGGGCCGATCACGGTCGACCCCGGCCGGCGCCTCGTCGACGTCGGCGGCACCCCGGTCACGCTGACGCCGACCGAGTTCGACCTGCTCGGGCACCTCGTCAGCCGGCCGGGCAGGGTCTTCACCCGCGAGGAGCTGCTCGCCTCGGTCTGGGGGTACGCCGCGCACGCCGGTACCCGTACCGTCGACGTCCACGTCGCACAGCTGCGCGGCAAGCTCGGTGACGCCGCCGCCCTGATCCACACGGTGCGCGGGGTCGGTTACACCGCCGACGACCGCCGATGATCCGTACCTTCTCCGCCCGGGCGATCCTGGTCACCTGCCTGACCGCGGTGGTCTCCGTGATGGTGACCACGGCGGTGGCGCTGCCGGTCGCGGTCGCCTCGGCCAATCGCCAGGCCAGGCAGGGGCTCGACGAGAAGGCCACCCTGGTGGGTGACGTACTGGTGAGCGCCCGGCCGGCCGAGCGGGAAAATCTGGTACGCGGCCTGCGCCAGCAGAGGATCCAGGTGTACCTGGTCCGCCGGGGCGTGGTCGACAGGCCCGGCCTGCCGCCGCGGGTCGTGAAGGCGGTCGCGGCCGGGCTGCCGGTGGACCAGCGGGCCACGATCGACGGGCAGCAGATGCTCGTCGCGGGGCGGCCCCTCGCGGCCAAGGGCAACAGCACAGCCGACGGCAATGGCGTCGTGCTGACCCGGCAGGCGGTCACCGGTACCGCCGGTCTGGTCCTGGGCAATCTCTGGCTCGCGCTCGTGGCCGGCCTGGTCGCGGGGTTGGCCGCCGGTGTCCTGCTGGCACGGCTGGTGACGACGCCGATCCGGGAGGCCGCCGCGGCGGCCGGGCGGCTGCGCTCCGGTGACCACACGGTACGGCTGGCGGTCCGGTCGCCGGCCGAGGTGGCCGACCTGGCCGAGTCGTTCAACCAGCTCGCGGCGGCCCTGGCCACCAGCGAGGGACGCCAGCGCGACTTCCTGCTGTCGGTCTCCCACGAACTGCGGACCCCGCTGACGACCATTCGCGGGTACGCGGAGGCCCTCGCCGACGGCGTCGTCGGCCCCGACGGGGCGCCGAAGGCCGGCCACACCATGCTCGACGAGGCCGACCGGCTCGACCGGCTCATCTCCGACCTGCTCGTGCTGGCCCGGCTGGAGGCGGCCGACCTGCCGGTCGAGCCGATCCCGGTCGACCTGGTCGAGCTGATCGGGGCGGCGGCCGAGGCGTGGGGTGGTCGCTGCGCCCCGGTCGGCGTGGTGCTGGGTACCGAACTGCCCGACGCCCCCGTCGTGGTGCGCACCGACCCCGGGCGGATCCGGCAGGTCGTGGACGGCCTCTGCGAGAACGCGCTGCGGGTCGTACCGGCCGGTGCGCCGCTGGTACTCGCGGTACGGCCCGGCCCGGACTCGGGCGTGGTGGAGGTACGCGACGGCGGCCCCGGCTTCACCGACGACGACCTGGCCGTGGCGTTCGAGCGGGGTGCCCTGTACCAGCGGTACCGCGGCGTCCGGAAAGTCGGCAGCGGGCTGGGGCTGGCCCTGGCCGCGCGACTGGTGCGCCGGCTGGGCGGCGCGATCGAGGCCGGTCACGCACCGGAGGGCGGCGCCAGGTTCACCGTGACGCTCCCGTACGCGCGCTAGGCGAGCAGGCCGTCGATCCGGCCGGACCAGCCGCCCAGGACCTTCCCCGGATCGGTGTGCAGGACACCGTCGAGCAGGCTGGCGTACGCGTCGCGGAAGTCGGTGGTGAACTTCAGGTCGCCGTCGTCGAGGTCGGTCAGGCTCGGCTGCCGACCGTAGAACCCGCCGCGTACCGGGGAGCCGAGCACGAACAGGTCGGACGCGGTGCCGTGGTCGGTGCCGTCGGAGGCGTTGGCCCGCACCCGCCGGCCGAACTCCGAGTAGACCGCGACCACCACCTTGCGGCCGGCGTCGGTACGGGCCATCCGGTCGGCGAACGCCGTCACCGCGCTGTCCAGTTCGGACAGTTGCCGGCGCTGGGCGATCTTCTCGTCGGCGTGGGTGTCGAACCCGCCGAGCGAGACCGAGAAGGCCCGGGTGGCGACGTTCGCCTCGACACAGCGGGCGACCAGGTCGAGCTGGGCGGACAGGGCGGTGCGGCCACCGGTACCGGTGGCCTTGGGTTGGTTGTCGTCGGTGGCCGCACCGGACGACGGTGCGGGAGCCGCCGCCAGCTTGCCGACCATCGCGTCCACGGAGACCAGATCGGCGTACGCGCGGGCGGCGCGCGCCTGCAGCGGCGGCTCACCCGGCGCGGCCGTGCCGAAGCCGGCCAGCGTGGCGGGGGCCGGGCCCCGCGCCGGCACGCCGGCGCCGGAGACACCGCCCTCGCGCAGTGCGACGGCCGCGCCGGCGGTCGTCGCACCGGCGAGCACCGGCGGGAGCACCGGCTCGAAGGAGACCGCGTGGCGCGGGTCGCCGCCGGTCGCGTCCAGCCAACGACCCAGCCAGCCGGTGTTGCCGGGGCGGTCGGGCTGGCCGGTCTGCCAGATGTCCATGGATCGGAAGTGGCTGTGGTCCGGCTTGGGGTACCCGATACCCCGTACGATCGCCAGCCGGCCGGCGTCGAAGAGTCGCTTGAAGCCCGTCATGCCGGGGTTGAGGCCCAGGCTCTTGTCGAGGTGCAGCACCTCCTCGGGCCGGTACGCGAGATCGGGCCGGGCATCGTGGTAAGCCGGGTCCGCGTACGGGATGACCGTGTTGAGGCCGTCGTTGCCGCCGTAGAGGGTCACCAGGACCAGGGTCCGCGCGTCCGACGGCCGGTCGCCGGCGGTCTCGAGGATGTGGCTGAGCCGGTACCCGACCGCCCCGGTGGCGAGCGTGGCGGCGCCCACGACACCGCTGGCGACGAGGAACCTGCGGCGGGTCAGCATGTCCATTCGGCGTCTCCTCACATCACCGTGTACTCGGGGCTGGCCAGGCCCAGGGCGATCAGCCGGCGGACGTCGCCGGCGGCCGGGGCCAGGACCGTCCGGGTACGTTCGGTGAACGCGTCGACCACCAGCAGGCGGGCCAGCGCGTCGGATCGTTGCGCGACCGGTACGGCGGTGAGCCTGCCGGCCACACCCGGGTCGGCGTGGCCGGCGAGCAGGTCGGCCACGCGCAGCCGTACCTGTACGGCCGACGTGGACAGCCACGCGGTGCCGGCCGGCCAGCCGCCGACGCTCGGCGGTTTGAACGGGACCTGACCCAGCTGGTCCAGCCCCTGCAACAGCTGGCGTTGCTGCGCAGCGGGGAGCGCGCCGGGGCGGATGCCCAGCTGCCGCATGGCGCCGACGGCCCACTCCACCGGCTGCTTGACCAGCTGCCCTCGCGTAGAACCGAAGGCGGGGTCGGCCAGCACGGCCCGCAGCAGGGCGCCGACGTCACGGCCGGCCCGGTACGCGGTGACGAGACGATTGCCGGCGTCGGCCGGTACGGGGTCGCCGGACGCGTACCGCGACCACAGCCTCGCGGCCAGGAACTCGGCGTTGGCCGCCTGGGCGAGCAGGACGTCGGCGAGCCCGTCGGCGTCGAAGGCGCCGGTGGCGCCCAGGATCGTCTTCTGCCCGCCGTCGTGGCGCTTCGGGTCGAACACCGCCGTGCGCTGCGGCTGGTCGATCCGCCAGCCGGTGAGCGCCCGAGCGGCCTGCCGCACGTCGGCCTCGCCGTACCGGCCGATACCGAGGGTGAACAGCTCCATCAGCTCGCGGGCCAGGTTCTCGTTCGGCGCCCGTACCGTGTTCTTCTGCCCGTCCAGCCAGACGATCAGCGCCGGGTCCCGCAGCATCGCCTTGACCAGCACGCCGAAGTCGCCGGCACCGTACCGGTACAGCGTCTGCTGCTGAGTGAGCATCAGGTGGGCGTCGCGGACCTTCTCCACGGAGGTGGCCCAGTGGCCGTGCCAGTAGAAGGTCAGCTTCTCGCGCAGTTGGTGGTCGGCCTGGACCATCCGGTCCAGCCACCACAGCGTCACCGTCGTGACCTGCTGGCGCTGCTGCTCGCGCGCCTTCTGCCGGGCGGCGGCGTCGGCCTTCGGGCCGGGTACCGCGACCGGTTCGAGCGCGGGCACGGGGGTACGGGCGGCGCCGGCGTCCTCGCCGGCCGGGGTGAACAGCGCGGTGACGGTCGCGTCGAGGCCGGCCCGCTCGGCGGCGTCGACGTCGTCGGCCCGAGGGCCGAAGGTGGCGCGGCGCAGCAGGTGCGCGAGCTCCGTGCGGGTGGCCATGGCCGGACTCTAGGGCGGGGATGTTCGGGTTCGGTAAGGCCCGGGTGCGGGCCGGGTCAGGCGGAGCTGTCGCGCTGGCTGGTGACGAGCCGGTTGCGGCCGGCCTCCTTCGCGGCGTACAGGGCCCGGTCCGCGGTCAGGGTGAGATCGTCTGTCGTCAATACGTGGCCGGGGAGGATCGAGGCGCCGATGGAGACCGTGACCGTGATCAGGGTCTCACCGTCCACGGCGATGGGCGCGGTGGCCATGCCGCGGCGGATCCGCTCGCCGATCGCGACGATATCGGCGTCGCCGGCGTGCGGGAGCAGGACGGCGAACTCCTCCCCGCCGTAGCGGGCGACGACGTCTCCGGGGCGTACCAGGCTGCGCAGCCGGTGGGCGATCTCGCACAGGACGCGGTCGCCACCGTGGTGGCCGTAGGTGTCGTTGACCCGCTTGAAGTGGTCCACGTCGATGAGGAGCAGGCCGACCGAGAAGTCGGCGCGGTGGGTACGGGCGGCCTCGCTACGCAGCGCCTGCTGGAGGAAACGGCGGGTACGCAGGCCGGTGAGCGCGTCGGTGATGGCCATCTGGCGCTGTACCCGCACCATGGCCGCCATGCGGGCGATGACCAGGAGGAACATGGCCATGCAGGAGGCGGTGGCGAGCGGTACGTGCATGGGGGCGTGGCGCAGGTACTGCCCGAGCAGGGTCGCGGGTGCCAGCAGCGCGGCGACCGCGAGGACGGTCAGCCGCCCGGCGGTGGCGTCCGGGCCGGCGGCGGGGGAGTGCTCGGTCAACCGGGGCATGGACGGGTGCAGCGCGGCGGCGCCCAGCAGCGCGCCGACGAACATCCAGCCGGCGTCGAGGTAGTTGCCGTCCTCGTAGACGCCCAGCACCTGCTGCACGCCGTACACGGCGTCCACCACCAGCAGGAGGACCAGACCGCCCGACAGCAGGCGGAACGCCGGCGGACGGACCCCGGCGCCCAGCATCAACCGGGAGGCGACGGCGAGCAGCAGCAGGTCCATCACCGGGTAGGTGACCATGACCGCCCGGGCGAGCGGCGACAGGTCGTCGGCGTGCGCGGACGGGCTGATGAGGAACACCCACGACAGGAGTCCCGCGCTGATGGCGATGATCGCGGCGTCGATCATGCTGGGGGCGTTCCACCCGGGCGTGCGGTACCGCACCAGCAGGAGCAGGCCGGCGGCGTACAGGGGGTACGCGGCCAGGTAGAGCGGGTCGGCGGGGGTGACGTCGGCGGTGGTCTCCAGCAGGAAGTGGTAGACGTCGAACATGAGGTCGGCGCTCGCGGTGACCAACTGACCGGCCGCCAGCAACAGCCACGGGCCCTTCCTGGTCGGTCGGTTGCGGTACACGCCGACCAGCAACGCCCCGACGCTGGACCAGATCACGATCGCGTAGGTGACCGTCTGCGCAGCCGGTCCGACCGATCCGAGCAGGGGTACGAGGTAGTAGAGCCCGGCCACGGCGGCCACGACTGCGAGGTAACCGACCCACAATGGCGGTCGGCGTCGTCGGGACGGCATCGGGACCTGAGCGGTGTTCGCCACGGTACGAGCATGATCTACCGCGGGTGCCGGACGGTTGCAGGCGTGTGGCGGTGCGGTCCCCGTCAGTTCGCCGGCCGGGCCGACGCGGAAGGCGCCGGCGCGGGAGGCGCGGACGCGGGCGCCGGCGTCGGCAGTACGGCGGCCGGTGACAGGGCGCTTCCGGCGAGCCACTCGGCCCAGCTCAGGTTCCAGTCGCCGAGCCCGTCGGTCGGGTCGAGCGCGATACCGGTGTTGCGGACCTCGACGATGTCGCCGGGGCCGACGTTGTTGTAGAACCAGATCGCGTTCTCGGTACTGACGTTCAGGCAGCCGTGCGAGACGTCGCGGACGCCCTGGTCGGCCACGCTCCACGGGGCCGCGTGCACATACTCGCCCGCGTACGACAGGTGGGTGGTCCACTCGATCTGCCGGTCGTAGGCGTCCGGCCCGCTGGTGAGCCCGAAGCTCGCCGACGTCATCCGGGTGAGCGGTTCGTTGCCGAGCACCACGTGCACGCCGCTGCGGGTACGGAAGTCGATGCGCTCGCCCTGCGCGCCGACGGTGGAGTCGTTCCGGCCCATCGAGGTCGGGATGTCGCGGACCGGCCGGCCGTCGACCGACACCAGGATGCGATGGGTCGCGGCGTCGGCGACCGCGACCTTCGCCGGGCCGACGGTGAACGAGGCGGAGGCGTTGTCCTGACCGTAGAGGCCGCGCCCCAGGTGCGCGCCGTACAGGTTGGCGTTGACGGTCACCCTGGTACCGGGCGGATAGTACGTCGGCGGTCGCCAGTGCAGCTCCTGGTCGCTGAACCAGTGCCAGGCGCCGTCCAGGCGGGGCTCGGTGACGACCTGGAGCGCCCGCTCGGCGGCGGCCCGGTCCGGGATCTTCTCGTCGAACCACACGACGACCGGCTGGCCGACCCCGTACGTCCGCCGGTCCTCCAGCGCCCGGAGCGAGCTGGCCCGCAGGTACGCGAGCGTCAGGTTGGCCGGCTTGAGCGTGGTGAACGTGCTGGTCCGGGTCGCGCGCCGGCCGCCCGGATCGTGTACCACCGCGGTCAGCGCGTACCGCTTGTGGTAGCCCAGCCGGCCGATGGCGCGCCATCGGCGCCGGCCGGCGTCCAGCTCACCGGCCACCTTCCGGCCGTCGGGGTCGGTCAACGTGACCCGGTCAAGGGTCGCCGAGGCGGTGGTCACCGTCACCGGGTCCGTGACGGCCACGCCGTTGGTGTCGGGCCCGGGCGCGAACACCAGGTTCCCTGTCCACGCCGGGTCCCCGCCCGGGCCGAGCGACTGGGTGATGAACCGGTACGCCACCGCCACCTGGTCCGAGGCGACCGTGGCCACCAGTACGAGCGCCAGCACGCCCGCGCCGAGGCCGTACCACAGGCGCTGCCGCGGCTGGGGAGCCGGAGACGCTGACACTCCCATACCGTGACACACCAGGGCCGACCGCGCTCGGCGGGCGGAACCGTCCTACTTCAACTGGCCGGCGGTCAGACCGGACTGCACCTGGCGGTGGAAGGCGACGTACGCCAGCAGGACGGGCAGCATCGCGATCGTCATGCCCGCGAACAGTGCGCCGTAGTCGCCCCGGTACCCCTCGGTGATCGCGAGCCCGGTCAGGCCCTGCGCGAGTACCCACCGCTGCTCGGCGCCCTGGCCCTGCATGAGCACGATCGGCAGCACGTACTGGTTCCAGTGGCTGAGGAAGTTGAAGATGGCCACGCTGAGCAGGCCGGCGCGGGCCATCGGCAGCATGACCCGGAAGAACAGTCCGAAGTGGCCACACCCGTCGACGAGCGCGGCCTCGCTGATCGAGTTCGGCAGCGCGCGGAAGACGGCGGTCAGGAAGAAGACAGTGAACGGCAGCGAGTAGGCCGTGTAGACGAGCATGAGGCCGGGCAGCGTGCCGAGCAGGCCGAGGTTCTTCACCACGAAGAACAGCGGTACCAGGGCGAGGAAGACCGGGAACATCATGCCGCCCACGAACAGGAAGTACGCCACGCGGTTGCCGCGGAACCGGTAGCGGGCGAGCACGTACGCGGCCATCGAGCCGAGCAGCATGGTCAGCGTCAACGAGCCGGCCACCACGATGACGCTGTTGACGAAGTAGGTGCCGATGTGCGCGGCGTTCCAGGCGCGTACCCAGTTGCTCCACCGCAGCGCGGACGGCAGCCCCCACGGGTCCGTCAGGATCTGCTCGTCGGTCTTGAACGAGCTGACCACGGCCCACAGCAGCGGGAAAGTGGTGAGCACCGCCCAGGCGACGAGGAACACGTGGGAGAAGGCGTCGACGATGCCCGAGTCGCGGCGCGGCGGCCGGTCTCCGGTACGGTCGGCGGGCGGCCGGCTCGTGCCGACCGCGGTCGGCGGGGGAGCGTCGGTGGTGGTCAACTCCGGCCTCTCTACAACTCGACGCGGTCGCGTTTGGTCAGGCGCAGGGCCAGGACCGCGACGGACAGGGTGAGGAAGAGCATCGCGACGCCGATGGCCGAGGCGTACCCGAACTTCGCCTCGCCGAAGGCGGTGCTGTACAGCCGCAGACCGATGACGTCGGTCCGAAGGCCCGGACCGCCCTCGGTGATGATCTGGACCAGGGCGAAGCCGTCGAGCGCGACGATGGCCAGGTACACCCAGGCCACCTGCACGGTGTCCCACAGCAGCGGCAGCGTGATGCGCGCCAGCGTGGCGGCGCGCCCCGCCCCGTCCAGCAGCGCCGCCTCGTAGATGTCGCGTGGGATCGACTGCATCCCGGCGCCGAACAGCACCACGTAGAACCCGACGTTGCTCCAGACCATGACGGCCAGCACGCACCAGAAGGCGAGGTTCGGGTCACCCAGCCAGGGGTGGGCGAGCGAACCCAGGCCGACCGCGCGCAGCGCACCGTTGATCAGGCCGCTGTTCGGCGCGTACATCTCCTTCCACAGCACGCCGATGATGGCTACCGACAGCACCTGCGGGAAGAAGTACACCAGGCGGTAGACCGCCGAGCCGCGGACGCCGCGCACCCCCGCCCGGCCGCGGCGGCCCCCGACCATCAGCATGGACGCGAAGAACAGCCCGAGCACGATCGTCACCACGGGCATCACCACGAGCAGGATCGCGTTGTTGCGCAACGCGTTCCAGACGTAGTGGTCCGCGAACAACCGGCGGAGGTTGTCCACACCGACGAAGTGGGCCTCCGGCGACAGCCCGCCCCAGTCGGTCGTCGCGAGCTGGAACACCTGCACGTACGGCGACACGACGAACAGGGCGTACAGGACCAGCGGGGGGACCAGGAAGGTGGCGATGAACAGGCGCTTGCCGTGACGCATGGTTAGCTCGCGCTCCGATCAGGTGCGCTTGTACTTCTTGATGGAGCTGTCCCGCGCGATCTCGTCGGCGCCTCGCTGGCACTGCTCCACGAACTGGGCCGGGTT
The DNA here is from genome assembly GCF_016863255.1 of Planosporangium mesophilum. Lineage (GTDB taxonomy): Bacteria > Actinomycetota > Actinomycetes > Mycobacteriales > Micromonosporaceae > Planosporangium > Planosporangium mesophilum. The sequence continues at coordinate 106,112 of NZ_BOON01000032.1, forward strand.
GATCCGCTTGGTCATCAGGTCGCCGCAGGCCGCGTCGACCAGGGTGCGCTCCAGCTTGCGGTAGTAGGAGTTGTACACCCAGTTGAAGGTCTTGTCGCCGGAGGCCTTCATCACCTTCGTCGCCGACTGCAGTCCCGGCGGCAGCGTCAGGCCCTCCTCGGCGCCCTGCACCGCGGTGAGGCTGCTGACCCGCTTGGTGAAGTCGGCGGCGCCCTTGCGCGACAGCATGACGCGCAGGTACTCCAGGCCGCCGGGTACGTTCTTCGCCTTGGACGGCACGATGAACGGCTCACCCGAGGTGCCGCGCATCGCCTCGAACGGCAGCTTGTCGCCCTTGGTCAGGCTCGGCGTCGGCGCCACGGCCATCTGGAAGCCGGCGGGGGCGACCGCCTTCTGCTCGTTCTCCAGCCAGGAGCCGCAGGAGATGAAGACCGCGTTGCCCCGGCACCACTCGGTCTGCGACTGGATGTGGTCCATGCCCTCGGAGCCGGGCAGGATGTACCCGTCGACGGCGAGCTGGTAGTACGCCTCGGCGGCGGTCTTGATCGCGTCGTGCTTCCAGGCGTTGGGCTCGAGGTTGTCGATGGCGACCAGAATGTCGGGGCCGGCCAGCTTGGCCGCCGCGGACAGGATCGGCCAGCTCATGTACCGCGGGTGCTTGCCCTGGTAGGTCCAGGGCGCCAGCCCGGCCGCCTTGATCTGCCTGCACAGCGCGATCATCTCGTCCCAGGTCTTCGGGTACTGCCAGCCGCGGTCGGCGAGTAGCTTGCCCGAGTACCAGATGCCGTACGCGGTGTAGGTGTAGTTGAGGGCCATGGTCTTGCCGTCGTACGTACCGGGCAGCAGCGCGCCGGGCAGCAGCGTCTGGCGGACCGTCTTCTTCGGGTCGTCCAGGCTCGGCGCGTCGAGCAGCGGCGCCAGGTCGCTCAGCGCTCCCTGCGAGACCAGGCCGTTGAAGTCGATCTGGTTGCCGCCCGAGTTGTTGACGACGTCCGGCGGGCTGCCGTCGACGAAGCGCGGCTGGAGCGTCTTGGAGATCTCGATGGTCGCGGAGTGCTTCACCTCCGCCTTCGGGTAGCGCTCCTTGTACATCGCCTCGTGCGCCTTGGCGTACTCCTCGCCGAAGCCGCCGTTGAAGATGACCACCTCCAGCGGTGCGCTCTCCGATACGCCGAGGGGGTTGGCGCTGTTCTTCGCGCCGCCCGCCGCCTTGTCGTTGCCACCTCCGCCGCCCATGGCGCACGCCGACAGAACCCCGCCGCCGGTGGCGGCGAGGACCCCGGCCGCCGTGGCGCGCTGGAGGAGATCGCGGCGGCTGACGGACGAATCACTGGCACTCGGTGCTGACATTCGTGCTCTCCTGGGATCCGCAGTGTGATGGCGGCTATGTCGCCGACGGCGCCCAGCCGTCGGCCTGGAACTTGTTCGTGTCGCCGCTCTCGCCGGCGAACAGTGCCCCGCCCTTGTCCCGGACCGACACCCGGTCGACGTAGACGCCGCGCCCCTGGCCGCTGCCGTCGGTGGTGTACCGCCAGCGCAGGTGCGTCGTGCCGGGGGCGAGCGCGGCCGACGCGCCCCACCAGCGCCGCCCGCCGTACCCGCTGAGCGTGCCGTCGGCGTCCCAGCGCCGGTCCGGCGCCCACAGCCGGAGGGTGACCGGTGCCCAGGTCGCGCCGCCGTCGCTGGAGGCCTCGACGTGGACCGGGTCGTAGCCGGGCTCGGTGTCGTACCACAGCAGGAACGACGCGTCGGCGCCGTCGGTCGCCGCCCGGCGCAGTGGCGCGGTGAGCGTCATGGTCGCGGCGTCGCGGTGCTCGGTCCGCCAGGCGGTACCGCCCCCGATCGGGCGTACCGGCATCGCGTCGGCGAGGTCCCGGGCGACCGCGCGGCGGGAGTTGTTGTTGCTGCCCCAGCCACGGTCGGGGTGTACCCGGTTGGTCAGCAGGATGACGAACGAGTGCGACAGCGGGTCCACCACGATCGAGGTACCGGTGAAGCCGGTGTGGCCGAACGTGACCGGCGAGGACAGCCCGTCCATGTACCAGTGCTTGTTCAGTTCGAAGCCCAGCCCGCGCCGGCTCTCGGGGTCCCGGCTCTCCAGGTGGGCGTTGTCGTTGACCAACATCGAGCGGACCGTGCTCTCGCGCAGGATCCGCCGGCCCCGGTACTCCCCGCCGTTGAGCAGCATCTGGCAGAAGATCGCCAGGTCGTCCACGGTGGAGAAGACGCCCGCGTGCCCGGCGACGCCCTCGAGTGACCAGGCGTTCTCGTCGTGCACCTGGCCCCACACCATCCCGCGGCCGGCGTACGGCTCGTACTCGGTCGCCGCGATCCGGGTGCGCTTGCCCGCGGGCGGGTTGTAGCCGGTGTCCACCATGGACAGCGGGTCGGTGATCCGGGTGCGTACCGCCTCGTCGAGCCGCTGCCCGGTCATCCGGCGCACCAGCTCGCCCAGCGTGATCAGGCCGAGGTCGGAGTACACGTACTGCTGACCCGGCGCCGCGCCCGGCATGAGCGGGGTGGCGAGCGCCGCGGCGAGCCGCGACGGCGGGTCGGGGTAGCTGCTCCACAGTGGCAGGAACGCGGGCAGCCCGCCGGTGTGCGTGAGCAGGTTGCGGACCGTCACCGCCTCCTTGCCGCCGGACGCGAACTCGGGCAGGTAGCGGGCGACCGGCGCGTCGAGGTCCACCCGGCCCCGCTCCACCTCCTGCATCACCACGACACTGGTGAACAGCTTCGACACCGACGCCAGGTCGTAGATCGTGTCCGGCCGCGCGGGGATCTGCTGGTCCGCCGGGAGTTCGACGCCGACCCGCCCGGGCGGCGGGCCGACCTCGCTGTAGCGCACAGCCTTGCCGACGCCCGCGCGCTGCACGACGACGCCGTCCTTGGCGGCCAGTACGGACGCGCCCGCGTAGGTCGGGTGGGCGGCGTGGTCGGGGGTGGGGGACAGGTACCGCTCGAGGTCGGTGCGCATCCGGCCGATCGGCTCGGCGAGCAGGCCCACCTGCGCGGGCGTACCGTTGCGCAGGGTCCGGTGCGCGAACCGGATGTCAGCCGGCGACGCGCTCGGTGGGCCGCTGTTCGATGTCGCGCCGCCGTTGGGTGCCGCATGGCCGGCCGGGGCGGCCATCGTGGTGGTGGCGACAACGGCGGCCACGGTCACCGGCAGTACGGCCCATCGACGGATCATCGCGCACCTCCACGGATGTCGATGTAAGAATGAAGGTTTCCTTCGTGGCTTTCAAGGGGCAGGAAGGTTCTTGCCACGACGGGGGTCGCGGGCTAGCTTGCCGACATGGCAGGACGGTAGGAGGAGCCATGGATCGTCGTCGCCTGTTGGCCATCACCGGGGCCGCCACCGTCGCCACCGCCGGCGGTCTGGCGGGAGACCAGTGCTGCCCGGCGAGCGCTTCGGCCAAACCCGTTGCGCTGCCCCGATTCCCCGTTCGCACGGGCCTCGACAGGCTGGTCGAGACCGGTTGGGCGGCGGTGTCGGGACAGCGGATCGGGGTGATCTCCAACCCGACGGGGGTGGACCGCGGATATCGGCACCTGGTCGATCTCATGCACGCCGACGGGCGGGTACGGGTGTCCGCGGTCTTCGGGCCGGAGCACGGCTTCCGGGGCTCCGCGCAGGCCGGTGGCAGTGAGGGCAGCGGCGTCGACCCCCGTACCGGCCTGGCCGTGTACGACGCCTACGGCGCCGGCCAGGACAAGTGGGCCGAGCTGTACGCCAGGTCCGGTGTGGAGACCGTCGTCTTCGACATCCAGGACGTCGGGGCCCGCTTCTACACGTACATCTGGACCCTGTACGACTCGATGGTCGCCGCGGCCCGTGCCGGGCTGCGCTACGTCGTGCTCGACCGTCCGAACCCGATCGGCGGCCGGGCGTACGGCCCGATGATGACCGCCGGCTTCACCTCCGGAGTCGGCAAGAAGGAGATCGTGCAGCAGCACGGCATGACCGTCGGCGAGCTGGCCCGCTTCTACAACGGCGAGTTCCTGCCGGCCGAGGCCGGCCGCGCGGTGGCGCTCGAGGTGGTGGCCTGCCGTGGCTGGTCGCCGGAGCTCATGGCCGGCGACACCGACGCGCCGTGGGTGCTGCCCAGCCCGAACATGCCCACGCCCGACACCGCGCTGGTCTACCCGGGCACCGGGATGTTCGAGGGCGTCGCGTCGATCACCGAGGGTCGCGGCACGACGCGGCCGTTCGAGCTCGTCGGCGGCCCCGACCTGGACTACCACTGGTCCGACCGGCTCAACGCGGCGGGCCTGCCCGGCGTCCGCTTCCGCGAGGCGTACTTCACGCCCACCTTCGGCAAGTTCACGGGGGCGCTGTGCGCGGGGGTGGAGGTGAAGGTGACCGACCAGCGGGCGTTCGACCCGGTCCGCACCGGGGTGGCGATGCTCGTCGAGGCCCGCAGGTACCCCTCCTTCGCCTGGCGGGCGGACTCCTGGGACCGGGTGCGACCGTACTGGATCGACAAGCTGACCGGCTCGGGCCGGCTGCGGACGATGATCGACGCCGGCGCGTCGACAGCCGACGTGGTGGGCGTGTGGAGCGCGGAGCTGGCCGCCTTCGAGGCGCGGCGACGGCAGTACCTTCTCTATCGACGTTAATCAATCACATGCGTCGCGAAGATTGACGGATCGCCCGAACCGAAGGAAACTTTTTCACATGACCTCCCACGGTGCCGATGCCACCGGCGCCGCGACCGGCGCGAGCGGGAGCACGCCGACCACGGTGAAAGCCCGCGGCCTGCTACCCTCCCTGTCCCCGGCCGAACAGCGCGTCGCGCAGGTGGTGATCGCCGAGTCGGCCGGCGTCGCCCAGTTGACGATCACCGAACTCGCCCGGCGGGCGCAGACGTCGGAGACGACGGTGATCCGCTTCTGCCGGACGATGGGGTTCGACGGCTATCCGCAGTTGCGCCTGACGCTCGCGACCGAGGCGGGACGGGCCCAGGACGGCGGCGTGTCGGGCAAGGGGATAGGCAGCGACATCAGCCCGAGCGACGACCTCACCGAGGTGGTCAAGAAGATCACGTTCGCCGACGCCCGGGCCATCGAGGAGACCGCGGCGCAGCTCGACGTCGCCGTGCTGGAGCGGGTGGTCGACGCCGTCGCGTCGGCCCGGCGGGTCGACATCTACGGCGTCGGGGCCAGCGCCTACGTCGCACAGGACTTCCAGCAGAAACTGCACCGCATCGGTCGGGTCGCGTACGCCTGGTCGGACCTGCACGTCGCGCTGACCAGCGCCGCACTGCTGGACGAGCGCGACGTCGCGTTCGGCATCTCGCACACCGGGGCCACGATGGACACCATCGAGGCGTTCGCGGAGGCCGGCCGGCGCGGCGCGCTGACCGTCGCGCTCACCAACTTCCCCAAGTCGCCGATCACCCGGGTGGCCGACCTCGTCCTCACGACGGCCGCCAGGGAGACCACCTTCCGCTCCGGCGCGATGGCCAGTCGCCTCGCCCAGTTGACCGTCGTCGACTGCGTCTTCGTGGGCGTGGCGCAGCGGACGTACCCGCAGACCCGCGCCGCACTCGAGGCCACCTACGAGGCGGTACGGTCCCGGCGGGCCCGCCCGCAGCGGGAGCGCTGGTGACCGGGGTCAGCGACGGACTGGAGTGTCCGCCGACCGAAGAGCGGAATCCGCGGACGGTCAGCATTGACCGGTTGCCCGCGCTTGACGTCCTCCGGCTGCTCAACGCCGAGGACGCCACCGTGCCCGCCGCGGTCGCGGCGACGCTCCCGTACCTGGCAGAGGCGGTCGACCTGGCGGTCGCCGCGCTCGCTTCCGGGCACCGGCTGCACTACTTCGGCGCCGGTACCTCGGGGCGCCTCGCCGTGCTGGACTGCGCCGAGCTGCGCCCGACGTTCGGGCTGGAGCCGGGCCGCGTCGTCGCCCACCTGGCCGGTGGGCCCGCCGCGCTGACCAACCCGTCCGAGGCGGCCGAGGACGACGAGGACGACGGCGCGGCGGCCGCCGGCTCCGAGGTGGAGGCGGGCGACGTCGCCGTGGGCGTGACCGCCAGCGGGCGGACCCCGTACGTGGCCGGCGCGCTGCGCGAGGCCCGGGCCCGCGGCGCCGGTACCGTGCTCGTCTCGGCCAACCCCAGGTCACCGCTCGCGCCGCTGGCCGACATCCACGTCGCCTTCGACACCGGGCCGGAGGCGATCACCGGCTCGACCCGGCTCAAGGCCGGCACCGCCCAGAAGCTGGTGCTCAACTCGCTGTCGACCGCCGTCATGATCCGGCTCGGCCGGACGTACTCGAACCTGATGACCGACATGGTCGCCAGCAACCGGAAGCTGCGGGCCCGGCAGGTCCGGATGCTGGCCCAGGCGACCGGCGCGGACTCCGACCTCTGCGCCGCCGCGCTGGCGGCCGCCGAGGGCGATCCGAAGGTCGCGCTGGTGACGCTGCTGTCATCGGCCACTGTGGATCAGGCCAGGCGAGCCCTCGCCGAGACCGGTGGCCTGGTCCACCGCGCGCTGCGCTCGGTGACGCCGCCGCCTCTCCCATGATCGCGGAAACCCTTCCGGGCGGGGGCCGGAAGGGTTTCCGCGATCATGGGAGAGTTTGGCTCAGACCGCCGGGGCCGGTGCGGCGGTACCGCTGACCGACGCCTGGCTCGGCTCGTCCGTGCGTCGCGGCATGAGGACCAGCGCGATCATGGCGACGACCGCGCAGCCCACGATGTACCAGCTGATCGCGGTGCTCGACCCGGTGCGCTGGTACAGGGCGGCCGCGATCAGCGGGGCGGGTCCACCTGCGATCACCGACGCCAGCGCGTACCCCATGCCGGCGCCGCTATAGCGGACGTTGGTGCCGAAGCTCTCCGCGATCAGCGCCGCCTGCGGTCCGTACTGGATGTCGTGCACGACCAGGGATATCACGATGGCCAGCAGCACCATCCCGGACGAGCGGGTGTTCAGCAGGTGGAAGTACGGGAAGGCGTACAGGCCGGTGCACACGATCCCGATGCCGTAGATCAGCTTGCGACCGAAGCGGTCGGACAGGTGGCCGAAGAGCGGGACGCTGATCAGGCCCAGCGCCGCGGCGACGAGGGTGTCGTTGAGCAGTACGCCGCGCGGGAGCTTGAGTTCCTGGGTGCCGTAGGTCAGCACGTACGTGATGAACAGGTAGAACGGCGCCTGCTCGGACAGCCGCACGAAGGCGGAGCTGAGGATCTCCCTCGGGTGCTCGCGGAACGCCGCCCACACCGGCTGCCGCACGACCGCCCGCTGCTGCTTGACCTCGACGAAGTCGGGGCTCTCCAGCACCCGTAGCCGCACGTACAGCCCGATCCCGATCAGGACCACGCTGAACAGGAACGGGATCCGCCACCCCCAGGTGGCGAACGCGTCGCCACTGAGGTTGCTGAACAGTCGGACCATCCCGGTGGACAACAGCAGGCCGAGCGGGACGCCGAGCTGCGGCATGCTGGCCATCAGTCCGCGGCGGGCTTTCGTGCCCCACTCCATGGAGAGCAGGACCGAGCCGCCCCACTCGCCACCGACGCCGATGCCCTGCAGCAGGCGCAGCAGGGTCAGCAGGATCGGGGCGGCCACGCCGAGCGTGGCGTACCCGGGCAGCACTCCCATCAGCGCGGTGGCGATCCCCATCAGCAGCAGGGTGGTGACCAGAGTGGCCTTGCGGCCGATCCGGTCACCGAAGTGGCCGAAGATGGCGGCGCCGACCGGCCGGGCGGCGAAGCCGACGAACAGGGTGGTGAACGACGCCAGGACGCCGGCGGTGGGTGAGCTGTGCGGGAAGAACAGCTTCGGGAACACGAGCGCGGCGACCGTTCCGTACAGGAAGAAGTCGTACCACTCGATGGTCGTGCCGACGGTGCTCGCGATGACGGCACGCCGGCGGTGGACGTGGTGCGGTTGGCTATCGGTCGACATGGCCGCCTCCCACTGGGTCGGCCAGGTGGCCGCTCCACCAGTAGATCTGGATGTTGCGGTTCCGTGTCGGGCTTGTCAAGAGATCGCGTACCGTCGATGCACCCGGACGGGTCACCCGTCCGGGTGCATCGACACAGGTCGCCGCGTTTCTACTGCACCGAAAGGTGTACGTGGTTGGTGTGGTCGCCGGACGGGGTGCCGTCACCGTTGCGGTAGGCCCGCCAGCCGGTGGACGGCAGCCAGATCTGGCGGAACCAGATGACGTACAGCACCCCGAGGCGTTGGGCGTTGGCCACGTACCAGGCAGCGAGCCGGTTGCCGTAGTCGCGGTCGGCGCCGGTGGCCACGCCGCCGAAGCCGCCAGCCGAGGCGGCCCAGTCGCAGGCCCGGCCCCGGGGGTGCTCGCCGCCGTCCTCCTGTGGCCGGTAGCAGGATACGAAGTGGTTGAAGCCGGCGGCCTTGGTCTGCTGGTACGCGTGCAGCGTGCGTGGGGTGAGGCAGCCGGAGGTCGTCGGGTCGTCGGCCGAGCAGGACTCGGGGGCCAGGGTGCCGTCCGCCCGGCGCGGTACCCCCGTCGGGACGAAGCCGCCGCCGGAGCCCGGCCCGACCACCTTCTGCCCGCCGCCGACCGGGGCGAGGGCCTTCTCGGCGGCCTGCTTGCGCTTGGCCATCTCCGCGACCTGTGCCTGCTGGACCTTGATCTCGTTGTCCAGCGCGGCCTGCTGGCGACGCTGGGTGGCCGCTGTCTCGTTCAGGCGGCGTAGCTGCGCGTCGTCGAGCCGGACCCGGGTCTCCAGGGCGGTGGCGCGCTGGAGCAGTCCGGTGGGGGATTCGCTGTCGACGAGGACGGCCAGTCCGCTGACCCGGCCGCTCTTGTAGGCGCGCGCGGCGACCTCGCCGATCTGGGCGGTGACGTCGGCCATCGCCGCGTCGGTGGCGCGCATCTGCTCGGTGAGCTGCGCCTGGCGCGCCTTGGACGTCTCCAGCCGGGCCGTGGCGTCGTTGAACCCCTTCGCGGCGGCATCGAGCTGGTCACGCAGGGACACGCCGCCGCCCTCCGGTCCGGGAGTGGCGGGCTCGGCGCGTACGGGCCCCGCCGGCAGGATTCCGACCAGGACGGCCACGGCGAGCAGGACCGCCAGGGACAGCGTCGAACGGAAACGGACGTTGGGCAGGGTCACGTACGGATTCCTTCGTCCTCACCGCCTGCTGGCGGGGCCGGAGGGCTTGAGCCGGCGGCGACCAGCCGTGGCCGATCTTCACGGCCTGGTGACGGTGGTCGGCCCTGACACTAGCCAGCCGTCGGGCAGGCCCCTAACCATCTAATTCATTGCTAAGGAAGTCAGAGGAAAGTCACTACGTAGCAGGTAAATTACGCACGCTCCGTGCTGCTCTGACTTCGCGGTGTGTCGGATGGACCGCGCTCAGCCGAGCGCGGCGACGATGCGGTCGCGGGCGTCGTCCAGCTTCGCCGCCGGTACGTTGCTGTCGGCCCGGGCGAAGTCGAAATCCTCCAGTCCCCAGGCGGGGAAGACGTGGACGTGGGCGTGCGGTACCTCGAAGCCGGCGATCACCAGACCGGCACGGGGTGCGTCGAAGGCGCGGCGGACCGCGGCGCCGATCCGGCCGCTGACGACCATGAGGTGGCCCTGCAGGTCGGGTTCGATCGTCGTCCAGTCGTCGACCTCCTGCCGCGGTACGACGAGGGTGTGCCCGGGGGTGATCGGGGCGATGGTCAGGAAGGCGACCACCCTGTCGTCGGTCCAGACGAACCGGCCCGGCAGCTCGCCGTTGATGATCTTCGTGAAGAGCGTCGGCATGGCGTGATTGTGCCGGGTGCGCGCACGCGACGCGGTCCCGGCCGACCCCGGTTGCGGCCGGGACGGCCGGCAGGCGGAAGCTGATAGGGATGCTGCGCTACTACTTCGACGTCGTGTGCCCGTACAGCTACCTCCTGATGCCCGAGGTGGAGGCCGCCGAGGACGCCGGTATCCCCGTGGAGTGGGTACCGTTCGAGCTGCGCCCCGCACCCGCCGAGTTGCCCGAGCCGCGGGGCAAGTACATCCGCGATCACTGGCGTGACCACGTGTACCCGCTCGCCCTCGCCTACGGCATCGAGATCCACGTCCCGGTGTACCAGCCGCGTTCGACGCTGTCGCTGGCCGCGTGCCTGTGGGCGCAGGACGAGGGTGCCGGCCGGGCCTGGCGGGAGGGGGTGCAGCGCGCCTTCTTCATCGAAGGTCGCGACGTCAACGACGAACGCACGCTGCGCCGCGTCGCCGTCGAGAGCGGGCTGAGCCCCGACGGCGCGATCGCCGCGGCGTGGGAGCCGGAGAGGCAGGCCCGCCTGCGGAGCCTCCGTGAGGAGGCCTCGGCGATCGGGGTGCAGGGCGTACCCTCGCTCGCCGTCGACGACAAGCTCGTGTTCTTCGGGGCTCCGCCGCCCGGGCGGGTCGCCACCGCGCTCGACGGATGGGACGGCGACGCGGCGGACCTGGCCGCCAGGCTACGGGCGGTCTGACACGCCTGCCGCCCGGCTACGGGCGGTGAGTGGGATCAGGCGGTGGCCGAGGTCGCGCCGCTGAGCCGGATCAGCTCCGGGAGGGCCACGCCGAGCGGCGCGTCCACGGTGACCGCGGCGTAGCGGTCGCCGCGGGTCGGGCCCTGGTTGACGATCGCAATCGGGATGCCGAGCTTCGCGGCCCGCAGTACGAACCGGTGCCCGGACATCACCGTCAACGACGACCCGAGTACGAGCAGCACGCGCGCGCTCTGTACCAGATCGAAGCAGGTCTGTACCCGGTCGGCCGGTACGGTCTCGCCGAAGAAGACGACGTCCGGCTTCAACATGCCGCCGCACAGTTCGCAGTCGACCGTCCGGAACCCCTCGACGTCGGAGTCCCGCAGGTCCACGTCGCCGTCCGGGTTGACGGCGGTGACCCGCGCGTCGAACTCCGGGTTCGCCTCGTGCAGCCGGCGCTCCAACTCCTCCCGGGAGAGCCTGTCGCCGCAGATGAGGCAGGTGACCCGGGCCAGGTTGCCGTGCAGTTCGACGACGTCCCGGGCGCCACCGGCCTGATGGAGGCCGTCCACGTTCTGGGTCACCACGCCGGCCAGCAGGCCGCGCCGTTGCATGTCCGCCACCGCGCGGTGTCCCGCGTTCGGGTCGGCCCGGGCGATGGTCCGCCAGCCGAGGTGGCTGCGGGCCCAGTACCGCTGCCGTGCGGCAGCGTCGCCGGTGAAGGTCTGGTACGTCATCGGGGTGTTCCGGCGCATCGACCCGCTGGGTCCCCGGTAGTCCGGGATCCCGGACTCGGTCGACAGTCCCGCCCCGCTGAGCACCATGACGCCACCGCGCGCCACGTACTCCGCCAGCTTCTCGATCACGCATCCATGCTGCCTCACCGCGGTGGGCAGCCCACGAATCCTCCAGCATGATCCTGGAAACTTTTCCGGGTTCCAACGCGGAACGTCTCCGTGATCACGGCGGCCGTTTCTAGGCGGCGTTCCGGTAGGCCGGGGGTGGAGAGGACCACGGGCCGGCGATCGGTCGCGTGGCCTGGGCCTCCTCGTCGTCACCGTGGCCGCTGATCTCCACGACGACCTCCTCGCCGGCCCACGTCACGCGTACCGCGCACGGCCAGAGCATCTCGGTCGGGTCCATCCGGAACGTGTTGCCGCCTTCTGAAGCCATGTGCCACCCATCGGCCCCCGGTGGTGGTGGCTGAGGCTTCCCGGCGATCGGGCCCGATCGGCGGATGACCGGTGGCCGGTCGGCGGACGGGTCTGCAGCCCCGCCCACCATGATCCGTTACAGGTTGCGCTCGGCGTACACCCGCATGGCGTCACGCACGAACTCCGCCGTGCCGGCACCGTGCCGGTCGTAGTTCGCCGTGAACCGCGGGTCGGCGACGTACATCTCGCCCAGCCCGATCACGTACTCCTTCGTCGGGTTCATCGTGATCGACAGCCAGTCGACGTGACGCCGGACGATCTCCTGCACCTCGTCGCCGTCAACGGCCGTACCCGCCAGGTACGCCGTGCCGTAGTCCTTCGCGATGTCGAGATGCCGCTGCTGGTACGCCTTCTTCTCGGCGTCGCTGAGCGAGCGCCACCAGCGGTCGGCCTTCTCGTACGCCTTGCGGCCCCAGCGCTCGGTCACCTCCTGCTCGTACCGGCTGTGGTCGAACCCGTCGAACACCTCCTCCGCCATCAGTTGCTCACCTCCTTCCGTCTTCCGCAGGGTCGTCTTCACCGACTCGATCTGCCGCCCGATCCGCTCGCGCTCCTGCTCCAGCAGCGCCAGATGGGTGCGCAGCGCGGCGACGGTGTCCCGCTGCCCGTCGAGCACCTCGGCGATGGCCGGCAGTCCGAGACCGAGGTCCCGCAGCAGCAGGATCCGCTGCAGCCGGACCAGGCGGTCCTGGTCGTAGTACCGATACCCGTTGCCGCCGATCCGGCTCGGTTCGAGCAGCCCGACCTGGCCGTAGTGGCGTAGCGTGCGACTGGTGGTACCGGCCAGGCGCGCGATCTCCTGGATCGACCACTCCATCGCTCACTCCCTCTCGACCGTTGGCGCCCTCGTCGGTGCTTCCAGGCTAGAAGTTGACGTGACGTCAACGTCAAGCCGCGACGGCGGGAGCCCTAGGATCGGCCTCGACCGGGAGGTGAGGACGTGTCGGTCGGCTCGGAGGCGTGGCACGCCGCCCGCGCAGCGGCGGCCGCGGCGCGGGTGGAGATCGCCGAGTTCTCCGGCCCCTCCGTGCCGATCGTCCAGGACATCGTCGACCAGGTCTGGGGGCCCGGGCAGGCACCGCACCCCAGCCTGCTGCTGGCGCTCGCCCACGCCGGTAATCCGCTGCTGGTGGCGACCCGCGACGGGCGCCCGGCCGGTCTCGCGCTCGGCTTCCTGGGCTGGAGCGGTGGCTTCCACGTCCACTCCCACATGACGGCCGTGACCGGCGGCGAGCGCTCCGGCGGCGTGGGTTACGCGCTCAAGCTGTGGCAGCGGGCCGTCTGCCTGCGGGCGGGCATCGACGAGGTGCGCTGGACCTACGACCCGCTCATCGCCCGCAACGCGCACTTCAACCTCGTGAAGCTCGGCGCCGAGGTGGTGGCGTTCCGGCCGGACTTCTACGGGGCGATGGACGACACCGTCAACGCCGGCGACCGCAGCGACCGGTTCGAGGTGTCGTGGCGGCTGCGCTCGGAGCGGGTACTGGAGGCGGTCGCCGGGCGGCGGCGGCCGTTGGACCACGCCGCCGGGTCACTCGACATTCCCGTCGACTACGAGCAGCTGCGGCGTACCGCGCCGGACGAGGCCGCCGCGACCCGGCTGCGGGTACGCGAGGCCCTGGAGCGGGCCTGGTCGGCGGGGCTGGGCGTGGACTGGTCGCAGGGCCGGTACGTCTTCGTCGACCGCGAGGCCGCGCGGTGAGTCCCGGCGCCGTCGGCGGCATCGCAATAGCAGGATGTCCCCGATCCGGGGATAGGCGCCGACGCTCCCGGCGCGGAATCATTGCCCTCGCTGCGGCTACGAAAGGTGATCGTACGGCGACTGACCGGCGCATTGTTTTGCCTGAATGGGTAATCGGGCGAGGCGGCGGGCGTTGACCGGCTGTGCCGCGTATGTACGGTACCGGCTGGTTGTCGGTTCTTGCATGTCGCCATTTGTAGCTAATCGATCAACGCATTGTCATAATCTTGATCGTCGTAGCGTTCGCGGTGACGACGGCAACACTCCGCCATCGGGCGTGCTCCGCTGCCGGAACCCGGCCCTGACCTGTTGATTTCGCCCCTGCGGCGGCTTATCCGACATGACGCTTTCGTCGCTTGTGGACCTGTTATTTGCGCCGATTCGGCCGTTATGGGTGGTCAAGTGCATTGTCGGTGATATATGTCACGCCTGATTCCACAAAGGTCCCCTGTCCTCAATGCAGGCCGTCTCCCTAAGCTCCTGGTGCCCGCTGATCGGTCGTATTCTCAGCGGGCACTTTTGCTGTGCGAAAGGGGATGGCAACCGCGCGTAATCGGTATGCCGAGGCGACCTGATGATGACCGAATCGTCTATTGCGACGATTCCGATGCGGTGTCAATGTCGCAGTCTGCGGTGATCGACCGCTCGGGGTCGGGGGTTTTGACGTGCCCCCATGGGGCGACAACTGGAGGACTCGCTGATGAATCGTGCTTTCGACCCGGGTGTTCAGCCTGCCCGGGAGGGCCGATCCCCGACCGTCAGCGTCATCGTCCCCACCCTCAACGAGGAGCAGAATCTCCCGTACGTGTTCGAGCGGTTACCGGAAGGCATATCCGAGGTGATCCTGGTCGACGGCGGCTCGGTCGACCGGACCGTCGAGGTGGCCCGCGAACTGCATCCGCCGATCAAGGTCGTGCACCAGACGCGCACCGGCAAGGGCAATGCCCTGGCGTGCGGCTTCGCGGCGAGCGCCGGGGACATCCTCGTCATGATCGACGCGGACGGGTCGACGGACCCGTCCGAGATCCCTCGCTTCATCGACGCCCTGCTGGCGGGCGCGGACTACGCCAAAGGCTCCCGGTTTCGGCCGGGCGGCGGCAGCCACGACATCACCCGGCTGCGGCGGCTGGGCAACCGCGGCCTCAACGGCATCGTGAACGTGCTGTTCGGCACCAGATTCACCGACCTGTGTTACGGCTACAACGCCTTCTGGCGCAGTGCCCTGCCGTACCTCGACCTCCCCGACGTCGACCTGCCGCGGTCGGCCGACGGGCAGAAGCTGTGGGGTGACGGGTTTGAGATCGAAACCCTGATCACGGTACGGGCGGCGCGGCACAAGCTGCGCATCCAGGAAGTCGCGAGCGTCGAGTTCCCCCGGCTGCACGGGGTCAGCAACCTCAACGCGGTCAGCGACGGCATCCGGGTGCTGCGCACGATCTTCCGCGAGTACCGGCGGGAGAAGCCGCAGCCGTCCGTTCCCGGGCCGGTCGGCGCCGCGTCGGGCGCGGCGCCGGCGACGGAGTCTGCGGTGCCGGCGACGGAGTCCGCGGCGCCGGCGACGGAGTCGGTCGCCCGGCCGACGAACGGCCACCGCGCGGGTACCGAGCGCCACGGCGTCCCCTTGTCGCCGCTGAAGATACCGGCCCAGCGGCGGTCCGCCCCGCCGCGTCGCGAGGTCGATGTCGTGACCGCCGAGGAGTAACGAGCACCATGAACCACTCGGCGGTCAGCGTCGTGATCCCGTGCCACACCGAACGCCGCTGGCCTCAGCTGGTCCGTGCGGTCGGATCGGTCTTCGCCCAGCAGCCACGGCCGATCGAGGTCGTGGTCGCCGTCGACCACAACGAGACGCTGTACGAGCGGGCCGTCCGCGAGCTTCCCGGCGTGACCGTGCTCGCCAACCGCTTCCAGCGCGGGGTGTCGGGCAACCGCAACACCGGCGTCCGGCACACCACCACCGAGGTCGTCGCGCTGCTCGACGACGACGCGTACGCCCATCCGGGCTGGCTCGCCGGCCTGGTGGCGCCGTTCGCCGACCCGGCGGTGGTGGGTACCGGGGGAGCGATCCGGCCGGACTGGGAACGCCCCCGCCCGGCGTGGTTCCCGGACGAGTTCCTGTGGGTGGTCGGCGGTTCGTACACCGGCATGCCCGCCGAGACCGCGCCCATCCGGAACGTATGGTCGGCCAGCATGGCTGTGCGCCGCGACGTGTTCGACCTGGTGGACGGTTTCCGCGTCGGCTTCGGCAAGGTCGGCGACCGCAGCCGGCCCGAGGACACCGACCTGTGCATCCGGATGAGCAACGCCACCGGCGGCCGCTGGATGTACGTCCCGGGCGCGCTCATCGACCACCCGGTCGAGGCGGCGCGCACCCGGCTCCGCTTCTTTCTGCACCGCTGCTACCAGGAGGGCCGCGGCAAGGTCGAGATGGCGCGGCTCAACGACGGAGGCGAGAGCCTCGGCTCGGAGCGCAGCTATCTCACCCGTACCCTGCCGCGCGCCGTCGGTCGCGGACTGGCCGACGCCGTACGGGGACGCGGCGCCGCCAACGCGGCGAAGGCCGGCGCGGTGCTGGCCGGCGTCGCGGCGGCGGCCGTCGGCGGCGTGGCCGAACTCGTACACGGGCAGCGGCCGGAGCGGGTCAGGCCCGCCGTGGCAGTGAACGCCGGCGCGGAGGCTCGCCAATGACTCAGGCCGGGACGACCGGGGACCGCCGACTGCCCGCGCTCGTGTCCGAGGTGGACATCGTGCGACCGGTACCGGCGTTCCCCGCCGTCGACCGGGACGGCCGTCGGGTGGAGCGGGTCTGGTTACTGGTACGGGTCTTCGACGAGCCGGTCGGCTCGGTGACCGTCGACGTCCCCGATGGGGGCTTGTCCGCCACCGACGTCGCCTCCGCGGTCGACGCCGCCCACGGCCCGGCCGTACGGTCCCGGCTGGCCGCGGCCGGCGCGGTGGTCGGACCGGAGCTACCGGTCGAGGGCGTGCCGGTCGCCGGCGCCCCGGCCTTCCTCGCCCGCCGCGAGGAGGTGCTGCGCACGGCACCACCGATCACCGTCGTGGTGTGTACCCGTGAGCGCCCCGGGCCGCTGGCGCGCTGCCTGGACAGCCTGCTCGCCCAGGCCTACCCGCGGTTCCGGGTCCTGGTCGTGGACAACGCCCCGGTCACCGACGCGACCGAGCGGGTCGTCAAGGAGGCCTCCAACCGCGGCCCGGTGGAGTACCTGCGCGCGCCGCTGCCCGGCCTGTCGTACGCCCGGAACGCGGCCGTGACGGCGGCCGGCGGCGAGATCCTCGCCTGGCTCGACGACGACGAGGTGGCCGACCGGCACTGGCTGGCCGAGGTGGCCCGCGCGCTCGCCGACCATCCGGGCGCGGACGTGGTGTCGGGCGTGATCGTGCCGGCCGAGCTGGAGACCCGGGCCCAGATCTGGTTCGAGCAGTTCGGCGGGCACAGCAAGGGTCGCGGCTTCACCCCGGCGGTGTTCTCCCCGGCCACCGCTCACCTGCAGAGCCCGCTGTACCCGCTGCCGCCGTTCGGTACCGGGGCGAACATGACGTTCCGGCCCGGGGTCATCGAGGGCATCGGCGGGTTCGACGCGGCGCTCGGTGCCGGTACGCCGGCCATGGGGTCGGAGGACACCCTCGCGTTCACGCGCGTCCTGCTGGGCGGCGGCACGATCGTCTACCAGCCGACCGCGCTGACCTGGCACTACCACCGGCGTGACCTGGACGGGCTGCGCCGGCAGATGATCGGGTACGGCGCCGGCCTCACCGCCGCGTACACCAGCCTCATCCTGAGCGATCCGCGGGTCCTGGTCGGGCTGGCCCGGCTCGTCCCGACCGCGCTGCGTGACCTCACCTCCGATGACAGCCTGCGCTCGGCAGGTCTGGAAGCGGACTTCCCGCGCGAGCTGATGGGCGCCAACCGGCGCGGCATGCTCACCGGCCCGTTCCGCTACCTCGCCGGTCGGCGGCGCAACCGGCGGCTGCGGGCGGGGTCGGGTGGGACGTGACCGGCCGACAGCCCGACCGGCGCGACCCGTACGCGCCCGCGGATCCGGCCGACGCGGCCGTGTTCCGGGCGATGGGTCCGCCGCGGCAGCCCGGTGTGCCGCATCAGCCCGGTGTGCCGTATCAGCCCGGTGTGCCGCGGCAGCCGGGTCCGGTACAGCAGCCGGGACCGTCGCCGCGACAAGCTCAGCAGTCCAGACGGGACGGTGAGCCGGACCGCGGGCCGGCGCCGCACCCGCGCGATCCGCGAGCACAGCGGGACCCGCGAGCGCAGCGGGATCCGCGGGGGCAGGGCGACCCGCGGGGGCAGGGCGACCCGCGGGGGCAGGGCGACCCACGAGCCCGACGCGACGCCCCGGCCGCTCCGCCGGACGACGCGACCGCCTTGCTGCCCAGGGTGCCGAGCCCCAGGGTTCCGCCGCCGCAGCGTCCAAGGGTTCCGCCGCCGAGCGACAGTACGGTCGTCATCCCGAAGGTGCCGGCTGCGCCGCCCGTACCACGGCCGATCCCCACGCAGCGCCGACCGCAGCCGCCCGGCGGGCCGGGCCACACGCGGGGCAGAAGGCCCGGCAGCGCGCCGCGCCGCCCACGTGCGGTCCGGCTCCCGGTCCTCGGCCTCGCCCCCCAGCTGCTGGCGCTGTCGGCGGCCGGGGTGCTGCTCGTGGCCTTCGCGTACGCCGGTGGCCGAACCGGCGCCGCCTGGGCCAGCACGGCGTACTGGGTCGGCCAGGTGGTCGTCTACACCCCGATCGTGTTCCGGCTGCTGTCGCGCCGGCTGACCGGGGTGACCGAGTCGTTCCTGCTCGCCATGGGGCTGGCGGTCAACCAGTACATGCTCAAGTGGATGTTCAGTCCGGATCAGTTCCGGTTCCCCGACGAGCTTCAGCACTGGCTGTCGACCACGATCGTGCTCGAGACCGGCCGGCTGTTCCAGCCCAACAGCGCGCTGCCGGTCGCGGCGCACTTCCCGGGGCTGGAGGAGATGGGCTCGGCGCTGGTCTCACTGACCGGCCTGTCGGTGACCGACGCGGGCCTGCTCACGGCCGGCGTACTGCGGCTGGTCTTCGTCGGCGCGCTGTTCATGATGGTCCGCCGCGCCGGGGGCTCCCCGTCGTTGGCCGGCGCCACCTGCGCCATCTACGCGACGGCCCTGCACTACCTGTTCTTCAACGCCATGTACATCTACCAGACGGCGGCCCTGCCGTTCCTGATGCTGGCGATCTGGGCGACCCGGTCCTGGCGGTCCAGAGAGCCCGGGTACGTGCCGTACGCGGTGGTCGGCGTCGCGTCGGTGGCGGTGGTCGCCGTCTCCCACCACATCACGGCGATGGCGATGGTCGGCACGCTCGGCCTGCTGGCCCTCTGTGACCTGGTCTTCCCGGCGACCCACAAGCGGCGCAGCGCGCTCGCCCTCGCCGTCACGGCGGTCGTGGTCGTCGTGGCGTGGGTTCTGCTCGTCGCCAACGAGATCATCGACTATCTCGGCGCGCCGCTGCAGTCGATGCTGGCGTCGCTGACGCAGATCTTCGCGGGCGGCGGATCGAAGGTGTCCGTCGCGCCGGGCAACCCGCTGTGGCAGCTCGGTATCCAGGCGGCGGCCCTGCTCAGCCTGCTTGTCCTGCTCGCGCGCGCCAGCTGGGTCGCGCTCCGCAAGCGTGAGCGCGACGCCTGGCAGTGGGCCGTCCTGGTCGGCTCGGTCGCGTTCTTCGCCACCAGCGGACTGCGGTTCGTGGGCGCGCAGGGCCCGGAGCTGGCCGGACGCGCGTCCACCTTCACCTACGTACCCATGTCGATGCTGGCCGCCGCGACCATCGTGGACTGGCGACGGGGGCTGCGCCCGCACACCTGGCCCGGTCCGCTGGGCCGGCTGACGGTGAACGCGCGATGGGCCCGGCCGGCGCCGCTGGGCGCGGCGATGGCCACGCTGCTGATGCTGGCCGCGCGGGCCGGCGGCTGGCCCCCGTACTGGGAGCACCTGCCGGGCAAGTACCTGGTGTCCGGGTTCGAGCGCTCGGTCGTCGGGGAGAACGTGACCGCCGCCTGGTGGACGGGGGAGGCGCTGGGGTGGCGCAACCGGTTCGCGGCCGACCTGAGCGGGGCGACGCTGGTCTCCACCTACGGCCGTCAGGACCCGGTCGGTGAGGCGGCGGACCTGTACTACGATCCCGTCTGGGGCCTGCGGGACCAGCAGATCCTCCAGTCGCTGCAGATCGACTACCTGTGGGTCGACGTGCGGATGTCGCAGCAGCTTCCCGCGTCCGGGGTCTACTTCGTCGTCGACCCGAAGGCTCAGCGGCACGTGACCCCGGTGCCACTGGAGAACCTGGTCAAGTTCGACCACATCCCGGGGGTCAACCTCGTCTACGACAGCGGGAACATCCGGATCTACGACGTGAGGGGCGCATGAGACCGGCCGCTCTCCACCGCGACGCCGTGCCCGTCCTGGCCGCCGTCCTCGCGGTGGTCGCGGCGGCGGCGCAGTGGGTGCCCCTGCCGGCCGTGCGGGTACCCACCGGGCTGCTGCTCGTCTTCGTGCTCCCCGGGCTGGCCCTGGCCGCGGCGCTGTTCCCGGGCCGGGTGCTGTCGATCGTGGAACGCCTGGTGCTTCCGCCCGCCCTCAGCCTCGCCGTGCTCGTCCTCGGCGGGCTGGGCATGTTCGCGGCCGGCATCCCGCTGGGCCGCGCGTCCTGGACCGCGCTCACCACGTCGGTCACGGTCGCGGCCGCCGTCGTGGCCCGGCTGCGCCGGGACACGGCCGGCACCGGATCGGCCGCCGAGACCGCGATGTTCGGCCGGGTGCTGGCCGTCGACCGGGAGAAGATGACCGTCGGCGCGGCGGTCTGGCGGTTGGCGCCGCTGGCGCTGGCGGTACTGCTCATCGCCGGCGCCGGGGTGCTCGCGATGCGCAGCGCCGGGACCGGCGGCGAGCCGTTCACCGGATTGTCGCTGGTACCGTCCCCGGCCCCGGACGGACAGCAGCAGGCGCCCCCGCAGACCCCGCGGACGGTGCAGGTGGCGATCCGGTGCGAGGA
This sequence comes from Planosporangium mesophilum, assembly GCF_016863255.1. Classification (GTDB taxonomy): domain Bacteria; phylum Actinomycetota; class Actinomycetes; order Mycobacteriales; family Micromonosporaceae; genus Planosporangium; species Planosporangium mesophilum. The sequence continues at coordinate 126,557 of NZ_BOON01000032.1, forward strand.
GGGCGAGGCCACCCGGTACTCCCTGCGGATCGCCGACCCCAACGGGTTCGAGCGCACCTTCGACGTCGCGCTGGAGCCCGGCGGCAGATGGTCGCAGACGCTGGAGGTACCGGCGAGCGGCACGGTGACCGCCGACCTGTTCAAGAACGGCGGGCAGGCGCCGTACCGCAGTGCGCACCTGGCCGGTGTCCGATGACGTTCTACCAGAGCGGCAGCGCCACCGGCGGCGAGGATCCGCTGCTCCAGGCGCTGCGCTGGCGCACCGTGTACGAGAGCCAGAACGCCGCCACCCCGCGCAACCGGCTCAAGCGGGCGGTGCGCCGCAACGGTGACCTGCTCAGCAACTCCGGCTCGCTGATGGCGACCAGCGTGCTCACCTCGGCGGTAGGCTTCGCGTACTGGTGGGTGGCGGCGCGCGAGTTCCCGGCGAGCGCGGTCGGCTCGGTCTCGGCCGCCGTCTCGGCGATGACGCTGGTCGGGGTCCTGGGCATGTTCGGGATGGGCACCCTGCTGCTGGCCGAACTGCCCCGGATGGCAGAGCGGCGGTGGAACCTCATCACGACCTGCCTGCTGGTCTCCGGTACGGTCGCCGCGGTCGGCGGCGTGGTCTACGAGGGACTGGCCTACTTCCTCAACTCGGGGCTGCGCGAGTCCCTGGGCTCACCCCTGACGGCGGTCCTGCTGCTCATCGGCATGTCGGTCAACGCCGCGACGCTGGTCCTCGACGAGGGCCTCGTCGGCCTGCTCAGGGGGCGGTTGCAGCTCATCCGCAACGCGTACTTCGCGGTCGGCAAACTGGTCCTGCTCGGTGTCCTCGCGCTGCTCCCGATCACGGTGACCGGCACCGACATCCTGTTCACCTGGGTCGCCGGCATTTTCCTGTCGGTGGGGCTACTCGCGCTGCACCGGCGGAGCCGCATCGGGGCCGTGGCGGTGCGGCCGGACCTGTCGATGCTGCGCGGCCTGGGGCGCCATGCCCTCGACCACAACCTGCTCAACCTGGCGCTGTTCCTGCCGCGCACCATGCTGCCCCTGGTGGTCACCGCGGTGCTGTCCACCAGGGCCACCGCCGCCTTCTACACCGCCTGGATGGTGATCTCGGTACTGGCGATGATCCCCGGCAACGTCGCCACCACGCTGCTGGCGGTCGCCAGCGGGGACGGCGCGGCGCTGCGCTCGAAGGTGCGGATGGCGCTGCTGGTCTCGATGGGCATCGGCCTGCCGGTCTCCACGCTGGTCGCCGTGCTGGCGCACCCCATCATGGCGACGTTCGGCGACAGCTACGCCGCGGCGGCGGCCGGCGCGCTCTCCATCCTCGCGCTGACGTTCGGGGCGACCGTCATCCGGCAGCTCTTCGTCGCGCTGTCGCGGTTGCAGGGGCGTACCCGCCGGGCCAGCATGTACGCGCTGCTCGCCGGGGTCGGGGAGATCCTCGCCGCCTGGTACGGCGCCGCGCACGGCGGGCTGACCAGCCTCGCGATGTGGCTCGCCGGAGTGTTCGTGCTCCAAGGGGTGTTCATGGCGCCGGCGGTGCTGCGGGTGGCGCTCGGCAAGCCGGTGCGGACCCCGGCGGCGGAGCCGTCCCAGCCCGAAGCCACCCGGCCCGAAGCTGCTCAGCCCGCACCGGCTCAGCCCGCACCGGCCCAGCCCGCACCGTCGGCTTCGACCCCGCGGCCCGCCCACGCAGACGCGCCGACCGTGCAGTTCCGGCTCGACGACGGGTACACCTGGTCGGGGGAGGCGAGGTGAGCCCGCCACTGCCGTCGGTGTCGGTCGTCATCCCGACCTACCGCCGGGTGGCCGGCCTGGCGGGCGTCGTGGCGGCGATCGGCGCCGACCGGCACGTGTCCGAGATCGTCGTCGTGGACGGCTGCCGTGACGGCTCGTACGAGCTGCTGAAGGAGCTGGCCGAGACCGACCCGCGGGTGCGCCCGGTGTGGCAGGAGAACTGCGGTGACGCGGCGGCCCGGCAGACCGGCGTCGAGTACGCCTCCGAAGAGGTCGTGCTGTTCCTCGACGACGACGTCCTGGCCGGACCGGGGCTGGCCGAGGCGCACGCGCGGGTACACGCCGGCCGCGACGGCCTCGTGCTCGTCGGGTACATGCCGGTGGACCGGCCGGCGGTGCGCCGGGCCGGCGACTTCAGCACCCTGCTGTACGCCGACGAGTACGAGCGGATGTGCGCCCGGTACGAGCGGGACCCGTCGTCGATCCTGTCCCAGCTGTGGATGGGCAACCTGTCGCTGCGCCGGAGCGACGCGCTGCGGATCGGGTTCGTCGGCCCGCGCCTGCTGCGCTACCACGGCGACCAGGAGTTCGGCCTGCGCTGCCGGCGGGCCGGTCTGGTGGGGCGGTTCGACCGGGCCCTGCTGGCGATCCACGCGCACCGCCGGGACCTGGAGACCTTCGCCGGCCAGGCGTGGCTGCGCGGGGCGGATCGGCGCGACCTGCTCGAGGCCTTCCCGGACCTGCTCTCGCCCGCGGAGCTGTTCGACCCGCTGCCGCCAGTGGCGAGGGCAGCCGTCGGGCTCGCGTCGGCGCCGCTGCTGCACCGGCTGGCGGTACCGGTGCTGCGCGGGGCCGTCGCCGGGGCCGGCCGGGTACGCGCGTGGTCCGCGGAGACCGCGCTGGCGCGGCTGCTGCGCCAGGTCGAGCTGCGCCGCGGGTACCACGGCCGACGGTAGAGCGGTTCAGGCCGGGGTGTTGATCAACCCGACCGGGTCCTCACAGATCAGGTCGATGGCGCGCCGCACCGGGGCCGGGTCGAAGACGGCACGGTCGAAGCTGACGTTCATGTAGAGCGCGCCACCCAGCTCCGAGAAGGACATGGTGAGCGCCTCCGGGCCGCCCGTCGTCGGTACGCTCATGTTCCGCCACTCCTCGGGCGGGCCGGCCCAGGGCAGGTCGACGTACTCGCTGATCCGGCCGATGTGGGTCAGGGTGAGCTCCGGGCGCGGGTCCGCGGCTACCGGCCGCAGCGCCGGGGGCTCGTGGCGGGTCCGGGACAGCGCGAGGCGGGCGGTGCGCAGCGCGAGCATCGCCAGCGGCCGGCCGCTGGCGAACTCCTCGGCGAGGGACTCGTGGACGGCGCGCGGATCGGTGAGGTCGGCCGGCAACAGGTACTGGCCCCACGCGAAATTGCCGTCCACTGTAGAGCCAGCCGGAAGGTAGCGGCGCGCGTCGAAGAGGACGACCAGGCCCGGCCACTTCGGGGTCAGGCCGCAGTGGATCAGCGCGGCCGAGGCGCCGGCGAACAGCACGGCCGCCGCGGAGACTCCCGGTGCGTGGCGGTCGCGCCAGGTCCGTGCCCGCGCCGGTGCGGTGGCGGACCGGGCGGTGCCGTACGCGATGTCGGGCCGCCACGGCGCCGGGGCCTCGGTGCCGGCGTCCGCGTCGGCGGGCGACGCCGGCGGGCGAAGGATCTTCGCGGCGCTCAGCAGCCGTGAGGGGTTGCGGCCGAAGTGGTGCAGCGCCGCGCGTACCACCGGCAGCCGGACCGGCGTCGGGAACGGTAGGCGGGGGGCCCGGCCCCGTGCCGCGGCGCGCATCAGCTCCGGGAAGAGGGTGTTGACGATCCGCCCGTCGCCGAGGGCGTGCGACATCTTCGCGCCGACGTAGCCGCCGCCGACGGCGAGCAGCAGCGGGCGGTCGCCCAACGGCTCGTCGACGAGCCAGCGGGTCACCGCGTCGGCCGGGTGGACGGTACCCGTACCGTCGACCCGTACCGCCAGGCTCCGGCTGAACGCGGCGAAGCCGGAGCGCGACAGCGGTATCCAGCGGGCCGCCTCGCGGTCCATCCGGCACACTGCCTGGTGGGTCGGGTGCGCCTCGTGCAGGCGTACCAGTGCCGCCCGGAGCCCCTCGGCGGTGACGCCGTGCAGGGGCCCGATCGTGCGCAGGTTGTCGACCGACAGCCAGCCGCGGTCCCGCGCGGACATCCGCCGGGCCGCCGCGGGTGGCGCGGTGCCGGCGGCGCGACCGGGCCGGACGGAGGTCATCCGGCGAACCTGGGGTCGTGGGCCAGCTTCCGGTACGCCGCCAGCGACGCGGGCGTGCTGTCGATGCGCCAGTCCTTGCCGTTGCCGTGGTCGTTGTCGGTGTCGAACCAGACCAGCGCGCCGATCGCCGGGCGCGCGACGATGTAGGCGGCGAGTTGGTCGATCCAGTCGGCCTTCACCGTGCCGCCCTTCTCCAGCGCGCCGGTCTCCGCGATCATGATCGGCTTGCGCCCGGCGTAGTTGCGCACGACCGGACCGAACAGGTAATCGGGCGTCTCCCGGCTGGCGAAGTACCCGGAGACGGCCACCCAGTCGACGTACGCGTCGCCGGGGTAGTACCGGGTCATGTCGTTCCAGGACTGATCGGGTACGGAGTAGCAGTTGGGGCCCCACACCCAGGCGACGTTGGTGGCGCGGCGGGCGGTGAAGATGTCGTGGATGCGCCGCCACGCCGTGACGAAACCGCTGGCGTCGTTGCCGTTCCTGGCCCCACCCCAGGTGTACCAGTTGCCGTTCATCTCCCACGCCCAGCGCAGGAAGACCGGGTGGCCGTAGGCGGCCAGCGCGTCGGCGGCGCTGGCGATCAGCGCGTCCTGCGACCCGTTGTTGATCGTGTTGTACGGCACGCCGTCCCACGAGACCAGGAGGATGGCGTTCTCGGGCAGGTCCGGCATCGTCCGGGGCAGCGGGTCCTTCCAGGCGTAGTACCGGTGCACGATGCGCGGGTCGCGGCCGAGCTGCTCGCGCCGCAGCGCCGTGCTCTGCTTCTGGTCCATGCCGGCGATGTCCAGATAGGACCCCACCATCACCTTGCCCGGTACCGGTTGCGGCGCCCGCACATTCGCCGTGCCGCGACCCGGCGTGGGCGTCGCCACCCGTGCCGGCTGCGACGACCCTGGCGGCTCGGTCCAGGCCGCGCCGGGCCCGGCCGGCCGGGCACAACCGGCGAGCGCCACGACGGCGAGGCCGACCGCGACCAGGGAACGCAGCGGCGAGCGGCGGGGCGCCGTCCGCTTGCGCAGTGCCGTCCGCTTGTGCAGTGCCGTCCGCTTGCCCAGTGCCGCCCGCCGGCGCGGCCGGCCGGATCGCGGGCCTGTCGGATCTGCGGTCACGGGTACCCTGCCTTCACGGGTCATGTCAGCTTCACCCCGAACAGGCGCCCGGCCAGCAGGCGAGCCACCCGCCAGGCCGGCTGGGCGGTCCGCTTGATCCGGGGTACGAGCTGGGGGCCGCCGTCCGCGACCAGCCGCACCAGGTCGGCGCCCGAGTGGTCGGGGGTCGGCTGGAGCCGGGGGATCGCCAGCGGATGGTCGCTCGCCGTGTACAGCCTGCGCCCGACCTCGCACGCGTTGTCGTGGCCGGCGCGCGCCACCGCCGCGCGCACCGCCCGGCCGTTGTAGCCGTGCGGGTAGGCGAACGATCGGATCGGTCGCTGCACCTCGTCGGCGAGCCGGTCGCGGCTGTCGATGACCTCGCGCTGCAGGGCGGCCGGCGGCAGCACGTCGAGGGGGTGGTGCAGGAGGCTGTGGCTGCCGATCTCGATCCCCGCCGCCGCCACCTCCCGCAGTTGGCCCAAGGTCAGCAGCGGGCCGAAGGCCGGTGCGTGCGGGCCGAGCCAGGACGCGGGTTCGCCGGCGTGACCGACCGACATGTACAGCGTGGCGGAGGCGCCCAGGTCGGTCAGGACGGGCAGGCCGGCATCGAGGAAGTCGAGATACCCGTCGTCGAAGGTCAGCGCGACGACCTTCTCGACGCTCCCGGCCGCGCGCAGGTCGACGGCCTCGGACAGGCCGGTGAGGCGGTACCCGGCCGCCGTGAGCGCGGTGAGCTGTGCGCGGAGCAGTTCGGGCGGTACCGCGAGGGAGCGCAGCGGCGGCTCCGGTACTGATGACACGGAGTGATACATCAGCACGGCGAGTGGTGCCGGGGCCGGCGATGTCGGTACTGCCACGGTGCGCGATCCTCCAGGTCGTCCCAATGATCGTCACAACTTCCGAGTGTCGTGGTGTCGGCGGGTGCGAGGCCACGACGTCCCGGGAATCGTGACGATCATGGTTCGTGGCCCGCCTCGACCACGGTCGCGACGGCAAAAGTATCGCGTGCGCCCGCAACCACGGAACTGTCGTCCGTTTGGAGTCGACCCATGACCGCTCGGTCACATTCTTTGGCCGGGGCCTATGTCCTAAATGGTCCCGCTGTTGCCGATTCACAACGAAGTACGTCGATGGGTGGTTTCACCATATCGGACCCTACAATGTCCGTTTCGATCCATCAGCATCATTGCTCAAACCCGCATTGCCAGGCTTTGTCGCGGCTCCGTTCCTGTATGGTGATCCCGCTCCGACCCGAGGTCAGAGGTGAGGGGCCGCACCGCGCACGCGAAATCCGGGGCCGCCGGAGCCGACGCGCGTCGACTCGCGACACGCCCCGAAGTACCGGCGTACGCACCGTTGATACATAGAGGTGGGTGAGGATGCTCGCGGTTACCAAGGTCGCTACGCCGCGCATCGTCGGAGTCGGCACGGCCAACCCCAAGTCGGGTTACTCGCAGGACGACATCCTCGAGCGGTACGGCATCTCCGACGAGCGGATCAGATCTCTGTTCCGCAACAGCCACATCGACCAGCGCTACCTGCACCTGCCGGCGATCGAGCCCGGCGGGGGCCCCACCGACGAGACCCAGGGCCAGCTGCTGGAGAAGCACCGGTCCGAGGGGATCGAGATGGCCACCAGGGCGCTGCGGTCCTGCCTGGAGCGCGCCGGCGCCGACCCGTCCGAGATCCGCTACCTGTGCTGCGTCTCCTCGACCGGCTTCCTGACCCCCGGCTTCAGCGCGCTGCTCATCAGCGAGCTGGGCCTGCGGCGCGACTGCGGTCGTAGCGACATCGTCGGCATGGGCTGCAACGCCGGCCTGAACGGGCTCAACCCGGTCGCCGCGTGGGCGGCGGCCAACCCCGGCCAGCTCGCTGTGATGATCTGCATCGAGGTCTGCTCGGCCGCGTACGTGTACGACGGGACCATGCGGACCGCCGTCGTCAACAGCCTGTTCGGCGACGGGGCTGCCGCGGTCGCGGTGCGCGCCGGTGCCGAACCCGAGCCGGGCGCCGGCGACGGTGGTGCGACGATCCTGAAGTTCGCCAGCCGGCTCATCCCCGAGGCGATCAGCGCCATGCGGTTCGACTGGGACGACGAGCAGCACAAGAACAGCTTCTTCCTGGACCGGGACATCCCGTACGTGGTCGGCGCCAACGCCGAGGCGGTCCTGGAGTCCCTGCTGGCCGATACCGGCGTGCGGCGCGACGAGATCGTTCACTGGATCGCGCACTCCGGCGGCAAGAAGGTCATCGACTCCGTGAAGATCAATCTTGGCCTGACCACGTACGACCTCCGCCACACCGTCTCGGTGCTGCGCAACTACGGCAACCTCTCCAGCGGGTCGTTCCTGTTCTCCTACGAACGCCTGATGGAGGAGGGGCGGGTGGCGCGCGGCGACCACGGCGTGCTGATGACGATGGGGCCGGGTTCGACGATCGAGATGGCGCTGATCCGGTGGTAGGCACGCAACCTGACAGCGGGGGTACTGAGGTGACGGAACTGTCACGGCTGACCGACTTCTACCTCGAGCTGAACGGTGCGGCCGTGCTCTCGGCCGAGCTGGTGGAGTCCGTCGACGCGGTCTGCCGACAGGTCGGCGACGGCAAGAAGGACGCCAGTCTGCTGGTACGGATCGTCGGCGCGGCCGACGGCGGCGGTTCCGTCGGCGCGGCCGACGGCGGCGGTTCCGTCGGCGCGGCCGACGGCGGCGGCCACGTCGGCGCGGCCGACGGCGCCGGCCACCTCGGTGGCACCAGCGACCAACCGTGGCCGTACGACGTCAGCGTGCACACCGTCAACCAGTGGGAGCGCGCGTTGCGCCGGTTGGAGCGCCTTCCCGCGCTCACCGTGACCGTGGTCGACGGCGCCTGCCGGGGCCCGGCGCTGGACGTCCTGCTCACCACCGACTACCGCATCGCGAGCCGGTACGCCCGGCTCGGGGTCTCCTCGGTCGGGCGCAACACGTGGCCCGGCATGGCGCTGCACCGGCTGGCCAACCAGGTCGGCGTGGCGCGGGCGCGGTCCGCGGCGCTGTTCGGTACCGAGATCGACGCGGCGCGTGCCCGCGAGTGGGGCCTGCTCGACGAGGTCGTCGACGACGCCGCGTCGAGGTGCCGGGAGGTGCTCAACACGTTCGCCGGCCTCAGCGGCAAGGAGCTGTCCATCCGCCGCCAGCTGCTGTTCGAGGCGTCCTCGACGTCCTTCGAGGACGCGCTCGGCGCGCACCTGGCCGCCTGTGACCGCGCGCTGCGGCTGGCCAGTACCGGCCCGGACGCGGCGTCTGGCATGCCGGGCGCCGCCGGATAGCGGCTTACCTGCTCAGCAGGTGGTCCCGGACGGCGGCGCCGTACGGCGTCGCCGTGCCGTCGTAGTTGGTGATCAGCGCCGGCCCACTGCGGCAGTCCCAGGTGTTCCAGGTCCAGGCCAGGTAGCCGGCCGTGTGCGCGTCCAGCCACGGCATAAGGTTCGACACGTAGGCGCCCGTACAGTCGTGCTCGCCGATCTCGGTGGCGACCACCGGTACCTGCGCGGCCACCGGCGCGATCTGGCGGTCCCAGCACTCGGCCTGGTTGCACGAGTTGCGGTCGTACGAGTGCCAGGACGCCCCGAGGTTGCCGGTCGGGTCCGTGGGCCGGTGCGCCAGCCACCCGGTCAGGTCGCCGGCCCAGCTGTTGCCGCCGGCGAGGACCACGTTGGACGAGCCGGTGCGGCGGACCGCGTCGACCAGGTCCTGCATCCCGGCGGCCCGGTAGCTCAGCCCCGGGCAGGCCGAGTTGCCGTGCAGCCAGCACTGCCAGGACTGCTGGCGCGACATGATGCCGAGGTCGGCCGGGTACGGCTCGTTGAAGAGGTCGAAGATCGGCGTGGCGTCCGCGCGGAACGTGTCGGCCACCGACGCCCAGAAGGCGGGCGAGTGCTCCGCGTCGGGCACCGGCTTCTGGCAGGTGGCCCTGGTGTCGGTGCACTGGCTCTCCCGGCCGGTCCATGTGCCGGCGGTCCAGTGCAGGTCCAGGATCGGCACGATGCCCCGCGCCTCCAGCGTGGTGACCAGGGACGTGACCGCCTGCCGGTAGCTCGCGCCGGAGTACGGCGCCGGCGACTGGTTGGTCGCGAGCCAGCAGTCCGCGTTGAGCGGGATGCGGACGGCCCGTACGTGCCAGGTGGCGATGCTGGCGATGGCGCCGTCGTCGACCGGGCCGTCCCAGAAGCCGCCGCCGTGTACGCACATGAACTCGCCGCCGGAGCGATTCACGCCGACGAGCGGGACCGGGTTCCCGTCCGCGTCGACGAGCCTGTTGCCGGCGACGCGCAACGTCGGCGCCGTAGCCGGTCCCGGCCTCGACGCCGCCTCCGTCTGCCGGTCGGCGCTGCTGGTGCAGCCGACGCCGTTCAGGGTGAACCCGGTGGGCACCGCGCCCGGATCCCCGGTGGCGTTGAAGCCGGCGGTCACCGACGCGCCCTCACCCAGCGGGGCGTGGCCGGTGGCGGTGACGCGCGTGCCGGCCTGCGACCAGGTGGCGTTCCAACCCTGGGAGACCCGCTGGTCGGCGGCGGGGAAGTCGTACGCCACGGCCCAGCTCTTCAGCCCGGTACCGGTGTTGGTGACGGTGACGTCGGCGGTGAAGCCGGTGGGCTGGGGGCGGACGACGTACCTGATCTGGCAGTCACCCGGGCTGGGAGACGACGCCGGGTTCCCGGCCGACCTGGCGGTGCACCCCGCCGGCGCGGCTGTGACCATGACGACCGCGACCAGCATGACGCCCCGTACGGCTCCGCGTTGTCGCACCCGAGGTCCTTCCGTGTCCGCGAAGCCGTTGCTGCGCTGGGTGTCGGTGAAAGCTGCGTGTCGGTGAAAGTGCGTGCCTGCGGTTCGCTGTACCCGCGGGCGCGCTGTGCCCGAGGTTACCTGCGCCCGGCACAGCGCCCCCCGCTAGGCGTCCTATGTCACCCGCTGACCCGCCAACCGAGTGCCCGCGCGGTTGCGGCGAGTTTCTTCCAGTCCTCGTAGTCGACGTACTGTCCGGCCGGGCAGGGCAGGCCGACGGCGGCGGGCACGCTCCAGCGTGGCGCGGTGAGGTCCGGTGCCTTGCTGAAGTCGAGCGCCTCGGCCAGGTTGCGGGCGGCGGCGTCGCGCGCGGTCAGCGCGGGCAGGCGCCACCGCCACTCGATCATCTTGAGGACCGAGGTGTGGTCGTACACGTTGTGCGTCCAGGAACGACACCGCCGGCAGCGTCCCGGCCTGCGCGTCGGCGAGGAACTGCGGGTACGTGCGCGCGATCGACAGGTACTTCGTGCCGTACAGGGCCAGGAACGGCACGTCGTAGTAGTAGTACGCGCGGGACACACCCGCGTCGGCGAGCCGGTCCCAGATCGTCGGCATGGTGGCCTGGTCCGTCGAGTTGTGGATCCGGTCGGTCTGCGCCGAGTGCTGGTAGAACCGGTTCGGGTAGGTCTCAGCCATGGTGGCGGAGAAGTACCGGTCGAACGCCGTCCAGTACCGCGCGGCCTTGCCGTAGAACGCGAGGTCCGCGTCGGTGTAGTAGCCGATCGCGAACTCGTCGTTCTGTCCGGAACGCAGCCAGCCGTCGCAGCGCCCGCCGTTGTACTGCACCCGACCACCCTCGTACGAGTGGTCCGGGTCGGGGTGGTCGCAGCCCTGGTAGTCGGTGAGGTGGTGGGTCGCGTGGCGTACGTCGGCCCGGTCAAGATAGGACAGTCCGCCCTGCCTGCCGTCGGCGCCGGGCAGCCAGCCCAGGTAGTGGTCGAACGACCGGTTCTCCATCATGACGACCACGATGTGGTCGATGCCGGAGGCGGCTGGCGTGGGCAGCGCCGCAGTGGCCGACTCGGCCCGGGGCGGCGGCAGCGCCGCGGTACCGGCGAGGCCGGCGGCGGCGCCGATGAGGGTACGGCGGGTGAGCTTGCTCAACGGGCACTCCAGACGTCGGAACCGAAGCCGCTGACGGTGCTCGCGTAGCCCAGCGGTGCCAGGCCGAACGCGTTCTCGATGGTGCGCAGCAGCCCGTAGTGGTTGTACGGCGTGTTGTTCCACGATCCCGGCGTCACGAAGGGGGAGACCACGACGGCGCCGATCCGCCCGCCGCCCATGCCGTAGCCGCCGGGCGCCGGGGTGTTCGGTCCCGGTCCCTCGCCGCAGCAGGCGGCCGCCGAGTCCGGGGACTGGTTGTCCGCCTCGTCGAACGTCACGATCAGCAGTCCGTCCTGTTTGAACGCCGGTGAGTTCAGGATGCGTGGTACCCAGGTGCCCAGCCAGGCATCGGCCGACACCAATCCGCCCGGCTCGCCGTTCGCGCAGGGCGCGTCGTGGCCGTCGTCGCAGAGGTTCGGCGTGAGGTACGACAGGTTCGGCGTCGTGGCGATCGATGCCAGGTCGGTCGTCAGCCGGTCCAGCGGCACGTCGTTGGCGGCACAGGCCGGGGAGTCGATGATCGAGTGGAAGTACACGAACGGGTTGTGGCGCGTCGCGTACTGGTCGTTCGGCTTCGCCTTCTGGGTGTCGTCCGGGGCGCCGACCGCCGGGTGCCGGCACGGCGTACCCATGTCCTCCATGTACCCCTTCCAGGTCAAACCCTTGGCCTGGAGCTGGTCGGCCACGGTCTTGACCGAGGACGGGTAGACGCAGCCGGTGCCGACGGCCTGATCGGGCGCGACCGTGCCGGCGGCGACGAAGTCGGAGTAGACCTGGCAGTCGCCCTGGGTCTGCGGGTTCGGCCCCTGTCCGCTGACCTGGGCGAGATAGTTGGGCAGGCTGTTGTGCGCGGTCCCGTGGTACTGCGTCATCAGCTGGCCCCGGGCGCGCAGGTCGCGGCTGAGGTACGCGGCGGGTGACGCGACATCGGCGGTACCTCCTGGCGGGAACAACGCCAGCGAGGCTGCCTCGGTCACGTGAACATATGGTGACCGGTACCTATGGAACAGGCGAAAAGGGTTACGCTACGGCGTCGGGACCATCCCCTCGGCGCCCGACAACAGCCAGGAGACCGCGTGGTTCACGACGTGCCCGGGTACCTCGTGGCCGCCGTCGAACTCGTCGTACACGACCGGGTACGCCATGGCCTCCAACCGCGGGACGAGCCGCCGGCTGCACGCGTCGACGGGCAGGACCGTGTCGGCGACGCCGTGCGAGATGAACACCCGCGGCTGCCCGTGCAGGACCAGTGGGGCGGCGAACCCGGGGGAGAACGCGAGTACGGCGCTGAACAGGTCACCGTTGGTGAGCCCCAGCGAGAGCGCGTACGACGCCCCGTCGGAGAAGCCGCCCACGACGACGTCCTGGACCGGGTACGCGTCGAAGGTCTCCTCGAGCATCCGGTCGATCCGGCGCACGTCCTTGCCGAAGCCGTCGACGATGACGTCCCAGGTGGCCAGCGTGGACTTGGGCGCCAGGAGCAGGAACCGGTGCTCGTCGGCGACGGGCAGCAGCAGGTCCAGGCCGTGTCGCGGCGAGCCGCCGGCCCCGTGCAGGAGCAGCGCCAGACGGTACCCGGCACCGTCGCACGGCGCGGGCACATATGCGAGACCCAGCAGGTCGCCGGCCGGGCCCTCGAACGACAGCAGGCCGGTCCTGGCGGAGGCGGACACCGGCCGGGCGGGGCGGGCGGTGAGGCGTCCGTGCTGGGCGTTCTCCTCGATCTGCGGGTGGGGTGGCGCCGGTTCGGTGATGGAGGACATGCGCCCCCACCTACCCATGATCGCGCCAACTCTTCCGGGTTCCCCGCCGGAAACTCTCCGCGACGATCGGTACGCTGGGCCGCTGTGACGGCGACTGACTTCCTGGACGGTTACGTTCCGCGCACCGCCACCGAGGCCGCCGACCTCGAACGGGTCCACGCGCTGCTGGCGGCCGGTGACCCCTGGTCGCGCTCGATCTCTCTGCACGTCACCGCGTCGGCGCTGATCGTCCACCCGCCCACCCGACGGGTGCTGCTGCGCTGGCACGCCCGGCAGCAAACGTGGCTCCAGACCGGTGGGCACGCCGATCCGGGGGAGACCGACCCGCTCGCCATCGCGCTGCGTGAGGGGCGCGAGGAGACCGGGCTCGACGACCTCGTGCCCTGGCCCGACGGCGCCGTCGTGCACGTCGTCGTCGTACCGGTCTCCGCCGGCGGCGGTGAGCCGGCGCACGAGCACGCGGACGTGCGGTTCGTACTGGCCACGGACCGCCCCGAGGCGGTCCGTCCGGAGAACCCGGCGGCGGAGCTGCGGTGGCTGTCCGTACCCGAGGCGCAGGCCCTGACCACCTCGGCGAGCCTGCGGGAGGCCCTGGCCCGGGTGGGCCGGATGTTCGGTGATGCTTAGCGCCTCCGGCGAGGTGATGCTTGGCGCCTCCGGCGAGGTGATGCTTGGCGCCTCCGGCATTTCGTACCTGGCGGATCGTCCGTGGATTACGGCGAAGAGCCGGGACGCCGTGGACAAGATCACCGGTTCGGTATGGTCCGGCCGCGACGCGACAACCGGCTAATTCTTAGCAGTTGATCAGCCATCATCGACAAACTAATTGTCGCTGCGGGCATATTCCATCCGGTCGACAAGTATTAGGCTGCTCGGGTCAATTCCCGCGAGGGAGGTTGAGAATGTCCGAGACATATCCGCCCGCGCCGGGCTCCGGATGGACACCTCCAGCGGCAGGCCGACCGGGTCACGGTCGGCCCGGCGGCTACCCCGGTTACGGTGGTCAGCCCGGTTATGGCCCCCCGCCCGGTTACGGTGGTCAGCCCGCTTATCGCCCCCCGCCCGGTTACCGTGGGCAGCCCGACGCGCACCCGGGTCACGGTGCCCGCCGCGGGCATCCGGGGCGGCCGCCCCACCCGTCGGGCTCCGGGCCGGCGCCGCCGCCACCGACCGGGAAGAAGCGCACCGTCGGAAAGGTCGTACTGGGCGTTCTCGGTGCTCTGGTGCTGGTCTGCGCGATCGGCGGCCTGGCCCTGGTGCAGCCGATCATCAAGGAGTACCCCTCGACCCTCGACAACCCCGACCAGGTCGCCGGCCTGTCGAAGCTCGAGGACCCGCAGTTGCGGCGGCTCATCGACCAGCTGAGCGCGCAGCTCAGGTCGAGCGTCGGCACGACCGACACCGTCGCCGCGGTGTACGCCCCGACCGGCGACCCGACACGGATGGTGATGCTGTTCGCCGGTACGAAGCTCGTGCTCGACCCCGGCAAGGTGCTCGACTCCGCGTTCCAGGGGTTCGCCAAGGGTGCCGGACCCTCACTGTCCGATGTGCACGACGTACCGCCCGGCCCGCTCGGCGGTCTGACCAGGTGCGGTTCCAGCACGCTGGTCGCCGGCGGTACGACCCTGCCGCTCGCCGGGTGTGCCTGGGCCGATCACGGCAGTTTCGGGATGGTGCTCTTCTTCAACCGCCCGGCCGCCGAGAGCGAGAAGTTGTTCGGCCAGGTCCGTGCCGCGGTGCTGCGCCGCGGATGATCCGCTCCTCCGCGCCGGGGCAGAACGGCCATGACCCCCGCTTGGATTGCCGTAAACCACGTACAACGGCACCCTTGCCTACTGCGGAGTAATGAGCTAGCGGCGCGGACGTCATCCCGGGAATCGTGTCGGGGAATTGTCTATTTCGAGCCAGTGCATGCTTATGCGCGGCTATTTTGTTTCGCCATTGGGCTCATGTAATCCGCGTCCTCCGATGGCATGTTTCGAGTCGATGTCAGATATTGGAGAGAGACCAAACAACCGCGGTAATGCGTCGCCCGACTTGGCCAGTCGCTGTTGTTGGGCTGTGCCTCGACGGGGAAGTTCGGGCACACACGGAGACCAGACAGGGGGACGTTTGATCCAAATCCTGCTCGGACGGGAAGGAAGGGTGTGGCGGGAAGCGCTCGCCACCGTGCTGTCTCAGGAAGAAGACCTGGAGGTGGTCGCCGAAGTTGATCAGACCGACGAGGTGTCGGTCGTCGCGGCGCGCAAGCAGCCCGAGGCGGTCGTGCTCGACCATGGGCTACCCGGTTCACTCACCGTGCCGGACCTGTGCGAGAAACTGGGCGCTGCCGTACCGAGGTGCGCGGTTCTGGTCCTGATGGACCGGGGCCAGGGCGCCCTGAGTACCGCCCTGGCCCGGCTGGCCCCGCGGGTCGGCGTCCTCACCGCCGACGCGGCACCCTGGCAGCTCGTCGAGAGCCTGCGCCAGCTCGTTCGCGGCGAGCCCGTACTCGACGCGAAGGTCGCCGTGGCGGCGCTGACCGCGAGAGAGAATCCCCTGACCGACCGGGAGCGCGAGGTGCTACGCCTCGCTGCGGACGGCGCGCCGGCGAAGGAGATCGCGACCGAGCTCTATCTGAGCCCCGGCACCGTCCGCAACTACCTCTCGCGGGTCATCGCGAAGACGGGGGCGCGTACCAGGATCGAGGCGATCCGCATCGCGGAGGAGGCGGGGTGGATCTGACCTGCCGACCGCTGACGGAACCCGGCCCTCGTCGGCCGCGCCCCGCCAGTGGCCGAGCAGTTCCCGGTACAGCGGTGAGTGAGCCATCAGGGCGTCGTGGTCACCGACCGCGGCGCCCACGCCGTCCAGGACCAGGACGCGGCGGGCGCGCAGGGCCGAACTCATCCGGTGTGCGATGACGATCAGGGTTCCGCCGCGCCCGGCGAACGCCTCCTCGGCCCGCCGCTCGGCGGCCGGGTCCAGGTGGCAGGTCGCCTCGTCGAGCACGGCCACCGGTGCCGGCGACAGGTACGCGCGGACCAGCCCGATGAGCTGCCGTTCACCGGCGGACAGCTCGGCCGGCGACAGCTCCGCCCGCCAGCCACCCAACCGGGTCACCAGGAGGTGGGCGCCCACCGCATAGACCGCGAGGTGGACCTCGGCCGGCGTCGCGGTCGGCCGCAGGTACGTGAGGTTGTCCCAGACCGTACCGGCGAAGACGTACGCCTCCTGCGGGATGAGCACCCGGGTGGCGACGAGCCGGTCCGCCGACAGCCGCCGTACCGGTACGCCGCCCAGCAGGACCGTTCCGGCGTCCGGGCGGGCCAGCCCGCACAGCAGGTTGGCCAGGGTCGACTTCCCGATGCCGCTGGGCCCGACCACGGCCAGGTGGTCCCGCTCCGGCACCGTCAGGTCGAGCCGGCGGAGCACCGGCGCGGCGTGCGGCCCGTACGCGAACGTCAGCGACAGCGCACGGAGCTCGTACCCGGTGGCGAGCCACCCCCCGGCGCGCCCGTTCGGTGACCGGCCGTTCGAGGCGAGTCCGGCGTGCCCGGTGGGCACGGTGACGCTGTCGGGCACGGTGACGCTGTCGGGCGCGGAGCCGCTCGCGTCCAGGATGCGGCCCAGGGTGACCACGAACCGCAGCCCGCTGCCGCCCATGCCCTGTACCACCGCGCTCAGCGCCGGTTGGAGTCCACTGAGGACGTAGGTCAGGCCGCCCACGATGGCGCCCGCGGTGAGTCCCCGGCGCAGCAGCCAGGGCCCGGCGGCCAGTACCAGGACCATCGGCAGCCAGCCACCGACGGCGAAGCAGAGGGTACGCACGGCGCCGACGCCGGCCAGCCGCCGCTCGGCGGCCGCGGACTGCCGGATCGGCCCGGTCACCATGCCGGTCGCGTGCTCCTCGCCGCCGCAGGCGACCACGTCCCGGGTACCGGCCAGCACGGTGCCCGCCGCCGTGGCGAGCCGTTCGTCGGAGCGGATGTACGCCCGCTGCGCGGCGGTGGCCAGGCCGAGGCTGGCCACGTACAGCGCGCAGCCCAGCGCGAACGGCGGCAGCACGAGCAGCAGGATGACCGGTGCCAGTGACGACAGCCCGACCACCGCGCCGACGAGCAACATCAGGAAGTTGCGCAGGACCAGGATCATGCCGCCGTACGAGTCGCGGACGATCTCCACCTGGTGGGTCAGCCGGGCGACGGCGCCGTCGTCGGGCTCGCGGGCGACCGCGCGCCGCAGTGCGCCGCCCACCACCCGGCGTACCAGGTCGTCGCGGAACGGCTCCACCAGATCGCCCAGGTGGAGATAGACCCGGCGGGCGCCGACAGCGCTGATCGCGGCGGCGGCCAGCAGCAGGGCCAGCCAGCCCAGGCCGACCAGCGGCCGGCCGGCCAGGAACCCGCGGTCGAGGGCGCGGGCGATGGCCAGCCCCGACACCATGGTCGGGAGCGTCTCCGGTACCGACCAGGCGGCGAGCGACGCGAGCGGCCGTCGCCACAGCGCCGCCACGCCGACTCCGAGTTCGCGCCTCACTGGAACACCGCCCGGTACGCCGGGTCGTCCCACAGCCGCCGGTGCGGACCGACCGCCCGGACCCGACCCTCCACCAGCCACACCACCAGATCGGCGCGGGCCGCCACGGCGGCCCGATGGGTCACCACCAGGCGGGTACGGTCGCCGTGGTGCTCCGACAGCGCCCGGCTGATCTGCATCTCGGTCACCATGTCCAAACTGGACGTCGCGTCGTCGAGTACCAGTAGCCGGCGGGCGGGCCAGGCGCGGGCCAGGCCGAGCCGCTGCGCCTCGCCACCGGACATGGGTGCGTCGACCAGCGTGGTGCGGTACCCGTCGGGCAGCCTGCTGACGAAGTCGTGCGCGCGGGTGGCGGTGGCGACGCCCAGTACCGCGACCGTGTCCACCCCGATCGCGTCGCGGCCGGCGCTGATCGCCTCGCCCACGGTGTCGCCGAGCAGTACCGGCCGTTCGAAGGCGACGCCGACGGCGGCCCGCAACGCGTCGTGGTGCAGCTCCGGCAGCGGTACGCCGTCGAGCGTGACCACGCCGGCGTCCGGGTCCATCAGCCGGGCGATGACCGCCGCGAGGACGGACTTGCCCGCGCCGGTCGGTCCGACCAGCGCGACCTCGGTACCGCCCGGCAGGGTCAGGTGGACGTCGTCCAGGACCCGCGTGTCGCCCAGGCACACCGTGACCCCGCGCAGCTCGACGGTGCCGGGGCCGTCCGGTACGGCGGACCGGCCGTAGTCCATCCCGGGCTCGGCCAGCACCTCCCCGATCCGTCGCACCCCGGCCCTGGCGCGGGCCAGCCGATTCAGCACACCGGTCAGCCCGCCGAGGCCGGCGCCGATCGCCGCGTACTGGCCGGCGGCGAAGAGCTCACCGGCGCTGATCCGCCCGGCCACCAGCGCCAGCCCCCCGGTACCGAGGACGACGACCTGGACGAGCGGCCCGACCAGCGCCGCCTGGCCGCCGGAGCGCGACAGCACCCGCCAGGTCATCGAGCCGTGCTCGTGCAGTTCCGGCAGCGGCGCCAGGATGCGCCGCTCCTCCAGGTCGGTGGTGCCGGCGGCGGCGATGGTACGGGCGCCGGCCAGGGACTCGGTCAGCCGCGTGGCGAGCCGGCCCTGGACCTGCTGATAGCGGCCGATCACGTCGGAGGTGCGCCGGGTGAACGCGGTGAGCACCAGCGCGACCAGCGCCAGTCCGGCCAGGAACGCCACGGCGATCCAGAGGTCGATGAGGGCCAGCAGGACCAGGCTGCCGACCGGTGGTACCAGGGCGGTGCCGACCGTGACGAGGCTCGGGCCGGCCTGTGCGGCGTCGGCGGCGTTTCCGGTGACCCGGCTGACCAGGTCGCCGGTGTCGAACCGGGTGGCGCCCCGGTGCCCGACCGCCAGGATCTTTCGGACCAGGCGTTCGCGCAGCCAGGCGGTGACGTCGGCGACGCAGATCGCGCCGGTGTACACGTCGACGAGGTTCACCGCGACGCTCAGCGCGATCAGCCCGGCGGTCCAGGCCAGCCAGCGTTCGCTGCCGGTACCGGCCACGATCGCGTCCACCGCGTGACCGAGGACCGTGGGGAGCGCCAGCGTGGTGGCGGTGCCGACCAGTGCCGTCACGCCGATCACCGGCAGCCAGCCGCCACCGCGGCGCGCGATGGTACCGAACGCGGCCACCTCGCTCCTTCCTGTCCGTGCTCTTTCCACATGAGTCGCCGGCCCGGTATCGTGAGTGGTCCCGGACGGGGCGAACCGTCCGGGACCACACCGCAGTGCTACTGAGCACTGTTCTGCTACTGAGCCACTGTTTTGCTACTGAGCCACTGTTTTACTGATGCCTTTGCCGGGACGATCAGTGGCAGTGGGCCGTGCTCAGCGAGCTGGCCGAGCAGATCAGCAGGCTGGCGGAGCTGTCGACGCCGCAGCCGGTGCTGCTGGCGCTGCCGCCACCGCCGCCGCCACCCGTCTGGGGGGCGACCGGCTCCATGGCCTGCAGGTCGAGAAGTGCCATTTGGTACCTCCTACAAGGTGTTGGACACCAACCCGCGCCGGGGTGACGCGGGGGACTGTGGCTGCCGCGTGCGCGCCGAGGGCGCCAGCAGCGGCAGGTGGGCGGGTTCGTCGTGGCTGGCCGTGTCGTGACAGGCAGCGGCGACCGCGAGCAGGACGCCCGCGGTGCCGGTCGCCAGGTCCATCGACAGGCGCAGCAGCGCGTCGCCGGGGAAGGCGATGCCGCCTGCGAGCGGAAGCGTGTGCCACGACAGGCGCCGCAGTTGCGCGACGACGTCCGGGTCGTCCAGCGGTCGCTCGGTACGGCCCGCGAGGTAGAGCAGCATCCCGGCGCGGCCGGCGTACACGCCCGGCTGGACGTACATTCTCGACAGCGCCGCGCCGTGGATCGCCCGGCTGGCGTCGGCGAACTGGTCGTCGTCGCGGCGGGCCAGGTACTCGTCGAGTGCGAAGCCGATGCCGACGCTGCCGACGCCGAGGTACGGCATGGTGCGCCAGCCCTCGTTGACCTCCATCACGCCGTTGTCGCGCAACAGGCAGCGGCGCAGGTCCTGGCGCAGCGCCACCGCCGCGCGGTCGAGGAACTGCTCGTCGCCGGTCGCGTCGTACATCCGCAGGAACAGCAGCGCCGGGCCGGACGAGCCGCGGAACAGGCCCGCGTACGGGTGGTCCAGGCCGCTGGTCTCGGCGACGGACTCGACGTCGCCGAGGCGTTCGGCGACGAGCTCGACGGCCCGGTTCAACGCCTGGCGCAGCCCGGGCTCACCGGTCCGTTCGGCGAAGTGGGCGAGGCTGAGGCCGATGCCGGACAGGCCGCCGATGAGGTCCAGGCCGAGCTGCGACCAGTCGTCGTTCAGCGCCAGGTCCAGCGCGTCCAGGGCCTCCTGCCGGTACCCGAGGTGGTCGAGGGTGAAGGCCACTCCGTGCATGCCGTCGTACAGGCCGAGCAGCGTGCCGGGCGGCGGCTGCTTCGCCTGGCGCAGTAGCCACTCCTCGAGCTGCGGGTGGCGTCCGGCGCCGGCGACGTCCAGGGCGTACAGCACGCCGGCGGCGCCGTAGGCCAGGCCCAGGCCGCCGAGGCGGAACTGCTCGATGTCGCCGGGGAACAGCCGGTCGTCGCGCTCGGGGGTGGCGGTGGCGAGGATCGCCTTCGCCATCTGCTCGCGCAGGTACGGCCAGTCGTCGGTGTCCCAGCGCACCAGCTCCTGCGGCCCGGTCGTGGCGCCGAGGGCGGTGATCGTGTCGACGGCCTCGTCGAGGAACCCGTCCGGCACCGGAAAGTGCTCACGGATCACGTCAGCCAGCTGGCGGGCCTTGGGCCGCGACAGCCACACGATCGCCGTCATCGGCAGGAACAGGGCCAGGCGCAGACAGGCGAGGCCGTATCGGTCGACGTCGACGCCGGTGACGGTACGCGGGGCGGCGAAGCCCTGGTTGCCCAGCGGTGGGCGGGTGTTCTCCTCGACCGTCGACGCGACTTCGAAGTCCAGCAGCGCGACCGTGTCGTCGGAGCGGACCACCACGTTGAACATATGAAGGTCGCCGTAGACGACGCCACGCTCGTGCATGGCCAGAATGGCCGTCTCGACCTGGCGGTAGATGTCGAGCGCCCACTCGGTGTGGGCGGCGAAGTCGTCGGGCGTCGCAGCCTGGTCGATCAGCGGGTACCGGCGCACCAGCGCCTTGTTCAGCGGTACGCCGTCGACGTACTCCATGGACAGGAAGCGGTGCTCGCCGACCCAGAAGAGGTCGCCGACCTTCGGGATGCCGGGGATGCCGGCGAGGCGCTGGAGCATCTCGTACTCGCGCTCGACCCGGCTGACCGCGTCCTTGAAGGTACCGTCGAGGCCGGCGTGCGGGCGGCCCTCCTTGAGCACGACCTCGGCGCCGGACCGGGTGTCCTTGCCGCGGTAGATCCCGCCGCCGTTCGAGAAGTGCAGGACGCTCTCGATCGTGTACGGCAGGTCGGCGACGGTGACCGCGTTGCGGGCGGCCAGGTGCGGGACGAGGAAGTCGGGCAGGGTCAGCCACGGCGGCACGTGGAAGACCGGGGTGCGACGGTCGGGTACCAGCTTGCCGGTGTCGTCGGCGATCGCCAGTACGACCTGGCCGGCCTCGTCGACGCAGTGCAGGGGTGCGAACCCGCCGTACCGTACGTGCAGTGGTCCGGTGCCCCAGCGCAGGTCGCTCAGGATGTACGGGCCGGGCTCGCCGTCGAGGACCGCGCCGAGCTCGCGCAGCATCGTCTCGCAGGCGGCGTCGTCGCGCGGGTAGATCGTGACGAGCTTGCCGCTGTACCCGCGCGGGGCGTACTTGGAGCTGCGCAGCCACAGCGCGGCCTCGGAGCGCAGGAATTTGAACTCGATGCCGCGGGGTACGCAGTAGTCCCACACCGCGTCGAGCACCCGCTCGGCGTTGTCCAGGCAGGCCGAGACGTGGATCTTCCAGCCCTGCATGGGCAGGTCGAGCTCCGGCGGCGCGAACACCAGCCAGTCGTCCTGCTCCACACGGCGCCAGCCGCCCGGGAGCGGGCGGTCGGCGGTCGGGAACCAGCCGTCGGCGGTCTTCTGCGCGTGCAGGGTGTCGTAGAACAGCGGGCTGGCCATACAGAACGCCTCGTACCGCTCGTTCATCTGCCCTGCCTCTCCGATCACCGGGCCATTGACAGCAATCATGGTGGCGGTCGGGATCAGGGCATTAACAGTGTGTGACATCACCGCTTCGGAATGAGGAAGCAGGGGGCTGCCTGTGCGTTCGTCACCGCAAACTCACGCGATAAATAGGTTTGAATCGCGTCGCCGCAGCGTGCTCGCGTGGTGTGCGAGGAGTCGGGGCGACGGAATCCGTCACAGCCCAACCGGCGTCTCCCGGCACGCGGTTGACGTGCGATAACACCTGAAGTAGCGGCGTAACGGATATCGCTGCGGTAACGACCGAAGCCGTGGCGAGCCGCCCGGGCGGGGGCCCCTACGGCGCTTGTCCGCATGGCCGCCGCGAGGTCCGCGGCCTGCATGAGGCGCCGCTCGTCTCACCCGACCGACCGTCCGGCGCTCCAGCCGTGCATCGGCGGCGATGAGTGCTCCGTCCGCCCGTTAGCTTCGGCAAGGAGTACGTGCAAAGAGGGCATCACCTCGACGCCGGGCGATGCCCGTGACGAGCGTGAGCGCGCCTGGGAAAGTGGAAGGAAAGAGGTGCGGCCGTGCCGTTGCTGTCAGCGCTCGACCATAAGCACACCATCGCGCCGCCGGGGTACAGCCGCTGGCTGATCCCGCCGGCGGCGTTGTCGGTGCATCTGTGCATCGGCCAGGCCTATGCGACCAGCGTCTACAAGAACTCGCTCCTGGCGCACTTCTCCGCCAGCCAGACGGCGATCGGCGTCATCTTCAGCATCGCCATCGTGATGCTCGGCCTGTCGGCGGCGTTCGGCGGGACCTGGGTCGAAAACAACGGCCCCCGCAAGGCGATGTTCGTCTCCGCGTGCTTCTGGGCCTCGGGCTTCCTGGTCGGCGCGGTCGGCATCGCCACGAAGCAGTTGTGGCTGGTCTATGTCGGGTACGGCTTCCTCGGCGGGATCGGGCTCGGCATCGGCTACATCTCGCCGGTGTCGACGCTGATCAAGTGGTTCCCGGACCGGCCCGGCCTCGCCACCGGCCTGGCCATCATGGGCTTCGGCGGCGGTGCGCTCGTCGCCAGCCCGCTGTCGCGCCAACTGCTGTCGTTCTACGACCCCGCGTACAACCCCGCCGACGCCAAGTCGGTGGCGTCCGGTAGCGCGTTGGTCTGGCTGTTCGTGACGCTGGGCATCGGCTACTTCCTGATCATGATGTTCGGCGTCTTCAACGTCCGGGTCCCAGCGGCCGGCTGGCGCCCCGCCGGCTTCGAACCGGCGGCGGTCGCGGCCAAGCCGCTGGTGACCACGGCCAACGTGTCGGCGTCGAACGCCCTGCGGACCCGTTCCTTCTGGATGCTGTGGATCGTGCTCTTCTGCAACGTCACCGCCGGCATCGGCATCCTGGAGCAGGCGAGCCCGATGATCCAGGACTTCTTCCGCGACGGCCGGGTGTCCAGCGTGACGGTGGCGGCCGCCGGCGGCTTCGTCGGCCTGCTGTCACTGTTCAACATGACCGGGCGGTTCGTGTGGTCGTCCACGTCGGACTTCACCGGGCGCAAGCCCATCTACGTGCTCTACCTCGGTGGCGGCATGGTGCTGTACACGCTGCTGGCCTCGGTCGGCCACCTCGCGACTGCGCTGTTCGTGCTGCTGGCCGGCGTGATCCTGTCGTTCTACGGCGGCGGCTTCGCGACCGTACCGGCGTACCTGCGCGACCTGTTCGGCACCTACCAGGTCGGCGCGATCCACGGGCGGCTGCTGACCGCGTGGTCGGCGGCGGGCGTGGCGGGCCCGCTGATCATCAACGGCTTCCTGGACGCGCAGGGCAAGCCGGGCACACTCACCTGGACCGCGTACCAGCCGGCGCTGTACACCATGGTCGGTGTCCTGGCCGTCGGCTTCGTGGCCAACCTGCTGATCCGGCCCGTGCCGGAACGTTTCCACGAACCCGCCGGGACCGGTGAGCCGGTGGAGCCGGTCGGAGTCGCCGCTGAGGAGGGATCCACGCGATGAGCGAGCAATCGGGTAACCAGACCATCCGGCTCCTGGTGTCCTGGCTACTGGTCACGGTGCTGCTCGGCTACGGCGTGACGCAGACCGCCATCACCGCGGCAAAGCTGTTCTCATGATCACGGAGACCCGGTGCTGTCATGACAGCACCGGGTCTCCGCGATCATGAGAAGTCCCGGCGGGTCGCCGGCATCCCGGCCTCCCCGCCGGGGGCCGGCACGACGCTCAGGATCTGGTGGACGGAGATGCCGCCGTCGGCGAAGCCCAGGGCCGAGCCGGCCAGGTACAGCCGCCAGACGCGGGCCCTGGCCTCGCCGACCAGCGCCACCGCCCGGCGCCAGCCGTCCTCCAGGTTGGACAGCCAGGCGCGCACTGTCCGCTCGTAGTGCTCCCGCAGGGACTCGACGTCACGCACCTCGAACCCGGCCCGCTCCTCGGCGCGGACCGTGTCGGCCACGTCGAGCAACTCTCCGTCGGGGAAGACGTACCGGTAGATGAAGGTACGGCTGCCGAGGCGGGACCCGCCCGGCGAGGAGATGGCGTGGTTGAGCAGCCTGCCCCGCGGGCGCAGGAGGCCATGGAGCGTCTCGAAGTACCGGGCCGCGTTCTCCGCGCCGACGTGCTCGAACATGCCGATCGAGCTGATCGCGTCGAACGTCTCGCCGGCCAGGTCCCGGTAATCCTGGCGGCGGATCTCGACGCTGGCGGCCAGCCCCGCCTCGGCCACCCGCTTGCGCGCCAGCGCCGCCTGCGCCTCGCTGAGGGTCACGCCGACCACGGAGGCGCCGTGGGTGGCGGCCGCGTGCAGGGCCATGCCGCCCCAGCCGCAGCCGACGTCGAGCAGCCTCGAGCCGGGGTGCTGGTGCAGGCCGAGCTTGCGGCAGATCAGCTCGTACTTGGCCGTCTGCGCGTCCTCCAGCGTGGTGGACGCACGCGTGAACCGGGCACACGAGTACGTCAGGCTCGGCCCCAGGAGCAGACGGTAGAACTCGTTGCCCACGTCGTAGTGGTGGCTGATCGCCTGGGCGTCGCGCCGTCGAGAGTGGCGCCAGCCGCGCGGCCGTGCCTCCTCGGGTGGCGGCGCCGGCGGGCGACCCAGGACACCCAGCTGCCGGGCCGCGCGCAGCGCCGACCATGCTCCGGCCCAGCCGAGCCGGCCGTCGCTGCGCGGCGCCTGTTGCAGCGCCCGCAGCACCCCGGGGAGGTCGCCGGTCACGTCGAGGTCGCCGGCCACGTACGCCCGACCGAGCCCGACCTCGTCCGGCGACCACATGATGCGGCGCGCGGCGTCCGGCGACCGTACCCGTACCGTCCCGGGCCCGTCATCCGGACCGCTGCCGTCGCCCGAAATGCCGCCGCCCGAGATGCCGCCGCCCGAGATGCCGCCGCCCGAGATGCCGCCGCCCGAAATGCCGCCGCCCGAGATGCCGCCGCGCCAGACGCTGCCATCCCAGAACTCGAACCGCACCGGCGACCGCTCACCCACAGCCAGGCGCAGCAGGGGATCGAACGCATCAGCGGCCGTGGCGGCCATCGCTGCTCCTCGACTCGGATCAGGTACAGCGCTCAGCACCAATCTACGTCGAGCCCGCCGTCAGCGCCCGGGTTCCCTGCCGCCCAGTGCCTCGAGGATCTGCCGTTCGGCGTCCAGCAGGTAACTGTCAAGTTCGACGCAGGCCTCGTCGACGGCACGAGCGCCGATCAGGGTGGTCATGTGCCGGTTTCGCGCGACGTACGGCTCGTGCAGGGCGCGGGCCGAGTCGATGACCGCGAACGCCAGCCGCAGCTCGGCGAAGAGCTGGTCGAACAGCCGGTCCACCCGGACGCTGTCGCAGGCGCCGACCAGCGACCGGTGGAAGGCGATGTCGGCGGTGCCGACCGACGCCCAGTCGCCGGCGGCGGCCGCCGCCTCGGCCCGGGTCACGATGTCGTCGAGGGTCCGGACGGCCGCCGGCCGGTCGGCCGCGGCGCGCAGCCCGAGCGGCTCGAGCAGTCGACGGGTGCGGTAGATGTCCGCCACGTCGTGGGCCGACACCTCGCGGACGAACACCCCGCGGTGCAGCGCGTGCTCCACCAGGCCCTCGCGGGACAGTGCGCGGAACGCCTCCCGTACCGTGTTGCGCGAGACGCCGAGCGCCGCCGCGACAGCCTCCTCGCGCAGTTGCGCGCCTGGGCGGATGGCGCCCTCGGTGATGTGGCGCCGGATCGCATCGGCCGCCTGCTCCGAGGTGCTTGACCGGGTCGGCAGGGTCGCGAGCCCGGCCAGGGCGTCGGCAGGGGAGTGTGGGGGTACGGCTCTCACCGATGCCTCCCTCCCACGGCCGCCGATGCTGTGCAGCGTACCGGATGAGAGGATCGGGCCCTTGCTGGATTGTTGAACAATCCCTACCCTCGTCAGTAGGTGAGCGCGGTCACAACCCCCATAGCGGAAGGACGGACGCCATGACCGGCATCTCGCACCGCCCCAGTTCGCTGCGGAAGGTCATCGTCGCGAGCCTCGTGGGCACCTCGCTGGAGTGGTACGACTTCTTCCTCTACGGGTCGGCCGCCGCCCTGGTCTTCAACAAGCTCTTCTTCCCGACGTTCGAGCCCCTCGTGGGTACCCTGCTCGCCTTCACCACGTACGCCGTCGGGTTCATCGCGCGCCCCATCGGCGGGGCGATCGCAGGCCACTACGGCGACCGGGTCGGCCGCAAGAACGTCCTCGTCGTGACGCTGGTGCTGATGGGTGTGGCGACGTTCCTGGTCGGCCTGCTCCCCACGTACGGTTCGATCGGGGTGGCCGCCCCGGTCGCGCTCGTCGCGCTGCGCTTCCTGCAGGGGCTCGGACTCGGCGGCGAGTGGGGTGGCGCGGTCCTGATGTCGCTGGAGCACGGCGCCGAAGGTCGCCGTGGGCTCGCCGCCAGTTGGCCGCAGGTCGGGGTGCCGATGGGCAACCTGCTCGCCGCGGCCGTGCTCTGGCTGATGAGCGCCCTGGTACCGGGCGACGCCTTCCTGTCCTGGGGCTGGCGGGTGCCGTTCCTGCTGTCGGGCGCCCTGATCGCCGTCGGCCTGTGGATCCGGCTGCAGATCACCGAGTCGCCGCTGTTCGCCGAGGTCGAGCAGGCCGGGGCGAAGGCCCGGCTGCCGATCGTCGACGTGTTCCGCCAGCACCCGCGCGAGCTGCTGGTGGCCATCGGCGCGCGGATCGGCACCGACGTCGCCTTCTACACGTTCTCGCTGTTCATCCTGGCCTACGTCACCGGCACGCTCGGGCTCCCGCGGACCACGGCGCTGACCGCGGTGCTCGTCGGCTCGGCCTGCCAGCTCGTCCTGATCCCGCTGTTCGGCGCGCTCTCCGACCGGGTCGGCCGGCGGCCGGTCTACCTCGCCGGCGCGGTCGGCGCGGCGGTGTGGGTCTTCGCGTTCTTCGCGCTGCTGGACACGAAGTCGTTCCCGGCGATCGTGCTGGCCGCCGTGGTGGCGCTGGCCTGCCACGCCGCCATGTACGGCCCGCAGGCGGCGTTCGTGGCCGAGCTGTTCAGCACCCGGTTGCGCTACAGCGGGGCCTCGCTGGGGTATCAGATCGCCGGCGTGCTCGGCGGGGCGCTCGCCCCGATCATCTCCGTCGCGCTGGTCGGCCGGTACCACTCGGCGCTGGCCGTCTGCCTGTACGTGGTGGCGGCCCTGCTGATCACCCTGGTGGCACTGCTGGCGGCGCCGGAGACGCGCGGCGTCGACCTGCACGCCGACCCCGACCCACGGGAGGAGGCGGTGACCCCGTGACCGCGCCCGTCATCGACCTCAACAGCGACCTGGGCGAGGGCTTCGGCGCGTGGACGCTCGGCGACGACGACGCCCTGCTCGACATCGTCAGCAGCGCGAACGTGGCCTGCGGCTTCCACGCCGGTGACCCCTCGATCATGCGCCGGGTCTGCGGCCGGGCCGTCGAGCGGTGCGTGGCCATCGGTGCGCAGGTCGGCTACCGCGACCTCGCCGGCTTCGGCCGGCGCGCCATCGCCGTCGACCCGGCCGAGCTCACCGACGAGGTGCTCTACCAGCTCGGTGCCCTCGACGCGCTGGCGGGCGTCGAGGGCGGACGGGTGTCGTACCTCAAGCCGCACGGCGCGCTGTACAACACGATCGTCACCGACGAGGCTCAGGCGGCGGCGGTCGTCGACGCGGTGCGCCGTTACGACGCCGCGATGCCGGTACTCGGCCTGCCCGGCTCGGCGTTCCTGCGGCTCGCCGCCGAGGCCGGCCTCACCACGGTGGCCGAGGCCTTCGCCGACCGGGCGTACACGGTGGACGGTCATCTGGTACCCAGGCGGATCCCCGGGTCGGTGCTGCACGACGCCGACCTCATCGCCGACCGGTGCGTGCGGATGGTGACCACCGGGACCGTGGCCTCGATCGAGGGTACGCCGGTGCCGGTACCGGCCCGGTCGATCTGCGTACACGGCGACACCCCCGGCGCCGTGGCCATCGCCCGGCGGGTCCGGGAGCGCCTGGTCAAGGCGGGCGTCACGGTCCGGCGTTTCACCGGGCCGGACTGAGTCACCGGGCCGACCGAGCCTGCCGGCTGGGTCGTTTCGCCCCGATGCGGCGGGGAATGTGATTAGTTGAGGGCAGCCGAGCGGTGAGGGGTGTTATCAGGTGGAGTCGACGGGTCCAATCGCGATCGTCGGGGGTCGGGTGGTGCCGATCGAGGGCGACCCGATCGAGCGCGGAGTCGTCCTGATCGACGGCGGCCGGATCACGGCCGTCGGCGGCCCCGACCTCGCCGTCCCGCAGGGTGCGCGGACCGTGTCGGCCGAGGGCGCCTGGGTGCTGCCCGGCTTCATCGACGCGCACGCCCACGTCGGCGTGTGGGAGGAGGGCGAGGGCTGGGCCGGTGACGACGTCAACGAGATGACCGACCCGAACACGGCCCACGTACGCGCTTTGGACGCCATCAACCCGGCCGACCAGGGATTCCGCGACGCGATCAGCGGCGGTGTCCTGGCGGTCAACGTCAACCCGGGCTCGGGCAACCCGATCGGCGGCCAGACCGTTGCGGTGAAGTGCTGGGGGCGCACCGTCGACGAGATGGTGCTGCGCCAGCCCAGCGGGCTGAAGTCCGCGCTCGGGGAGAACCCCAAGCGGGTGTACGGCGAACGCAAGAAGACCCCGTCGACGCGGCTCGGTACCGCGGCGGTGATCCGGGACGCGTTCACCCAGACACGCAACTACCGGACCCGCTGGTCCAACGCGGAGCCGGGCAAGGAGCCCGACCGCGACCTCAAGCTGGAGGCGCTGGCCCGGGTACTGCGCCGGGAGATCCCGTGGCGGCAGCACTGCCACCGGGCCGACGACATCGCCACCGCCATGCGGCTGGCCGCGGAGTTCGACTACGAACTGGTGATCGACCACGGTACCGAGGCCCACCTGATCGCCGACATCATCGCCGCCAAGGGCATCCCGGTGGTCATCGGCCCGCTGTTCACCGCCCGGGTCAAGGTCGAGCTGCGCAACCGTACGATCGCCGCGCCCGGCCGGCTCGCCGCCGCGGGCGTGACCATCGCGATCACGACCGACCATCCGGTCGTGCCGATCAATTTCCTGATCCACCAGGTGACCCTGGCCGTCAAGGAGGGTCTGGACCCCGCGACCGCGCTGCGGACCGTGACCATCAATCCGGCCCGGATCGCCGGCGTCGCGGACCGGCTCGGCTCGATCGAGCCCGGCAAGGACGCCGACCTGTGTATCTGGTCGGGCGATCCACTGGACGTGATGAGCCGGGTGGAGCGGGCGTACATCGCCGGAGCCGAGATCTACCGGTACGACACCGGACGCCAGGAGGGCGTGTTCGCCGAGCGCGGCTAACGCCGGCGGCTCACCGGTCGGCGGCTGGTGCCGTCAGGCGCCGGAGCCGGTGCCGGTGCCCACCGGCTCCAGGGCCGGGGCGCCTGCCCGGGCCGCCGCGCGCCGCCGGGCCACCCAGCGCTCGAAGATCAGGCTGGCGAAGGGCGGCACGGCCGCGCCGGCGCCGACGACGAGCCTGGCCCGGCTCCACCGCTCCCGCTGCGCCACCACCAGCAGGGTGGCGAGGTAGGCGAGGAACAACATGCCGTGGATCGGGCCGAACACCTTCACGCCGACCGGGTTGTGGGTCAGCGAGTACTTGAAGAGCATGCCGATCAACAGCCCCAGCCAGGAGCACGCTTCCGCGGCGGCGATCAGGCGGAAGGCGCGGGCGGGGTCACGGAACATGGGCTCCTCCGAGGCGATGGGTGGCCCGACGAGCGTACCCGCGCCGTTTCGGAGGAGCCCTGCGCGCCGCTCGGGTGGACCCCTGGCGGCGGTGCCATAGCCTCGCCAGGGGTCCAAGACCGCCGCCTCCGGCCCGTGGAGATCGGTGATGAAGGGGATGTGGCGGTGCGCGATCTTGGCGAGCGTGGAGTGCTCCGCGGGGGCACGACGCTAGGGTGCCGGCGACGCGGGCCGTGCGGGTGACGCGGGCCGTGCGGGTGACGCGGGCCGTGCGGGTGACGCGGGCCGTGCGGGTGACGCGGGCCCTGTGGGTGACGCGGGCCCTGTGGGTGACGCGGGTCGTGCGGGCGACGCGGGCCGTGCGGGTGACGTAGGTGGCGCGGTGCGCCCGGCGTTGGCCTCCTCCGGTTCCGTGATGATCTTCCCGAGCTCGATGGCGAAGGCGTCGGCGATCGCCCGCATCTGTGCGCTGGCGCCGTCCATCTGGGTGGTCGCGCCGGACAGGGCGGCGAGGATGCTGCGGCCCAGCGTGGCCATCCGCTCCGCCTGCTCGCGGTCGGCGTTGTAGTCGGCGCCGGCTCGCACCCGGTAGGCGTGGGCGGCCCGGTCGGCCTCCTGCCGGGCCCGGCCGACGATCGCCTCGGCCTGGGCGCGGGCGTCGTACTGCATGGCACGGGCGTGCGCCTGGGCGTCGGCGATGAGCCGGTCGGCCTGGGCCTGGGCGCGGCTCATCAGGGCCACCGCGTCCGCCGTCACGTCCCAGGCCCGCGGTGCGTCCGGATCCACGCCCTCGTTACGGAAGTAGTACTTCAACCGCTGGACCTCGTTCTGGGCGTCGGCGTACGCGGCGGTCCACCGCTCCACCTCGCCGGCGACGCGGCCCATGAACAGTTCGACCTCGTCGGGCCGGTAGCCCCGCCGGCCCAGCGGCGTCTCCCGGAACGAGCGCCGACGGATCTGCTCCGCGGACAGCGGTACCCAGGAGCGTGCCCCGCTGTGCGCGCTGTCGCCGTAGTCGTCGGTGTTCGCGGTCATCGGGTCGGCACCTCCTCACGCTCGCTGACCCCGGTGGCAAACCCGGGGCGGTACGGTTCGTCGTTGTAGTCCTCGCACCGGATCAGCTCGGCCGCCAGTCCGGCGCCCAGCAGTCGGTCGCGGGTCGCCGCGGTCATGTCCGCGGAGCCGCACACGTACACGTCGCAGTCGTCCCACCGGCCCAGCCGCAGCGCGACGTCCACGGCCAGCCCCCGCTCGCCGGCGTACCAGGGCTCGTGCGACAGCGTCGGCACGATGGTCAGCCACGGCGAGTTGGCCGCCATGGCCTCCAGCGCGGGAAGGTCGTAGAGGTCGAGCAGGGTACGGGCGCCGACGAACAGCGCCACCCGCCGCCGGCCGCCCCCGGCGGCGACCTGTTCGACGAGCGCCTTCAGCGGCGCCAGCCCGGTGCCGCCGGCGATGAGCAACAGGTCACGGGTCGAACCGGGCTGGAGGGTGAGCCGCTGACCCACCGGGGTCGCCAGCTTCACCTTGTCGCCGGTCTGGAGCCCGTGCACGATCGCGGTGGAGACCTGCCCACCTGGTACGGCCTTGACGTGCAGTTCGATCAGACGGTCCGGGCGGGCAAGGTTGGCGGGGGAGTAGTAGCGCCACAACCGCGGCCGGTCCGGGATCTCGACCGGGCACGACTGTCCGGCCAGGTACGGGTACGGCAGGTCGGTGCGCAGGTGCAGGACTGCGACGTCCAGCCCCCGCCGCTCGTGCTCGACCACGGTCGCGGCCCAGTACGCCGGACCCGACTCCGCCGCCTGCTCGGCCGCGTCCACCATCGCCCGGGCGACGAGCCCGAACGCGGCGGTCCACTCCGCCGCCAGCTCGGGTGTCCACGCCTCGCCGAGGAAGTGCGCGAGGGTCGCCAGCAGCGCCTCCCCGACCGGCGGGTAGTGCTCGGGCCGTGCGTCGAACCGCCGGTGGTCGCGCCCCAGCGCTTCCACGTACGGCACCACGACCTCGATGTTGTCCACGTTGGACACGATCGTGCCCAGCGCCGACACCAGGCGGTCCCGCTGTCCCGCCATCGACATCGGGAACATCGCTCTGAGTTCCGGATTCGTGATGAACAGCGTCGCGTAGAAGAAGCTCGGCACCGCGTCACCATGCGCCGCGACCCGCTCCCAACTGCCTTTCAATGCGGCCGGGTCCATTACCCCGCCCGGGCGGTCAGCTCACCCGCGTTCATGTCTCTCCCGTTCCTCCGATCCGGTCCTGCGCGGCACCGGGCGGGCGTTCGGAGTCCCCCCGGTCGGAAAGGCCAGCCGTCGACGGCTGCGATCAGTCGACGGCCGTGATCAGTTGCCGTGGCACCCCGTCGGGCCAGGCGGAGCGTGTACGGGAGGCCTGCTACCGGCGCATACGCGTCGCCCCCCGGGTCGCACCGTAGCCGCCCATCGATGCCTCACGGGACCCCCTCCCGACCGGGAACCGGGAAATCGGCCGGCCAGCGGGGTGAATTCGTCCGACATGAACCGTCAGGTCGGGCCTGCGGGCTGCACATCAGGGCAATGCATCAGGAGTGGTCGCCGGCGCGGGCCAGGGTGCCGGTAAGCATCCCGACCCGCGCCGTCCTGACCCCGGCCGCACCGCCTACGACAGGGACAGCGCGGCGAGGGCCGCGTTCACGATGCTGCCGGGCAGCAGGTCGTGCAGGTCGTACAGATCCTGCACACTGCCCGACTGACCGAACTGGTCGACGCCGAGCGGTACGCACGGCACCCCGAGCGCGGAGCCGAGCCACGCCATCGCGTGCGACGCGGCGTCGTGCACGGTGACGATCGGCGCCCGGTCGGCGAACGCGGTACGCAGCGCGCCGGGAACGCTCGGCGCGGTGGCGGTACGGATGCCCTGGCGGAGCGTGCGCTGCCAGGCACTGTAGAGCCGGTCGAGCGAGGTGATGTCGACGACGTGGGCGGCGATGCCCTCCTCGGCGAGCTCGGCGGCGGCCTGGATCGCCTCGGGCAGTACCGCGCCGGACGCGGCGAGGTGGACCAGCGGCGCACCGGCAGCCCGCAGGTCCTGGGCGTCGACCAGGCGGTACGCGCCGGCCAGCACCTGCCGGCGCAGGACCGCGTCGCCGATGCGGGCCCGGGCCGCCTCGAACGGGGCCTGGTCGAGGGGGCGGGTGGTCAGCCGGAAGTAGTACGCGCCGTCCTCGGCCGGTACCGCGGTCGTGGTGGCGCTCGGGCCGGCCGCGATCCGCGACAGCGCGTCGCAGAGCAGCCAGTCCAGCGCGACGGCGTACGCCGGCTCGACGAACGTGACGCCGGGCAGTTCCAGGCCGACCGAGGCGGTGATGGTCGACTGGTGCGCGCCGCCCTCGGGCGCGAGGGTGATACCGGACGGGGTGCCGGCGACGACGAACCGTGACCCGGAGTAGGTGCCGTAGAGGAACGCGTCGAGGCCGCGCAGCACGAACGGGTCGTACACGGTGCCGACCGGCAGCAGCGGCTGCCCCGACAGGTCCCAGGACAGGCCGAGCTGGCCCAGCAGCAGGAACAGGTTCATCTCGGAGATGCCCAGCTCGATGTGCTGGCCGGCCGGACCCTCGGCCCAGCGCAGCATCCGGTCCTCGTGCCAGGACCGGCGCTGTGCCGGTGCGAACACCCCGGTCTTGTTGATGAATCCGGCGAGATTGGTCGAGGTCGCGACGTCGGGGGCGGTGGTCACCAGGTACGGCGCGACCTGCGCGTCGCGGGCCAGGTCGACCAGGACGCGGCCGAAGGCCTCCTGGGTGGAGATCGGCTTGCCGACGCGGACGTTCGTGGTCTCGGGTACCGCGATCGGCAGCGACTTCTCCCGCGGCGGCCGGGCGAGCGCCTCCCGGCGCGAGTTGGTCCGGATGCCGGCCGGCGACGCCGGGTCGAACCGGTCCCACTCGGTGTCGGCGTCCAGGCCCACCTCCGCGCGCAGCGCGTCGATCTGGTCGCCGGCCAGCAGCGCGGAGTGGTTGCGCGGGTTGCCGGCGATCGGCAGACCCCACCCCTTGACCGTGTACGCGAACACCACGCTGGGCCGGTCGGTCACCGCGTCGCACTGCGCGTACGCGTCGAGCATCGCGGCCAGGTCGTGGCCGCCGAGGTCGGTCACGAGCGGCCCCAGCTCATCGTCGGAGATGTCGGAGACGAACGCCTCCACCTCGGCCGGCGCGCCGTCCAGGAACTGCTTGCGCAGCGCCGCCCCGGCCAGGCCGAACAGCGACTGGTACTGCTCGTTGGGCATCGCGTCGATCCAGTCGCGCAGCCGCGTACCGCCCGGCTGGCCGTACGCGGCCTGCAGGCGCCGGCCGTACTTGACCTCGACGACGTGCCAACCGGCCGCCTCGAACTGCCCGCGCCACTGGGCGATGCGCACGCCGGGAACGACCCGGTCCAGAGACTGGCGGTTGAAGTCCACCAGCCACATGACGTTACCCAGCCCGGTCGTCGCCGGGTCGGCCACCGCCTCCCAGATGTTGCCCTCGTCGAGTTCGGCGTCGCCGAGGATCGCGATGAACCGCGACGCCGGCCGCTCACCGAAGTGCGCGTCGACGTAGCGGCGGGTCACCGCTGCGAACAGCGGCGCCGCCGCGCCCAGCCCGACGGACCCGGTCGAGAAGTCCACCTCGTCGGGGTCCTTGGTACGCGACGGGTACGACTGCAGGCCGCCCCGGGCCCGCAACCGCGGCAGGTAGGAGCGGTCCAGGTTGCCCAGCAGGTACTGGACCGCGTGGAACACCGGCGACGCATGAGGCTTCACGGCCACCCGGTCGTCGGCGTTGAGGTGCTCGAACCACAGCGCGGTCATGGCCGTGACCAGCGAGGCGCTGGAGGCCTGGTGGCCGCCGACCTTCACCCCGTCGCCGGTGTCCCGTTCGCGGTTCGCGGCGTCCACGATCCGGGTCGAAAGCCACAGTACGCGGCGCTGAATCTCGTCGAGTACATCGAAGTCGGGGGCGTGAGCGTCATCGGTCACGGTGGTTCTCCAGGGGGTCAGAGCGACTCGCAGGGCACTCTAGCCCCCGCGCGGTCGGTCGCCCCCCGCCGGTCACCGTCGCCGTGGGTCGACGCCGTGAGTCATGAACCACGAGGAGCGGGCGCGGTGCTGATCTCGGCGGCGACTTGAGGCTTCGGGTGGCCGCCTAGCGGACCTGGCCGACGTTGTTCACCCTGTCCTCGGCGACCAGGGAGTTCAGACGGTCGGCGCGGGCGCTGATCTCCGCGGCCGTCCGCTGGAGGCTGCCCGCCGCCTCTGTGGACGACTGCACGGACGCGGCCACCGACCGGATACCGTTCGACATCTCCGCCGTCGTCGCGGTCTGTTCCTCCACCGCGCTGGCGATGAGCGTCTGCTGCTCGGCGATCGAATCGATCAGTTCGACGATGCCCACGATCGCTGTCGCGGCCTGTGCGCTCTCGATCTGGATAGCCTCGATCATGGAGGTGATCTGGTCGGTCGCCTCCGACGTACGCGCCGCGAGGTCCTTGACCTCGCCGGCCACGACGGCGAAGCCCTTGCCGGCCTCGCCGGCCCGGGCCGCCTCGATGGTGGCGTTGAGGGCGAGCAGCTTGGTCTGCTCGGCGATACCGGTGATCAGTTTGGTGATCGCGCCGATGTTCTCGCCGGACTCCCGCAGCCTGTTCATGCTCCGCGTCGTCGCCTCGGCCGAGCTGACCGCGCTCGTGGTGCCCGCCGACGCGTCGCTCACCCGGCTGGAGATCTCGTGGATGCTCGCGGTCATCTCCGCGGACCCCTGCGCCACCATGTCGGCCTGGTCGGATGCCCCGGTCGAGGTCTTCATGAGCTGGTCACCGAGGGCGGCAAGCGTGGCGGCCTCGGCCGCCACCTCCCCGGCCAACTGCCGGGTCACGTCGGCCCTGGTGCGCTCCTGGAGGATGTCCCGCCAGGTCACCACGTACCCGTCGGGTATGGCACTGACGGTCAGCTCCGCCGTGACCCGCCCCGGGCCGGTGCCGGTCTCGAACAGCCCGGACACCGGGAACGAGGTCGCCTTCCGGATGATCTTCTTGAGGGTGTCCCGCAGAAGTTGCAGCGCTTCCAGCCCCTGTGACTGGCCGACCTCGCGCGCCATGACGTTGGCGGCGTCATTGCGGTACACGATCTCGCCGCTACGGTCGGTCACCAATATCACCGAAGGTGCGACGGTCAGCACCGCCAGGAGTGAGCCGGCGGAGTCCACCAGGGAGTGTCGCTGGGCCGATGTGCGCCGACCTGATCTCCAGAAGCCGCCCATGTGACTCTCCCCGTAGCCGTTTGCCGCCTCTTTCGGCGGAGTACCTGGAGTCCGGAGGGTTTGTGATCACGGTCTCAGGGCGTCGTGTCCTCAGGGCGTCGTGTCCTCAGAGGCGGCCGGCCTCCACGATGCGTTGCAGGAACTGACGCGTACGCGGCTGGCTCGGCTCACTCAGTACCCGCGACGGCGGGCCCTGCTCGACGATGCGGCCGCCGTCGAGGAAGCAGACCCGGTCGGCCACCTGCCGGGCGAAGCCCATCTCGTGGGTGGCGATGAGCATGGTCGTACCCTCGCGCTTGAGCTCGGCGATCAGGGCCAGCACCTCACCGACCAGCTCCGGGTCGAGCGCGGACGTGACCTCGTCGAGCAGGATCAGCCGCGGCGAGGACGCGAGCGCCCGTACGATCGCCACCCGCTGCTGCTGGCCGCCGGAGAGCCGGTCGGGGTACTCGCCGGCCCGGTCTGCCAGCCCCACCCGGTCCAGCAGCTCCAGGGCCCGGCGCCGGGCCTCCGCCTTGTGGACCCGGTGGACCCGTACCGGCGCGAGCGTCACGTTGTCGAGCACGGTCAGGTGCGGGAACAGGTTGTACGACTGGAAGACCATGCCGATGCGCGCCCGTACCCGGTCCGCGTCGTGGCGCGGGTCGGTGATCTCCTCGCCGTCGAGCAGGATCGCGCCGTCGTCCACGGTTTCGAGCAGGTTCACGCAGCGCAGCAGGGTCGACTTGCCCGAGCCCGAGGCGCCGATCAGCACCACCACCTCGTGCTCGGCGACGTCGAGGTCGAGCCCGTGCAGCACCGGCCGGCCGTGGAACGTCTTCCGTACCGCCTGACAGCTCAGTACCGGATCGGCCGTCATGTGGTCCCCTCGGCGTTCTGCCGGCGGGCGGCTCGCAGGGTGACCCAGTCGGTCACGGCGATCAGCGGCGCGGCCATCAGGATGAACAGCACCCCGGCCACGAGGTACGGGGTGTAGTTGAAGCTGTCGATGCTCGATATCTGGGCGGCCCTGATCGCGTCGATCGGACCGGCGAGCGAGATCAGGCCGACGTCCTTCTGCAGCGCGACGAGGTCGTTGAGCAGGGCCGGAGCCACCCGCCGTACAGCCTGGGGGAGTACCACGTGCCGCATCGTCTGACGGTGGGTCAGCCCCAGCGACCGCGCCGCCGCGCGCTGGCTCGGGTGGACCGACTCGATCCCGGCGCGGAACACCTCGGCGAGGTAGGCGCCGTACGTGATCACCAGGGCGATGCCGCCCAGCACCAGGACCGACGGGGTACCCGTCAGGCGCAGTCCGGGCACGCCGAAGACCAGTACGTAGAGCACGATGATCAGCGGCGCGCCCCGGAACGCGTACGTGTACGACGCGGCGAGGGCCCGCAGCGGGAACGCGACCGGCCCGCGCAGCGAGCGCAGCACGGCGGTCGCCAGGCCGAGTAGCAGCGCCCCGGCCGCGCAGGCGCCGAGCAGCCGGGCGTTGAGCCAGAGTCCTTCGAGGATGGCCGGCAGCGAGCTCCGGGCGACCGACAGGGACAGGAACGACCCGCGTACCGTCTCCCAGCCCGGCGAGCCGGTGACCGCGACGGCCAGGACGGTGCCGAGCACCGCGGTGGACAGCGCCGCGAGCAGCACCGACCGTACGGTCTGGCGGCGCCGGTAGCCGCGCCGGGCGACGGCGAGAGCGCTGGGACGGTACTCGTCCTCGTGAGCCGGTGTTTCGGTGGTACTCACCGGAGCTCGGGGCTCACTGCGGTTCGGGGGCTCATTGCAGTTCCGGAGCCCCGCCCTCCTGGGACAGCCAGTGGCGCTGGAGGCTGGCCAGGGTGCCGTTGGCGCGCAGCGCGTCGACCGCGCCGCTCACGCAGGCGGTCAGCGGCGAGCCCTTGTCCAGGACCAGGCCGAACTGCTCCGACTGGCCGGGCGGCTGGGGCAGTTGCCCTATGATCGCCGCGTCGGTGACCTCGGCGCCGGTGATGTAGAACCCGGTCGGCAGGTCGACGACCAGGCCGTCGATCTGTCCGTTGCGCAGCGCCTGCTTGGCGTCGTCGTTGGAGTTGAACACCTGCGGCTGGGTGGTCGGCTTGACCACCTCGGTGATCGCCTTGTAGCTGGTGGTACCGACCTGGGCCCCGAGCTTCGCGCCCTTCAGGTCCGCCAGCGACTTGGCGCCGGCGATCTTGGACGACTTCAGCGCGACGACCGTCTGGCGCACGTCGTAGTACGGGCTGGAGAAGTCGACGGCCTTCCGGCGCTCGTCGGTGATCGAGAACTGGTTGATGTCGATGTCGTAGCTCTTGGGGCCCGGCTGGATGGCGTTGTTGAACGTCACCTGGGCCCACACCACGTCGGTGGGGCGGAAGTCGAGCTTTCCGGCCACGGCGTAGGCGACCGCCGACTCGTACCCCTTGCCGTTGTCCGGCTTGCTGTCGACGAACCACGGCGGGTACGCCGGATTGTCGGTGCCGACCGTCAGCTTGCCCGGGCGCAGGGTCTTGAGCTGGTCCTTGTCGCAGCCCCGGGCGCTGGGCGAGGGCGACGCGCCGTTGTTCGGCCGGGGGGCGCAGGCGGCCAGCGAGGTGACGAGCGCGGCGATCGCGAGAACCGAGACGGTACGGGGGAGGAGCCCCGCTGCTCTGAGATCCGCTGCTCTGAGATCCACTGCCATGCCGGACAGAGTAGCGGTGCGTCCGGCCGGAGCAGCGACGCCTTGAAGATCAGCTGCCGGCACGGTGAGGCTGCCGGCACGGTGAGGCTGCCGGCGCGATCAGTCCGGTCCGCCTCGCGGTGGCCGGGACAACCACCAGCCGAGGGTGGCCAGCCACGCGGAGATCAGCAGTACGTGGAGCCGCTCGATGGCCCCGAGCCGGTGCTGGCTGCTCATCAGCGACACCTCGGCCAGGCCGAGGACGACCACGGCCAGCCCGCAGGCCAGGCTGGCTCTGGCCAGTGCCGGCCACCGGCGTCGTACCCGCGGGGAGACGCTGAGCAGCAGCATGGCCACCTGTGCGGCGAAGACCCCGAGGACGCTCGACAACGTGTGCCCCTGGTGGAGCTGGGCGATGATCGCGACGTCGTCGACCTCGCGGCGGCACGCTTCGCTGGTCGAGGGCGTACACGACATCGGAACGAGCGCGTCGGCCGCGGCAGCCAGTCCCAGGCCGGCCAGGCACAGGCAGCCGACCGTAGCCCGCATCTCCGCTGGGCGTTCCCGAGCCAGTCGCCCCATCAGTGCCATCGCCAGCACGACGACGAGCAGCGCCGCGACCAGGTCGGTCAACCGGAAGAAGGTGCTGGCCGGCTGCCCCGCGACCTCCAGCTCGCTGACGTACGACTCGGTCAGGCTCAGCCGCGAACCCAGCGGCCGCGCCAGCACGAACGAGCTGTAACAGACGCCCGCCAACAACCCGGCCACCGCGTACCCGACAGCCCGCGCCGGACCGCGGGCGGACGGCCGGCGCACCTGCCGGGTGGTGGACCCGGTGGTGAGGTCCATGAGGCGTCCCCGTCTGCTGCTCGCTGTCGAGCTACCCCACCACGGCGGGGTCAAGCACTCCGGGGGGCCGAGCACTCCGGGGGGCCGAGCACTCCGGGGCCGAGCATTGAACCGGTAAGGGTTGCGCCCTATGGGAACGTACCGGTGGTGAACACTCGAGGCGTGGGTGAGGAGAAGGGCCGCCGTTCCGGGGTAGCCGTCGTACTCAACTACAGCGAGTTCTTCCTCAACGCGGCGGTGGCGGTGGCGCTCGGCGTCGGCGGGTTCATCCTGCTCGGCGTTGTCGCGTACGACTTCGTGCAGGGGCTCGGTCACGGACCGTTCGTCCGCCAGGTGCTCCAGCTGCTCAGCGGGCTGCTGCTGGTGTTCATCTTCACCGAGCTCATCGGTACCCTCCGGGTCGTCATCGCCACCCGGGAGGTCAAGGCCGAGCCGTTCCTCGTCGTCGGGATCGTGGCCTCGATCCGGCGCGTGATCGTGGTCGGCGCCGAGGCCGAGAACGCCATCGGCACCGCGCGCTTCAAGGACGTGATGCTTGAGATCGGTGTCCTGAGCGGGACGGTCCTGGTCCTGGGCGTCACCTTCTTCGTGCTGCGGATGGCCCGGGCGGAGGAGCCCCCGACCAGCAAGGGTCCGACGGAACGGCTCTAGCGCCGCGGCTTGGCGGCACGTCTCCAGCGGCGCGCCGTCCGGGGCCCCGGCGGGCCGGTCGGGTACGCCTGTGGTGTGCGGCCGAAGGTGGTCTAATGCGGTGAAGACGGCCTCTGGGGCTGAGTGCGGGACGGCCTGATTTCGCTGAGACGGGGAATAGGAGACAGCGTGAGTCAGCAGGTACGGGGAGTCGTCTCGAAAGCGAAGGGCGCGCCGGTCGAGGTCACCACGATCGTCGTACCCGACCCGGGGCCGGGTGAGGCGGTGGTCCGGGTCCAGGCGTGCGGGGTGTGCCACACCGACCTGCACTACCGCGAGGGTGGCATCACCGACGAGTACCCGTTCCTGCTCGGCCACGAGGCCGCCGGCATCGTCGAGCAGGTCGGTGAGGGCGTCACCGAGGTCGCGCCCGGCGACTTCGTCGTGCTGAACTGGCGTGCCGTCTGCGGGCAGTGCCGCGCCTGCCGCCGTGGTAAGCCCTGGTACTGCTTCAACACGCACAACGCGAAGCAGAAGATGACGCTGCCCGACGGTACGCCGTTGACGCCGGCCCTGGGCATCGGCGCGTTCGCCGAGAAGACGCTGGTCCACGCCGGCCAGTGCACCAAGGTCAACCCAGCCGCGCGGCCGGCCGCCGTCGGCCTGCTGGGCTGCGGTGTGATGGCCGGGCTCGGGGCAGCGGTCAACACCGGCCAGGTGGAACGCGGCGAGTCGGTCGCGGTCATCGGCTGCGGCGGGGTCGGCGACGCCGCGATCGCCGGTGCGGCCCTCGCCGGCGCGACGACGATCATCGCGGTGGACGTGGACCCGCGCAAGCTCGAGTGGGCCAGGGGCTTCGGCGCCACCCATACCGTCAACTCCCGCGAGACCGATCCGGTCGAGGCGATCCGGGAGATCACCGACGGCCACGGCGCCGACGTGGTGATCGAGGCGGTGGGGCGCCCGGACACGTACAAACAGGCGTTCTACGCCCGCGACCTGGCCGGCCGGGTCGTCCTGGTCGGTGTGCCGACCCCCGACATGACGATCGAGCTGCCGCTGCTGGACGTCTTCGGTCGCGGTGGCGCACTCAAGTCCAGCTGGTACGGCGACTGCCTGCCCAGCCGCGACTTCCCTGCGCTGACCGACCTGTACCTGCAGGGCCGGCTCGACCTGGACTCCTTCGTCACCGAGGAGATCTCACTCGACCAGGTCGAGGAGGCGTTCGCCAAGATGCACCACGGTGACGTGCTGCGTTCGGTCGTGGTCTTCTGATGGCGGTGTTTTTCTGATGGCGGCTCGCATCGACCACACCGTCACCTCGGGCACCTTCTCGCTCGACGGGCAGACGTTCGACGTCGACAACAACGTGTGGGTGGTCGGCGACGACGCCGAGTGTGTCGTCATCGACGCCCCGCACGACGTCGAGGCGATCCTGCGTACCGTCGGCGGACGGCGGGTGCTGGCCATCCTGGCCACCCACGCGCACGACGACCACGTACGGGTGGCGCCGGAGCTGGCGGCGGAGACCGACGCGCCGGTGCTGCTGCACCCGGCGGACCGGGTGCTGTGGAACATGGTCCACCCCCACGTCCGCCCCGACGGCGACCTGGACGACGGGCAGACCATCGCGGTGGCCGGAGCGGCGCTGCACGTCCTGCACACCCCCGGACACAGCCCCGGCGCCTGCTGTTTCCACGCGCCGGAGCTGGGCGCGCTCTTCAGCGGGGACACCCTCTTCAAGGGCGGCCCCGGCGCGACCGGCCGGTCCTACAGCGACTTCGGCACCATCATCGAGTCGATCCGTACCAAACTGCTGACGCTGCCGCCCGAGACGGTGGTGCACCCCGGCCACGGCGACAGCACGACCATCGGCGAGGAGGCCCCGCACCTCGACGAGTGGATCGCGCGCGGGCACTGATCACGCCGGGCTCAGGCTTCCAGGAGGCGCGCACTTAGCCTTCCAGGCTGCGCACATTTGGCCTTCCCGGAGGCGCGTACTTAGCCTTCCAAGCTGCGCCCCAGGTCTTCGAGCTCGCGCATGAGGTGCTCGGTGCGTTCGGCGCCGTAGGCGGCCTCGATCGCGGCCTGATGCTCGGTCGCCCGACGGTCCAGCCGGGCAACCAGGTCGCGGCCGAGGTCGGACAGGTACACCGCGACCCGCCGCCGGTCGGTGACGTCCTGGCGCCGGTAGACCAGCGCGCTGTCGACCAGCCGGTCGACCGCCTTGGTCACGGTGGGGTGCGGCATCAGTACCGCCTCGGCCAGGTCGCTCATCGAGTGCCCGTGCCCGTCGGTGAGCGCCCGCAGGATCCGCGCCTGTTCCACGGTCACCCTCTCGGCGGCAAGGCTCTCGGCCAGACCCCGGTTGACCACGCGCTCGGCCTCACTGAGCAGGTATGCGAGGTGAGCGCGGAGTTTTGTGTCGGCCAACGCTGCGCCCCCTTCACTCTCCTCCGGGCACTTTCGCTTCGAACCTGGTAGCGAAGATACTCGGCGCCGTGGCCGACGACGTCACGCTCATCACCGACCTGCTGGAGGCCCGGCTGCTGGCACCGGAGCCGCACCGGGCCACCCGGATCGGCCTCGTCGTGCCCACCTCCGGCACCCTCGGGATGCTCGCACCCGCCGCGCTGAGCTGCGCGTCGCTGGCCAGGTCGAGGTTACGGAAGGGCGGGCGAGGGAGGCCAACTGCCGGCCGTGTTCCTCGCGGAAAATCGCCTCCACTGCTGCCCGCTCGTCCATCGCCTGTGGACCTCCGCCGTCAGACGTCGAACTCAGCGACCGGCCGCACCGCGACCGACCCACCACCGCGCGAACCCCGGTAGCGGGCGGCCCAGACGAGGGCGCCGGTCGATAGGGAAACCTGCTCAGCA
This sequence comes from Planosporangium mesophilum, assembly GCF_016863255.1. Lineage (GTDB taxonomy): Bacteria > Actinomycetota > Actinomycetes > Mycobacteriales > Micromonosporaceae > Planosporangium > Planosporangium mesophilum. The sequence goes on from NZ_BOON01000032.1 coordinate 169,988, forward strand.
TCTGCAATCTGATAGTACTGGTGTTCGAAAACTGTCGTACCTTGCCTCTACTTTGGACGCGTGGACGATCGGGTGGCGGTGCTGGCCCGGGCACTGGAGGAGTGCCGGGCGGTGTCGGTGTGGGCCCTGTGCGGCCAGGCCGCCGTCGACGCCCTGGATCTGCTCGAGGCGCACGCCGGCTGGGTGGGGGCGATGCGGTTTGAGTTGATCCGCGGCGTCGACGCGTCGGGTATCCC
>NZ_BOON01000033.1 GCF_016863255.1 Planosporangium mesophilum
CGACGAAGTTCGCGAGCATCCTCGCCGGCTCGGTCACCACCGCCACGCTCACCCGGCCGATGAGCTCCTCGATCTCCGCCGGCGGGAAGTAGCCGGCGTGCTGGTACACCTGGATCCGCGTGACGATGCCGGACACGTCCAGCTCGGGGTGGAACTGCGTCGCGTACAGGTTCTGCTTGACCCGGAACATCTGTACCGGGCACCGGGGCGAGCTGGCCAGCAGCACGGCACCCGGCGGAAGCAACCGACACGCCTCCTTGTGTCCGACGAACGCGTCGAACTCCTCGGGCATGCCGGCCAGGACCGGGTCGACCAGCCCGGCGGCGGTGAGCGTGACGCGTACCGAGGAGACCGGCTCCGCGTAGGTCCGGTCGATGATCCCGCCCTGGTGTACGCCGAGCGTTCCGACGCCGTAGCAGGCGCCGAAGAAGGGGAAGTCGCGGGCGACGATCTCGTCCAGGAGCGAGCCCAGCTCGCACTCGACCCGGCGCTGGACCGCCGACTTGGCCGCCTCCGGGTCGCTGGAGTTGAACGGCCCTCCCCCGACGAGGACGCCCGAGTAGTCGTCGAGGTTCAGCCTCGGCAGCGGCGCGGCCTCCATCCGGATCCGGCGGAGCTGCTCGGCGGATAGGCCTGTCACCCTCAGGAACGCGGCGTACTCGTCGTCCGCCGCCGCGTCCTCGGCGCGCGAGGACAGCAGCAGGAAGGGTCTCACCGGGAGATCGTAAGCCGACGCGGGGAGTTGCCACCGACCGGGCCGACCTGCGACTTTGCCCGTGGTCTCGCTGGCGGTCATCGCCTCCTGCGCTGCTCGTACCGGCCGGTTGAACCCCCGACGACGACGACCGGCGGCCGATGCTGGTGCTTGCTCACGGAGATCGATCCCTCCACTATGGGTCGCAGTCATCGAGGGGAGCACTGATGCGCGCGATCCAGGCGAAGTCCTACGGCGGCCCGGAGGTGCTGGAGCTGGTCGACCTTCCGGTGCCGGTACCCGGTCCCGACGAGGTGTTGGTACGGGTGGTGGCGGCCGGTACCAACCCGGTCGACTGGAAGGCCCGCGCCGGGTACGTGAGCGACTGGTTCGGCGGTGGCCCCTACATCTGGGGCTGGGACGTCTCCGGCGTGGTCGAGTCCGTGGGCGCGGGAGTCACCGGATTCCAGCCCGGTGACGCGGTCTTCGGCATGCCCCGCTTCCCCGCCCTGGCCGGTGGCTACGCCGAGTACGTGGCGGCGCCGGCCGCGCATCTGATCCAGAAGCCAGACCACCTCGACCACGTACGGGCGGCCGCGCTGCCGCTGGCCGGCCTGACCGCGCTTCAGATCCTCGATCTGGCCGGCGTTCGCGCCGGGCAGCGGGTGCTGGTCACCGCGGCCGCGGGCGGCGTGGGCCACCTCGCGGTGCAGCTCGCCAAGGAGCGCGGCGCCCACGTACTGGGTACCGCCCGGGCGGCGAACCACGACTTCCTGCGCGGCCTCGGCGTGGACGAGCCGATCGACTACACCGCGGTGGACGTGGCCGGCGCCGTACCCGACGTCGACGTGGTCCTCGACTCGGTCGGCGCCCACGATCTACTGAGGACGGTCCGGCCGGGTGGGACGATGGTCACGTTCTCGAGCGGGTTGCCGGACACGCTCAAGACCGCCGCCGACGCGGCCGGGGTACAGGCGTTGGGCCACCTGGTACGGCCGGACGCCGCGGGGCTGGCCCGGCTGCTCGATCTGTACGAGGCCGGGCGGCTGCGGGTTGAGATCGCCCGGGTGCTGCCGCTGGCGGAGGTGGCCACGGCGCACGAACTGCTGGCCACCACCCGGACGCGCGGAAAGATCGTCCTGTCGCTGTGACCGAAAGGCGCTCATGACCAGGCAACCCCCACCGTCCGCTGAGGACTTCGACCAGTGGTACGCGAACATGATCGAATCGCCGGCCAAGGACCAGATCGTGCAGCGCCACCTCGGCCTGCCGGTCCATCTCCTGTCCACGGGCCTGCTGGGCCGGGACGGGATCGCAGAGGTCACCGCGGCCCTTCGGCTGTCGCCGGGGCAGGTGCTGCTGGACCTCGCCTGCGGGCGCGGCGGTTACGGCCTGGAGGTGGCCCGGCGTACCGGGGCGCGGCTGGTGGGGATCGACTTCTCGGGTGAGGCGATCCGGCAGGCGAGGCAGCACGCACAACGGATGGGCCATACGGCCCGCTTCGAGGTCGGGGAGCTGACAGCCACCGGGCTGGACGCCGCCTCGATCGACGCCGTCATGTGCGTCGACGCCGTCCAGTTCACCGACGACCCGGGGGCCGTCTATCGCGAGCTGCGCCGGATCGTGGTACCGGGCGGGCGCGCCGTGGTGACCTGTTGGGAGCCGGTCGACCCGGGCAACCGCCGGTTGCCGGAGCGGTTGCGGGCGGTGGACCTGCGTGCGGGGTTGGCCGCGGCCGGCTTCGTCGAGATCACGGTCGACGAGCGCCCGGACTGGCAGGCGATGGAGCACGCCCTGTGGAAGGAGGCCGCCGCGCTCGACCCGGGTACGGACCCGGTGCTGGCCGCCCTCCACGAGGAGGGCGTACGGGCGCTGGAGTTCGACCACCTGCTCCGGCGGGTCATGGCGTCGGCGACGGCCGGGTAGCTAATCCAGGTTCAGGACGAGCCGGCTCGTGGCGCGCCCCTGGGCCTGCCGCGACCAGGCCGTATCGGCCTCGGCCAGCGGCACGGTCTCGTACTCGACGACCAGCCGCCCGGCGGCGGCGTGGTCGGCGACGACCCGCAGGGCGTGTTCCCGCTGCTCGCTGCTCAGCTCGTTGTTGGTGTAGCCGAGTATGCGAAGCGACCGGCTGCGCAGCGTCGCCGAGTCGAAAGGCGAGTGCTCGCCGGCCGAGCTGCCGAGGTTGACCAGTCGCCCGTGCGGGCCGAGGGTACGCAGCGCCGCGGCGGCCGGTACGCCGAACAGCGGGTCGAGGACGACGTCCACCGGCCCGTCGCAGGCGTCGAGGAGCCGTCCTGCGAGGGAGTCCACGTCGTCGGCGTCGGTCAGGGCGACCACCGCGTCGGCACCCAGCCGGCGGGCGCGCTCCTGCCCGGCGGTCGACCGGCAGGCTGCGACGACGCGCCGGGCGCCGTGCAGCCGGGCCGCCTGGAGCGCGACCTGACCGACGACGCCGCCGGCGCCGAGGACCAGGACCTGCTCTCCGGAGCGCAGTTCGCCGCGCCAGGTCAGGGCCTGCCAGGCCGCGACCGCCGACAGCCCGAGGGCGGCGACCAGGGTGTGGTCCACGTCGGCGGGCAGCGCGACGACGTCGGGAGCCGGGACGACGCAGTACTCGGCCATGCTGCCGTCGCCGGGGCGCATCCCGGCGGCGGTGGAGAACCAGACCGGGGTGCCGTCGTCGAGGCGGCCGACGCCCTGCACGCCGGGGACGTAGGGCACGGCGGGGGCGCCGAAGTACGAGCTACCGGTCCAGCACAGCACGTCGAGCGGCGTGATGGGCGCGGCGGCGACGGCCACCCGTACCTGCCCGTCGCCGGGGCGGGGCGACTCGCGGTCCCCGACGACGGGCGGCTGTCCACAGTGGTGGATGACGGCGGCGCGCATCAGGTGGCGATGTCCGGGTACGGCAGCGAGAAGTGCTGCAGCCGCAGCGCGTACTCCTTCTGGAAGCCCAGCGGCTCGGCGTGGTCGCGCTCGAACGCGGCGATGAACAGGGTCAGCGTGAGGAACGGGTGCGCGCCGAGTTCGAACAGCTTCACGTAGTCGTGCGCGACGAGCGCCTCCCGCTCGGGGTCGTCGAACGCCAACCAGGTACTGGCCTCGCCGGTGTGGCAGTTGAGGAGCTGGTTGGCCCGCTCCGCCTCCCACCACGCCACCGTGCCGCGCGGGTCCTCGCGGTAGCGCTCCACCAGTTCGGGGTCACGGTCGACGGTGTACAGGAACTTGTTCAGCAGGTACTTGCTCATGCCGATTCTCCCTTGCCTTCGCTGCGGGGCTCGCAAGCTCGCTCCTCGCTCAGGCCCGGCCCTCCGCTCGGGTACCAGGTGAAGTACGCCTCCATCGTGTGGAACAGGTCGAGCGTGTCGACGTAGTCGGCCTTCGCGCCTTCGCCGGCGACACCCATCATCAGCATGAAGTCCATGAAGCCGTGGGTGGCATTGCCCGGCGCGTGCAGGCTGTCGAGGGTGACCTCGGACAGACAGCCCTCCAGGTCGCCGTTCGCGATCCACTCCACGGCCCGCTGGTCGAACTCGGGGTCGGGGCCGTGCGGACCGAACTGGCGCGGCCCGCCCAGTTCCAGCGACAGGTGCCCGGTACCGATGACCGCCACCCGCTGGTCGCTGGGCCAGGACTCGATCAGCTCACGGATGGTCCTGCCGAGCTGCACGAAGCGCTTCGGCTGCGGCAGCGGCGGGGCGAAGATGTTGGTGTACACCGGCACGATCGGCAGGTCGGCCTCCGGCCGCAGCGTGATGATCGGGCAGGTGATGCTGTGGTCGATCCGCAGCTCGTTGCTGAACGCGAGGTCGAAGCCGGCGTCGAGGCCCTCGCGCAGCAGGTACCCCGACAGGTCCTCCTGACCCTTGAGCACCATCCGGGGCAGCCCGAACTCGCGCTCCTCGTTGTACCAGTTGGCGTCGTAGACGGGGGCCTTGCCGATGAGGAACTGCGGCATGTTGTCCAGCCACAGCTGGTGGAAGTGGTCGGAGCCGACCATGACGAGCACGTCCGGGTTGGCGCGGGTCAGCGTCTCCCGGAACGCGGTGATCTTGCGTACCCACTCGTCGGCGAAGGGCGGCCGGTCCTCGCCCCGGGCGGTGCTGGCCCGGTAGTAGAAGGGGTGGTGGGTCGAGGCGATGACCGCGGCCAGTTCAGCCATGGACGGCTCCTCTCAGGACGGATCGGGGGTGACGTAGGTGGCGTTGCGGTCGACGGTCAGGTAGACGTCCATGCCGATCGGGTTGCGGCGCTCCTCGGCCAGGTGTCCCAGCAGTCCGGCGGCCCGGGCCAGCAGCGCGAAGCCGCGCAGCAGGTCGACCGGCAGCCCCAGGTCGGCGAGCGCGGCGCCGCAGACCCCGGCGCCGTTGAGCGGGAGGGTGCGGCCCAGCACCTGCGGGTGGACCCGGCCGATCGCCTCGAACAGCCGCAGATGCGGCCCCCGCAGCTTCTCCTCCTCGGCGATCCGGATGAGCACCGGGGTGCGCGGATCCTGGACCTTGTGTACCGGGTGGCCGAGGCCCGGTACGAACCGGCGCTCGGCGCGCGCCCGGGTGACGGCGTCGAGCGCGAGGGCGTCGAAGCCCGCGTCGTCGGTCGGCAGCGCTCCGTCCACAGTAGCCAGAGTGTCGGCCAGGAACCGGCCGCAGTCCTCGGTGACGCCCAGGAAGCGGGAGCCGCCGCCGAGTAGGCCGGCGGCGAGCGCGCCCTGCAGCGAGTCGGGGGCGCTGAGGTACGTGAGCCGGGCGGCGATGGCGGTCGGAGTGAAGCCGTGGTCGGCCAGCGCGACCAGGACCGCCTCGAAGACCCGTACCTCGGACGGCGCCGGACGCCGCTGCGTGACCAGCCACAGCGCCAGCTCACCGAAGCCGACCCGGCCCATCAGGTCGGCGGCGAGGTCCTGACCCAGCAGCCGGATGGAGTCCGCGTCGGAGGTGCCGATCGACGTCGGGAAGGTGCTCACTGATTCTCCTGCCCCTCGGACAGCCATCTGCGGATCTCGGCGCCGTGCTCGTCGAGGCCCGGCGGCGGTAGTTGGTAGCGCGGCGGGGTCGCCGAGAAGGTGATCGGGTTGCGCACGCTGGGCACGGCGCTGTCCCCGTCGCCGACCTCGACGACCGGATCGAGGCCCAGCTCCTTGGCGAAGGCAACCCCGTCGTTGATGGTGTTGATCGGGGCGCACGGCACCCCGACGGCGATCAGGGCGCGGAACCACTCGTCCTTGGTCTTCGTCCGCAACCGGTCGACCAGCAACGGCCGGAGCTGGTCGCGGTTGGCGGTACGGTCGGAGTTGTGCGCGAACCGGGCGTCGCCCACCAGCTCGGACACGCCGAGCACGTCGCACAGCTTGGCGAACTGCCCGTCGTTGCCGGCGATGACGATCAGCTCGCCGTCGGCGGTGGGCAGCGGCTCGTACGGGAACAGGCTGGGGTGGGCGTTGCCCATCCGGTACGGCACCACTCCCCCGGCGACGTACGCGCTGCTGTGGTTGACCAGTCCGGACAGCGCCGAGGACAGCAGGTTGACGTCGATGTGCTGACCCTGGCCGGAGGTACCCCGGTGGTGCAGCGCGGAGAGGATCCCGATGGCGGCGTGCATGCCGGTCATCACGTCGAAGACGGCGATGCCGGCACGGTACGGGGAACCGTCCGGGTCGCCGGTCAGGCTCATCAGCCCGGAGATCGCCTGCACCATCAGGTCGTACCCGGGCAGCGCGGCGCCCGCGCCGGTGCCGAAGCCGCTGATCGAGGCGTAGATGACGCCTGGGTTCCCGGCCGCCACGGACTCGTAGTCCAGCTCGAACCGGCTCAAGCCCCCCGGCTTGAAGTTCTCGACGAGCACGTCGGCCCGCGCGGCGAGCTTGCGGGCCACCGCCAGGTCCTCGGGTTCCCGCAGGTCCAGCGCGATGGAGCGCTTGTTGCGGTTGATCCCCAGGTAGTACGTGGAGACTCCGTCGCGCACCGGTGGCATCCAGGTACGGGTGTCGTCGCCGCCCGCGCTCTCCACCTTGATGACCTCGGCGCCCAGGTCGGCGAGCAGCATCGTGGCGTACGGCCCCGCCAGGATCCGCGAGAAGTCGGCGACCAGTAGGCCGGCCAACGGACCCTTCGCCGGTTTTACGCCGTTGCCGTCTGTGTACTCCGGCATTGCCACTCGTTTCCTCCGCCCGTCATGCGGACATCTGTCCGGAGGTTCGAGTATCGAAGTGCGTCACGTCGACTGTCAACGGGTCGATTGCCCTACCAGTCACCCAGAAGGGGACTGAGACCGGTTGTTCGAGACCCTTGACACCCATCCGAATGCGCGCTCAAACTTGCGCCAATCTACGGGTCGTCCGCGATACGGACTGTTGTCCGCAGTGCCGGCCACATTGATGCGTGGGAGTTGATGCAGATGAGCGCGAGCGACGTGGGCTCGACGACCCCGAGCCCGGAGCCCGGCCGTCCCGTCCTGTTCCGCAATGGACTGGTCCTGACCATGGACGACGCCCACCGGGTGCTCCCCGGCACGGACGTCCTCGTGGTGGGCGAGCACATCGCCGAGATCGGCGTCGGGCTGACCGCCCCCGAGGGTGCGCTCGAGATAGACGCGTCCGGTGGCATCCTGATGCCGGGCATGATCGACACGCACCGGCACATGTGGCAGACCGCGATGCGCGGCTACGGCGCCGACTGGACGCTCACCCAGTACTTCGTCTGGTACTACCTGGAGTCCGGGAAGCTCTTCCGCCCCGAGGACGTGTACGCCGGCAACCTGCTCTCCGCGATCGAGGCGATCGACGCCGGGGTGACGACCACTGTGGACTGGTCGCACGGCCTGCGGACCACCCAGCACGCCGACGCCGCCGTGGACGCCCTGCAGGAGGTACCGGGCCGGTTCGTGCTGGCCTACGGCAACATCCAGCAGGGACCGTGGGAGTGGTCGACCAGCCCGGAGTTCCGCGACTTCGTCAACCGCCGGTTCGCCGGACGCGACGACATGCTCGGCTTCCAGATGGCGTTCGACGTCACCGGTGACCCGACCTTCCCCGAGAAGGCGGCGTTCGAGGTCGCCCGGGAACTCGACGTCCCGGTCACCACCCACGCCGGGGTATGGGGCGCCACCAACGACGACGGCATCCGGCTGATGCACGAGAACGGCTTCATGACCCCGCGGACGGTGTACGTGCACGCCGCGAGCCTCACCAACGACTCGTACCACCGCATCGCCGCCACCGGCGGCTCGGTCTCGGTGTCCACCGAGAGCGAGCAGAGCGCCGGCCAGGGCTACCCGCCCACCTGGCAACTGTGCCAGCACGACATCCCGGTGTCGCTGTCGATGGACACCAGCGTCTGGTGGAGCGGCGACCTGTTCTCGGCAATGCGCACCACGCTCGGCGCCGACCGCTCCCGCGAGCACCTCGAGGCGCACGGCCGCCAGGACACGGTCACCCACTGCCGGCTGCGCGCCGAGCAGGTCGTGGAGTGGGCCACCCGGGGCGGCAGCAAGGCCCTCGGCCTCGACGGCGCCGTCGGCAGCCTGGAGAAGGGCAAGAAGGCCGACATCGTACTGATCTCCAACGACCGGTCGCCGGTCATGTTCCCGATCCTCAACCCGTACGGCCACGTCGCGTTCCAGGCCCAGCGCGGCGACGTGCACACCGTCGTGGTCAACGGCCGCGTCGTCAAGCACGACCACCGGCTCGTCGGGGTCGACCTCGCCAAGGCCCGGCGCAGCGTCGAGCAGACCATCGAGTACCTCGTCGGGGAGATGGGGGAAGAGGCCTGGATCAAGGGCATGAACCCGGACATCCCCGAAACCAAGATCCAGGAGAATCCGTACACGTACACCGAGTGGGACGCCGGCTCGGCGCAGTGGAAGCATTGACCCGCCGGTGACGGTCGACGGAAGAAGGCAGGCAGCAATGGCACGCCAAGCGGGACCCGACTTCATCGAGGCCCTGGCCCGCGGCCTCGACGTGCTGCGCTGCTTCCAGCCCGGTCAGCCGGTGATGACGCTCAGCGAGATCGCCGGCGCGACCGGGCTGGCCCGGCCGACCGTCCGTCGGATCCTGCTCACCCTGGACGAGCTCGGCTACGTCCGCTCCGCCGAGCGCGGCTTCGCACTCACCCCACGGGTACTCGAACTGGGCATGACCTACATCAACTCGTTGAGCATGTGGGACATCGCCCGGCCGCACATGCAGCGCCTCGTCACGCAGACCAACGAGTCCACGTCCATGGCCCAGCTCGACGGCAGCGACATCGTCTACGTCACGCGCGTCGCCGTACCGAAGATCATCACGCTCGCGGTGACCATCGGTACCCGCTTCCCGGCGCCGGCCACGTCCATGGGCAAGGTCCTGCTCGCCGCCCTGTCCCCGGTCGAACTCGACGAGGCCCTCGCGCAGCCCGGCCGCTCCGGCGTCACCGCCAAGTGGCAGCCGGACCGCGACGAGCTCGACGCGGCGCTGCGCGAGGTACGGGCCCGTGGCTGGGCGCTCGCCGACGAGGACCTCGCACCGGGCATCCGGTCGGTGGCCACCGGGGTACGCGACGGCCACGGCCGGGTCGTCGCGGCCCTCAACGTCACCGTGCACGCCGCCGAGACCTCGGTACGCCAGCTCACCGAGGAGCACCTCCCCCGCCTGCTGTGCGCCGCCGCCGACATCAGCCGGGACTGGGCACTGCTCGACAGCGTGCCGGCCGCGGTCCACAGCGGGCTCGCTCCCACCGCGACCGGGTGACCTAGTTGAAGCCGAATCCCCACGGCCGGGGCTGCTGCCGGAACAGCCGGTCCGGGACGGCATCGGCCAGCGCCTGGTAGCCCACCGGGTTCAGGTGCAGGTGGTCCCCGTCGTCGTACGACGGCCGCAGCCGCCGCGGGTCGGCCGGGTCGCGCGCCGCGACATCGAAATCGACCACGGCGTCGAACCGCCTACTGTTCCGGATCCACTCGTTGACCGTACGCCGGGCCGCTTCCCGGTACCCCGCCGGATCGTCGTAGCCGGTGTTGCCGCCGAACGGGAGCAGCGTCGCGCCGTACACCCTGATGCCCTGGGCGTGCGCCCGTACGACGATCTGCTCGTAGGCCGCGACCAGATCGGCCGCGACCTGCTTCTGGGCCGCCTCCGTGGCGGCGGCCGTGCCGATGTCGTTGACGCCCTCGAAGACGAACAGCCACTCGACCCCGCTCTGCGCCAGCACGTCGCGGTCCAGCCGCGCCAGGGCGTTGGGGCCCAGCCCGTCGTTCAGTACCCGGTTGCCACCGGCCGCCTGGTTCAGCACGGCGACGCCGGCCGTACCCCGGTGCGCCTGCAACCGTGCGAGCAACCGGTCCGGCCAGCGGTTGTTCAGGTTGGTGGTGGAGCCTCTACCGTCGGTCAGGGAGTCGCCCAGCATGACGACGGCGGAGCTGGTGGACGGTGACCACACCTCGAGGCCGCTGAGGAAGTACCAGTGATTCGTGGTGGTCGCCCCGGGCAGGTCCTCAGCCCCGACGTGGTTGCCGGCCAGCAGGTACGAGGTGGTCCGGGACCCGGGGTGTGAGGTGATGTTGTTGGACGCCTGCCCCTCGGCCAGGTAGGTCGTCACGGTGAGGTTGGACTGGGGCGCCACGTCGACGTTCAGCGGGTCGGAGACCATCTGCGCGCCGACCGGGATGAGCACGGACGACCGGCCGTTGAAGGTGACCGGCCGGGAGGTTCCCGGCTGGATCGCGCCGACGCCGGCCCGCCCACCGACCGGCAGCGCCACCGAGACGGCGGTGATCGGCAACGCCGTGCCGCCGAACGCGTTGGAGAAGCGCAGGCGCAGCTGCCGCCCGCCGACCGACGTGCGGATGGTCTGCCGGAGCGTGGCATCGGCGAGGACCAGGTTGTCCCGCGTGAACGGCGCCGGTGGCATGTTGCCGGGCTCGGTCAGCTGCGGCATCGAGACCCAGGTGTTCACCCAGTGCCCGTTCATCCCCGGTACGACCAGCACGCCGACGGCGCCGGCCTGCGGGCTCACGGCCTGGGCCGAGGAGGCCGTGACGCCGACGGTGGCGATCAGCGCACCCGCGACGGCCACTCCGATGATTGACGACATTCTCCTCATGGCGGTGCTCCCCCCTGAACGGACAGTGAATCCCGCGCCGGCCGATCCAGAAACTTTCGCCGTGCCTTCGAATGTTTCGGCAAAGATACGTTCGTCAATGGACTCGGTCAATGCGCCGGTAGCGGCGACCTATCGTGGAGGCATGACCGATATCGGCGACTTCGCTCGCCTGATCGCCGGTGACCACGGCCTGTGCGTCGTATCGACGCTGCGGCCGGACAACACGATCCACTCGTCGGTGGTGAACGCCGGGGTGGTCGACCACCCGTTGACCGGCCTGCCCGTGGTGGCGTTCGTGGCGATGGGCGGCAGCCGCAAGCTGGCCAACCTGCGGGTCCATCCCCGGGCGACGGTGGTCGCCAGGGTCGGCTGGGACTGGGCGGCCGCCGAGGGCCCGGCCCACCTGGTCGGCCCGGACGACCCGGTCGCCGGGGTCGACACCGAGCGGTTGCCCCTCCTGCTGCGGGAGATCTTCACCGCGGCGGGCGGTACCCACGACGACTGGGCCACTTACGACGCCGTCATGGCGCGCGAGCGCCGAACGGCCGTCCTCATCACACCCGAGCGGGTGTACGCCAACGCGTGAGCCGGCGGCTGCAGCGGGCCGCCCGGCTCGCCCAGGAGTAAGTGACCGGCCTCGACCAATGGGCGGCGCGAGCACCGGAGCTGACACGAGGACGAAGGGCACTACAAGCGACTACGATGTAGTCATGAGTGCGCCTCGTTCCGTCCGTTTCGATGAAGCCGTACTGGCCCGACTCGATCGTTATGTTCGGGAGCATCCCGGCTCGTCGTCATCCTCGGTGGTCAACATGTTCATCGACGAGTCGCTACGCTCCTACGAACACCCGGGCGTCGTTTTCCGGTCCGGGCCGACCGGCCGGCGGGCGACCCTGGCCAGCGGCCCGGATATCTGGGAAATCATCGCGGCCCTGCACGCGGTACGCGCTGAGACGCCCGAACTCGAGGGCGAAGACCTCGCCAACGAGATAGGCGCCGTCACCGGGCTCGGCCGGGATGGGGTTGCCACGGCACTGCGTTACTACGCCGCCTACCCGGATGAGATCGATGAGCGTATCGAGGCCAACCGCGAGGCCGCCGAACGTGAGGAACGGCTGTGGCAGGCCGAGCAGGACCTGTTGCGACGGCGTGGCGCATGACCGGACTGCTGCTCGATGAGATGTACCCGCCAGCCCTTGCGCTCCAGCTGCGCCAGCAAGGTCACGATGCGGTGGCGGCACTGGACATCGAGGTGGGCCTGTCCTCCAGGTCCGACGATGACGTCCTCGCCTGGGCCGCGCGCAACAATCGGTGCGTCGTCACGGAGAACGTGCGCGACTTCGCACGGCTGGCGCCCGTGACGCCCCACGCCGGCATCATCTTCGTCTCGTCACAGCGCTTCCCGCGAACCCGGAACGGCCTGGTCCGATTGGGCGCGGCTCTCGACGCACTGCTCACCGCGAAACGCCTGCCGCCGCCGGACGGCGTCATCTGGCTCAACGTGGCCGAGTAGGAAAACCCGCGGTCCCGGATGCGGTGAAGGGCACCCCCGGGCGGGGGTGCCCTTCACCGATCGTTCCAGCTAGGCGCCGGTCTGGGCAGCCGGCTCCTGGTCCGCGACGACCGCGGACGGGTCGTCGGCGGACGGCGAGGCGGCGACGGACACGGCGATCGCGCCGAGCGCCGCGACCCCGGCGAACACGTAGAAGCCCCACGGGTACGCGATACCCGCGGTGAGCAGCCAGCCACCGACGAGCGGACCGCAGATCGCGCCGATCCGGCCCACCCCGGCGGAACCGCCCAGGGCGGTGGCCCGCCCGGCGGCCGGGTACGCCCGGCTCACGTAGGCGTACACCAGCACCTGGGCGCTGAACACGAAGATCCCGGCGAGCAGCACGCTCACGTACAGGCCGATGGTCGGCAGCTTGATGCTGAGCGCGGCGAGGAACACGGCCGCCGCGGCGAACCAGATGATCGTGGAGCGCCGGATGCCGTTGCGGTCGGCGACCCGGCCGGCCACGAGCAGGCCGATCACGGCGCCGACGTTGAGGACGAGCAGGAGCGTCAGCGCCTTGCCCAGCTCGTACCCGGCCGCCTTCATGATCGTCGGCAGCCAGGTGTTGAGCCCGTAGACGAGCAGCAGGCCCATGAAGGAGGTCACCCAGAACGCCAGGGTGGACCGCAGCATCCCGCCCTGGAACAGGGTCGCCGCGGCGCGCTTGCCGGAGCTCGCCGCCGGCGCGGCGGTACCGTTCGCGACCGCGGCCCGGGCCGCCAGGAACGACTCGGACTCGGGCAGGTAGCGCAGCATCAACGGCACGAGCACGAGCGCCGGCACGGCACCGATCACGAACATCGCCTGCCAGCCGAGCCGGCCGATGACCTCGAGCCCGAGCAGCGCCGTGAGGACGGCACCCACGTGGTACCCGGTCATCAACGTGGTCGTCGCACTCCCGCTGCGTTCCCGCCGGGAGTACTCGGTGACCAGCGCGATCGCGGTGGGCAGGCAGCCGCCCAGGCCGAGACCGGCCAGGAAGCGGAGCAGGCCGAAGACCTCCGGCGACGGGGCGAAGGCGCACAGCAGGGTGAACACCGAGAAGCTGACCACCGCGATCAGCAGGGCCTTACGACGGCCGATCATGTCGGTGATCGCGCCGATCGTGACGGCGCCGATGGTCATGCCGATCAGGCCGACGGTGGCGATGAGCGACGCCGAACCGGGGTTCAGGCCCCACTCCTTGTACTTGAGCAGGAAGGGCATCACGGTACCGAGAACGACGAGATCGAACCCGTCCAGGAGCACGGCGAGCCAGCACAGCGGGAGGACCCACGAAGGGTTGCCCTTCCGAGCCGGCGCGGACAACGCTGCGGTCATGTTTTACCTACTATCCAAGGTCACTTTTTCCAAGGGGGGAGCATGAGTATGCAACACCCCGGAGAGGGCGGTCACAGCTGCCACCTGGTGGGACCCGCTACCACACAGTGGAAGCAAGCGGCGATCCCGGACTGGCGGATCTCCGGCGGGACGCCGCCTACATCGACGTGTAACGATTGAGTTACAGACGCCGCTCGATACCTACCGGGCTCGAGGGCGACGACTTTAGCGTCCAGACACCTGCCACGGTGGTAATCAACCGCCGCGGGCAACGGGAAGGGGCACGGCGATGCCGGGATCTGGTGCTTCCAACGGACGGCGCAGGTTCCGCGCCGGAGCCCTGGCGATGACGCTCGGCGCCGGTCTGGTCGCCGGCGCCCCGGCGACCACCGCCTCATCGGCGGCCTCGGCGCATCCCCCCGGCACGAAGCCGGGCATCTCCGTCGACGCCCTGCTGGCCGCGATGACGCTGGACGAGAAGCTGACCTTCGTCCACGGGGACCGGGACCCGCAGTCGCTGGGCCAGGCGGGATACATCCCGGGCGTGGCCCGGCTGGGGATCCCGCCGCTACGGCTCACGGACGGCCCCGCCGGGGTACGCGTCACGCATCCGAGCACCGCGATGCCGGCGCCGGTCGCGCTCGCGTCCGCCTTCGACGAGACCCTCGCCCGCCGGTACGGCGAGGTGATCGGCCGCGACGGGCGCGCCCTGGGGCAGGACGTCCTGCTCTCACCGATGGTCAACACGATCCGGGTGCCGTACGCCGGCCGCAACTTCGAGACGTTCAGCGAAGATCCGCTGGTCTCGGCCAGGACCGTGGCGCAGGAGGTCAGAGGTATCCAGAGCCAGGGGCTCATCGCGACCGTCAAGCACTACGCGGAGAACAACCAGGAGGCCGACCGCATGGCCGTCGACGTCCGCGTCGACGAGCAGACGATGCGCGAGATCGAACTGGCGGGGTTCGAGGCCGCGGTCAAGGCCGGGGCCGGCGCCGTGATGTGCTCGTACAACAAGGTCAACGGTGATCCGGGGTGCGGCAGCGCTCCCCTCCTCAACGGGGTCCTGAAGGGCGACTGGCGCTTCGGCGGCTGGGTGATGTCGGACTGGGGCGCGACCCACAGCACAGACGCGATCCGCAAGGGCCTCGACCAGGAGATGCCGGGCGGTACCTACCTCGGCCCGGCGCTCAGGGCCGCCATCCTGGCGGGCACCATTCCGCAGTCCGCGCTCGACGCGGCGGTACGCCGCATCCTGGTACAGATGAAGGCGTTCGGCCTGCTCGCCTGCGCCTCCCCCGGCGGCCCGGTGACCGGCTGCCGCCTCGCCCCGCGCCCGTCCTTCGACGGGGCCGCGGACGACCGGGTCGCGCAGGCGGTCGCCGAGGACGGCTCGGTCCTGCTGCGCAACACCGGAAACGCGCTTCCGCTCAGGGGAGCCGCCGCCCGCGACATCGCGCTGATCGGTACGCCGGCGAAGTACCCGGTCATCGGCGGCGGGGGAAGCTCGCAGGTCACGCCGACCCGCGTCACGACCCCCCTCGACGAGATCACGAAGCGGGCCGGGCGGGACGCGACCGTCACGTACACGCCGGGCATCGACACCATCGGCGTGCTCGTCCCCGCGTCCGCGCTGTCGGGCGGCCCGATCGACCTGACCGGTGACGCCGCCCTGCCCAACGGCCAGTCGTTCGTCACCACCCGCACCCTCACCGTCGACACGACCGGCGACTACCTCATCGACCTGCAGGCGGCCCAGGGCATCGCCGCACTGACCGTGGACGGGACCCAGGTCGCGTCGGGGTTCGCGCTCTCCAGCGAACTGACGCACTTCCGGGCGATCGTGCACCTCACCGCCGGTACCCATTCGGTGGGGATCAACGTCACCGGCATCCCGTCCTTCCTCACCGGTCCGCTCCAGGCCCGGCTCACCTGGGTGACCCCGCAGGCCGCGCAGGCGGCGCTGGACGCCGCGGTCGCGGGCGCCCGTACAGCGCGCACGGCCGTGGTCTTCGCGTACGACGAGGGCACCGAGGGTGCCGACCGGACGTCGCTCGCCCTGCCGTACCACCAGGACAGGCTCATCGAGGCGGTCGCCGCGGCCAACCCGAACGTCGTGGTCGTGCTCAACACCGGCTCCGCCGTGACGATGCCGTGGCTGTCGCGGGTCCGCGGCGTCCTGGAGATGTACTACCCGGGGCAGATGGGCGGCCTGGCCACGGCGCGGCTGCTGTTCGGTGACGTCAACCCCGGCGGCAAGCTCACCCAGACCTTCCCCCTCGACGACGCGCACACGATGGTCACCGGCAACCCCGCGCGCTACCCGGGGGTCAACCACGTCGAGCAGTACGACGAGGGCGTCGACGTCGGCTACCGGTGGTACGAGGCGCAGGGCCAGCAGACGCTGTTCGGATTCGGGTACGGCCTGTCGTACACGACCTTCGGCTACAGCAAGCTGCGGGTCGCCCGGGGCCACCACGGGCTGACCGTACGCTTCACGCTGACCAACACCGGCAACCGCGCCGGTGACGAGGTGGCGCAGGTGTACCTGGGCCCCAGCCCGGACGTCCACGGCGCCCAGCAGCCGGTGAAGGCCCTGGCCGGGTACGAGAAGGTCCACCTCGCCCCCGGGGAGTCCCGCACGGTGGAGATCTCCATCGACGAGCGGCAACTGCAGTACTGGGACAGCACGGCGCACCGGTGGGCGCTCGGCACCGGAAGCCGCGCCGTGTGGGTGGGTGCCTCCTCCCGGACGCTCCCGTTGCGCACCAACGTCACGCTCCACTGAACCGGAGGGGAAGTCATGAAGCGGATCGGGTGGGTCGTGGCCGTGGCCGCGTTGGCGCTCCCTCTCCTGTGGACGCCGGACGCCGCGGCGAGCGCGGACCCGTCGGCACGTGTCGACAGTGGACTGCTCCGCGGCACCGGTGACGGTTCGGTGGACAGCTTCCGGGGAGTCCCGTACGCGCAGCCTCCCGTGGGCGCACTGCGCTGGCGGGCACCGCAGCCGGCCCAGCGGTGGCACGGCGTGCGCGACGCGACCGCCTACGGTGGCCGCTGCCCGGTCCTGGCGAGCACGAACGGCCCGCGCTCGGAGACCGAGGACTGCCTGTACCTCAACGTGTGGCGCCCGGCGGGCTCCCGGCCCGGGGCCAGGCTGCCGGTGTACTTCTGGATCCACGGCGGCGGGCTGGTCAACGGAAGCTCCAACCAGCACGACGGCAGCCTCATCGCGCGGACCACCGGCGTCGTCGTGGTGAGCGTCAACTACCGGCTCGGCGTCTTCGGCTTCCTGGCTCATCCCGCGCTGACCGACCAGGCGGGGCAGTCCGGCAACTACGGGTTGATGGACCAGCAGGCGGCGCTGCGCTGGGTGCACGACAACATCGCCGCGTTCGGCGGCGATCCGCACCGGGTGACCATCGGGGGCGAGTCGGCAGGCGGCTGGTCGGTCTGCGCCCACCTGTCCGCGCCGGCCTCCCGCGGCCTGTTCGCCCGCGCCATGATCCAGAGCGGCTCCTGCACCAGCCAGACGCTGGCCGACGCCCAGACCGCGGGCACCGCCTACGCCCGCGTCGTCGGCTGCACCGACGACGCGACCGCCGCCGCCTGCCTGCGCGGCAGGACCACCGCCCAACTGCTGGACACCGCGCCCGCACCGCCCAGCCGCTTCGTGCGCGACGTACCCGTACTGCCGCAGGACCCCGACACGGCGGTGCGTACCGGCGCCTTCGCCCGGGTACCGGTGGTGGTCGGCGCGACCCGCGACGAGGGCCGCACCTTCGCCCAGGGGTTCATCGGCGCCACGCGGGCGCAGTACGAGGCGTGGGTGCAGGGTCAGTTCGGCACCCGGACGCCGGCGGTCCTCGCCCGCTACCCCTGGCCCGCCGACGCCGACCGGTTCACGCCGGCGTACCTGATCGGCGCCATCTTCACCGACTCCGGACTCCTCGCCGGCATCGGCGGCTGCGGCAACCGCTCGCTCACCCGGGCGCTGGCCGCGTCCACCCGTACCTTCTCGTACGAGTTCGCCCACCGCACCGGGCCGGGGCTCAGCCCGCAACCGGCCGGGTACGTGTGGGGCGCCGGCCACGCCGCCGAACTCGCGTACCTGTGGCCCAGCTTCGACAACGGCACGCCCATCGCGCCCACCTTCACCGCCGACGAGAAGCGCCTGGCCCTGGACATGGTGCGGTACTGGGGTTCCTTCGTCCGTACCGGGCAGCCCGCGGCGGCGCACAGCGCCCCGTGGCCGCCGTACAACCACACCGGGCTGACGCTCTCCCTGCGCGCCGGTGGCCGGTCCACGCTCATCTCGGACCGGGAGTACGCCGCCGAACACAACTGCGACCTGTGGACGCCGTAGTCCCCGCCTCGTCCCATGATCCTGAAGGATCTTCCGTGTCGTAGGACGGAGAATCCTCCGGGCTCATGGGTGGGTGCCGGCGATCACCGATGCGAGGAACCGTGGGGCGTCGCGCATGACCAGGTGGCCGCTGCGCGCCAGCAGGTGGCGTCCGCGCGGCACGGACGCCGCGAGGGCCCGGTGCAACGACCGGATCCGGTCGCTCTCGCGCCGCCGCGACCGGCCGGGCGGCAGCCAACCGGGGTACCGGGCGGTGATCACTCGCAGCGGTACGTCGGGCAGGGGGTGCCGCCGCCGCGCCTGGCGTACCTCTTCGGCGGTGGCGGTGAACGCCTCGTCCTCGCGCACCGTTCCGGCCAGGTGCTTGGACCACGACATCAGGTGGGCGACGCGCAGCAGCCGGCTCAGCGAGGCCTCGGCCCAGCGCGTGACCGGTCGGAGCGCCGGGCCCTCGTCCTCGTGCGACGGGTCGACGAGCACGAGGGCCGCGACCTCGTCGGGGTGCGCATGCGCGAACAGCCGCACGACGAACGCGCCCGCGGAGTGGCCGACCAGCACGTACGGCGCGGGCAGGTCCAGTGCGCGCAGCAGTTCCCGCAGTTCGCGCGCCTGCCGGGCACCGGTACGGGGCAGCGCGCCGGGATCGCTGCGGCCCAGTCCGGCCCGGTCGTAGCGCAGCACCGCCCGGTCACCGGGCAGGTGCTCACAGAGCCGCCGCCACGCGGACCCCGGCAGCCCCAGCCCCGCCTCCAGGACGATCACCGGGCCGCGGCCCGGCCGGTACGTGGCGGCGACGGTCGTGTCGCTCAGACGTACCCGCTCCTCGCGCCAGAACGGCCGTGCCACCGGTGCGGCTTACCCGATCGGCAGGCCGGTGTAGTTCTCGGCCAGTTCGGTGGCGGCGGCCCGGGACGAGGCGATGCGGTCCAGCTGGGCGATCTGCAGGCGGGTGTCGAAAGGGGACTGTGCCGGATCGGGGTGCAGGGTGGTGGTCATGAAGTACGAGAAGTGCTCGGCCCGCCAGACCCGGCGTAGGCAGGTGTCGGAGTAGGCGTCGAGCAGCTCGGTGGAGCCGGTGGTGTGCAGGTGCGCGAAGGCCCGGGCGAGGACGACGACGTCGGCGACGGCGAGGTTGAGGCCCTTGGCACCGGTGGGCGGCACGATGTGGGCGGCGTCGCCGGCGAGCAGGACCCGGCCGTACCGCATCGGCTCGGCGACGAAGCTGCGCATGGGCGTCACCGACTTGCTGGTGATCGGGCCGCGCTCCAGCTTCCAGCCGCCGCCCTTGAGGGCGAACCGCGCGTCCAGCTCGTCCCAGATCCGCTCGTCCGACCAGGCGTGCGGGTCGGTGTCGTTTCCGACCTGGAGGTACAGCCGACTGACGGTGGGCGACCGCATGCTGAGCAGGGCGAACCCGCGCTCGGAGTGTGCGTAGATCAGCTCGTCGTTGGACGGCGCCACGTCGGCCAGGATGCCCAGCCAGGAGTACGGGTAGACGCGTTCGAAGGTCCGCCGCACGCCCTCGGGGATCGCGTGCCGGGCCACGCCGTGGAAACCGTCGCAGCCGACGACGTAGTCGCAGTGCAGGGTCTGCTCGCGGCCGGAGTGGGTGAACCGGATGACGGGGCTGTCGGTGTCGGCGCCCTCGACGGCGTCGACCCGGGCCTCGAACAGCAGCGGCGGACCCTCGACCGACTGGAGCGCGATGAGGTCTTTGACCACCTCGGTCTGGGCGTACACCATGACGCTGCGGCCGCCGGTCAGGGCGGGGAAGTCCACGCGGTGGCGCCGGCCGTCGAAGTGGAGCTCGATGCCGTCGTGGACGAGGCCCTCGCGGTCCATGCGTTCGCCTGCCCCGCAGGATCGCAGCACGTCCAC
Source organism: Planosporangium mesophilum (assembly GCF_016863255.1). Classification (GTDB taxonomy): domain Bacteria; phylum Actinomycetota; class Actinomycetes; order Mycobacteriales; family Micromonosporaceae; genus Planosporangium; species Planosporangium mesophilum. The sequence goes on from NZ_BOON01000033.1 coordinate 19,890, forward strand.
GGTGCCCTGCTCGAGGATGCCGGCGCGCTGCCGCTGTTCGACATACGCCCGGTCGCGACTCTCCAGGACCACGCAGTCCACCCCGGCCTGGTGGAGCAGGCGGGCGAGTAGCAGCCCCGCGGGGCCGCCGCCGACGATGCCGACGGTAGTGCGCATCAGTTCCTCCGAGGGGGCTGCCCAACATCACTGTTGTTCGCAGGGTGAACTTTCGTTCATAATATGCGCCATGAGTTTCCGCCCGCTTCCGGGCAGGTGTCAACGGCTGGCGGCCGCGGAATTCCGACGACGGGGAACATGCCGATGATCAGCACCGATCAGGCCCGCGCGCCGGACGAGTCGGTGGTGGGACCGCTCGACCGTGGCCTGGCCGTCCTGCGCGCCATGTCGGGCCCGGGCGACCATCGGCTGCGCCCGAGTGACCTCGTGCACCTGACCGGCCTGGCGCGGGCCACCGTCGACCGGGTCGTCGGCACTCTCGTACACCTGGGCTACCTCCGGGCGGCAGGCCGCGACGTGGAGCTGACCCCCCGGCTGCTGGAGCTGGGCAACGCGTACCTGAGCGGCTGCGGCATCCCCGACGCCCTGGGCCCCCGCACCGAGCGGCTCGCCCGCGAACTCGACGAGTCGGTCTCGATCGCGGTACCCGACGGGGACGGCGCCCGCTTCGTCACGCGGGTCTCCCGGCGGCGGACCATGTCCCTGACCTTCCGCATCGGTGACCTGCTGCCCGCCGAACGGTGCGCACCCGGGACGCTGTTCGCCCGCGAGTGGACCGAGCGGCAGTGGGACGCCTGGCGGCAGCGCCGACGGGCCGACCCCCTCGACGCGGCCTTCCCCGCCGTCCCCTCCCGACCGGCGGGGATCGACCCGCACGACCTGGAGGCGGAGTTCGCCCGGCGCGTCGCGGCAGCGGCCGACTCCGGCTGGGCCGCCGACGACCAGCTCGTCGAGCCCGGCCTGATCGCCGTGTCGGTCCCGGTGACCGACCCGTCGGGGCGCACGGTCTGCGCGGTGAACGTGGTCAGCCACACCAGCCGGCACACCGTGGAGTCGCTCGCCGCGGCCGTCCTGCCGAGGCTCCGCGACGAGGCCGCCGCCATGGCGCGCGCCCTGGCCGAGGCCGTCGGGCGGCGGGGCGATGAAACCGCCCGGGTCCAGCCCCCGGCCGACCCGTCGCTCGCCGCGAAGCAGGAGTTGGGCGCCGGGTTCCTGCAGTCGCTGGCGCGCGGGCTGGCGGTGCTGGCCTCGCTCGGCGCGGCCGTGGGCGGGCTGACCCTGTCCGAGGTCGCGACCGCCACCGGGCTTCCGCGCGCCACCGCGCGGCGGTCGCTGCTCAGCCTGGAGCAGCTCGGCTACGTGGAGACGGACGGGCGGCGGTTCCGGCCGCTGCCCCGGATCCTCGAACTGGGGTACGCCCACCTGTCGGAGCTCGGCTTCACCCAGATCGTCCAGCCGCACCTGGAGCGGCTGGTCGAGCGGGTGCGGGAGTCCGCCTCGGCAACCGTCCTGGACGGGGACGACATTCGGTACGTGGCCCGCGTCCCCACATACCGGATCATGAGCGTCGACATCACCGTCGGCACCCGCTTCCCCGCGTACGCCACGTCCATGGGGCGGGTCCTGCTGACCGGGCTGGACGAAACCGAGCGCCGGGACCGGCTCGGCCGCGCCGACCTGCGGCCGCTGACCCGCCGTACCGTCACCGACGCCGACGCGCTGGCGCGGATCCTGTGTGAGACCGCGACGAACGGGTACGCGCTGGTCGACGAGGAGCTGGACGAGGGGCTGCGCTCGCTCGCGGTACCGGTCCGCGACGTCACCGGCGCCGTGGTGGCCGCGGTGAACCTCTCCACGCACACCGGGCGGGGCAGCGTGGAGCACACCCGCGGCACCCTCCTGCCGGCGCTGCGCCGGGCCGCGGCCGACATCGAAGCCGATCTGCGCGCCGTGTCGGCACGGACGCCGCTGCGGCTACCGTGACGACGACGCCGTCGGTGGGTGCTCATCGTCGCTCCGTTCCGCATCGCCGGGATGAGTGCTGCGCGACGCTTTGCTCTGCTCCCGGATAGGCAGCATCGGTCGCCCTGCTGTCGGTCGCCCCGCTATCGGTCGCCCCGCTACGGGTGTTGCCCGCCCGGGAGCAGAGCAAAGCGCGCGGAAGCACACACCCCTCCCCGATACATCAGTACGCCTCACGTGGTCGAACGGCTCCGCGCAAGCGCGACAGCTCCTCGGCCTCGGGTGACCACTGGCCCCGTAGCGCACATTGCTCTACGCTATTGTGACGTTCCATCGCAATAGCGTAGAGCAATCGGCAGGAGGTCGACCCTGAACGGCACATTGAAGGTCGAGGACGGGCCGGACCGGGTGCTGGTCCGGCTGGACCGCCCGCAGGTACGCAACGCGATCGACGCCGCGATGGTGGCGGACCTGCACGAGGTCTGCGCCGACCTGGAGCGACAGCCCCGGATCCTGGTCATCACCGGAGCCGACGGCATCTTCGCCGGCGGCGCGGACATCCGGGAGCTGCGCGAACGTCGCCGCGAGGACGCGCTGGCGGGCATCAACAGCGGCCTGTTCGACCGGATCGCCAAGCTGCCGATGCCGACGATCGCCGCGGTCGACGGGCCGGCCCTCGGCGGCGGCGCGGAGCTGGCCTACGCCTGCGACTTCCGCATCGCGACGCCACGGGCCCGGTTCGGCAACCCGGAGGCGGGGCTCGGCATCATGGCCGCCGCCGGCGCCTGCTGGCGGCTGCGTGAGCTGGTCGGCGAGCCCCTCGCCAAGGAGATCCTGCTCGCCGGGAGGATGGTGTCCGCCGAGGAGGCGCTGGCCGTCAGGCTGGTGAACGAACTGGTCGCCGAGGACGAACTGCTGGCCGCGGCGGACGGGCTGGTCTCCCGCATCGCCAGGAACGCGCCACTGGCGCTGCGCCTGACCAAGCTCGCCCTGGCCGCACCGCCCGGCGCCCACCCCCGCTTCGACGATGTGGCGCAGGCCGTGCTGTTCGAGACCGAGGACAAGTACGAGCGGATGACCGCGTTCCTGGAACGCCGCCGCTGAGTCACGCGTCGAGTCGGCGCAACTCGTGGCGGTACCGCTTGGCGTTGCGGAGGTACTCGCGTACCCCGTAGTCGATCCACTCGGCCTGTACCGCCGCGTCCATCGGCCGGGGCCGGGCGGGAATGCCGAGCGCCATGTGCCCGGCCGGGACCTCCAGGTCCTCGGGTACCAGCGCCTGGGCGCCGATCACCGAGCCGGCGCGTACCACGGCGCGGTTCAGGACCACGCAGCCCGAGCCGATGAGGCAGCGGTCGAAGATCACGCACCCCTCCAGGTGGGCGTTGTGCCCGACCACGCAGTCGCTGCCGACCACGGTCGGCCACTCCTCGGTGGTGTGCAGGACGGTTCCGTCCTGAATGGAGGTACGCTCACCGATCTCGATGCGCCCGAAGTCGGCCCGCAGCACCGCCGTCGGCCACACCGACGACTCGGCGCCGATGCTGACGTCACCGATGACGACGGCGTCCGGGTGGACGTAGGCGTCCGGGTGGATTCGGGGTACCCGGTCGCCGAGGGCGTAGACGGGCATCGGTCACTCTCCCGTGGGTAGGCCGGCGTACACCTTCATCGCATTCCCGCCGAGGACGGCCGCGGCGGTCTCGTCGGTCAGCAGGCCGGCGACGGCGCGGGCGTTGGCGGCGGTACCGGGCACACCCGGCCAGTCGGTACCGAAGATCCACTTGCGGGCCAGCCGGCCGAGGTCGTACCTGGCGTAGTACTCGGGCAGCCGCTTGGGCGGCAGCCCGGACAGCTCGATCCAGACGGTGTCGTTCGACAGCGCGAGGAAGGCTGCGGCGTCGTACCACCAGCCCCGGCCTCCGTGCGCGAGCACGACGTTCAGCCCGGGGAAGTCCCGTACCACCGGGATGAGGTACTGCGGGTCGGCGTTCTCGTTCGCCGCGCCGGGGAACGAGCTGGTACCGCAGTGCACGACGAGCGGGACACCCCGCTCCTCCAGCACCTGGTACGCCGGGTACAGGGCGGCGTCGTCGCAGCGGAACCCGCCGTGCACCGGGTGCAGCTTCAGCGCGGCGGCCCCGAGGTCGAGCTGCCGGCGCAGCTCGGCCGCGATGGGAAAGTGCAGGTGCGGGTTGACGTTGGCGACCGGGCGGAACCTGGCCGGGTTGTACTCGACGATCGGCAGCAGGTCCTCGAACCGCTGCATGCCGGTCGCCTTGGGGCTGTACTCGCAGAACAGGAGCGCCACGTCGACGCCCTGGGCGGCGAAGAGCTCGTCCAGGCGGGCCGGGCGTGGTCTACCCTCGCCGTCCCAGGCGTCGGAGACGATGCCGGGCACGCCGAAGTCGCGGGCCCACTGCAGCCAGGCCGGCTTCAGCGTGTCCAGCATCGGTACGTGGACGTGCGCGTCGATGAGCGGGATGCCGTCGAGCATGTCGTACCCCTACCGTTCCCCGACCATCGGCGTGTCCACGCCGATGCGTCCCGTCTTGTGCGAGCCGCCGGGCGCACCGATCGGCGCGTCCCGCCCCGGCAGCACCTCGATGAAGAACCGGCGGTTGTCCTCGACGAACTCGACGTGCTCGGGGGCGACCCGCCGGTCCTGGCTGATCGCCTCGACCGGGCAGACGGGCTCGCACGCGCCGCAGTCGATGCACTCCTTGGGGTTGACGTAGAGCTTGCGCTCCCCCTCGTAGATGCAGTCGACCGGGCACTCCTCCACGCACGACTTGTCCATGACGTCGATGCACGGCTCGGCGATGATGTACGGCATTGTGGATCTCCTGATGCGGGTGGCTTAGGCCGGGACCGACGCCGGACTGTCGGTCGAGTGCCCCGGAAACAGCTGGGCCTGCGGGTCGAGGTGCACCGCGGCGTTGTTGACGGCGGTGGCGACCTCTCCGAAGCCGACCGCGATCAGGCGGACCTTGCCGCCGTAGTCGGCGATGTCGCCGGCCGCGAAGATGCCGGGCACGTTGGTACGCATCGCGGAGTCGACCACCAGGTGGCGGTTGTCGTGCAGGTCGAGGCCCCACTCCCGCAGCGGCCCGAGGTTGGCGGTGAAGCCGAGCGCCGCGACCAGCCGCTGGCACGGCAGCGTACGGGTGCCGTCGGCACCGCTGATCTCGACCCGCTCCAGGCGACCGTTGCCGTGGGCAGCGGTGACCTGGGCGTCGGTGACGATCTCCACGGGCGACGCCCTGAGCCGCGCGACCGAGCCGTGGTGGGCGCGGAACGCGGCGCGGCGGTGCACCAGCGTGACGCTCGCGGCGATGGGGTGGAGCATGAGGGCCCAGTCCACCGCGCTGTCGCCGCCGCCCACCACGACGACGTCCTTTCCGAGGTAGTCCGCGCTGTCGGGTACGAAGTACTCCAGGCCCCGGCCGAGGAACTCCTCCCCGGCCGGCAGCGGGCGCGGCGTGAAGGTACCGATGCCGCCGGTCACCACGACCGCCCCGGCGCTGATCTCGGTACCCGCGCTGGTCTTGACCATGAGCAGGTCGGGCCGTCCGTCCCGGGGGACGCGGTCAAGCCGCTGCGCCTCCTGGCCCAGCAGGTACCCGGGGTCGTACGGCGCGGCCTGCTCCACCAGGTTGGTGATGAGCCGGCGGCCGGAGACGGCGGGGAAACCTGCGATGTCGAAGATCTGCTTCTCCGGGTACATCGCGCTGACCTGGCCGCCGACCTGGCTCAGTGAGTCGACCACCGCGGTCTTCAGGCCACGCACCCCGGCGTAGTACGCGCCGAAGAGGCCGACCGGCCCGGCTCCGACGATCAACACGTCGACCTCCAGGGACGTCATGGTCCCACTCCTTCCATGAGGGCGGACCGGTCCGACACGAGCTCGCGGACCTTGAAGCGCTGGAGCTTGCCGGTGGCGGTCTTGGGCAGCGCGTCGAGGAACACGACCTGGCGGGGGCGCTTGAACGCGGCCAGCCCGTCGCGGCACCACTGGATCAACTCCTCGGCGGCGACCTCGCCGCGCCGGACCACACAGGCGACCGGCTTGTCGAGGCCGTACGCGTCGGTGACGCCGACGACGGCCACCTCCGCCACCGCCGGATGCTCCAGCAGCCGGCTCTCCACTTCGGACGGCGACACCCAGATGCCGCCCGCCTTGAGTAGGTCGTTGCTGCGGCCCAGGCAGACATAGAAGCCCTCCGGCGAGCGCACATAGGTGTCGCCGGTGTTGAGCCACTCGCCCGCGAACACGGTGCGGCTGGCGCCGGTGCGGCGCCAGTACCCCAGGGCGATCGACTGCCCCCGCACGTACAGCGAGCCGGGCTCGCCGTCGGAGACGCACGCCCCGGAGACGTCACGCAGCTCGATGTCGTAGCCGGGCACCGGAAGGCCGGTGGTGCCCGGGCGCACCGAACCCGGGCGATTGGACAGGAAGATGTGCAGCGCCTCGGTGGAGCCGATGCCGTCGATGATCTCGAAGCCGAAGCGCCGGCTGAAGTTCTGCTGCAACGGCGCCGGCAGCGCCTCCCCGGCCGAGGTGCCCAGCCGTACCGAGGCGAACGTGTCGTCGGGAAGGTCGCTGCCGAGCAGCGCCGCGTAGAAGGTGGGCACCCCGAAGAACAGGGTCGGCCGGTCGCCGGCCGCCCGCTCGGCCGTCACGGCGGGAGTGGGGCGGCGCGGCTCGAGTACGGTAGCGGCCCCCACCGAGAGCGGGAAGAACATCGAGTTGCCGATGCCGTACGCGAAGAACAGCTTGGCGATGGAGAAGCAGATGTCGTCGGAGCGGATGCCCAGCACCTGCTGGCCGTAGGTCTCGCAGACGTGCCGGATGTTGGCGTGCCGGTGCATCGCGCCCTTGGGCGACCCGGTGGTACCGGAGGTGTAGAGCCACAGCGCCCAGGCGTCCGCCGGCGTGGCGGCGGGCTCGGCAGCCACGGCGCCGGCACGCTCCCCCAACCCGATCAGTTCGGCCCAGGTCCAGGAGGTGACCCCGTCGGGCGCCGCGAGCACCGCGCCGCCGTCGCACACCAGGTGCCGCAGCTCGGGCGCGCCGGCGACCGCCCGCTGGACCTGCGGTCCGTACTCGGCGCTCACCACCACCACGGCGGCGCCGGAGTCGGCGATGATCTCGCCCAGCTCCTTGTCCCCGAGCATGGTGGAGACGGGCACCGCCACGAACCCGCCGCAGAACGCCGCGAGGACGCCGGCGAACAGGGGCACGTCGTCGTTGGCGACGAACACGACGCGATCGTCGCGCCGCAGACCCAGGGCGCGCAGCGCGGCGGTGACAGTACCGACGACGCCCGCCAGCTCCGCGTACGTGAGCGTGGCGGCACCGCGGACCGCGACCCGGTCGCCGCGGCCCTCCCGGACGTGGCGGTGGACGAGCCAGTCGCCGGCGTTGAACTCACCTGATGCCATGTCAGACCCGCTTGAGGTCGTAGTCGCCCTTCCGGCCGCTGCCATATCGTCGCAGCGCCCCGTCCGGCCCGGACGCGTTGGGACGGATGAAGATCCAGTTCTGCCAGGCGGTGAGCCGCCCGAAGACCTTCGTTTCGAGGGTTTCCGGGCCGACGAAGCGGTGGTTGGCCTCCATGCCGGTCAGCGCGTCCGGCGACAGCGAGGCCCGCTCCTCCAGCACGATCCGCAGCTCGTCTTCGAAGTCGATGTCGTCCAGGGCCATGGTGACCAGACCCAGCTCCACCGCGGCGGCGGCGTCGAGCGGTTCGCCGATCCGGGCGCGGGCGGCGGTGAGGTCGGAGTCGTTGCCCCAGAACCGGGACTCCAGCCGGGACAGGCCGTTGCCCATCGGGAAGTCGCCGTCGTTGCACACGCTCAGCCGGATGGTGGCGGGGTCGGCGTCGGCGTCGCGCTCGGTGTAGACGCCCTCCAGCATGTACTGCCGGTCGGCGGCGAGCGCCAGCTCGAGCAGCAGGCCCACGAACGCGGTACCGGGCTCGATGACGGCGAGGAGGCTGCGGCTGGTCACGTCGAGGCGCTTGAGCGTGCGCTTGTAGTAGTGCCGCACCTCGTTGACGAACCAGTCGTCCGCGAGCTCGCGTAGCTGCGCGTCGTAGGCCATAACCCGCTCGGCGTCGCCGACCGCGCGCAGCACCCAGATTCCCAGCTCCACCTCGTTGGTACGCAGGTGCAGGATCAGGTCGTCCAGCGCCCGGGTCACGGCGAGCGGCCAGTAGTCCACGCCCTGGGCGAGCACCGCCGCGGCGTCGGCCGGCGGGGCCTGGTCGGGACCGTCCACTGTGATCTCGACGCGGCGGCCCGCCCGGTCGATGCTGGCCGTGACGTACGGGTACGTGATGGTGTCGCCGGAGTCCCGCCGATCCAGCGCCGTCAGCGTCACACCGGTGGCACCGGACGGGCGTTTCGACGACGCCGCGGCCTGCCCGGCGCGCCGGGCGATCTCGGCGTCGAAGCCGTTGCGCGGCACGGTCGCGTCCACCAGGCCCCACTCCACGGCCGTGCTGCCGCGGTAGCCCTCGGCCTTGGTGGCGAACAGGTCGGCGCGGTCCTTGCGGACGTGGCGCTTGTCCACGACGCGGGTCAGGCCACCCGTACCCGGGAGCACTCCGAGCAGCGGCACCTCGGGCAGGGACACCGCCGAGGAGCCGTCGTCGACGAGGACGATCTGGTCGCAGGCGAGCGCGAGCTCGTACCCGCCGCCGGCGGCGGTGCCGTTGAGCGCGGCGATCCAGGTCTGGCCGGAGTTCTCGGTGGCGTCCTCGATGCCGTTGCGGGTCTCGTTGGTGAACTTGCAGAAGTTCACCTTCCACGCGTGCGAGGACTGCGCCAGCATCCTGATGTTGGCGCCGGCGCAGAACATCCGGTCCAGGCCGCCGGTCATCACGACCGCTTTGACCTCGGGGTGCTCGAACCGCAGCCGCTGGACGAGGTCGTACAGCTCGATGTCGACCCCGAGGTCGTAGGAGTTCATCTTCAGCTCGTAGCCGGGCACCAGCCCGCCCTGCTCGTCGACGCGGAGCGTGACGGTGGCGACCTCCCCGCCCAGCTCGAGGCCCCAGTGGCGGTAGCGGTCGGGTGAGGTGGCGAAGCGGACCACGGGCGGCGTCACCGGTGCAACCGACTCGGTGCCCGCCGTGCTCTGCGAAGTCTCAACACTCTCGGTGACAGTCAAGGCGTACTCCGTGGGTGCGGTTGAAGGACTCGCCCTAATATTCGACGTATCCTCAGTGGCACGTCAAGAGTTTGTAGCATGATTTCCTCGCCTACCACCTGCGCGTGGCTGGCACCGTACCCGTGACCCCCAGCCAGGCTCCAACCTGGCAGAATTCGCGTCACGACCGTGTGGAACGACAGGAGACAGCCGTGGCCCCCCGCGAACGCACGGCGACCGCCGAGGTGGCCGCGCCGGCAAGGCTGGGCGAGTCTGCGGAGCGCCAGCGCGAGAAGCCGGCGGCCAGCGCACGCTCGCTCCTGCTGACGGTCCTCGGCGAGTTCGTCCTCCCGCGCGGCGGCGAGGTCTGGACGGGCACGCTGATCGACGCGCTCGGGGCCCTCGACGTGGAGGAGAAGTCGGCGCGGCAGGCGCTGGCCCGTACCGCCGCCGAGGGCCTGCTCACCTCGACCCGGCACGGCCGGCGGGTCCGCTGGAGCCTGACGCCGGCCGGGGACCGGCTGCTGCGGGAGGGCACCGACCGCATCTACGGCTTCATGCGCAAGCCGCACGGGTGGGACGGCCGCTGGCTCGTCCTCACGGTGGGCGTACCGGAGACCCAGCGCCAGCTACGCCACCGGCTGCGCACCCGGCTCACCTGGCTCGGCCTGGGCTCCCCCGGCGCCAGCCTGTGGGTCGTACCCGACGCCTCGAAGGAGGCCGCGGTCCGCGACATCATCCGCGAGCTGGACCTCACCGACCGCGCGTACGCCTGGACGGGCCCGTCCGCGCAGATCGGGGACACCGCGAAGCTGATCACGGCCGCGTGGGACCTCGACGACGTGGAGCAGCGGTACCTGAGCTTCATCGAACGCTTCGAGGGGCTGACGGTGTCGTCGGACCGGGGGGCGTTCGTCAGCCAGGTGCTGCTCATCCAGGAGTGGCGGCGCTTCCCGTTCCTCGACCCCGACCTCCCGGCCGAACTGCTGGATCACGACTGGCCGGGCCCACGGGCGGCAGCCGCCTTCCACCACCTGCACAGCCGGTGGCACCGGCGCGCCCAGGACGAGTGGGACCGCATGGACTCCGGCGCGGCCGCCCGCAGCTGACGCCCGATCCCGCATGATCACCGGGAGTCGTGGGTGCGCTATAACGCCCACGACTCCCGGTGATCATGGAAAAGCGGAGTCAGATCAGGCCTTCGTCGGCCAGGTGCACGTAGTCGAACTCGACCGGCTGGTCGTTGATGCCGGCGTTCGGCGGGGCGATCCAGCCGGCGAACTTGCCGTACTCGTACTCGGGGATCATCAGCGACGCGACGTCCTGCCGGTCCTGCGGCGTGGGCAGCCACTCGTCGACCCGGGCCTCCCAGGTCGCCTCGTCGATGACCTCGCCCTGCGGGGTGATCCGGTGGCCGGCGTAGACGCCGACCTTGCGGTTGAAGCCCTCGTGCGGCAGGTACAGCCGCTCGTCGAGGCCGGCGTCCTCGAGCGCCTGGTTCCAGCGGCGGATGCCGTTGGCGCAGTCGGCCACGTACTCGTCGCGCAGGTCGAGGTTGAGCGCGCTCAGCATCGGTACCGTCTTGGTCCTGATCTCGCCGTCCTCGACGTAGCCCATCTCGCGGACCGCGTCGAGCAGGACGTGGTCATCCTTACGCCGGGTCTCCATCCAGCGGCCCTTGAGCCCGGAGCTGAAGTAGTTGCCGGCGTTGGTCGACTGCTCGGAACCGAACAGGTCCATCGAGACGGAGAACTGGAAGTTGAGGTACTTCTGGATCACGTCGAGCGGGATGCCGCCGTGCGGCAGGATGTCCGCGGTGCCGTGCTCCTTCATCAGCTCGGCGGTGCGCTCCAGCACCCGCTGCACGCCGGTGGTGCCCACGAACATGTGGTGGGCCTCCTCCTTGAGCATGAACTCGCAGGTGCGCGCCAGCGGGTCGAAGGCCGACTCCTTGAGCGTGCCGAGCTGGTACTTGCCGTCCCGGTCGGTGAAGTACGTGAACATGAAGAACTGCAGCCAGTCGGTGGTCTCCTCGTTGAACGCGCCGAGGATGCGGGGCGCGTCGAGGTCGCCGGAGTTGCGCTTGAGCAGCTGCTCGGCCTCCTCGCGGCCCTCACGGCCGAAGTAGGCGTGCAGGAGGTAGACCATCGCCCACAGGTGGCGACCCTCCTCCACATTGACCTGGAACAGGTTGCGCAGGTCGTAGATGCTCGGCGCGGTGTTGCCGAGGACGCGCTGCTGCTCGACCGAGGCGGGCTCGGTGTCGCCCTGCACCACGATCAGCCGCATCAGGTCGGCCCGGTGCTCGCCCGGCACCTCCTGCCAGGCCGGCTCGCCCTTGTGCTTGCCAAAGTTGATCTTCCGGTCGGGGTCCCGCTCGGCGAGGAAGATGCCCCAGCGGTACTCGTCCATGGGAACGTGGTCGAAGTGCGCCCAGCCGTCGCGCCCCACGGCGACGGCGGTGCGCAGGTACACATCCTTGGTCGGCAGGGCCGGGCCGAGCTGCTTCCACCAGTCCAGGAACTTCGGCTGCCACCCTTCGAGCGCGCGCTGGAGGCGGCGGTCGCTGGCGAGGTCGACGTTGTTCGGGATGCGCTCGGTGTAGTCGACCCGACTGAGCGGCCCGGTGGGCGCCGGGGCGGCGCCGGTACGGGTGTCGATGCTCATCGCTGCTCTCCTTCTACGTTTCGCTGTTCGTGGATCGTCGTAATCGCTTCGAGGACCGCCGGCCCGCCCTGGATCGCGGTGCGCTGGAGGTGGGCGTGGACGGCGCGCAGGCCGCCCTCCTCCTCGCCGCCGCCGGCGCGGCCGGGTCCGCCGTGGACGAGCTGGGGCATCGGGGTGCCGTGCCCGGTGGACTCCCCCGCGCTGTCGCGGTCGAGCACGAGGATGCGGCCGTGGTGGGCGGCAGCCCCGAGGACGACCTCACGGACGAAGTCGCCGTCGTACGAGACGACGGAGCCCGCCAGGGACCCCTCGCCGCGGGCGACCGTGTCGAGGAGGTCGCCGACGCCGCGGTACGGCAGCAGCGTGCTCACCGGCCCGAACGCCTCCACCTCGTGGGGCTCCGGCCGGGCCGGGTCGTCCACCCGCAGCAGCAGCGGGGACAGGAACGCGCCGCGCTCGGCGTCGGCACCGACCACGTCGACGGAGTTCGGGTCGCCGTACACGGTGGTACCCGCCGAGGCGAGCCTCGCGGCCGCGGCCCGGACGTCTTCGCGCTGGGCGAGACCGACCAGCGCGCCCATGGTCACGCCCGGTGCGCCGGGCGCGCCCACGACAACCTTCGCGAGCCTGGCTTCAACGGCCTGCGACACGGCGTCGATCAGGTTCGCCGTTACCAGCGCGCGGCGGATGGCGGTGCACTTCTGCCCGGCCTTGACCGTCATCTCGGTGACGAGGGCGTCGGCGAACAGCTCGAACTCCGGCTGACCCGGTACCGCGTCCGGGCCGAGGATCGAGCAGTTGAGCGAGTCGGCCTCGGCGTTGAAGCGCGCCGAGCGGTGCGTGACCGCCGGGTCGCAACGCAGCCGGGCGGCGGTGGCCGCCGAGCCGGTGAACCCGATGTGGTCCTGCCCGCCGAGCAGGTCGAACACGCCGGGGATGCTGCCGCTGACGAGCTGGATCGCCCCCGGCGGCAGGGCACCCGACTCCGCGATGATCCGTACCGCGTGCGCCGCGATGTACGCGGTCGGCGTCGCGGGCTTGACGATGGTCGGTACCCCGGCGAGCAGCGCGGGGGCGAACTTCTCCAGCATGCCCCAGACCGGGAAGTTGAACGCGTTGATCTGAAGGGCGATCCCGCGCGGGGTGGTGAGGATGTGCCGGCCCGCGAACGTGCCGCCCTTGCCCAGCGGTACCGGGTCGTCCTCGACGATCAGCGTGGAGTCGGGCAGACCCTTGCGGCCGAGGCTGGCGTAGACCAGCGCGGTACCGATGCCGCCGTCCACGTCGACCGCGGCGTCGCGCCGGGTCGCACCGGCCCGCGCCGACAGGTCGTACAGCTCCTGCTTGCGCTCCTGGAGCGCCTGGGCGACCGCCTTCAACGCGGCGGCCCGCTGCGGGAAGGTCAGCTCACCGAGCCCGGCCAGGCCGGTGCCGCGCGCGTACGCCACGGCCCCGGCGAGGTCGAGCCCCTCACTGCTGACCCGGGTGACGGTCGCGCCGGTCACCGCGTCGGCGATCGGGGTACCCTCGCCGGCGCCGCCGCGCCAGGCACCGCAGAGGTAGCTCGGCAACGTCTCGATGCTCATCCCTCGCTCCGGACGTGGTCTCGCGCAGCATCGCCGCGTTCCTCAGCTGGACCTTCGCTCACGCCCCCAAATCTGCCACACTTTCATTGCGTAGCGGAAGACGTTTGTAGCAAATTTTATGCCCCGGATCTCTGTCCGCGCTCGTCCTGACGCCCGCCGGCGTACCGGGCGATGGGGTTGGCGAGCGTGCCGACCAGTTGGAGCGCCCCGGCGGGGTCGGCCAGGTCGACCATCTGCTGGTTGTTGCGCAGTTGCAGCCGGTTCAGACACGACAGGGCGAACCGCTCGGCGAACAGGCTGGACCGGTCGAACCGGTCGGCCAGCTGCGGAGTGGACTCCTGGTAGTCGGTGACGCAGGCGGCGACGGTGTGCCAGAAGGTGTCGGAGCCCAGGACGCCGTCCGCGTCGAGGATCGCGGCGAGGAACCGGAAGAAGCAGTCGAAGACGTCCGTGAAGATCGACAGCACCTTGAGGTCGTCCGGGACGGCGGCGCGGATGCGCTCGACACCCGCGGGCAGGGCCGCGTCGGGGTTCATGACGGCGATCTCCTCGGCGATGTCCTTGAGGAAGACCCGCCGCGGCACGCCCCGCTCGTCCAGCACCAGGATGACGTTCTCCCCGTGCGGCATGAAGACGAGGTCGTACGCGTAGAAGCAGTGCAGCAGCGGCGTCAGGTAGGCGTCGAGGTACCGGCGCAGCCAGGCTCCGGGTTCGAGGCCCGAGCCGGCGACGAGCGCGCCGACGAACGACCGCCCGTCGGCGTCGACGTGCAGCAGCGAGGCCATCGTCACCGGTCGCTCCCCCGGCTCCAGCAGCGGTACCGGACTCTCCCGCCACAGCGCGGCGAGCATCTTGCGGTACGCCGACCCCTTGGACGTGGCGGCCTCGTACTGATCGTGGTGGTAGCCGACGGCCGCCCGCTCGCGCAGGATGCTCACACCGGTCCGCTTCAGCACCTCGTCACCGGCGATCAGGTTCGCGAGCCAGTCGTTGATGGCGGGGGTGGCCGCCATGTACTCGGCGGACAGGCCCCGCAGGAACCCCATGTTGAGCACGGACAGGGCGGTCTTCACGTAGTGCCCGGACGGATGGGCGGTGTTGAAGAACGTCCGGATCGACTGCTGCGCCAGGTACTCGTCGTCACCCTCGCCCAGGCACACGATCGCGCGTCGCGCGATGTCGCCGGCGAAGGTGACCGCGAGCCTGTTCCACCACTGCCACGGGTGTACCGGGATCAGGCGGTAGTCGTCGAGGTCGAGCCCGAGCGCCGCCATGGTGCCGGCGAACCGGCGCAGGGTCGCCGGCCCTAGCTCGGCTTCGACCAGGCCCTCGTAGTCGAGGCCGGAGCCGCTGGTGAACGTGGTCCGGTCGCGGCGCGCGGCCAGCCAGATCAGGCGTACCGGGCTTGCGGCTTCGGGCGCGTACGAGCGGTACTCGGCGGCGTCGAAGCCGAGCCGGCCGTTGTTGGCGACAAAACAGGGGTGCCCCTCGGTCATGCCGGTCTCCACCGCCTGGAAGTCGGCCCGGGCGAGGTCGGCGGCGCTCACCGGAGGCTTGGCAAGCTTGAAGGCGCTGCTGGCCAGGGTGCTGCTGATCTCCTCCAGGTACACCGGCAGGATCCGCTCGTCGAGGCCCAACGTCCCCCGTAGCTCCAGGATCAGCTCGAGCGCGTCGAGCGGAAGCTCCGCTCCCGCTTGTGGACCGGTGAGCCGGTACCTGCTGATGCTGTCGGCGTCGATCTGCCAGTGGTCGAGCGTCAGCACCCGGGCCCGGAACCGGTACTCCACGGCGCCGTCGTCGCCGGTGACGGTGTAACGACCCGGCGCAAGCAGAGACGGGGTGAGCAGCCGCTCGTGCGCGAACTCGGCGAGCGCCTTGCGGACCAGCAGCCGGTTGGCGCGGTCCCAGTGCTGCGGGGTGAGGTGGGCCACGGCGTCGGTGGGCTTCATGCGTGCGCTCCTCGGGCGGCCTCGTACTGCTCGCGGGTGCAGATGCTCAGGTAGGCGGTCTTGTTCGGCAGACGGACCGTGTTCACGACGCGGAAACCGACGTACGCGTTGAGCGCGTGGACGGCCGTGTTGCGCACGTCGGGCTCGACCACGACGCGGCGGGTCCGCGGGTCGGCGAAGAGCAGCTCCATGACGGTGACGATGACGGCGCGGGTGAAGCCGGCTACGGGGGTGTCGGTCGGCGCGACCAGGAAGTGCATGCCGACGTCGCCGGGCTGGACCGGGTACACGCCGCCGAGCTCGTGGTGCGGGTCGTAGCGCTCGACGAGGAACGCCGGACGACCCTCGTGCAGCCCGAGCAGGGCGTCGTGGCCGGGTCGCGCCGCGACGGTCTGGTATTCGCGGACCACGTCCGCGAGGGTGGCCTGCTGCATCAGCCAGTACGCGGACCTGGGGTGGGTGACCCAGCGGTGCAGCAGATCGGCGTCGGCGACCGGGTCGACGGCGCGGAGCGTGAACTCGCCGAGCCGCTGGTGGGCGTGGGTGAAGACGGTCATACGGGGGCCCCGAACTCCTGGAAGGCGATGGACTTCTCGATCGGGTAGTGCTCGCGGCCGAGCATGTCGCGGATGATGCAGGAGTTGCGGTACGCGGCCATGCCCAGGTCGGGCGCGGTGAAGCCGTGGGTGTGCAGCTCCGCGTTCTGCACGTAGATCGCCCGGCCGGCCGCGTCGACGCGGTAGTCGCGCCGGACCGCGAGCCGGCCGGCCTCGTCCCAGGCGAGGCGGTCCGTCAGCGGCGCGAGGAACGCCGGGACCTGGTACCGGTACCCGGTGGCGAGGACGAGGCCCTGGGTCTGGAGCGTGAAGTCCCGCCCCTGCTCGGTCTGGCGCAGGTCGAGGGTGTACGTGCCGCTCGCGGCGTCGTGCCGGGCACCGGTGAGGGCCGTGTTCGTCATCAGCCGGGTGCGGCACGGGCCGGCGTGGCTCTTCTGGTACAGCAGGTCGAAGATGTCGCTGACGAGGTCGGCGTTGATTCCCTTGTACAGGCCGTGCTGGGTGACCAGGAGCCGGTCGCGGGTCGCGGCGGGCAGCGCGTGGAAGTAGTCGATGTAGTCCGGGGAGGTCAGCTCCAGCGTCAGCTTGGTGTACTCGAGCGGGAAGAAGCGCGGCGACCGGGTGGCCCAGATCAGCTCGTACCCGTGACGGTCGATCTCGGAGAGCAGGTCGTGGTAGATCTCGGCGGCGCTCTGTCCACTGCCGATGATCGTGATGCTCTCCCTGGCCTGGAGCGCCGCCTTGCTGTCGAGGTAGCGGGAGCTGTGGACGGCGTCGTCGCCCAGGTCACGGCAGGCGTCGGGCAGGTACGGCGGGGTCCCGGTCCCGAGCACGAGGCGCCTGCCACGGTAGGTGGCCCGCTCCGTGTGGACCACGTACGCCTGGTCGGCCTCGTCGTACTCGACGGTGGTGACGGTTTGTCCGAAGTGGATGTTGCGTAGCTTCGAGGCCGCCCAGTGGCAGTAGTCGCGGTACTCGCTGCGCAGCGGGAAGAAGCTCTCCCGGATGTAGAACCCGTAGAGGCGGCCGGCCTCCTTGAGGTAGTTCAGGAACGAGAACTCCGAGGTCGGGTCGGCCAGGCTGACCAGGTCGGCCAGGAACGGCACCTGGAGCGTGGCGCCCTCCAGGAGCATGCCGGGGTGCCAGTCGAAGGCCGGCCGGCTCTCCAGGAACACCCCGTCGAGCTCGTCGATCGGATCGGTCAGGCAGGCGAGGCCCAGGTTGAACGGGCCGAGCCCGATGGCGACGAAATCATGAGGCTTGGGCAAGGCTGCCTCCCAGGTAGTCACGGGCGTGCCCGGCGACGAGGTCGAGGACGTCGGCGACGTCGGATACCGAGGTGTCGGGGTTGAGCAGCGTGAACTTCAGGTGGTGACGACCGTCGACGACCGTGCCGGCGATGACGGCCTCACCGGAGGCGGAGAGTGCGGCGCGGGCGTGCAGGTTGGCCCGGTCGATCAGCCCCGGGGCCACCGATTCGCCCGGCACGTAGCGGAAGACCAGCGTGCTGAGCTGCGGCCTGCTCACCACCTCGAAGCGGGGATCGGCGTCGAGCAGGTGCCACGCCTCCTCCGCCCGGTCGACGACGGCGTCGAACAACTCCCCCACGGCGTCCGGGCCCATGATGCGCAGGGTCAGCCACAGCTTGAGCGCATCGAACCGCCGCGTGGTCTGGATGCTCTTGTCGACCTGATTGGGGATGCGCTCGGCGGTGCTGCGCGCCGGGTTGAGGTAGTCGGCGTGGTAGGTCACGTGCCTCAGCGTCGCCCGGTCGCGTACCAGCACCGCGCTCGAACTGACCGGCTGGAAGAAGGACTTGTGGTAGTCGACGGTCACCGAGTCGGCCCGCTCGATCCCGGCCAGCAGGTGCCGCCGCCGCGAGACCAGCAGCCCGCAGCCGTACGCCGCGTCGACGTGCAGCCACACCCCGGTCCGCTGGCACACCTCGGCGATCTGAGGCAGCGGGTCGATGCTGCCGA
Organism: Planosporangium mesophilum; assembly: GCF_016863255.1. Lineage (GTDB taxonomy): Bacteria > Actinomycetota > Actinomycetes > Mycobacteriales > Micromonosporaceae > Planosporangium > Planosporangium mesophilum. Next base: position 37,743 of record NZ_BOON01000033.1, read on the forward strand.
AGTCGGTGGTACCGGCGGTCGCGACGACGGCCATCGGTACGAGGCCGCGCCGGCGGCAGCGGCCGAGTTCCCGGGCGAGCGCGTCGTCCCGCATCCGCCGGTCGGCGTCGGACGGCACCGCGATCACGGCGTCCTCGCCGAGCCCCAGCAGCGCGGCCGCCTTCACCACGCTGAAGTGCGCACACTCGGAGGCGAGGACGCACAGTCGCGGCAGGATGTCGGCCCGGGGCAGGCCGTCCTTCTCCATCAGCCGGCACGTCTCGTCCCGCGCCAGCAGCATGGCCTGGAGGTTGGACTGGGTACCGCCGCTGGTGAAGACGCCGTCGGCGGCCGGGCCGAGTCCGATCCGCTCCGCGGTCCAGTCGATCAGGCGGCGTTCGATCAGTGTGCCGCCGGCGCTCTGGTCCCAGGTGTCGAGCGAGGAGTTGACCGCCGACAGGACGGCCTCGCCGAGCAGGGCCGGGATCACCACCGGGCAGTTGAGGTGCGCGAGGTAGCGGGGGTGGTGGAAGTAGACGGCGTCGCGCAGGTAGACGCGCTCCAGTTCGTCGAGCGCGGCGGCCGGGTCACCCAGCGGGCGCTCCAGGTCGATCGCGGCGACCTCCGGGGCGAGCCGGTCGGCGGTGATCCCGGTGAACGGCCGGTCCTGTGTGGACAGGCGGGACGCCACCCGGTCGACGCCGGCGAGCACGTCGCGCCGGTAGCGGGCGGCGTTGCGGTCGTTGAGCAGGTACGGGCTGCTACCGGTCACCGGGCGTCCTCTCGGTGAGGGCCTCGGTCAGCAGGTCCTCTTCGGACGATCCCCGGCGCCAGTAGCCGGTGAAGGTGACCCGGTCCCGGCCGAACCCGCGCTCGCCGACCAGGTGGCGGCGCAGGGCCCGTACGGTCCCGGCCTCCCCCGCGATCCAGGCGTACGGGGTGCCGGTGGGCAGGTGGGCGGCGCGTACCGCGTCGAGCACCGACGGGCATCCGGCGACCTCCCGGACCAGCCAGGTGACCATGACGTCGGCGGCCTCGGTGGGCAGGTCGCGGATGTCCGCCGCGTGCGCGACCTCGACCCAGACCCGGGCCCGGGTGCCGGCCGGCAGCCAGGACAGGATGCCGGCGACGGCCGGCAGCGCGGTCTCGTCGCCCGCCAGCAGCACCCAGCCGGTACCGGCCGGCGGGCGGAAGTCGACGCCGCCGTTGTCCTCGACGACCGGGGCAAGGACGGTCACCCGGTCGCCGGACAGGGCACGGGTCGCCCAGCGGGAGGCCGGGCCGGCCTCGCCGTGCAGGGCGAAGTCCACATCGAACTCTCCCGGGTCGTGGCGCTGCTCGCGCACGGTGTACGAGCGCATGACGGCCCGTACGGTCGGGTCCATGGCCCGCCACCGCGCGAACCAGTCGTCGCCGGTGGGCACGACCGGACTGGCCTGGTACGGGTGCGGCAGGAACAGCTTGAAGCGCTGGTCGCGGCCGCCGCTGGCGAGGTCGACCAGGCCGGGGGCGCCGAAGGTGATGCGGACCATGGAGGTGCCGACGCGCTCGGTGCGCACGACCCGCACGTCGAAGAAGCGGTACGGGGCGGTGGTGACGGCGGTCGTCATGTCATGCCACCTTCCGGGCGCTCCGCAGCGCCGTGGCGAGGGCCTCCACGAGCGGCGCGCAGCCGGCGTGGCTGAAGCGGGGTTCGCTCAGCCAGGGGACGACCTGGCCGGCCTTGACGGCGGGCAGGTTCGACCAGGTCGGCTTGGCGACCAGGTCCGGCGGCTGCAGGGCGGCGGTACGGCTGTCGAGCAGGATCAGGTCGGCCCGGTACCTGTCGGCGTTCTCCCAGCTCAGATTCTCGAAGAAGCCACCGGTGACGTTGGTCGGGACGACGAAGTCGACCCCGAGTTCGCGGAAGTAGCTCAGGTCCGCGTACACGTCGGGGTCGGAGACGTAGAGCAGGTCGGCGCTGGCGGAGGCGGCCATGACCGTGAGGCCGCCGGCCGCCGCGGCCGCCGTGCGCAGCGTCTCGCTCGCGCGGTCGAAACGCGCCTTGGCCTCGGTGACGCGCGCGGCCTCGAGGTCCGCGCCGAGGGCCGCGGCGAGATCGGCATAGCGCTGGATCACCTTCGGCAGGGAGACCTTGGCGACGGTGAACGCGACGCTCGGGGCCAGGGCCAGGATCTTGTCCTTGCTGTTGTCCGGCACGAACCACAGGGCGCCCGGCTGGTACATGTTCGTGACGAGCAGTTCGGGGCGCAGGGCCGCGTACCTCTCGAGGCTGAACTCGCCCCAGGCGTTGCCCAGGACCGTGAGCTTGTCCACGTCGAGGTCGCCGGCGAGCGGGTCGGGCCTGCCGTCGGCGCGTTTCGTGGGGCCGAAGACGCCGGCGATCCGGTCGCCGGCCCCGAAGTCCCGCAGGGCCGCGGCCGAGCCGACGTAGGCGACGACGCGTTGCGGTCGGCCGGCCGCGGTCGCCTGCTGGCCGCGGTCGTCGGTGAATGACCAGGAGCCGTCGCCCGAAGCTCTGCCTCCGCCGCAGGCCGTCATCAGCGCACCCAGGCCGAGCGCGCCGGCGGTGGATAACAGGCCGCGCCGGGACAGGCGAAGGTGTTCGGGCATGACGGTGCCTCCCTCTTCCGGGATCGATTCAGTGGCTTCGGGGCCGTGACTCCGGCGCCCACGTCAACTAAGGTTAGCCTTACCTAATCCGAACGTGTCAAGCGTTGTCGGTCCACATCGGAGTTCGATACGTGTCCCTCACCAAGTCCCATCGCGCCGCGGGACTGCTCGCCGCGCTGCTGCTCCTGCTCGCCGCCGTCGCGTTGAGCCTGGCCCTCGGCGCTCGGCAGCTCACGCTCAGCGATGCGTGGCGCGGGCTCGTCGACGAGTCCGCCGCCGGCTACACCGTGGTGCACCAGATGCGGCTGCCGCGCACCCTGCTGGGGCTGCTGGCCGGCGCCGCGCTCGGCCTCGCGGGCGGTCTGATGCAGGCCCTGACGCGCAATCCGCTGGCCGACCCCGGCCTGCTGGGCGTCAACGCGGGAGCCGCGGCCGCCGTCGTCACCGCGATCGGTCTCCTCGGCATCACGTCACTGAGCGGCTACGTGTGGTTCGCGTTCGCGGGGGCGGCACTGGTGTCGGTGCTCGTCTGGGCCGTCGGCGGCGGGCGCGGGGCCACCCCGGTCCGGCTGGCGCTGGCCGGGACGGCGGTCAACGCGGCGCTGTACGCGTACGTCACCGCGGTACAACTGCTCGACACCGCCTCGCTGGACCGGATGCGGTTCTGGACGGTCGGCTCCCTCGCCGCCGCGCAGCCTTCGACCGTTGCCGCGGTCGCCCCGTTCATCGCGGCCGGCGTGCTGCTCACCGCCGTACTGGCACGCCCGCTGAACGTGCTGATGCTCGGCGACGACTCCGCGCGGGCGCTGGGCGCGCGCCCCACCCGTACCCGTGCCTGGGCCGTCGCCGCCGTCACGCTCCTGTGCGGCGCGGCGACCGCGGCGTGCGGGCCGATCATCTTCGTCGGGCTGATGGTGCCGCACCTGGTACGCCCACTGACCGGCCCCGACCTGCGCTGGCTGCTGCCGTACTGCGCGGTGCTCGCGCCGCTGGCGCTGCTCGGCGCCGACGTACTCGGGCGCACCGTCGCCCGGCCCGGCGAGGTACCGGGAGGCGTCGTCACCGCGGTGCTGGGCGGCGCGTTCTTCCTGGCGGTCGTGCGGCGCGCGCGGCTGGTGGCCGCGTGACCGTCCTGCGCACCTCCGGCGGGTCGTCGCTGCGCTACCGGCCGCGCGCGCTGGCCGTGGGGACGGCGTGCGCCCTGGTCGCCCTCGCGGTCGGGGTGCTCGCCATCGGCAGCGGCGACTATCCGATGGGGCCGGCCGACGTCCTGCGTACCCTCGCCGGAGCGGGCTCACCCGCCGACGCCTTCATCGTCGGTGAGGTACGGCTGCCCCGCGTCGTCACGGCGCTGGTGGCGGGCGCGGCGCTCGCGCTGTCCGGCGCGATCTTCCAGTCCCTCGTCCGCAACCCGCTGGGCAGCCCCGACGTGCTGGGCCTCACCCAAGGTGCGGCGACCGGCGCGCTGACCGCGATCGTGGTCGCCGGCGGCGGCGCCCTGGCCGTGGCGGCCGGCGCCGCGACCGGGAGCCTCGTCACCGGCGCGGCGATCTACGCCCTCGCCCGGCGGGGCGGCCTGCACGGGTACCGGCTGATCCTGATCGGCATCGGCGCCGCCGCGATCCTGACCGGTGTCAACGGGTACCTGCTCACCCGCGCCAACATCACCGACGCGACCCGGGCCATGCTGTGGCTGGCCGGCAGCCTGGACGGGCGCGGCTGGGGTGACGTCGCACCGCTGCTCGCGGCCATGGCCGTCACCGTGCCGGTGGTGCTGCTCGGCTGCGGCCGGGGGCTGCGGACGCTGGAGCTCGGTGACGACGCGGCGCACGCGCTGGGGGTACGGGTCGAGCGGCTGCGCCTGGTCCTGCTGGCCGCCGCCGTGCTGCTGAGCGCGTTCGCCGCCACGGCCTGCGGCCCGGTCGCCTTCGTCGCGCTGACCGCGCCGCAGCTCGCCCGGCGGTTGACCCGCAGCCCCGGCCCGAACCTGCTGCCGTCGCTGGCCATGGGCGCGGCCCTCCTCGTGGCGGCGGACCTGGCCGGGCAGCGGCTGGCACCGGGGCACCAGCTACCGGTCGGCGTGATGACCGGGCTGCTCGGCGGTGTGTACCTGGGGTGGCTGCTGGCCACGCAGCGCAGGAGAGGACGAATATGAGCAGGCTGAGCGCGGACCGGCTGACCCTCGCGTACGAGCGGCGCACGGTTGCCGAGGAGCTGACCGTCGCCGTACCGGACCGGTCGTTCACGGTCATCATCGGCCCGAACGCCTGTGGGAAGTCCACCCTGCTGCGGGCCCTGTCGCGCACCCTGAAGCCGAGGTCCGGAACCGTGCTGCTGGACGGGCGCGACATCCACTCGCTACCGGCCCGGGACGTGGCCCGTACGCTCGGCCTGCTGCCCCAGTCGCCGATCGCGCCCGACGGCATCACCGTCGCCGAGCTGGTCGCGCGGGGCCGGTACCCGCACCAGAGCCTGCTGCGCCAGTGGTCGCCGGCCGACGAGCGCGTCGTCGCCGCGTCGATGGCCGCGACCGGCGTGGCCGACCTGGCCGACACGTACGTCGACGAGCTGTCGGGCGGCCAACGGCAGCGGGTGTGGATCGCGATGGCGCTCGCGCAGGAGACCCCGCTCCTGCTCCTGGACGAGCCGACGACGTACCTCGACATCGCCCACCAGTTGGACGTCCTCGACCTCTGCGCGCGACTGCACGCAGATCAAGGTCGTACCCTGGTCGCCGTGCTGCATGATCTCAACCACGCGGCCCGGTACGCCACCCACCTCATCGCGATGCGCGACGGTCGGGTGGTGGCCGAGGGCGCGCCCGGGGAGGTCGTGACGGCGGACCTGATCGAGGCGGTCTTCGGCCTGGAGTGCCGGGTGATCGACGACCCGGAGAGCGGTACTCCCCTGGTCGTGCCGGCGGCGCGGAGGAGGGCCGGCGTCGCTGAAAACCGGCACTGAGATGTACCAACCGGAGGATTCAATGGCATATTCGACAACCGCCCGCGTCACGACGGACCGGCCGGGCCGCTACATCAAGCAGCTGGTCTCGCACATGAGCCACAAGGTCCCCACCGAGCTCGCCGAGGACGGCAGCGGCCGGATCGCGCTCCGTGGTGGCGAGTGCGTCCTCACCCCCGCCGCCGGCCACCTGGACATGACCGCCACGGCCGACGACGTCGAGGCGGTCGCGGGGATCGAGGACGTCATCACCCGCCACCTCGTACGCTTCGCCACCCAGGAGGAGCTGACGGTCACCTGGGTACCCGCGTCGGACTGACCCGGCCGGAAATACCGGTATCCCGGAACGTCATGATCATCACGAACTCCGCCGCCTTCGGCAGACCGGCCATCCGACTGTAGGCTGGTCGGCGCGGCTCCGGTCCCTACGGCCATTGTGCCGGACAACTCGGCACACTGACGGGAGCGACCGGATGGCTGGCACGAACGAGGGCGGCGACCCGGCGACCGGAGTCGACGACGCGGACGTTCGCCGCATGCTTCTCGCCGCGGGCGACGTCGGCCGGGACCTGCTGTCGGTGGACTGGGCCGCCACCCCGCTCGGGCAGCCGAGCTCCTGGCCGCAGAGCCTGCGGACCGCGCTGCGGATCATGTTGAGCTCACGCTTCGCCATGTGGCTGGCCTGGGGCCCGGACCTCACGTTCTTCTGCAACGACGCCTACCGGCGCGCCACCCTCGGCAAGAAGTACCCGTGGGCGCTGGGCCAGCCGGCGCGCGAGGTGTGGGCGGAGATCTGGCCGGAGATCAGCCCGCGGATCGAGGGTGTGCTGAGCACCGGGGCCGCGACCTGGGACGAGGCCCTGATGCTGTTCCTCGAGCGCAGCGGCTACGCGGAGGAGACCTACCACACCTTCTCCTACAGCCCGATCGCCGACGACACCGGCCGGATCGCCGGCATGCTCTGCGTGGTCAGCGAGGACACCGTACGGGTCGTCAGCGAGCGCCGGATGGCGACGCTTCGCGACCTCGGCTCGGAGCTGGCGACCGTGCGGACCGAGTCGCAGGTGTTCGCGGCCGCCGAGCGGCACCTGGGCGCCGCCGCGAAGTCACTGCCGTTCACCCTGCTGTACCTGTTCGACGACGACGCCGCGACAGCGCGGTTGGCGGTCGCGACCGGCGCCCCGGCCGGGCACCCGGCCGCGCCGGCCGCCATCGACCCCTCCGCGCCCGACCAGCCCTGGCCCGCCGCCGTCCTCGCGCAGGGACGCGCCGTCACGGTCACCGACCTCGACGAGCGGTTTCCGGCCCTGCCGACCGGCGCCTGGAGCGCGCCACCCACGAAGGCGCGGGTGGTGCCACTGACCCAGCGGGGAAAGACCGAACCGTACGGCTTCCTGGTGGCCGGGATCAACCCGTACCGGCCGCTGGACGAGGGCTACCTCGGATACCTCGATCTGATCGCCGGGCAGCTCGCCGCCGGCATCGCCAACGCCCGCGCGTACGAGGAGGAACGCCGGCGCGCCGAGGCCCTCGCGGAGCTGGACCGGGCGAAGACGACGTTCTTCACCAACGTCAGCCACGAGTTCCGCACCCCGCTCACACTGCTGCTCGGGCCCGCCGAGGACGCGCTCACCGACCCGGACAACCCGCTGCCGGCGGTACAGCGGTCCCGGGTCGAGCTCGTCCACCGCAACGCGCAGCGGCTGCTCGGGCTCGTCAACACGCTGCTCGACTTCTCCCGGCTGGAGTCGGGGACGACCACGCCGCGGTTCGAGCCGCTCGACCTGGCCCGCTACACCGCCGAGCTGGTCGAGACGTTCCGCCCCGCGATCGAGCGGGCCGGGCTGACGCTCACCGTCGACTGCCCTCCGCTGGGCGAGCCGGTCCACGCCGACCGCGACATGTGGGCCAAGATCGTACTGAATCTGCTGTCCAACGCGTTGAAGTTCACCTTCACCGGGGGCATCACCGTACGCCTGGGCCATACCCGCGACAGCGCCGAACTGGTCGTCGTCGACACCGGCGTCGGGATCGAACCGGCGGACCAGGCCCGGGTGTTCGAACGCTTCCACCGCGTCACCGGAGCCCGGTCCCGTACCCACGAGGGGTCGGGCATCGGCCTCGCGCTCGTCGCCGAACTGGCCCGGCTGCACGACGGGACGGCCACCGTGCGGAGCACGCCGGGTGAGGGCAGCACCTTCACCGTGCGGATCCGCCGTGGCCCCGAGCGCCGGTCGTTCGCCCGACCGGTTCCGGCCACGCCCGCGTCGAACCGGCATGCCGAACGGTTCCTGAGCGAGGCGATGCGCTGGCTCGAACCGGTGGACGCGGAAGTCCCCGCGTCCGGCGCCGCGGTGGCGGGATCAGCGGGCACGGACGGCGACCGGCCGCGGGTACTGGTCGCCGACGACAACGCCGACATGCGGACCTACATCGCTTCGCTACTCGTCGACCAGTACCGGGTCGACACCGCACCGGACGGCCAAGCCGCCCTGCGCAAGATCCTGGCCGACCCGCCGGACCTCGTACTGACCGACGTCATGATGCCCGACCTCGACGGGTTCGGGCTGCTGGCCGCCCTGCGGGCGAATCCGGCGACCACGCTCATCCCGGTGGTGATGGTCTCGGCGCGGGCCGGTGACGGTGCGACCGTCGAGGGTCTGGAAGCCGGGGCGGACGACTACCTGGTCAAGCCGTTCTCCGCCCGCGAGCTGCTCGCCCGGGTACGGGCCAACCTGGAGCTCGACCGGGCCCGGCGGGCCCGAACCGAACTGGAGCGCAGCCGGAAGCTGCTCGACCAGGCGCAGCGGCTGGCGGCGGTCGGCAGCTGGGAGCTGGACCTGGCGACCGGCGCGATGGTGGGATCCGACGAGTACGTCCGCCAGCTCCACCTCAGCGCCGATGATCTGCGTACCGGCGGATTCGACAGAGCCGTCCAGCGGCGCGTGCACCCCGACGACGCCGAACGGCTCCGCGCCGCGGTCGAGGCGGGGGTGCGGGGCGAACCCGTCGACATCGAGGTACGGCTCATCAACCCCGACGGGACGGTGCGGCTGCACCGCGCGATCGGTGAACTCGATTGCGATGCCGACGGCCGGCCGGCCCGGCTGCGCGGCAGTATCCAGGACATCACCGAGCAGCGCGCCGCCGAGCAGGCCCTGGCCGCCGCGGCCGCCGCCCAGGAGGCGGCCGCCCGCGAGCACCGCATCGCCGACGAGCTGCAGCGCAGCCTGCTCCCGGCGCACCGCTTCGACCCGGATCAGCTCGACGTCGCCACCTACTACCAGGCCGGGGTGGAGGGTACCCAGGTCGGCGGCGACTGGTACGACGTCATCGAGCTGGGCGCCGACCGTACCGCGCTGGTGATGGGCGACGTGATGGGCCGAGGGGTACGCGCCGCCGCCGTCATGGGGCAGTTGCGGGCGGCGGTACGCGCGTACGCGCGGCTGGACCTGCCGCCCGGGGACGTGCTGGAGTTCCTCGACGGGGTCGTCCGCGACCTGAGCGAGGACCAGATCGTCACGTGCCTGTACGCCGTCTACGACCCCGGCGACGGCACCCTCACCTACGCCAACGCCGGGCACCTGCCGCCGGTGCTCGTGATGCCCGACGGGTCGGCGCGCCGGCTGACCGGCGCGGCCGGTCCTCCCCTGGGCACCGGGCCACACACCCTCACCGAGGAACAGCTCGACCTGCCGTCCGGCGCGCTGCTGGCGCTGTACACGGACGGTCTGGTCGAGCGGCGCGACAGCGACCTCGACGCCGGCATCGACGCCCTGGCCACCCAGCTCACGAAGGTCGCCGCGCCGCTCGACGACGTTCCCGACGCCCTCGTCGGCGCGCTGCTGCCCGACGGCCCCGACGACGACATCGCCGTCCTGCTCGCCCAGGTGACCGGCCAGCCGCAGTTGACCAGGTCGGTGATCCAACACGTCACCGCGGAGGAGCGCGCCGTTCACGAGGCCCGCCGGTTCGCCGCCACCACCCTGCGCGACTGGGGACTCCCGGAGACCCGCGCCCGGGAGATCGTGCTGCTGGTCAGCGAACTCGTCACCAACGCCGTCGTGTACGGTCGGCCCCCCATCGAGCTGCGAATGCGCCGCACCGCGGCGCACGTCGTCCTCGAGGTCTACGACGCCGCGCCGTTCCTGCCCCGCAAACTGCGGCCCACCCCCGAAGACGAACACGGGCGCGGCCTCCAGCTCGTCGCCCATCTCGCCGACCGGTGGGGTACCCGGCCCACCCAGCACGGCAAGGCCGTCTGGTGCGTCTTCTCCATCCCGACCGTGGCTGTTCGCCCCTAGTCGAATGTCAGCGGCTCGCTGCGTCGCGGCATCAGCAGCAGCGCGCCCACGCCGAGCACCCCGCACACCACCAGCGACAGGAAGACGTGGTGGGTGGCGTAGTACAGCGAGGTCCGGACGTACTCGCCCACCGCCGGAGCCGCCGAGTTGGCGTGCCCGCCGAGCAGGAGGCTGCCGGCGTCGGCGTTGCGGGGCAGTTGCCCGGCGATCGCCGCCGGCGGGTGGGCGAAACGCGAGGCCAGGGTGGCGTTGGCGATCGCTCCGAAGATCGCGGCGCCGACGGCGCTGCCGAGCGAGCGGCTGAACATGTTCGCGCCGGTGACCACGCCCCGGCGGTCCCACCCGACCACGGACTGCACGGCGACCAGCGTCGGGCTGGCGGCCAGGCCGAGCCCGATGCCGACGACGAAGGCCGACCCGGCGACCGCCAGGATCGCCGAGCCCGCTCCCAGCAGCGCGATCAGCACGGCCCCGCCGATGACGAAGACGCTGCCGATCAGCGCGGTGTCCCGGAAACCGACCCGCAGGTAAAGTCGCCCGGCCTGACTCGCCGCGATCGGCCAGCCGACGGTCATCGCGGCCAGAGCGAACCCGGCGACGAGCGCGCTCGTGCCGAGCACGCCTTCGGCGTAGGTCGGCAGGTACGAGCTCAGCCCGATGGTCAGCGCGCCGACGACCAGGGAGGCGAGGTTGCCGCCGGCGAGGATGCGGCGGCTGAACACCCACAGCGGCAGTACGGGCTCGGCGGCACGGCGCTCGATGACGACGAACGCGACGAGCAGGACGGCGCCGATCACGAAGATCACGAGGCTGCGGGTCGAGACCCACGACCACGCCACGCCCCCTTCGAGGAGGCCGAGGATGATCAGGGACAGTCCGCCGGTGAGCACCGCGGCGCCGGCGAAGTCCACCCGGTGCTTGCGGCGCTCCACCCGCTCGACGAACCGGCGGGCCAGTACCCACGCCGCGGCCGCCCCGAGCGGCAGGTTGACGAAGAAGATCCACCGCCACGACACGTACTCGGAGAACACCCCGCCGAGAGTGGGGCCGACCACCGCGGAGATGCCCCACACGCTGGCCAGGTATCCCTGGACCCGGGCGCGCTCCTCGACGGTGTAGAGGTCGCCGACCATCGTCATGCTGATCGGCTGGACCGCGCCGGCGCCGATGCCCTGGACCGCCCGCGCGATGATCAGGACCGGCATGCTCCAGGCGACGCCGCACAGGATCGAACCCAGCAGGAACAGCGCGATACCGAAGAACATCACCGGCTTGCGGCCCAGCGAGTCGGCGAACTTGCCGTACAGCGGCACGGTGACCGCCTGAGTGAGCAGGTAGATCGAGAACAGCCAGGGGAACTGGGAGAAACCGCCCAGGTCGCGCACGATGGACGGCACCGCGGTGGCGATGATCGTGGAGTCGAGGGCGACCAGGCCGGTACAGAGCATGATCGCGGCGAGCACCGGACCGCGGTCGGACCGGAAGCCGACGGCGGCCCGGGTGCCGCCCTCCGGTGTGGTCGCCTGGGTACCGGCTGCCGGTGTGGTCGCCATGCAGGCCTCTCCTCCGCTGTACTGCTGAACGCCGAGATCAACTAGTTCGCAATGCGAAGCATTCCCGGGACAGCGTCGGAGTCGATGAGAGCCACGTCACGACGGGGCGTGACGTGGCGCCGTCGGCGGCTGCGGGCAGCAGGGGGACGGTCCCGTCCCCCTGCTACCGACGGAGCTACAGCCAGCCCGGCACCACGAAGATGAGCCAGGTGGCGATGGGGACGAGCACCACCATGCTGAAGCCCCACCGCATCAGTCCCTTGTAGACGTAGTCCCGCCGCTCCTCCGGCGCGTTCGCGACGGTGAGCGCGCCACTGGTCGAGAAGGGGCTGGAGTCGACGATCGACGACGAGAGCGCCAGGGCGGTGATCAGGCCGACCGCGCCGACGGCGTTGTTGCCGGTGAGGAATGGTACGGCCAACGGGATGAGCGCGCCGAGGATGCCGGTCGTCGAGGCGAACGCCGACACCGCTCCCCCGATGAAGCAGATGACGATCGCGGCCAGCAGCGGGGCGCCGACTCCTGCGACCTCCTTGCCGAGCCAGTCGATCGTGCCGATGCTCTGCATGACGCCGACGTACATGACGATGCCGCAGACCAGCAGCACGGTGGGCCAGGCGACGTGGTTGACCGCGTTCTTGGCCGACTCGGGCGAGAGCAGGGTGAGGACCGCGGCCACGGTCACCGCGACCAGGCCGACGTTGAGGTCGAAGAAGAGGGCGGCGACGGCCAGCCCGAGCAGGCCGACCAGGGTCAGGCCGCGGTCGCGGTCCAGCGCGAGCGGGGCCTGAACGGCGGTACCCGTCGACGGCCCGGCGGCCGGCGCCAGGACGGCCGCGCCGGTCGAGCCGGAGCCGGCCGAGCCGCCACCCGCGCCGGAGGCCGCCGAAGGCGTGCCCAGGCTGACGCCGGAGTCCGAGGCCGCCTCCGTCGCGGGGTCGCTGGCCGGCTCCGTACCGGCGTCGTCCCTGGTGGAGGCGGTCGCAGCGGTGTCGGTGTCGGTGTCGGTGACGCGGCGGCGGAGCAGGTCGCGGCCGCCCCACATCAGGAAGGCCACGATGCTGATCGCGAGGTTGAACAGGAACGAGGCCAGGAAGAGCAGGGTGGGGTTGCCGGGAAGCCCGGCCTTCTCCACGACGCCGTTGGTGATGCCGCCGAAGATGCTGATCGGCGAGAAGCCACCGGCGCTGGCACCATTGATGATCAACAGACCCATCATCAGGGGATTGATCTTGTACCGGACCGCGAAGCCCATCCCGATCGGGGCGATGATCGCGACCGAGGCCGGGACCACGGCGCCGATGGCCGTGAGGCAGGCCGTGACCAGGAACATCACCCAGGGGATCAGACCGATGCGGCCCTGTACCGCACGGATGGCGACCCGCACGAGCCAGTCGACCGTGCCGTTGGCCTTCGCGATGGCGAACAGGTACGTGACGCCGACGAGGATGACGAACAGATCGCCGGGGAAGCCGGCGAAGACGGCGTCAGTCCGGTCACCGAGATCTTTTCCCTCGAGTACCGAGACGCCGAGGATGAAGGCGGCGACGATCGCGAGCGCACCGAGGTTGATCGGTCGCACCGTCGCTATCAGGAAGATGAGGGCGAGGACGAGTATCGAGATGAGTTCTACCGACATCGAAGCCTCCCGTAGCGGGGGTCCGGGGGGAGCGGGACGGAGGCACTGACGCGCAGCTGTTCCACGATGTGAAACCGAAATTTCGTTCTGGGGAGTATGTGCTACGTCACATCGACGAGTCAAGATCTATCGATGGGTACGATCACCGTTCACCTGCGGGGCGGACACGAGCCTCACCCGTTGCTACGGTCTCCGTAATGCGGTAGAAAGCTTCCGCATAGCGGAGTTCATGAGCCGAGAGGTGGCCGCTGCATGAGTGCGACCGGTCGTCACTTCCTCCAGATCCCGGGCCCCACCAACACGCCGGACCGGGTGCTGCGCGCCATGGCGGCACCGACCATCGACCACCGCGGCCCGCACTTCGCCGAGCTCGGCCTGGAGGTCCTCGACGCCCTCAAGCCGGTGTTCGGCACCACGCAGCCGGTCGTCACCTACCCGGCGTCGGGTACCGGCGCCTGGGAGGCCGCGCTGGTCAACACCCTGAGCCCCGGCGACCGGGTGGTGTGCTTCGAGACCGGCCACTTCGCGACGTTGTGGCAGGAGATGGCGCGCCGGCTCGGCCTCGAGGTCGACTTCGTACCCGGTGACTGGCGGCACGGCGTCGACCCGCAGCAGGTCGCCGACAAGCTCCGCGCCGACCCCGGCCACGCCGTCAAGGCCGTCCTCGTCGTGCACAACGAGACCTCGACCGGGGTGACCAGCCGGATCGCGGAGGTACGGGAGGCGATCGACTCGACCGGCCATCCGGCGCTGCTGCTCGTGGACACGATCTCGTCCCTGGGCTCCATCGAGTACCGGCACGACGCGTGGGGCGTCGACGTCACCGTGGCGGGGTCGCAGAAGGGGCTCATGCTCCCGCCCGGCCTGAGCTTCAACGCCGTCAGCGCGAAGGCGCTGGAGGCGTCGACGACGGCACGGCTGCCGAGGTCCTTCTGGGACTGGCAGCCGATCATCGAGGCGAACCGGCGCGGCTTCTTCCCGTACACCCCGGCCACCAACCTGCTGTACGGGCTGCGCGAGGCGCTGCGCATGCTCCACGAGGAAGGTCTGTCCAACGTGTACGCCCGCCACCAGCGGCACGCCGAGGCGACCCGGTTGGCGGTGCGCGGCTGGGGCCTGGAGGTGCTGTGCGTGGACGAGCGCGAGCACTCCGGATCGCTGACCGCCGTTGTCGTCCCGGACGGGTACGACGCGGACAAGATCCGTAGCCTCATCCTGGACCGGTACAACATGTCGCTCGGCGCCGGCCTGGGCAGGCTCGCCGGCCGGATCTTCCGGATCGGCCACCTGGGTGACTTCAACGACCTGATGCTCGCCGGCACGCTGGCCGGGGTGCAGATGGGCCTGGTGGCGGCCGGCGTACCGATCGACCCGACGGGCATCAACGCCGCCCTGGAGTACCTGCAACGCCCGCCGTCCCTCCCCTGATCACGGAGATTCTTCCGGGTCACGGCACGGAAAACTTCGTGATCATGAATCGGTAGGAGGCGGCAGTGACCACCAGCGAGAATGAGGCGCTCGCCCACGACCTCGGGCGCGCGCTCGACGGCGAGGTCGCGTTCGACCCGTACACGCGCCATCTGTTCTCCCGCGACGCGAGCATGTACGCGATCGAGCCCCTCGGCGTGGTGTTCCCACGGCACGCGGACGACGTCGCCGCGGCCGTCGCGCTGGCCGGCACGTACGGCGTACCGGTGCTCCCGCGCGGCGGTGGCACCAGCCTGGCCGGCCAGACCGTCGGAGGAGGCCTGGTCCTCGACCTGTCGCGGCACCTGCACCGCATCGTGGAGCTCGACCCGCAGGCGCGGGTGGCGCGGGTGCAGCCCGGCGTCGTCCAGGACCAGCTCAACCGGGCGGCCGCGCCGCACGGTCTGATGTTCGGGCCGGACACCTCGACCAGCAACCGTGCCACCATCGGCGGAATGCTCGGCAACAACTCCGCCGGCAGCGGGTCGGTCCGGTACGGGATGACGATCGACCACATCCGGGAACTCGACGTCGTCCTCTCCGACGCCTCGACCGCCCGTTTCGCGCCGCTGGACGCGGACGAGCGCAGCCGCCGGGCCGGCGCGCAGACCCTCGAGGGGCGCCTCTACCGGGAGCTGCCGCGACTGCTGGAGACCTCCGCGTCGGCGATCGCCGACGGCTACCCCCCGTACTGGCGGCGGGCCTGCGGGTACCGGCTCGACCGGCTCGCCGGCGATCCCGGCTTCAACCTGGCGCCGTTCGTCGTCGGGTCCGAGGGAACCCTGGTGATCGCGACCGAGGCGCTCGTGGACCTCGTACCCAAGCCGCGCCGCACGGTGATCGCGGTCGGACACTTCACCTCGACCCTCGCCGCCATCGAGGCGACCGAGGACGCCCTGGCCTGCGACCCGGCGGCCGTCGAGATGATGGACCGGACGATCCTCGACCTGTCCCGCCAGAAGATCGAGTACGCCGACCTCGGGCGGATCCTCGAAGGCGACCCGGAAGCCCTGCTCTTCGTCTCGTTCAGCGGGGACGACGAGCGCGAACTGATCGGCCGGCTCGACCGCCTGGTCGGCCTGTGGAGCCGGCACGGGCACGGGTACCACACCCTGCGCGCCGAGACGCCGCAGCAGCAGGCCGCCCTGCTCAAGGTACGCAAGTCCAGCCTCGGCCTGCTCATGGCGGCCAGTACCGGCACCCTGCGCCCGCTGGCCTTCGTCGAGGACACCGCGGTCGATCCGATGCACCTCGCCGACTACACGAAGCGGTTCAAGGAGGTCCTGGACCGCCACCAACTCAACGCCGGCTTCTACGGGCACTGCTCGGTCGGCTGCCTGCACATCCGGCCGTTCGTGGACGTGAGCCGGCCGGAGCAGGTCCACGCGATGCGCGGCGTGGCCGAGGAGATCAAGGACCTGGTCCGGGAGTACGGCGGGGTCAACTCCAGCGAGCACGGCGACGGCCTGGCGCGCAGCGAGTTCAACCGGGAGATCTTCGGCGACGAGCTGTACGAGGCGATGCGGACCGTCAAGCGGATCTTCGACCCGGACAACCGCATGAACCCGGGCAAGATAGTCGACGCGCCGCCGATGACCGACAACCTTCGCGACGCCGCGCTCCCCCCGGCTCCGGCGATCCGGACCCGGCTGAGCTTCGAGGTCGTCGGCGGCGCGCGCGGGGCGGCCGACCGGTGCATGAACATCGGGCTGTGCCGCAAGAGCGGGACCGGCGCCATGTGCCCGTCGTACATGGCCACCCGGCAGGAGGAGCACGCCACCCGGGGACGGGCCAATGCGCTGGTCAAGGCGCTGTCCGAGCCCGACCCCGCGGCGGCGCTGGGCGACGAGCGGCTGCACGGGATCCTCGACCTGTGCCTGATGTGCAAGGCCTGCAAGAGCGAGTGCCCGCTCGGGGTCGACATGGCGTCGCTCAAGGCCGAGGCGCTCGCGCACCACCACGACGCCCACGGCGTACCGCTGCGCTCGCGCGTGTTCGGCGCCATCCGCGCGCTCAACCGCCTCGGCTCGGCGACCGCTCCGCTGTCCAACCTGCCCGGCCGTATCCGGCCGCTGCGCCGGCTGATGGACCGCGGGGGCGGCATCGCGTCGGGCCGCCCACTGCCCACCTTCCACCGGCAGAACCTGGTCCGCTGGTTCCGCGGCCGGAGCGCGCCGACCGGGCGGGGTGAGGTGACGTTCCTCGCCGACTCCTTCACCACCTTCACCGAGCCGCAGATCGGCCGGGCCGCGGTGGAGCTGCTGGAGGCCGCCGGCTGGCGGGTACGGCTGGAGAGCGGGGGCTGCTGCGGTCGGGCCAGCTTCTCCAAGGGCCTGCTCGACGACGCGAAACACAAGGCGGGGGCGCTGGCGGCCAGGCTGGCGCGCGCCACGGAGCCCGGGTCCCCGATCGTCGGCTGCGAGCCGTCGTGCATCCTCACCCTGCGCGACGAACACCGCCAACTGCTGCCCGACGACGCGTGCGTGGCCGACGTCTCCGGCCGGGTACGCCAGGTCGAGGAACTCCTGCTCGAAGCGCTGGACGCCGGCCGGCTGCGGCTGGGCGGGTCGCCGCTGTCCGGGCGACGGATCGTCTACCACGGGCACTGCCACCAGAAGGCGGAGGTCGGTACGGCCGCGACGGTGGCGTTGCTGCGCCGCATCCCCGGCGTCGAGGTCGTCGAGCTCGACGCCGGCTGCTGCGGCATGGCGGGCTCGTTCGGGTTCGAGTCCGAGCACTACGAGCTGTCGATGGCGGTCGGCAACGACCGGCTCTTCCCGGCCGTACGGGCGGAGCCGGCCGACACCGTCGTGGCCGCCACGGGCGTGTCCTGCCGCCAGCAGATCCGGCACGGTACGGAGCGGGTCGCCTGGCATCCGCTCGAACTCGTCCGCCAGGCGTTGGCGACGAGCTGAGCGTCGCTTTTGACGGCTGCGGCTAGACTTCTGCGATGCGGAAAAAGCGTCACGGAATGGTGGCGCTCCCCCGGCCCGGCCGGGGTACGAGGAGGACTGAGTGAGCGAGTCGAACACGGGCCTGGCTGCCGCCGGGGCACAGCCGCACGCCCGGGCGTCCGGCGGCGTCCAGTCCCTGGAACGAGCCTTCGACCTGCTCGAAGTGATGGCGGACGCCGGCGGCGTGATCGGGTTGTCCAGGCTCGCCCAGGAGTCGGGGCTCGCCCTGCCGACGATCCACCGGCTGGTCCGTACCCTGGTCGACCTCGGCTACGTCCGGCAGGAGCCGTCCCGGCAGTACTCGCTGGGTCCCCGGCTGATCCGGCTCGGGGAGAGCGCGAGCCGCCTGCTCGGCACCTGGTCCCGGCCGTACCTCGCGGCGTTGGTCGACGCGCTCGGGGAGAGCGCGAACCTCGCGATGCTCGACGGCGACCGGGTGGTGTACGTGGCCCAGGTCCAGTCCAAGCAGTCGATGCGGATGTTCACCGAGGTCGGGCGGCGCGTGTACCCGCACTGCACCGCCGTCGGCAAGGCCATGCTCGCCCACCTTCCGCCGAGCGACGTCCAGGCGCTGCTCGGGCGCAGCGGGATGCCGGCGCATACCGAGCACACGATCACCGAGCCGGCCCGGTTCGCCGAGGAGATCGACCGGGTACGGGCTCAGGGGTACGCCGTCGACGACGGCGAGCAGGAGATCGGCGTGCGCTGCGTGGCCGTGTCCCTGCTCGGCACCTCGAACCGTCTCGCCGTCTCCGTCTCCGGGCCGGCGCCGCGCATGACCCCGGAGGTGGTCGAGCGGGCCGTGCCGCTGCTGCGTCAGGCCGCCGAGAACCTCGCCGACGTGCTCAACGTCAACCGCTCATCGGACGCGGACCGCGTCGCCGGCTGACGCGTCGGTGGTGAGCCCGGCGTGGGTTCGGGCCCGGTCGGCGTAGCCGTCGGCGTTGCGTACGAGGTCCGCCCGCTCCTGCTCGGACAGCTCACGCCGTACCCGCGCGGGCACCCCCGCGACCAGGGAACCCGGCGGGACCTCCGTCCCCTCGAGGACGACCGCGCCGGCCGCGACCAGCGAGCCGGAGCCGATCCGGGCCCCGTTGAGCACCACGGCACCCATGCCGATCAAGACGTCGTCGCCGATGGTGCAGCCGTGCAGCACGGCGCGGTGCCCGACGGAGACGCCGGAGCCGACCGTGGTCGGGAAGTCCGGATCGGCGTGCACGACGCAACCGTCCTGGATGTTGCTGCCGGTACCGATGCTGATCTCTTCGGTGTCCGCGCGCAGCACGCTGCCGTACCAGACGCTCGCCCGGGCAGCCAGCCGTACCGATCCGATGACCGTGGCGCCCGGCGCCACCCAGGCGGTGGCGTCGATCTCCGGCTGCCGGTCTCCGTACGCCAGAACGAGCGGTTGCATGGTCACGAACTATATCGATAACTTCGCACGGTGACCGAACGCACAGCGCCGCTCACCGGGGTGACCGTGCTGGAGATCGGGGCCTTCATGGCGGCCCCGTTCGCCACCATGCAACTGGCCGACCTGGGCGCGGACGTCATCAAGGTGGAGCACTCGATCGGCGGGGACCCGGTACGCCAGACCGGCCCGTTCCTCGGGACGGAGAGTTCGCCGTTCGTCCGCATCAACCGGAACAAGCGCTCGGTCGCCCTGGACCTCAAGTCGCCCGACGCGCGCCGTGCGTTCCTCCGCCTCGTCGAGCGGGCCGACGTCCTCGTCGAGAACCTCCGGCCCGGCGCCATGGGCCGGCTCGGCCTCGGCCACGAGGCGCTGCGGGAGCTCAACCCGCGCCTGGTGTACGCCTCCGCCTCGGGATGGGGCCAGGACGGACCGCTGGCGAGCCTGCCGGGGTTGGACATCATGGCGCAGGCGCGCAGCGGCCTGATGAGCATCACCGGCCACCCCGACAGCCCACCGGCGAAGGTGGGCGTACCCATCTGCGACCTGGTCTGCGGGCTCTACCTGGCGCTCGCCGTCACCGCGGCGCTGCGGGAACGCGACCGCTCCGGCGCGGGGCAGTACATCGACGTCTCCCTGTTCGAGGCCGGGGTGTCCTTCGCCGTCTGGGAGGCGGGAAAGTACTTCGCGACCGGTGAGGTGGGCGGCCCGCTGGGCTCCGCTCACCAGAGCCAGGCCCCGTACCAGGCGGTGCGTAGCAGCGACGGGTACGTGACGATCGGGGCCATCACGCCGCGCAACTGGCAGGCGTTCTGCGGGGCTCTCGGGCTGACCGAGCTGCTGACCGATCCGCGCTACCCGGACTCGTTCTCCCGGCTGCAGAACCGGGCGGAGCTGATCGAGACGATCGAGACCGTGACGAGCGGGAGAAGTACCGCGGAGATCGTCGAACGGCTCAACGAGGCGGGCGTGCCGTGCGCCCCGATCGCGGACTACGGCGAGGTGTTCACCGACGCCCACCTTGCGGTCCGCGACTTCTTCTGGGACGCCGCGCACCCGACCGTGGGGCCGGTGCGCCAGCTCGGCTCGCCGATGCGGCTGTCGGAGACGCCCGTGCGGCGCACCGCCGCGGGGCCGGTACTCGGTGCCCACACCCGGGAGGTGCTGCTCGCCGCCGGCTGCAGCGAACCCGAGATCGATCACCTGATCGCCTCCGGCGCCGCCACGGCGGACGGGAAATGACCGTGCCCGACATCCTCGTGGAGCACGACGGTCCGGTCCTCACCGTGACCTTCAACCGGCCGGCGCAGCGCAACGCGATGACCTGGGCGATGTACGACGGCCTGTACTCCGCGTGCGAACGCGCGGACGCCGACGACGAGGTGCGGGTGCTCGTCCTGCGCGGCGCCGGCGAGGACGCCTTCGTCGCGGGTACCGACATCACGCAGTTCGCCGACTTCACCAGCGGCGCCGACGGGGTCGCGTACGAGGAGCGGATCTCCCGCGTCCTGAACCGGCTCGAGGACGTCGACGTACCGACGGTCGCCGCGATCCGCGGGTACTGCGTCGGCGGGGGCCTGGCCATCGCCGCCGTCTGCGACCTGCGACTGGCGACCCCCGACGCGCGGTTCGGGATCCCGGTCGCCCGGACGTTGGGCAACTGCCTGTCGATGCCCACGTACGCGCTGCTGGTCCACCACCTCGGTCCCGCCCGTGCGCTGGACCTGCTGCTCAACGCGAGGCTCTACTCCGGCCAGGAGGCGCACGGCGCGGGATTCGTGGCCGAGTGCACCGAGGACCTCGACGAGGCTCTCCGGCAGACCGTCGACCGTCTGCTCGGGCATGCCCCGCTGACCATGTGGGCGACGAAGGAGGCGATCCGGCGGCTGCGCCGCAGCACCGCCGCGGCCGTCGACGGCGACGACATCGTCGCGCGGGTGTACGGCAGCGAGGACTTCCGGGCCGCCGTCCGCGCCTTCAACGCCAAGCAGCCCAGAACCTGGACCGGACGGTGATGTGATGACCGACCCCGTACACCGGGAGCTGATCCTGCGCGAGTTCGCGCGGCAGGCCGGCACCTTCGAGGACGCGCGTCTCAACGCCGCCCTCACCGTTCATCTCCAGCGCCTGGTCGACTTCGCGCAGCCCGACCCCGGCGACGTCTGCCTGGATGTGGCCTGCGGCACGGGGTTGGTCGCCCGCGCGCTCGCCGTACGAACCCGGCACGTGACAGCGCTCGACGTCACCCCGGAGATGCTGGAGACGGGCAAGGCACGGGCGGGCGCCGACGGCCTGTCCAATGTGGTCTTCCAACGGGGCGACGCGACGCGGCTGCCCTTCCTCGACGGCTCGTTCCCGCTCGTGATCTCCAGGTTCTCGCTGCACCAGGTTGCCGAGCCGGAGAAGGTCGCCGCCGAGATGGTACGGGTGTGCAGGAGCGGCGGCCGGGTCGTGATCGCCGACCTGGTCGTTCCGCCGGGGCTACCCGGCGATCCCGACCGGGTGGAGCGGCTGCGCGACCCGTCCCATGGCGCGATGCTCACCGTCGAGGCCATCGGGCTGCTGCTCACCTCGAACGGGGCCACCGTACGGGAGTCCGACGTCTTCGACGTCGAGCGCCCCCTGGGCGCCTGGCTAGAACAGGCCCGTACCCCTGGCGACGTCGGCCGCCGGATCTCCGACGAACTGCGGCAGGAGCTCGACGGCGGCGCGTCGACCGGGATGCGTCCGCTGATTGTGGACGGTGACCTCTGGTTCACCCAGACGTGGGCGCACCTCTTGGCGACCGCGTACTGATCGCGTCCCTACCTGGACCGAAGGCGTGGCATGCCGCGTGAGCCGCCTGAGATCGTCCCGACCGCCCTCCGTGCTGACGGCGTTGTGATGGGTGGGGAGGACGTGCGCTTCCGCGCGCTTTGCTCTGCTCCCGTACGGGCAACACCGGTAGCGGGACGACAGGTGCTGCCTATCCGGGAGCAGAGCAAAGGGTCGCGCAGCCCTTGCCTGGCGCTCCTACGGTGGACCGGTGGCGGGGTCGTCCTGACACGGGAGACCGGACCGTTTGCCACAAGCGCAACGACGGATCGTTCGATCAGCCCGTTCCTTCTCCACCACACGGCGAACGGCATCGACCGAAGGCACCAATGCGTGCCCGAGTCCGACATCACCCGGCCGTTGCGGACGGCGCCGGCCCACCCGGGCCCGACCGCGATTCCAGCGGCCACGAAGTAGCCGTTGCGCCTGGTTGCGGATGTCTTTTCGAACACATGATCGCATGGAGATGGCCGGCCCACGGGTGGCGATGTGCGGCAGGCACCTCATCGCCTAACAACCACATCGTCTCGTGTCAATTAAGACTTGGCACCAATGTTCCCACTGTCGTCTATGCGTCCGACGACGGTGCAGGAACTGTGCGTTCTGCGATGCTGACTCCGCGTCACTGACGCGGGGTGGGCCACTCGCCACATTTCACCAAAACCCTCCCGCGGGAACAGCCCGCAACACGGCACATACCAAGCAGCCAGCAGGCACAGCCGAGGGGGAAGGGTGGATTCGTGGTGCGCTCTCGCATGCGACGACACTCCTGCGGATCCGCCATGACGACCAAACTCCGATGAACCGTTTCATCCTTTCGGCCGTGGTGGTGTGCCTTTGCCGGAACAGGGCGCACTCATTGGGGAAACAGAGCTCTTGGCTCTTTGACGTCATCGCCGTAGATGCGCTGATTGCGCTTTGACAATTCCCGACCGCTCTTACTGGAGCACTTCAACCGGAAGGTATTTCGCACCGAAGGGGAATAACGTGAGATTGACCCAAGGAATGCGATTATCCCTGATCGCCGTACTGGTCTGCGTTGTCAGCGTCACGGCGCTGCCGGGGTCGAGCCAGGCGGCGGCCGCCACACCGCGAATCGACCTGAACGTCCTGGTGGTCACCGACGGGACCCCGTGGGTGCAGGCCATCAGCCAGCAACTGGCGTCGGAGGGGGTCCCGACGACGGTCGTCGACCTCTCCAGCCCGTCGCGACCGGTGATAACCGGCGCGTTCCTGTCCGACACGTTGGCCGGCGGCACGCCGCGCGCCAAGTTCCAGGGCGTGGTACTGCCGAGCGACGCGCCGCCCGGGCTCTCCGCGGCCGAGCAGGCAGCGATCGTCGCCTTTGAACAGTCCTTCGACGTCCGACAGGTGGACGCCTACGTCTACCCGGGCGCGAGCGTCGGCCTGAACCCGCCGTTCTACGCCGGGTCGTTCGACGGCAGTACCACCACCGCGACCGCGTCGGCCCGCTCCGACGCCTTCCGGTACCTCAACGGTCCGGTGACGTTCGAGGGCAGCCCGGGCGGCAACGGCTCGTACGGCTACCTCGCCACGCCGTTGCCCGACAACCCGACCACCGGCACGCACTTCGAGCCGTACCTGACCGGCTCCGCACCCGGCGCAACCGGCACCGGCACGCTGGCCGGCGTGTACACCGGCGGCGGCCGCCAGCAACTGGTGCTCACCTTCGCGTACAACTACTACCAGCAGCAGTACCGCTCCCTCGCACACGGGATCGTGGACTGGGTGACCAAGGGCGTGCACCTGGGTTACTGGCGCAACTACTTCACGACCCACATCGACGACATCTTCAGCAGCGACTCCCGCTGGAGCGACGTCGGCAAGTGCACCCCGGGCGAGGGCGACTGCGCCGCGGCCGTACCTGCGACGACGCCGATCCGGATGGTGCCGGCCGACGTGACCAACGCGGCGTCCTGGCAGGTGCAGCACAACTACACGCTGGACTTGCTGTACAACGGCGACGGCAGCGTCCAGGCCGGCGGCAGCGCCGACCCGCTCACCGGCTCTCTCCTGGCCAACAAGGCCCTGTTCCGGTGGCTCAACCACACGTACTCACACCCGTTCCTGGGCTGCGTGCAGGACTTCACGGTGATCCCGTGGCGTTGCCGCACCGACGCGTCCGGCAACACCGTCTGGACCGACCGGGCGACGGTCGACAACGAGATCGCCGCCAACATCCAGTTCGCCAGGTCCAACGGCCTGCCGATCCGGGCGAACGAGTTGGTCTCCGGTGAGCACTCCGGCACCAGGATCCTGCCGCAGCAGACCGCGGACAATCCCAACTTCGTCAACGCCGTAACCCAGAACGGCATCGGCTGGCTCGGGCTGGACGCGTCGCGCGAACCGGCGCAGCGCCAGATCGGTTCGGCGCTGGGCGTACCCCGCCATCCGATCAACGTGTTCTTCAACGTGGCGACGGCGAGGGAGGAGGTCTCCGAGTACAACTGGATCTACACCTCGAAGGCCGACGGCGGCAGCGGCATCTGCGAGGCCAACCCGACCACCACCACCTGCATCGCGCCGCTCGACCCGGCCACGGGATGGTCGCAGTACATCCTGCCGCTGCAGGTCCAGATCACCCTCGGGTACGTGCTCTCGAACGACCCGCGCCCGTTCTACATGCACCAGTCCAACCTGACCGAGGACCGGCTGGCCCTGCAGGCCATCGGCGGCATCCTGGCGGCCTACCGCCGTACGTTCGCCACCAACACCCCGGTCGTGAGCCAGACCATGACCGACGCCGGGACGGCGCTGCGACGGCAGGCCGTGTGGGCACAGACGCTGAGCGCCCGCACGGTCAGCGGCTACGTCCAGGGCAACACCATGACCCTGACCGGACCGGCCGGTACCAACGTCCCGGTCACGGCGCCCGCCGGTACCACGGACGGCTGGGCCCGCACGTTCGGCAGCGCGTACGCCGGTGAGCAGTCGGGGTACGTGACGCTCGGGTCGTCGGCCACCACCCTGAAGTTGCCGGCCCGGAGGGCTTCGGAACCGCTGCTGTCGCTCAGGATCACGATCCCGCTGACGGTACGGTCCGCCGGTTCGCCGGTGACCGCCACCGTCAACGGCGCCGCGGTGACGATCACGAGCCCGGCCGGCAGGGCGACGCTGCCCCGACTGGCCGCCACCGGGCCCTCCCCCGTCCAACCCCCGCCACGGGCGCTCCGCCAGCCACAGCATCGCACGACCGCGGGCGGCTGACCGGCGATGGATGTGGCGTTGATGACCGAGGGCACGTACCCGCACGGCTTCGGCGGGGTGAGCGTGTGGTGCGACCAGCTCATCCGTGGCCTGTCCGACCACGAGTTCCACCTGGTCGCCCTGGCCGCCACCGGCAGCGAGCCGGTGGCCTGGGAGTTGCCGGACAACGTCAGGTCCGTGGTCACGGTACCGCTGTGGAGTTCCCGGCCGGTCCGGCGCAAGCCGGGCCGGCCGGCGGCCCGGCTGTTCGTACCCCTCCTGGAGGAGCTGCTGGAGGTCCTGCTGGTCCCGTCCAGGCAGGCACCGCAGCGCTTCGGCGTGGTGCTGCGCGAACTGTTCGAGTACGCCCGGCGCGAGGACCTCCGGGCCGCCTTCCGCGCCGAAGACGCGGTGCGCGTGCTCACCGACGCGTGGCGCACCACCTGGCCGGCCGCCGTCAAGAACCCGCCGTCCCTGTACGACGCGCTGACCGCGCTCCAGTTGCTGGAGTGCTCGCTGAGCCCGCTGTCCGCAGAACCGGTGCGCGTCGACCTCTCCCACTGCGTGGCCAACGGGCTCGCGGTCCTGCCGGCGCTCGCCGCGAAGTGGGAGCACGGCACGCCCCTGCTCCTCACCGAACACGGCATCTACCTGCGTGAGCGCTACCTCGGTTTCCGGGACGGGCCGTACCGCTGGCCGGTCAAGGCGCTCCACCTGTCGTTCCTGCGCAGCCTGTGCTCGCTCGCGTACCGGGAGGCGGACATGATCGCCCCCGGCAACGTCTACAACAGACGGTGGGAGGAGCGGCTCGGCGCCGACCCGACGATTATCCGCACCGTCTACAACGGAGTCGACCCGGCGGAGTTCCCGGCGGTGGAATCCGAGCCCGGCGTGCCCACGGTGAGCTGGGCCGGCAGGGTCGACCCGATCAAGGACCTGGAGACCCTGATCCGGGCGTTCGCCCTGATCCACTCCGAGATCCCGCGGTCCCTGCTGCGGATCTTCGGCGGCGCGACGAAGGGCCGGGAGGACTACCTGGACCACTGCAGGCAACTCGCCGGCGACCTCGGAATCGGTGCGGCGGTGTCCTTCGAGGGCCGGGTCGCCGAGATCCGCGACGCCTACGCCGCGGGGCACGTGGTCGTGCTGTGCAGCATCTCCGAGGGCTTTCCGTACACCGTGATCGAGGCGATGACGAGCGGGCGGGTCTGCGTGGCCACCGACGTCGGCGGGGTGGCGGAGGCGGTCGCGGAGACCGGGGTGGTCGTGCCGCCCCGCGACCCGCGGGCGATCGCGGACGCCGTCGTGGAGCTGTTGCGTGACGACGACCGGCGCCGGCGGCTCGGCACGGAGGCCAGGGCGCGCGCGCTGCAGTACTTCACGGTGGACCGGGCGATCGGCATCTTCGACGAGATCTACTGCTCGCTCGGCGCGGGCCGGCCGCTGCTGGCCACCTACCCCGACGAGCGGGACAGCGGCCCCGAAACACTGGAGATGGCGCTGGGGGTGCGCGCTCGATGAGCGCCGGGGCCGTGTACCTGTCGGTCAACGGCAGGCCGTTCACCGATACGCCCCCGCGGCCGTCGGCGACGCCGCTTCAACCCGACGGCATGGACGAGCTGCGCCGCCGGATGACACCGGTGTGCGAGTCGGCGGTCGACGCGCTGGAGATCGCGGCCGCGCTGGAGGCCGAGGGGCTCAGCGACCAGGCGGTGCGTACCCGCTACGGGTACCCGGACGTGTTCGCCCTCGCCGAGCACCTCTACGGCTGGGTGCCACGCCGGCCCGCCGAACCCCCGGCACTGCCGGAACGGTGGCGGACCAGGCCGGCTGAGCACGTCGTGCACGGCCTGCTGTACGCGACGCCCGCGGTGTGCTTTCCGGTGGCGGCGCCGCTGCTGACGGGTACCGCCACCCTCGTCGGCTTCCTGGTCTCGACGCTGGTGTCGTGGGCGTCGAGCCAGGCGCTGGCCCACCTCGGCTACGCCCGGGCGGGACGACTCGATCCGGCCGGCTCGCTGTGGATCCTGCGGGCCGGGACGGCCGTCGCGCTGGGCGTGCTGTGGGTGGCGCTGGCCACCAGCGCGGCGCTGGTACCGGCACCGACCGCCGGGATGGTCTTCGCGGCCGGTCAGGGCACGTACCTGCTCGCCGCGACCGTACTGCTGGTGTGCGGCAGGAACCGCTGGCTGCTGCTCTGCCTGGCGCCCGGCGTGCTGGGCAGCACGGGGTTCCTGCTGCTGGGCCGACCGGCCTGGCTCACGCAGCCGGTGTGGTGGGCGCTGGGCGCGTCCCTGGCCGCGACGCTGGTCTGCGCCGTGGTCTGCACCGCCCGCCCCGGCCCGGGCGGCCGGTCGCCGGCCCGGCACGAACTGCGCGACGCGGTCCCACCCGCGCTGTTCGGCCTGGCCGCCGCCGGGCTGCTCACCTTCGAAGTCGTGGCGTCGCAGCTGACGGGGCGGCTTTCGTACCTGGCACCGCTGCTGGCGGCGCCGCTGTCGGTGAGCATGGGCGCCGCCGAGTGGAATCTCTACTGGTACCGGCGGCGGACCGACCGGCTGCTGTGCACCACCCGCGACCCGGAGGAGTTCGCCGCCGGTGCCCGACGGGCGCTGCTCGCCGCGACGACCCGGTACCTGGCCGCGGCCGCGCTGCTGATCGCCGCCATGGCCGGGTTCGCCGCGATCACCGACCGGCCGACCCGGCACTGGATGACGCTGGTGTCATGCGCCGCCTTCCTCGCGCTCGGCGGTGCGCTGTTCGTCGCGCTGCTGCTACAGGCCTTCGGTACCAGCCTGGTCACCCCGCTGGCCGCTGCTGCGGCGCTCGGAATCGAGGTCGCCCTGGCCGCCGTGGTGGACGTGGACCCGGTGGCCGCCCAACTCGTGGCGTGTGCCGCGCTGACCGCGGGGCTGCTCGGGTACGCCGGGCGCGTCCTTTCCAGAGTCACCCAGCACGGATAGGAGACGTGATGACTGATCTGGTAGCGGTGACCGGGGCCGACGGGTTCATCGGCTCACACCTGGTCGAGGCGCTCGTGCGCCGCGGACACCGGGTACGGGCGATGGCGCTGTACAACTCGTTCGGCTCGTGGGGATGGCTGGACTCGTTGCCGTCCGACGTGCTCGACCGGGTCGAGGTCATCCTCGGCGACGTGCGCGACCCGACGTCGGCCCGCGAGCTCGTCGACGGCGCCACGGTCGTGTACCACCTGGCCGCGCTCATCGCGATCCCGTACTCGTACCGGGCGCCGCGATCCTATGTAGACGCGAATGTGATCGGTACCCTCAACGTCCTCGACGCCGTACGTGCCTGCGAGACACCGCGACTGGTGCACACCTCCACCAGCGAGACCTACGGCACGGCGCGGACCGTGCCGATCGCCGAGACGCACCCGCTGCAGGCCCAGTCGCCCTACGCCGCGTCGAAGCTGGCCGCCGACAAGCTCGTCGAGTCGTACCACCTCAGCTTCGGGGTACCCGCCGTCACCTTGCGGCCGTTCAACACCTTCGGCCCGCGGCAGTCCGCCCGGGCGGTCATCCCGACGATCGCCAGCCAGGTGGCGGCGGGCCGGCGTGAGATCAAGCTCGGCGCGCTCGACCCGACCCGCGACTTCCTCTACGTCGCCGATACGGCCGAGGCGTTCGTGGCCGTCGGAACCGCGCCGGCGTCCGCGGTGGTCGGCGGCCTGTTCAACGCGGGTACCGGCGCCGAGGTGTCGATCGGCCGACTCGCCGCGGACATCGTCCGCCTGATGGGCTCCGACGCCGAGATCGTCGAGGACGCGCAACGGCTGCGACCCAAGGACTCCGAGGTCATGCGACTGGTCGCCGATGCGTCCCTGCTTCGCGAGCGTACCGGCTGGCAGCCGACCCACACCCGGGACGAGGGCCTGCGCACGACCATCGAATGGTTCTCGGACCCGGCCAACCTCGCCCACTACAAGCCCCACGAGTACAACCGGTGAACCTGGGAGGTGCAATGCACGCGATCATCCTGGCCGGCGGGAAAGGAGTCCGGCTCCGCCCGTACACCACGCGATTACCGAAGCCGCTCGTACCGATCGGCGACGAGTTCTCGATCCTCGACATCATCCTGACCCAACTCTCCCAGCGCGGGTTCGAGCAGGTGACCCTGGCGATCGGGTACCTCGGCCACCTGATCCGGTCCTATGTGGGCGACGGCAGCCGCTGGGGTCTGGAGATCGACTACGCCAACGAGGAGCACCCCCTCGGCACCATGGGCCCGGTGCTGCAGATCCTCGACCGGCTGCCGGAGGACTTCCTGGTCATGAACGGCGACGTGCTGACCGACCTCGACTACGCCGAACTGCTGGACGGGCACCGCGCGGCCGGCACGCCGTTGACCGTGGCCACCTACGCCCGCCAGGTGAAAATCGACTTCGGCGTACTCACCACGAGAGAGCGCCGCGTGGTGAAGTTCGCCGAGAAGCCGACCATCGACTACCGGGTCAGCATGGGCGTGTACGGGCTCTCCAAGCGCGCGCTGACCGGGTACGAGCCCGGCACACCGCTCGGCTTCGACGAGCTCGTCCTCGACCTGCTCGCCCGCGAGGAACCGCCCGGCGAGTACGCGTTCGACGGGTACTGGCTCGACATCGGCCGCCCCGACGACTACGACCGCGCCAACGCCGAGTTCGACGAGATCAAGCCGCTGCTGCTCAAGGGTGCCTAGGGAGGGGATGCCGGTGCGCGTACTCGTGATCGGTGGGCATGGCTTCCTCGGTGGACACATCCGCCGCCGGCTGGCGGCCGACGGCTGGGACGTCGTCGCCGCCGGCCGGACGCCCCGACCCGGGTGCGTCCGGCTCGACCTCTCGGTGGACCGCGTGACCCAGGTCGCGAAGAGGCTGGTCGAGGTGGCCCCCGACGCGGTAGTCAACTGCGCCGGGGCGATCGCCGGCGACCCGGCAGCCCTGGCCGCCGCGAACGTCACCGGCCCGGCCACCCTGCTCGAAGGGCTGGTACTGGCCGGGGCGGGGCCGCGGCTGGTCCACCTGGGCTCGGCGGCCGAGTACGGCGAGGTCGAGACCGGCATCCCCGTCCGCGAGCAGGCTCCCACCCGGCCGGTCAGCGCCTACGGGGCGACCAAGCTGGCCGGTACCCGCCTCGTCCGGCTGGCCCGCGCCACCGGGCTGGACGCCGTGGTACTGCGGGTGTTCAACACGGTCGGGCCGGGCTCGCCCGCGACGAGCCTGCCCGGGCGGATCGCGGGCGAGCTGGCCCGGGCCCTGGCCGAGGACGGCGCGGTCCGGCTCGGCCCGCTGGACGTGGTACGCGACTTCGTCGACCCCCGCGACGTCGCCGACGCGGTACACGCCGCGCTCACCGTGGGCGCCCTCGATCACCCGGTCCTCAACGTCGGCAGCGGTACCGCGGTGCCCACCCGCGCCCTCGTCGACGAGCTGCTGGCGATCACCGGCTTCACCGGGGCCGTGCGCTGCGACGCCGCTGGCTCACCGCGGTCGGGGGCCGTACCGTGGCAGCAGGCCGACATCGCCGCCACCCGCACGGCGCTGGGCTGGCGGCCGCGCCGGGATCTCACCACCTCGCTGGGAGACCTGTGGAAGACCCTCTCATGAACCCCGACCGCCCGCTGCTCGTCGTACCCGCGTACTTCCACCCCGCGGTACGACCCGCCGACTGGGAACGGCTGGCCGCCCTGGCTCCCCAGGTGCGACTGGTCGTGCTCAACGTCGCCAGTGGCGCCGGCGAGCGCCCCGACCCGGCTTTTCTTCCCGCCCTCGCCGGTCTCCGGGACGCCGGGGTCACGGTCGCGGGCTACGTCGACACCGACTACGGTCGCCGCCCGCTCGGCGCGGCCCTGCGCGACCTCGAGCGCTACCAGGACTGGTACGGCGTCGGCGGGGTGTTCTTCGACCGCGTCTGCACCGGGGCCGAGCACGTGGACCGGTACCGCGCGTTCGCCGGCTCGGCGCGGCGGCACGGTGCGGGCGTGGTGGCGTTCAACCACGGCGCGCAGCCGGTGGAGGCGTACGCCGAGCACGCGGACCTGCTCGGTACGTTCGAGGGCCCGTGGGGCACGTACCTCGACGCCGCCGTTCCGCACTGGGTACGGGCGACCACCTCGGCCAAGTTCTTCCACCTCGTACACTCCGTGCCGCACACGCACCTGGGCGACGCGCTGGTCCTCGCCCGCAAGCGCAACGCCGGCGGCGCCTACGCCACCAACCGGTCCGGCGAGAGCCGGTGGGACCGCCTGCCCGGTGACCCGGCGGAAACGGATCGATGAGACGCCTGGCGCTCCTGGCCGTCTGCGCGGCGCTGCTCGCCGCCTGTACCACCGGGGGCCGCGCCCCGTCGCCGGGCGGGTCCGCCGCACCGGCCGCCCGTTGGTGGGTACCGGAGCCCGGCACACCCTGGCAGTGGCAGCTCACCACGCCCGTGGACACCAGCGTCGACGCGCCGGTGTACGACATCGACGGCGTCGAGAACGGCCCCGACGTCGTACGGGCGCTGCACGCCAAGGGCCGCAAGGTGATCTGCTACGTCAACGCCGGCGCCGCCGAGAACTTCCGCCCGGACCACGGGGCGTTCCCGCCGGGCGTCCTCGGCGCGTCCAACGGCTGGGACGGTGAGCGCTGGCTGGACATCCGCCGGCTCGACCTGCTGCGCCCGCTCATGGCCGCACGGTTCGACACCTGCCGGAAGTCGGGCTTCGACGCCGTCGAGGCCGACCTGGTCGACGGCTACACCGGCGACACCGGCTTTCCGCTGTCGGCCGCCGACCAACTGGCCTACAACCGGATGCTCGCCGACCTGGCCCACCAGCGTGGCC
The DNA here is from genome assembly GCF_016863255.1 of Planosporangium mesophilum. Taxonomy (GTDB): domain Bacteria; phylum Actinomycetota; class Actinomycetes; order Mycobacteriales; family Micromonosporaceae; genus Planosporangium; species Planosporangium mesophilum. The sequence continues at coordinate 69,464 of NZ_BOON01000033.1, forward strand.
TGTCGATCGGGCTGAAGAACGACCTCGACCAGATTCCCCAGCTGGTCGGCGTGTTCGACTTCGCCGTCAACGAGGAGTGCGCCCGGTACGGCGAGTGCGACAGGCTCACCCCGTTCATCCGCGCCGGCAAGGCCGTCTTCCACGTCGAGTACGACCTGGACACCGCCGGGTTCTGTGCCGAGACCACGGCGCTGCGGTTCAGTTCGATGCGCAAGAACCTCACGCTGGACGCCCCGCGTTGGAGCTGCTGAGGCCCCGGCCGCCCGACGTCAGCCGGCCGGGGCCTCAGGTCGCCGCGTCAGACCTTGTACGTCGGGGTGATGATCGCCCGGGCCAGCGTGTGGAACGCGAGGTTGAAGCTGGCGTAGGCGGCCGACGCGTCGGGGGTCAGCTCCAGGGCGTCCACGTCCACCGCGTGCACCACGAAGTAGTACCGGTGCGGGCGGTCACCCTCCGGCGGGTACGGGCCGCCGTAGCCGACCTCGCCGTAGTCGTTACGCAGCGAGAACGCGTCGCCGGTCGGCTCCTGCGAACCCGCGCCCTGGGCCAGCTCGGTGACCGAGACCGGCAGGTTGACCAGCAGCCAGTGCCAGAAACCGGACGGCGTGGGCGCGTCGGGGTCGAAGCAGGTCACCGTGAAGCTGCGGGTCCCCTCCGGGAAGCCGGACCACGACAGCTGCGGCGAGATGTTCTGGCCACCCAGGCCGGGGTGCGCGAACATCTGGTCCATCGGCTGGCCGTCGGTCACGTCCGAGCTGGTCACGGTGAACGAGCCGACGGCGGGCAGGAGTTCGTACGGGTCGGGTGCGATGGGTCGATCCAGGCTCATGAGGCTCTCCCAAGGGTTGATTTCGGTACCACATTTACCCCACGGGATCTTGCCGCACTCCCCCGGCCCTGCTCCGGTCACCTGCGCAGCCAGACCGCGGTGTCGCTGGGCAACAGGTCGCCCTCGAGCCGCCCACTGGCCAACAGCACGCCCCGGTGTTCCGGGAGCCGCGTCGGCCCGCCGGACAGGTTCACCACGCAGGCGACGTCGTCGCCGCGGGTGAACGCCAACACGTCGCGGTCCGTGTCGAGCCAGCGCAGCTCCGCGTCGCCGGGGCCGGAGAGCTGCCGGCGCAGCCGCAGCGCGGCCCGGTACAGCTCCAGCATCGAACCGGGGGCGCCGTCCTGGACCTCGGCGGTGAGGTCGCGCCAGGCGGCCGGCTGCGGTAGCCAGGGCTCGCCGGCGGCGCCGTCGGGACTGAACCCGAACGGCGGCCCCTGCCCCGACCACGGCAACGGCACCCGACACCCGTCGCGGCCCGGGTCGGCGCCCTTGGTGCGGCGGAAGATGGGGTCCTGACGCAGCCCGTCGGGGATGTCCTCGACCTCCTCCAGGCCCAGCTCCTCACCCTGGTAGAGGTAGACCGACCCGGGCAGCGCGAGGCTGAGCAGGGCGGCGGCCCGGGCCCGACGGGTACCGAGGGCGAGGTCGCTCGGGCTGCCGTGGCGCATCCCCCGCGCGGCATGGGAGAACGCGGTGTCGGCGCGGCCGTACCGGGTGACCGTACGGGTCACGTCGTGGTTGGCCAGTACCCAGGTCGCCGGAGCGTTGACGGGCGCATGGGTGACCAGCGTCGCGTCGATGCACCGCCGGAGCGCCACGGCGTCCCAGGCGCAGCCGAGGAAGTCGAAGTTGAACGCGGTGTGCAGCTCGTCGGGGCTGAGGTAGCGGGCGAACCGGGCCGGGTCGGGCAGCCAGACCTCACCGATCAGGGCGCGCCGTTGCGGGTAGCTGTCGGCCACCGCGCGCCAGGCCCGGTAGATGTCGTGTACCTCGTCGCGGTCCTCGTACGGGTGCGGCGACGGCGGTGCCGCGGGGTCGAAGTCGGCCAGCGTCGGGTCCTTGGCGACGACAGGGGCCGAGTCGATGCGCACCCCGTCCACGCCGCGCTCGAACCAGAACCGCAGGATGTCCTCGAACTCCTCGCGTACCTTCGGGTTGCGCCAGTTGAGGTCCGGCTGCTCGGGCGCGAACAGGTGCAGGTACCACTGGCCATCCGGCAGGCGGGTCCACGCCGGGCCGCCGAAGATGGATTGCCAGTTGTTGGGCGGCAGTTCCCCGTCCGGGCCGCGCCCGTCGCGGAACCAGAACAGCTCCCGGGCGGCCGAGCCGGGGCCGGCCGCGACCGCTTCGAGGAACCAGGGGTGCCGGTCCGAGCAGTGGTTGGGCACGATGTCCACGATGGTCCGGATCTCCAGCGCGTGTGCCCGGGCGATCAGTTCCTCGGCCTCTGCGAGGGTGCCGAACGCCGGGTCGATGTCGCGGTGGTCGGCGACGTCGTAGCCGGCGTCGGCCATCGGCGAGGGGTACCAGGGACTGAACCAGATCGCGTCCACCCCCAGCGCGCTCAGGTACGGCAGGCGGGCGGCGATCCCGGCCAGGTCACCGACGCCGTCGCCGTTGCCGTCGGCGAAGCTTCGTGGGTACACCTGGTAGATCACCGCGGTGCGCCACCACTCGTGAGTCACTGACACTCGGTTCCCTGCTTCCTCGTTCATAGGTGTGTCCGGTTCAGCTCTTCAGGCCACCGGCGGTGAGACCGGCCATGATGTTCCGCTGGAAGATCAGGAACAGGATGATCGTCGGGATCGAGGCGATCGTGAGCCCTGCGATGATCTCGTTCTGCGCCACGTTCAACGCCAGCGAGTTGATACCGATGTTGACGGGCTGCCTGGTCGGGTCCGGCTCGACCAGGAACGGCCAGAGGAAGTCCTTCCACACGCTCACGACCGCGAAGATGGACACCACGCCCAGGATCGGCCGGGACATCGGCAGCACGATCAGCCTCAGCGTCTGTACGGGCGTGGCGCCGTCGACGGCCGCGGCGGCGAGCAGGTCGGCAGGGATCGAGTCGAAGAACCGTTTGAGCAGAAAAATGTTGAAGGCGTTGGCGACCGTCGGCAACCAGATGGCCCACGGCGTGTTGATCAGCCCGATGTGGACGATCGGCAGGTCGACGACGGTCAGGTACTGCGGCACGATCAGCACCGCCGCCGGGATCATCAGCGTGGCCAGCATCAGGCCGAGGATCACCGTGCCGAACACCGGGCGCAGCCTGGACAGCGAGTACGCCGCCGCCACGTCGAACACCAACTGGAAGGCCAGCGCCCCGAACGCGTAGTACACGCTGTTGAGCAGCAGCCGGCCCATGTTCAGGTGTTGCCAGGCGGCGAGGTACGTGCCGGGGTCCGGGCGCCGCGGGAACAGCGTCGGCGGGTTCTGGATGACCTCCTGCGTCGACTTGAGGCCGCCGGTCACCATCCAGTAGAGCGGGCCGAGGAAGACCAGCGTGAAAACGACGATCACGACGGCGAAGACCGCCCAGTACGCCACCCGCCCCAGCGGGCGGTTCAACTGGGCCGGCGAGATGAGGGTACGGGTCGTGGAATCGAACGCGGACATCGCTGACCTCCTATTCGCTCTCGCGGAACAGCCGCACGTACAGCGCGGAGAACCCGGCGAGCCCGAGCAGCATGATCACGCCGAGCGCGGCGGCGGCGCCGAAGTTGTTGAAGTTGAACGCGTAGTTGTAGATGAGGTACACGACGGTGGTCGTCGAGCCCTTGGGCCCGTCACCGCCGGTGAGCAGGAACGTCTCGGTGAACACCTGCATGGTGGCGATGATCTGGAGCAGCAGCATCAGCGACAGGATCAGCCGGGTCTGTGGGATCGTCACGTGCCAGACGCGGCGCAGCAGACCGGCACCGTCCAGTTCGGACGCCTCGTACAGCTCACCCGGGATGCTCTGCAGGGCGGCGAGGTAGATGAGCACCGCGCTGCCCATGTTCATCCAGGTCGCCGCGATCACCACCGAGAACATGGCGGTGTCCGCCGAGTTCAGCCACTGCGAGGTGGGCAGGTGCAGGGCGCTGAGAACGGCGTTGAACAGCCCGAAGCTGGGGTTGAAGAAGTACTTGAACAGCAGCACCGACGCGACCGGTGGGAGCATCACCGGCAGGTAGACCAGAATCCGTAGGTACGCCCGGGCGTGGCGCAGCTCGTTGAGTCCGATCGCGACGACGAACGGCAGCGCGAACCCGAACACCAGCGCGAGCAGGGTGAACTCCACCGTGTTGCGCCACGCCTGCCAGAACACCGGGTCGTGGGACACCTGGATGAAGTTCTGCCAGCCCACCCAGGTGGTGTGTCCGCGCCTGGTGCGCTGGAACGCCATGACGAACTCGCGCACCATCGGGTACCACGAGAACAGCGCGAAGCATGCCACCGCGCCGATGAGGAAGGCGTGCGCGGTCAGGTTGTCGCGGAGCCGGCGTCCGGCCCGTCCGTACGGTCGCGGCCCGGCCGACCGGGTGCGGCGCGCCGTGGTACGGGGCGAGTCGGTGATGGCCGCCATCCGTTCTCCTGTCGGGCGAGCAGAGGTACGGGCGCGCCGGGCGGCGCGCCCGCTCGCGTCATGCGTTGGCGAGAACCTGGTTGACCTGCGTCTCCGCCGTCTTCAACAGCTCATCGATGTTGGCGTTCTTGTCGGTGAGTACCGCCGACACGGTGGTGTCGAGGACCTTGTAGATCTCCTGGGCGTGCGGCGGCTCCACCAGGCCGGGCACCTGGGTACTCACGTACGCCGTGAAGTTGGCCACCGGGATGGTGGCGTACGTGGCCTTGTTCTGGCTCTCCTTCTGCGCACTGGCTCCGGTGAAGAAGAACGGCTCGGGCAGGCCCACCGGCAGCCCGTCCGCCTTGTTCCGGGCGTACTCGAACTGGCCCTTGCCGGGGGTCAGGAATTTGAAGTCGAGCCAGGCGATGCCCGCCTTGATCTGGTCAGGGGTGAGGCTCTTCTTGAAGAAGTAGCCGTCGCCGCCGAGCAGCGCGCCCTTGCCACCGGGCATCGGGCCCATGCCGTAGTCGGCGTAGTCGCCCTTCAGCGTCTCGACCATGTACGTGATGTCGTCGGGCGCGCCGACGTACATGCCTTCCTTGCCGGCGACCATGGTGGTCATCAGGTCCGGCCACTTGTACCCCTGCGTCTCGCCCATCGTCCGGTCGACCCATCGCATGGTGTGGAGGTTGCGCAGGAGCTGCTTGCCGTTCGCGTCGTTGAACGCGGCCTTCTTCCCGTCGGCGGTCACCATCCTGCCGCCGAGCCCGTACAGCTCCGCGGTGAAGTGCCAGCCGCCGGTGTTCGCCGCGCTGTACTCGCCGTACCCGTTGATCCCGTTGCCGAGCGCCGAGATCTTCCTGGCGGCCGCCGCGACCTCGTCCCAGGTAGTCGGCGGCTTGTCGGGGTCGAGGCCGGCCTGCCCGAAGAGCTTGCGGTTGTAGATGAGGCCCATCTTGTAGTTGTTCCTCGGCAGGCCGTACAGCTTGCCGTCCGCTGTGAACGTGTCCAGCACCGACGGGTCGATGTCGTTGCGCGTCGACACCGTCTCAGGCGTCACGTACCTGGTGATGTCCGCGGCCTGGCCGGCGTCGAGGACGGCGCCGAGGTCGGTGAAGTACGCGTAGAAGAGGTCGGTCTGGGTGCCCGCCTTGAGCTGAGCGGCGAAGGCTGCCGGCTGCTCGCACGGGGAGGCGTCCTTACTGGTGATCGTGACGTTCGGGTGGATCTTGTTGAACGCCGCGATGTCGTCCAGCCACTGCTTGCGCTGCGCGGGCTTGGTGGTCGGCGGCTGGCAGTCGACCGAGATGCTCACCTTGGCGTTCTTGTCCAGGAGGACGGAGCTGTCCGAACCGCTGCCGCCGCCGTTCTTGTCGCCGGAGCAGGCGGCGGCGCCCGACAGACCGATCGCGGCAACCATCGAGGCTGCGGCCAACCTACGAAGATCAGCTCTCTTCATCGCGAACCCTCTTCCCTGAGCGTGCGCTCAGCAACGATCAACGGATGCCGGGCCGGTCGCGACGGGGGCCCTGACGTCACCCGGCCGGATCTCACTCGGTGCGTGGTTCTGGCGAAGCGCGTTGTGCCGGCGAACTCCGTCGCCGTGTCGAAGGTGGCTTCACGGTACCGACGCCTATCGATGGCCGCAATATCTAGGCTGAAGTTTGCAAAGACACGACTTCGTCACGACAGATCGATACGGACGCGAGCCTCAGGCGGTGCCGGATCTCAGCCGCGCACCGGTCCGCCTCAGCCGCGCACCGGGCCGGTCGAGGCCCGTACCACCAGCTCGGGCTCGAACAGCATCTCCTCGGTCGGAACCGGAGCGCCGGAAACCTGGTCGATGAGCAGCGCGACCGCGGCGTGCCCCATCGCTTCGATCGGCTGGCGCACGGTCGACAACGGCGGATCGGTGCACATCATGAGCGCCGAGTCGTCGTACCCGATCACGGAGACGTCGTCGGGCACCTCGAGCCCCAGCCTCCGTACGGCGCGCAGGGCGCCCAGCGCGAGGATGTCGCTGGCGCAGATGACGGCGGTGACGCCCCGCTTGACCAACTGGGTGGCGGCCGCCCGGCCGCCCTCCATCGAGAACATCGTGTGCTGTACCAGGTCCGCGCGGTCCCCCGCCGCGTCGGCGAACGCGGCCAGCTTGCGCCGGGACGGCACGTGGTCGTCGGGGCCCAGCACCAGGCCGATGCGCTCGTGGCCCAGCGACGTCAGGTAGCTGTACGCCTGCTCGACCGCGTACCGGTCGTCGGTGGCCACGCACGGGAACCCGAGATCGTCGATGGCGGCGTTGACCAGGACGACCGGCAGGCCGCGCTCACGCAGCCGCAGGTAGTGATCGTGCGGCGCGCGGGCCTGGGCGAACAGGCCGCTGCAGAAGATGAGCCCGGACACGTGCCGGTCCAGCAGCATGTCCACGTAGTCGGACTCGGACACCCCGTCTATCGTGCGCGTACACAACACCGGCGTGAATCCCCGCTTGGCCAGCGCGCCGGCGACGACCTCGGCGAAGGCCGGGAAGATCGGGTTCTGTAGTTCCGGCAGGACCAGCCCCACCAGGCGGGCGTGCTCGCCGCGCAGCTTGGACGGGCGTTCGTAACCGAGGACGTCGAGCGCGGTGAGTACAGCGGCCCGCGTCGCCTCCGAGATGCCCGGCTTGCCGTTGAGCACCCGGCTCACGGTCGCCTCGCTCACGCCGGCGTACTTGGCAACCTCAGCGAGTCGTCGCGTCACGAGCGCAAGGCTAATACATGCCAATGCAAAAATTGCAGTCCCTTGATGGCCGGGCGGGCATCGGGACCGGAGTCCCGATGCCCGCCATCGGTCAGCTGTTCCAGACCTGGAAGCCGGAGCACTGCCCGGCGGGCCATCCGGTGTTCGCCGTGAAGGTGGCCCGGAAGTACCGCTGGGTCGTCACGGGGAACGTGATGGTCACGGTGTTGCTCGTGGCGGGGTCGAACGCATAGCTCGCCGACGCCTTGACCGTGGTCCAGGTGCTGCCGTCCGTGCTGGCGAGCAGCGAGAGCGTCTGGCTGCGGGCGCCCCACGCGGCCGGCAACTGGAGCACCACCCTGCGCGCGCTCTGCGCCGAACCCAGGTCGACCTGCACCCACTGCGGGAACGCGCTGTTGGCGCTCTCCCAGTACGTGTTCTGGTCGGCGTCGGTGACGTTGCCCGACACGTACCCCTGGGTGTGGCCGGACTCGCCGGTGGGCCTGCCAGCCGCGAGGTCGACGCCGGGGGTTCCGCCGCCGCCACCACCACCGCTGGGGTACACCTCGAACTCCGAAACCTGGCCGGCGGGCCAGCCGGTGTTCGCCGTGACGTTGAGGCGGACGTACCGGGCGGTGGTCGCCGGTACGGTGATCAACACCGTGTTGCCGGTCGACGGGTCGAACGGGTACCCGGCCGACGGTACGGCGGTGCCGAAGTTCGAGCCGTCGGCGCTGGTCAGGACCGACAGGGTCTGCGTCCGGGCGCCCCACGCGGTGGACGGCGGCAGCTTCAGCGTGACTCCGCCGATGCTGTACGAGGCGCCCAGGTCCACCTGCAGCCACTGCGGGAAGGCGTTGTTGGCGCTCTCCCAGTAGGTGTTGGCGTCGCCGTCGGTCGCGGCGGCCGGGCCCTGGACGCCGTTCACCTGACTGCTGGCGGTGGCCGGGCGGCCGGCCGCGATGTTGGTGTTCGTGCCGATGCCGGTACCGGAGAGGCTGATCGTGGTCGGGCTGTTGTTGGCGTTGCTGGTGAGGGTCACCGCGCCGGTACGCGTACCCGACGCCGTCGGGGCGAACCTGACCGTCACCGTGCAGGACGCGCCCACGGCCAGGTTCGCGCAGTTGTTGGTCTGGCTGAAGTCACCGGTCACCGAGACGCCGGAGACCGTTGCCGACGTGGTGCCGGTGTTGGAGACGGTCACGGTCTGGGCCGACGAGGTCTGGCCGACGACCGTACCCGCGAAGGTGAGCCCGGCCGGGTTCGCGGACAGGATCGGCCCGGGGGCGACCCCGGTACCGGACAGCACGACCGTACTGGTGGCGCCGGCCGCCGTGACGGTGAGGTTGCCGGTCCGCGAACCGTTGGCGGTCGGCGTGAACGTGACGCTGACGGTGCAGGACGCCCCGGCGGCGATGCTGCTGCCGCAGGTGTTGGTCTGGCCGTAGTCACCGGTCGTGGCGATCGAGCCGACGGCCGCCGCGGAGCTGCCGGTGTTGGCCACGGTGACCGTCTTCGCCGGACTGGTCGAGCCGGTGGCGACGGTACCGAAGTCGAGCGCGGTCGGGCTGACCGAGATCCCACTGGCGTTGTCCGGAAGGTACGGCGGGAACGCCGGGTTGGTGATGTTCTGGCACGCGCTGGGCGAGGTGACACCGGAGTTGCCGCCGCCGTCGGTCAGCGTGAAGCCGACACCGCAGTTGTAGACCGGCGCGGGAGCCTGCGTACCGGTGGCGGTGCTGTTGGTGATGGTCGCCGAGCCGCCGACCTGCTCCTGGATGACCCAGGTGCCGGTGTTCTGGATCGTGGCGTTGTTGATCTTCACGTTGGTGATGCTGGAGCCCGAGACGAACTGGATCGCCTCGAACGGGCTCTGCTGGATGAGGATGTTGTCGACGTTCGTCAGGCCGTTCATCGCCGCGTCCCGGGCGTCGAACCACAGCGCCCCGACGCCGAACTGCCAGTTGGGGTCGAGGCTGCCGGACCGGATGACGGTGTTGCGCAGCACGTCGGTACGGCCCAGCGGCGTCGAGTTGAAGCGCTGCGCGACGTGGATGCCGCCGCCCTGGGCGAGGCCCGAATCGATCACGCGGTTGTCGGCGACGACGTTGTCGTGGCCGCCGTAGATCGCGATGCCGTTGGCCAGGATCGGGTACTGCACGGTGTTGTGGTCGAACGAGTCGTTCGCGTCGGCATTCTGATCCGACCACGTCGCCAGGCCGTCGTCACCGAGGTTGCGCAGGTCGCTGTTGGTGACCTTGGAGTTGGTGACGCCGTTGTGGAAGTTGATCCCGTCAGCGGTCACGTTGCGGATGCGCATGCCGGAGAAGGTGAGCCCGTTCATCGGCCCGTCCATCCAGGCGCCGACCTTGAGGTGCTCTATCCACAGTCGACTGATTCCTGAGTTGTTCATCGCGCCGCCGACGCCGTTGACCTGGGCGCCGTCGTTGCGCTCCTGAACGTCCCCGAAGATGGCGAAGTCGGACAGGTTGACGTTGCTGCTCGGCGTCGGCGGGTAGTTGCCGTAGAAGCCGGGCGCGGCGCCGGTGACCGTCGAGCGCCACATGCCCGCGCCCCGGATGGTCACGTTGTTCACCGCGATGTGGCCGGGGACCTTGAAGGTGCCCTCCGGGATCCATACCGTGCCACCGGCGCCCGCGGCCGAGATGGCGGAGTTGAACGCCGCAGTCGAGTCGGCCGCGCCGGTCGGGTCGGCGCCCCGGCTGACCACCGAGACCGACCCGGCCGGCTGCGACAGCGCGGCCGGGACGTTCTCGAAGTCGGCGAAGTCGATGGTGTACGACCCGGCGGTGTCCTCGGCGTCGACCTGCAGGCGGAACCGTGTGCCCGCCGGGTACGTGGTGGTGAAGAGGCGGTGCGCCTCGTCGTAGAAGTGGTGCGGGTTGCTGCCGGGCGAGTTGGTGAACGGGTAGCCGCCGTAGTACCAGCTGTACGCGTTCGTCAACGGGACGTTGGGCTGCTTCGTACCGTTGATGTACAGCGAGATCGGTGCGGTGTAGACCGACCCGTTGGAGGAGTCGGGGATGCTGTACCGGAAGACGATGGAGTTCGTCGCGACCGGGGTCGTGAACTCGACGTACCTGCCGGTGCCCTGCAGCGTCACGGCCTTGCGGTAGGACGCCTCGGCGGGCAGCGTGCCGTAGGCCGCGCTGGGGCCGATGACCGTCCCGTTCGTTGCCGAGTTCTCCGCCTGTACCTCGACGTAGGGCAGCGTCGCGCCGACCCCACCGGTGGCGGCCGCGGCGGCCGGGCTGGCGATCAGGACGGTGGCGCCGGCGGCGACGAGTACTCCGCTGCCGACCATGGCGCCGACGCGGGTACCGCGCCTGGCGGGGCTGATGAACCGGAACATTCCTTGCTCGCTTCCGTAGAGCCGACGGGGGACATCGGCCGCGCGACCCGCGTGCCGGCTCCCGCGCGGTGGCGGGCCGAGGGGTGGCGCCGGCGAGGCAGGTCGTACGGCGGGGCGTGGAGCGTGTGGAACGTGGCCCGGTGGAGGGCTGTGTACCAGGGACGGTAACCCTCTCGATACTTCTTGGCAATATTTAAATCTATCTCTGCAAAGAATCGACTTCTTCCTGATCTTCAGCCTCGGCTCGGTACGCGGTCACCACGGCGACGGCGCCGCCGGTGGCACGACCGGCGGACGGTCGTCGCAGGTGATGGTGTTCGGCAGCATCCACGGAGCGAGCCAGCCGCCGTCGTTTCCGCCCAGGTCGTTCAGCGAGAACTCCGAGCCGGCGGGCGTGAAGTGGAACGACCCGCAGTTGTTGACGCCGACGGCGCCGACGTTGCGGGCGTCGACGTTCTCGAACGACGCGGAACCCGCCACGCGGGCGCTGACCACCGAGTTGCCCGTACCGTCGACCTTGACGTTCTTGAGGTGCAGGTTTGTGATCGAGTACAGATCCTTCACCGGCCAGTCGGCGACCGTCATGATCGCGTTGTACGTGCTGTCGAGGTACCTGTCCCCCACCACCTCGACGTCGGCGTCGATGTTCCGCTCCAGGGCGTAGAGCCAGATCGCGCCCAGGCCGATCTTCCAGTTCAGCTCGAACGTGCCGGCGCGTACCGTCGTGTTGTCGGTGATCCACACGTGTCCGGTGAACGGCTGGGCGCCGAACCGGGACCCGAGGTGGATGCCGCTGCCCTCCCGGACCGGATCGGCGACAAGGTTGTTCGACACCGTGTTGTCGGTGCCGCCGTAGAGGGCGATGCCGTTCGCGAGCACCGGCGTCTGCACCGTGTTGTGGTCGAAGGTGTTGTCCGTGTTCTCGGTCGTCTCCGACCACATCGCGAGGCCGTCGTCGCCGGAGTTGCGGATGACGTTGTTCTTCACCAGCGAGTTCGTGACGCCGGTGTGGAAGTTGACGCCGTCGGCGATCTGGTCGGCGATGACGTTGTTCGTGATCCTCAGGTTCGTCATCGGCCCGTCGAACCACATGCCGACCTTGGTGTGGTGGATGTAGAGGCCGTCGATGGTGGAGTCGCTCAACGCGCCGCCGACCCCGTTCACCTGGTCGGTGTCGATGCGCTCACGGACGTCGCCGGAGATCGCGAAGCCGGACAGGTGGACGTTGCTGCTGCCACCGTCGGCCGCGTACCTGCCGTAGAAACCGACCCCGGTGTGCACCGACTTGTCGGGCGCCGGGGTGCTGAGCGCGACCTCGTGTCCCTTGACGATCGTGTACCAGCTTCCCGCGCCCTCGATCGTCACGTTGTCCACGATGATGTGGCGGTTGACCTGGAAGACACCCGGCGGGAGGTAGACCGCGAGGTGCCGGCGCTGGGCGTACGCGATCGCGGCGTCGATGGCGTCGGCGGAGTCGCGCCGGCCGGACGGGTCGGCGCCGAACGCGAGGACGTTCGCCGCGGTGAGGTTCACCCGCGGCGGGCCGACGAGGTGCGAGTCGAGCAGGTCGATGACGGTCCAGGCGGCGTTACCGCCGGCGGGGACCGTGAGCCGCACCTTGTCGCCGGCGCGGTAGGTCCGGCCCAGCAGGAGTCGCTGCTCGTCGTAGAAGTGGTTCGGGCGGAACGGCCTCGTGATCGCCGGGGGCGGGGTCGTGGCCGACGGCACGCAGCCGCACTCGGTGATCCACCAGTCGGGGTGCAGCAGCCCGGCGCGGGGGTCGTTGGAGAACGGGTACTGGTTGTACAGCCACGCGTACTGCGACGTCAGCGTCATCGTGCGGCGGTGTCCGCCGTTCACCGCGACGTCCAGCGGCGCGGTGATGCCGCCGCCGGTCGGCGAGTCCGGGATGCTGTAGCGCACGGTGATCGCGTTCGCCGCACTCGGCAGCGTGAACTCCACATACTGTCCCGGCGTCAGCGTGACCGCGCGGCGGCCCGACGCCTCCGCCGGCAGTGTGTACGGGGAGCGGTCCGGGCCGATGACCGTGCCGTTGGTCGCGGCGTTCTCCGCTTCCTGCTCGGCGAAGTCGACGCTGGCGCCCCGGCCCGCGACGAGCGACGGAGCGAGGGCGGCCCGCGTCACCAGCGGCGCCGGGGCGCTCACGCCGGCATGGGCCGTGCCTGCACCGCCGACCGCGCCGACCGCCGCGACGCTGAGTGCGACGGCACCGACGGCCACCGCGACCCATGGCGGCGACCCTGCCCGGCGTCCACGCGCGCCGCGCCGCCATGCGGCTGGACCGGAATTCTGGGGCATAGGACCACACCTTCGTCTCTCGCAAAGGCCGGCCGACGCCCGGCGAGTCGAGGACGTCGACACCGCTGCTGTAGCGAAGACGTTAGATCCTTGCCTATTCAGCGACAAGACCAAGAAATTTGCTCCGTACGATCCGCAAACCGCGTACGGCGGCGGGAGCCCGCGAGCCAAGGGTTCGGGCAGCCGCGTCTAAAGCGCCGTCTCCGCGACGGTGACCGGCGGACCGAACGCCTCGGCGAGCTCCTGCCAGTGCTGCACGTGCGGCCCCGTACGCGCGGCCTCCGGCTGCAGCGCGTACGTCATCGCCTGGCCCCGCATCGACGTGTGCAGCATGCGGATCATGGCGTCGGCGGACGGGTGGTCGGCCGGCCAGCCGAAGACCTCCGCCGTGAGTACCCGCATCTGCTGGCCGAGCCTGCGCTCATGCGGTAGCAGCGCCTCCCGCAGTTCCGGATCGGTACGCGCCGCCATCCACAGCTCCATCGTCGCGGCGAACAACGGACCCCGGAACTGCTCCCAGAGCAGCTCGATACCGAGCCGCACGCGCAGGGCCGGGTCGTCGGGCAGCGCGGCCACGGCGTCCCGGACGCCGGCGCAGGACTCGTCGTACAGATGGCTCACGGCCGCCAGCACCAGCTCGGCCTTGCTCCTGAAGTGGTGGGTCAGCGCACCGCGGGACACGCCAGCGCGCAACTGCACCTCCTGGGTGGTGGTACGGGCGTAGCCCAGCTCGACCAGGCAGTCGACGGTGGCCCGTACCAGCGCCGCGCGGGTGGCGGCCCGGCGCTGGGCCTGGGTACGCCGCTCCGGCGGCGCACCCAGGCCCACCCGGTTCACGCCCGCACCGCGGCCCGGAGACTGCCCGCCGGCACCGCGCGCTCGAGCAGGATGGCCGGCGGGCGGAACCGCTCGCCGTACCGGTCGGCCAGCTCGTCGGCGCGGGCCACGAACCCGGCGACGCCGCCGGGGTACTGGTCGACGTACTGCAGGACGCCTCCGTACAGCGGCGGGAACCCGATGCCCATGATGGAGCCGATGTTCGCGTCCTCGACGCTGCGCAGCACCTGCTCCTCCAGGCAGCGGGCCGACTCCACCGCCATCACGAACAGCAGCCGCTCCTGGGCGTCGGTGAACGGGACGGCGTCATCGGCGGTCGCGTCCCGGGGCGGGTAGAGCTCGGCCAGGCCCGACCAGACCCGCTTCTCCGGCTCCCAGTCGAAGAACCCGCGCCCGGCCGACTTCCCGGTCCGGCCGCGCTCGACCAGCGCGCGGATGACGGCCAGCCCCGGGTGGTCATCGGCGGAGCCCGCCTTGGCCGCCTCATCGCTGATCTTGAGCGGCAGGGTGAGGGTGACCTCGTCGAGCAGGGTGAGCGGCCCGGCCGGGAACCCCGACTGCAGCGCGGCCCGCTCGATGCTCATCGGGGCCACGCCCTCGGCGAGCAGCGCCGCCCCCTCGAGTACGAGGGTGCCGAAGACCCGGCTGGTGAAGAAGCCGCGGCTGTCCCGGACGACGATCGGCGTCTTGCCCAGCTGCCGCACGACGTCGTACGCCTTGGCGAGCGCGGCGTCGCCGGTGCGCTCCCCCACGATCAGCTCGACCAGCGGCATCTTGTCCACCGGGGAGAAGAAGTGCATCCCCACCACGTCATCGCGCCGCTCCACACCCTCGGCCAGGCCGGTGATCGGCAGGGTCGAGGTGTTGCTGGCCAGCAGCGCGTCGGGCGCGGCGTGCTGCTCGGCCTCGCGCAGCACCCGATGCTTGAGCGCCTGGTCCTCGAAGACCGCCTCGACGATGACGTCGCAGCCGGCGAGGTCGGCCGGATCGGCGGTCGGCGTGACGCGCGCCAGGAAGGCGTCGGCCTTCTCCTGGGTCATCCGCCCGCGGGAGACCTGCTTGCCGACCAGCCCGGCGACGTGCGCCTTGCCGTTGGCGGCCGCCTCGACGGTCACGTCCTTGAGGACGACGTCGACGCCCACCTTGGCGAAGGCGTGCGCGATGCCGGCGCCCATCATGCCTGCGCCGAGCACGCCGACCCTGGTGGCCGAGAACTTCTGCGCGACGTCCGGCCGCGACGCCCCACCGTTGACCCGGTTCAGGTCGAACCAGAACGCCTGGATCATGTTGGTGGAGATCTGGCCGACGACCAGGTCCACGAAGTACCGGCCCTCGACCACGAACGCGGTGTCGACGTCGACCTGCAGACTCTCCACCGCCGCCGAGAGGATCGCGTACGGGGCCGGGTAGTGCGCGCCCTTGAGCTGCTTGGTGAGGTTCGCGGGGAACGCCGGCAGGTTCGCGGCCAGGGACGGCGTGGACGGCGTACCGCCCGGGACCTTGTACCCCTTGACGTCGTACGGCTGCTGCGCGGTCTCGTTCGTCAGCACCCACGCGCGGGCCTTGGCCAGCAGCTCGTCGCGGTCGGCGGCCAGCTCGTGCACCAGGCCGAGCTTCAGCGCCTTTTCGGGACGGATCTGCTGGCCCTGCAGCAGCAGCTCCAGCAGCGCGGTGGTGAGGCCGAGCAGCCGGACCGACCGGACGATCCCGCCGCCGCCGGGCAGCAGGCCGAGAGTGACCTCGGGGAAGCCCAGCTTGAGCTTCGGGTCGTCGAGGACGACGCGGTGGTGGCAGGCCAGCGCGATCTCCAGGCCGCCGCCGAGGGCGGCACCGTTGATCGCGGCCACGACCGGCTTGCCGAGGGTCTCCAGCCGGCGCAGCTGGCGCTTGACCTCGGTGACCTGGGTGAGCACGCGCTCACGGTCGTCGGGGCCGGCCTGGACCAGGCTGTCGAGGTTGCCGCCGGCGAAGAAGGTCTTCTTGGCGCTGGTGAGCACGACGCCGCGGATGGAGTCCTTCTCCCGCTCGAGCCGCTCGACGGTCTCGCCCATCGAGCGCACGTAGGCATCGTTCATCGTGTTGGCCGACGACGAAGGGTCGTCGAGGGTGAGGACGACGACGCCGTCGGCGTCCTGCTCCCAGCGAATGGTGCTGTCGGTCACGTGCGGTCGCTCCTCAGAGTCGCTCGATGACGGTGGCGATGCCCATGCCACCGCCGATGCAGAGGGTTGCCAGGCCGTAGCGCAGGTTGCGCCGTTCGAGCTCGTCGACGAGCGAGCCCAGGATCATCGCGCCGGTGGCGCCCAGGGGGTGCCCCATAGCGATCGCGCCGCCGTTGACGTTGACCCGCTCGTGGTCGAAGCCGGTGTCCTTCATGAACCGCAGGACGACGCCGGCGAACGCCTCGTTCATCTCGACCAGGTCGATGTCGGCGACGGTGAGCCCGGCCTTGGCCAGTGCCTTGCGGGTGGCCGGCGCGGGGCCGGTCAGCATGAGTACCGGATCCGCACCGGACAGGGCGGTGCTCACGATCCGGGCCCGCGGGGTGAGCCCGTTGCGGCGCCCGGCCTCCTCGTTCCCGATCACGACCAGCGCGGCGCCGTCGACGATGCCGCTGGAGTTGCCGGCAGTGTGCACGTGGTCGATCCGCTCGACCCAGTGGTACTTCTGCAGCGCGACCGCGCCGAAGCCGCCCATCTCGGCGATGCCGGCGAACGCCGACGGCAGGCCGGCCAGGGTCTCCACGGTGGTGCCGGGGCGGACGAGCTCATCGGTGGCGAGCACCACGGTGCCGTTGCGGTCCACCACGGGGGCGATCGAACCGTCGAAGTACCCGTTGGACCAGGCCTTGGCGGCGCGGGCGTGCGACTCCGCGGCGTAGGCGTCGACGTCCTCCCGGCCCCAGCCGCCGAGGGTGGCGATGAGGTCCGCGCCGATGCCCTGCGGCACGAAGCCGGTGGCGTGCGCGGTCTCCGGGTCCATCGCCCAGGCGCCGCCGTCGGAGCCCATCGGCACCCGGGACATCGACTCCACGCCGCCGGCGAGCACGAGGTCCTCGAAGCCGGAGCGCACCTTCTGCGCGGCCAGGTTGACCGCCTCCAACCCGCTGGCGCAGAACCGGTTCACCTGCACGCCGGCCACGGTCTCGGGCAGCCCGGCCGCGAGGGCCGCGGTACGGGCGATGACCGAGCCCTGCTCGCCGACCGGCGAGACCACGCCGAGGACGATGTCGTCGACCAGCGCCGGGTCGAGCTGCGGGTTGCGCCTGCGGACCTCGTCGATCAGCCCGACGGTCAGGCTGATCGGTTTGACCGAGTGCAGCGCCCCCGTCTTCTTGCCCTTGCCGCGCGGGGTGCGCACGGCGTCGTAGATGAACGCCTCGGCGGACATGCTCGTCCTCTCGTCGTGGTCGCGGATGGTGCGTCGCGGATCGTGCTCACGCGGATGGCGCGTCGCGGATCGTGCTCAGACGCCGTGGGAGCGGCTGGCAGCAATATATAGACCGTCCGTTCTGTTTGTATAGCCTCACGTGGCTGACCACGCTGTTCAGCCTCGGCTCCGCGGTGACCCCGGTCCGGCTCGGCGCCGGTGGACCCGCCCGGCCCCGGCCCCGGCCCCGGCCCCGGCGAAGTAACCAGCTGGGACGACACCCCCGGCCGACCGGCGGTACCCCCGGTCTAGCATTATCGATAACGATAAGACGAGAGGGTACCCATCGCATGAGGCGCATCAACAACACCGACCTGGACGTCTTCCCCCTGGCCCTGGGCGGCAACGTGTTCGGCTGGACCGCCGACGAGGAGCGGTCCGTCGCGGTGCTCGACGCGTACGCCCAGGCCGGCGGCAACTTCATCGACACCGCCGACTCGTACTCGGCCTGGGCGCCGGGCAACTCCGGCGGCGAGTCCGAGACGATCATCGGAAACTGGATGGCCGCGCGCGGCAACCGCGACCGGATCGTCGTGGCCACCAAGGTCAGCCAGCACCCCGAGGCCAAAGGCCTGGCGCGGGACACCATCCGCCGGGCGATCGACGCGTCGCTGCGCCGGCTGCGAACCGACCACGTCGACCTGTACTACGCCCACTTCGACGACGCGGACACGCCGCTGGAGGAGACCGTCTCCGCCCTCGGTGAGCTGGTACGGGAGGGCAAGGTGCGCTACCTCGCCGCGTCCAACTACACCGCCGAGCGGCTCGAGGAGTGGCTGAAGATCACCGAGGCCGAGAGCCTGCCCCGGATCGTCGCCCTCCAGCCGCACTACAACCTGGTCGAGCGCGCCACGTTCGAGGGCGGCCTGCGTACCGTCGCCGCCCGCGAGAACCTGTCGGTGGTGCCGTACTACGCCCTCGCCAGCGGCTTCCTCACCGGCAAGTACCGCGACGGCGCCGCCGTCGACAGCCCCCGCGCGGGCGGCGCGGCCGCCTACCTCAACGACAAGGGACGCCGCGTGCTCGCCGTCCTGGACGAGGTGGCCGCCGCGCACGGCACGTCCGTGGCGACCGTCGCCCTGGCGTGGCTGGCGGCCCAGCCGACCGTCGTCGCCCCGCTGGCCAGCGCCCGTACCGTCGAGCAGCTGCCCGACCTGCTCGCGGTGGCGGACCTGCGGCTGACCGACGACGAGCTGCAGCGGCTGACCCAGGCCTCGGCGTGAGCCAGGAGCCGGCCCCGGGCCCGGCGGCGAGCCTCAAGCGCCCGCCGCTGCGCACCACCGTGCGGGAACTGCTCCTGGAGCGGATCCTCGCCGGCCGGTACGGGCCCGGGGACCGGCTCGTGGAGTACCGCATCGCCCGCGAACTGGGCGTCAGCCAGGCGCCGGTGCGGGAAGCGCTGCGCGACCTGGAGGCGATGCGGGTGGTCGACATCCGCCCGCACGTCGGCGCGCGGGTGCGCGACCTTCCGGTCGCCGAGCTCGCGGCGGCCGCGCCGGTACGCGCGGCGCTGGAGGAGACCGCCGCCCGGCTGGCGGCCCGCCGGCTGCCACAGCTCCCCGACGATCTCGACCGGCTGCGCGCCCACCTCGACGGGATGCGCGCCGCGGCCGCGGCCGGCGACGCCCCCGGCCTGGCCCGCCACAGCGTCGCATTCCACCGGCAGATCGTGGCCAGCGCCGCCAACCCGGTACTGCTCGATGTGTGGAACGCCCTCGGCGTCGAGCTGCACACCGCGCTCGGCGTACGGGACGCCCCGGTCCCCCTCGGCTACGGCGCCGACTCCCACCAGCCGATCCTCGACGCCCTCGCCGCCGGTGACGCCGAGACCGCGGCGCGGCTGTCCGGCGAGCACGCTCAGCTGTGGGCCTCGCATCCGGCCGGGCGACGCTGCTGAAGCACGGATCGCCGCTCATCGCATCGATCTCACCGCTCGTCGCCGTACGTAAACCACTCGTCGCAGATCGTCGATGCAATGATTTCAATTAACGACTATCAATGCGACCGTCTAGAGAACCTGGTGATCACCTAGCTCCGGCCGACGCCGAGGCGACGCACACCTGGCTCATACGGCCCAGGCAGCCCTCGACCGGCCTCCCACCAAGCGGTTTCTTCCACCTCACTCCGCAGCACAGCCACCTCCTCAGAGCGGGATCGCGGTACTCCGCCGACCCGTCTCCGCCCCAGCCCCCAGGCCAAGGAGAGTGCCACCGTGTGTGAAACCGATCGTCTCGAACCCCCGGGACTCAGCCGCCGGGACATGTTAGGACTGCTCGGCGCGGCGGGCGCCGGGCTCGCCGTCACCCCGGCCCTGACCGGGGACCCGGCCCTGGCCGCCGCCTCGGACCTCGCGCTCGACCCGAAGACGCAGCCGGCCGATCCCGGCAACTACGAAGCGCCGACGAACCTGGCCGTCGACTCGCAGGCCAAGGACGCCGCGATCTCATGGATCGACCGCCACTCCGACGACATCATCGGCCTCAACGACAGGATCTGGGAGTTCGCCGAGCCGTCCCTGGCGGAGTGGAACTCGTCCTGGGCCGAAGCGCAGTTCCTGGCGGCCAACGGCTTCCGGATCCAATGGGGAGCGGGCGGCATGCCGACCGCCTTCGTCGCCACGTTCAGCAACGGCACCGGCAAGCCGGTGATCGGGTTCAGCGGCGAGTACGACGCGCTGCCCGGGCTGTCGCAGGAGAAGGGCAAGCCGCAGCACTCGCCCCTGGTCTACAACCACGACCCGTACGCCCCGAGCTACGGGTTCGGCCACGGCTGCGGGCACAACGCGCTCGGTGCGGCAGCGGCCGCCGCGGCGGTGGCCACCGCGGCGGCGATGCGCGCCCGCAACCTCGACGGCACCGTCAAGTTCTTCGGCTCGACCGCCGAGGAGCAACTGGTCGGCAAGTCGGTGTCGGTGAAGGCCGGCGTCTACGACGGACTCGACGCCTTCGTCGACTGGCACCCGGCGAGCAGCAACA
Source organism: Planosporangium mesophilum (assembly GCF_016863255.1). Taxonomy (GTDB): domain Bacteria; phylum Actinomycetota; class Actinomycetes; order Mycobacteriales; family Micromonosporaceae; genus Planosporangium; species Planosporangium mesophilum. Next base: position 89,503 of record NZ_BOON01000033.1, read on the forward strand.
CCACCGGATGGGGTTCGAGCAACGCCATGTACAGCGTCGCCTTCCACTTCCTCGGTACCGACGGTCACGGCGGCTCTCCGCTGGGGACGCGGGCCACCCAGGACGCCGTGACGGCGATGGCGATGCTGACGGAGTTCCTGCGGGAGAGCGACCAGGCGCCCAGCTCGCGGATGCACTACGCGATCCGGGAGACCGGAAAGGCGCCGAACGTGTTCCCCACCCTCTCGAGCATCTGGTACTTCGCCCGGGAAGGCAGCCCGGCGCGTGCGAAGATCCTGATGGACAAGATCACCAAGTGCGCCGAGGCGGCCGCGATGGCCACCGGCACCCGGCTGCAGCACCGGCTGATGGCCGGAGTGTGGAACCAGCTCGGCAACAAGCGCGGCGCCGAGCTGATGCACGCCAACATGCTTCAGGTCGGCCCGCCGACGTTCGCCCCGGCCGACCAGGCGTTCGGCAAGGCGCTGCAGCGGTCGAACGGAGCCCCGGAGACCGGCTTCGCAGACAAGATCAATGAGCTGAATCCGCCGGCACCGGTCTTCCTGGGCGGCGGCTCCACCGACGTCGCCGACATCAGCTGGCGGGTACCGACCATCTCGATGGGTACGGCACACCAGCCGGGCGGCACGAAGAACCACTCGTGGCACCACACCGCCACCGCCGCCTCCCACGCCGGCCACGTGACGACCCTCGCCGCCGCCAAGTACCTCGCCGCCACCACCGTCGACCTGCTGACCCAGCCGAAGATCGTGGCCGAGATGAAGGACGAGTTCGCCCGGCGGACAGCGAAGATCAAGTGGAAGAGCCTGCTGCCCGACGACTACCAGCTACCGCTGTACGAGCCGCCGAAGTGGTTCCTGGAGCGGACCCGCCAGTCCTGGCCGCCGCGGGGCGTCACCTGGCCGCCGAAGCGGGTCGTGTCGACCGAGACCGCGCCCGACCTCGGGCCGGAGCTTCCACCGTCGAACCTGCCGCCGCTGGATTAGCCGGAGCGATGGGGGCCCGTCCCGGACTCTCCGGAACGGGCCCTCAGGCCACCACCGGCGGTCGCCGTGAGCCGTACCCGGTCGCCCGCTCGAAGGCGTACCCGACCTGGAGCACCTCGACATCCGCGCGGTGGCGGCCCACGATCTGCAGCCCCACCGGCAGCCCGGCCGGGGTGAAGCCGGCCGGCACCGACAGCGCCGGGCAGCCGGTGGCCGACACCAGATACGCCGACCGCATCCACTCCAGGTAGTCCGCCATCGCCACGCCGCCGACCGAGGTCGGGTACTCGAGCCCCGCGTCGAACGGCGCGACCTGGCTGACCGGCGCCAGCAGCACGTCGTACCGCTGGAAGAACTCCCGTACCCGGTGGTGCAGCGCCGTGTGCAGCACCTCGGCCCGGCCGAGGTCCGGGCCGGTGAGCCGCCGGCCGGCCTCGACGTTCGCGCGCAGGCTGGGCTTGAGCTGGTCGGGGTGGCGGTCCAGCAGTTCACCGAAGGCAAGCTCGAACTGCCAGGCGCGAAGCGTCCGGAACACCTCGTCGGCGCCGCTCAGGTCGGGGCAGGCCGGCTCGACCACGCACCCCAGCTCGGCGAAGACCCCGACCGCGGGTTCGAGCGCCGCGAGGACGTCGGCGTCGACCGGTACCGCCCCGCCGAGGTCCGGCGCCCAGGCGACCCGCAGCCCGGTCAGGTCGCGCTCCAGCGGCGCGGCGAACCGGGCGCCCGGCTCGTCCAGCGCGATCGGCGAGCGCGGGTCGGGGCCGGCGAGTACCGACAGCAGCAGCGCGGCGTCGGCGACGGTACGCGCCAGCGGCCCCTTCACGCTCAGCGTCGCCCAGCCGGCCTTCTCCGGCCAGTTCGGCACCCGCCCCGGCGAGGGGCGGAAGCCGACCACGTTGCAGAACGAGGCCGGGTTGCGCAGCGAGCCGCCCATGTCGCTGCCGTCGGCGAGCGGGTGCAGGCCGCAGGCCAGGGCCGCCGCGGCGCCGCCGCTGCTTCCCCCGGCGGTGCGGCTGAGGTCGTACGGGTTGCGGGTCGCCCCGAAGACCCGGTTGAACGTGTGCGACCCGGCCGCGAACTCCGGCACGTTGGTCTTGCCGATCGTGATCGCCCCGGCGGCGCGCGCCCGCTCCACCACGAGGTCGTCCTGCGCCGGTACGTTGTCGGCCAGCAGCGGTGAGCCGTACGTGGTCCGGATGCCGGCGGTGTCGTGGGTGTCCTTGTGTGCCATCGGCAGCCCGTGCAGCGGGCCCACCGGCTCCCCCGCGGCCAGCCGCTCGTCGGCGGCGGCCGCCTCGGCCAGCGCGCGCTCGGCGACCAGCGTGACCACCGCGTTCACCGCCGGGTTGACCCGCTCCAGCTGGGCCAGGTGCGCCGACACCACCTCCCGGGCCGACACCTCCTTCGTCAGCAACGCGTCCCGCAACTCCCGGGCCGTGGCGAAACAGATTTCCACGGATCGATCATAGGCTGAAACGGTGGTACGTTTTCCCGTCCGCAGCGGTCGCGGCTACCCTGGCGGATCATGGCGACGGGTCCCGTGCGGTTCAGCACCATCGGACTCCCCCGGGAGCAGCGCGTCGCGAGGTGGGAGGAGCACAACGCGCAGGCGCTGATCGGCCTGCGGTGCCGGCCCCTCGACGACGTCACGCTCGAGGCGACCGAGCTCAACCTCCAACTGCCACGGCTCCACCTCGCCAGGGTCACCAGCAACCCCCACGTCGTGGAGCGCACCGCGACGACCATCCGCAAGACGCCGTCGGAGGCGATCGCCTGCTACCTCACCCTGCTGGGCGAGGCGTTCTTCTACCACCACGACGGTGTCCGCACCGCGCACCCGGGCCAGCTGATCATCTGTGACGCCGACCGGCCATTCATGCGCGGCTTCTCGCAGGGCCTGGAGGAGCTCGCCGTCAAGGTGCCACGGCAGGTCTTCACCGACGTCACGGGCCTGGAGTCAGTGCGGCAGCCGCTCGTGCTCGACTTCGCACAGGGCGACGTGCACGCCAGGACGCTCGCCCAACTGGTCGGTCGGGCCGTCCGGCCCGAGGGCTCACACCCCGTCGACGAGGACACCCTGCTCGGACTGCTCGGCGGCCTCGCCACCGGCCGGCCCACGGACCTCGCGGCGGTCCACCTGGCCACGGCGAAGGCCTACATCGAGGACCGGCTGACCGACCAGAATCTCACCGCTGCGCAGGTCGCCAAGGGCATCGGCATCAGCCAACGGCACCTGTCGCGCGTGTTCTCGTCCCGTGGGTCCAGCGTCCCGCGGTACCTCCTGACCCGCCGGCTGGAGCGCGCCCACGCGCTGCTGTCTGAAGACGGAGAGCTCACCGTCGGCGAGGTCGCGGCCCGCTGCGGCTTCGGTTCGGCGGCGTACTTCTCGCACGCGTTCTCCGACCACTACGGCCTGCGCGCCACCGACGTACGGCGGCTCGCCCGCATTCACGGATCCGCCACACCATCTGATTCCCGCCACGATTGATCACGAGCCATCCCCTTTTCGGGCGGCGCCGGTCGACACTGTCTCCGACCCCAGGAGGCCGGCCGGCGAAAGGTGACAGTGCACATGGCCGAGAGCTCGAGCGTGACCACGGACGTCGTGGTGGTCGGATCCGGACCGGCGGGCGCCGCCGCCGCGCTCTTCCTCTCGACGCTCGGCGTCGACAACATCATGATCACCAAGTACCGCTGGACCGCGAACACCCCGCGCGCGCACATCACCAACCAGCGGGCGATGGAGATCTTCCGCGACATGGGTATCGAGGACCAGGTCCTCGCGGACGCGACCGGGCACTCGTTCGTCGGCGACACCGTCTTCTGCACCAGCATCGCGGGCGAGGAGATCGGGCGCATCCGTACCTGGGGGACGCGACCGGACCGCGAGGCCGACTACCAGCTCGCCTCGCCGTGCCTGACCGTCGACATCCCGCAGACCTACCTCGAGCCGATCCTGGTCCGCAACGCCACCATGCGCGGCACCCAGACCCGGTTCTCCACCGAGTACCTGTCCCACACGCAGGACGCCGAGGGCGTCGACGTGCGGGTACGCGACCGGCTCACCGGCGCCGAGTACACCATCCGGGCCAGGTACCTCATCGGCGCCGACGGCGCCCGCTCCCAGGTCGCGGCCGACCTCGGGCTGCCGTTCGAAGGCCGGATGGACATCGCCGGCTCGATGAACATCACCTTCAAGGCCGACATCAGCCGGTACGTGGGCCACCGGCCCTCGGTGCTGTACTGGGTCATCCAGCCCGGCTCCAACGTCGGCGGCATCGGCGCCGGCCTGGTCCGCATGGTGCGGCCGTGGAACGAGTGGCTCATCGTGTGGGGCTACGACATCAACGAAGAACCCCCGGTCGTCGACGAGGCGGCCGCGATCCAGATCGTGCGCAACCTGCTCGGGATGCCCGACCTCGACGTCGAGATCACCGGCACCAGCCTGTGGGGCAACAACGAGATGTACGCGACGCACCTGCAGTCCGGCCGCGTCTTCTGCGCCGGTGACGCCGTCCACCGGCACCCGCCGAGCAACGGGCTGGGCTCGAACACGTCCATTCAGGACTCGTACAACCTGGCCTGGAAGCTCGCCGCCGTCCTCCACGGCCACGCCGACCCCTCCCTGCTGGACACGTACTCGGCCGAGCGGGCGCCGGTGGCGAAGCGGATCGTGTTGCGGGCCAACCAGTCCGGCCGTGAGTTCGTGGAGATCTTCGCCGCCCTGGGTGTGCTCGACGCGAAGACCGAGGCGGAGATGACCGCGGCGATCGAGGAGCGCAAGGCCAACACCCCCGAGGGCGCCGCCAAGCGCGCCGCGCTGGTCCGGGCGATGGAGCTGAAGAACTACGAGTTCAACGCCCACGGGGTCGAGCTCGGCCAGTTCTACACCTCGTCCGCGATCGTCTCCGACGGCTCCACGCTGCCGGCGCCGACCAGGGACCCGGATCTCTACCATGAGATGTCGACCGTTCCGGGCTCGCACCTACCGCACGCCTGGGTCGGCGACCACATGCGGAAGCTGGCGATGATGGATCTCGCGCCTTATACACAGTGGACGCTCATCACCGGGATCACCGGCGAGGCCTGGGCCGGCGCCGCCGACAAGGTCCGCCACGAGCTCGGCATCCCGCTCGAGACCGTCGTGATCGGCCCCGGCCGCGAGGTCACCGACCTGTACTACGACTGGGCCAAGCTGCGCGAGGTCGACGAGAGCGGTGCCCTGCTGGTACGCCCCGACAAGCACATCGCCTGGCGCGCCAGGTCGCTGCCGGAGAACCCGGCGGACGCCCTGCGCGCGGCGCTGACCACGATCCTGGGACGGGCGTGAGGCCGGTGCGCTTCGACCACGACACGCTGCCTCAGCGGGTACGGTTCGCGTCCGGAGCCGCCGCCGAGAACCTGGCCGCCGAGATCAGCACGCTCGGTGCCTCCCGCGTGATGGTGATCGCCGGCGAGGCGGAGCGGGAGCTTGCCCGTACCATTGCGGGCAACCTGCCTGTCGCACACTGGCACCACGAGGTCGCCATGCACGTGCCCGTCGCGGTGGCCGAGCGGGCCCGGACGGAAGCCGCCACCCACGGCATCGACGCCCTGGTCAGCGTCGGCGGAGGCTCGACGACCGGGCTGGCCAAGGCGGTCGCGCTGACCACCGGGCTGCCGATCGTGGCGGTACCGACGACGTACGCCGGCTCCGAGGCCACCAACGTGTGGGGGCTGACCGCCGACGGCCGGAAGACGACCGGCACCGACGACCGGGTACTGCCCCGCGCGATCGTGTACGACGCCGCGCTGACGCTCAGCCTGCCGCCTGCGCTGAGCGTGGCCTCCGGGCTGAACGCGCTGGCCCACTGCGTCGACTCGATGTGGGCCCCGCGAACCGACCCGATCGACCGCGCCGTCGCGGGCGAGGGCATCCGCGCCCTCCGCATCGGGCTGCCGCTCGTCGCCGACGACCCGACCGGACTCGAAGGCCGGGAGCACGCGCTGTACGGGGCCTACCTGTCCGCGGTGGCGTTCGCGTCGGCCGGCTCGGGCCTGCACCACAAGATCTGCCACGTGCTCGGCGGGATGTTCGACCTGCCCCACGCGCAGACCCACGCGGTCGTGCTGCCCCACGTCCTCGCGTTCAACGCCCCGGCCGCGCCCGAGGCCGAGCGACGGATAGCGGCCGCTTTCGACGCACCGACCGCGGTCGAGGGCCTGAACCGGCTGCGCGAACGGCTCGACGCGCCCACGGCCCTGCGGACCTACGGTATGCCCGGGGACGGCATCGCCGCCGCCACCGAGGCGGTCCTGGCCGCCGTACCGGCCAACAACCCGCGCACCGTCACCCCCGATGACATCGCCGGGCTGTTGCGAGCGGCCTGGGAAGGAGCCGACCCGCGATGACCGACACCGTCTCCGTTGAGCAGCAGGCACGCGAGAGCGACCTCGTCGACCGGGTCCTCCGCTCGTTCGACGACTGCACCGACCCCCGGCTCAAGCAGGTGATGCAGGCACTGGTCCGTCACCTGCACGCCTTCGTCCGCGAGGTCCGCCTCACCGAGGAGGAGTGGGCCAAGGGCATCGAGTTCCTCACCGCGACCGGTCACATCACCGACGCCAGGCGCCAGGAGTTCATCCTGCTCTCCGACGTGCTCGGCGCCTCGATGCAGACGATCGCGATCAACAACGAGGCGTACGGCGACGCCACCGAGGCGACGGTCTTCGGCCCGTTCTTCATCGAGAACAGCCCCGAGATCGAGATCGGCGGCGACATCGCCTTCGGCGCCTCCGGCGAGCCCTGCTGGGTCGAGGGCACGGTCACCGACAGCCGGGGCAACCCGCTGCCCGGCGCCCGCATCGAGGTGTGGGAGGCCGACGACGACGGCCGCTACGACGTCCAGTACGACGACGACCGCACCGCCGCCCGGGCCCACCTGTTCACCGACGCCCAGGGCCGGTACTCGTTCTGGGGCATCACCCCGACCCCGTACCCGATCCCCCACGACGGGCCGGTGGGCCGGATGCTGGCCGCGGTGGGCCGCTCCCCCATGCGCGCCGCGCACCTGCACTTCATGGTCAGCGCCCCGGACCAACGGACACTCGTGACCCACATCTTCGTGCGCGGCGACGACCTGCTGGACAAGGACACGGTGTTCGGCGTGAAGGACTCCCTGGTGAAGGAGTTCCAGCGGCAACCCGCCGGCACGCCGACCCCCGACGGGCGCGACCTCGCGGACCGCGAATGGTCCCGGGTCCGGTTCGACATCGTCCTCGCCCCGGCCGGCGCATGAGCTGACGGTCAGGCACCGCTGCTAGACGAATCCGAGGGGTCTCACGGGGCGAGCGCGTGGAGGACGGCGGCGGCCAGCGCGGTACGTTCGACCATGCCCTGCACGCTGATGTGCTCGTGCCTGGCGTGCGCGCCGTCGCCTACCGCACCGAACCCGTCGAGCACCGGGACCCCGAGGGCCGCGACGAAGTTGCCGTCGCTCGCGCCGCCGACGGAGCACTCGTCGAGCGTCACCCCGATACCCGCGGCCAACTTCTTCGCCAGCAGGAAGAGCCGTCCGGTCAGCTCCGTGCGCTCCATGACGGGCCGGTTCCACCCGCCATCCACGGTCACCGTGGCCCGCGGGTCGTGGGCGCGCAGCGCCGCGAGCGCCGCGTCCACCCGCGCCGCTTCGGCCGCGCTGCTCACCCTGACGTCGATGTCGCCGTACGCCGAGCCGGCGGTCACATTGGTACGGGTACCGCCGTGGATCACGCCCACGTTCACCGTGGTCCCCGCGTCGAGGTCGGTGAGCGCGTGCAGGGCGAGCACGGCGCGCGCAAGCTCGTCGACCGCACTGGCCCCCTTCATCGGGTCCAGGCCGGCGTGCGCCTCGATCCCGTGCGCGGTGACCCGGTAGATGCCGACCCCCTTGCGTGCGGTTTTGATCGCGCCGTCGGCGCTGGCCTCGAAGACCAGGGCGGCCCGGGTGTCCGCGGCGGCCGCCTCGATCACCGGTCGTGACGCCGGGCTGCCGATCTCCTCGTCGCCGTTGAGCAGCAGCCGTACCGGCGGGCGGGGCAGCCCGGCGGCGGACAGCGCGCGCAGCGCCCACACGGCGTGCACGAGCCCGCTCTTCATGTCGAAGATGCCCGGGCCGGTGGCGCGGTCGCCGTCCACGTCGAACGGCCAGTCGCGCAGGGTCCCCTTGTCCCACACGGTGTCGTAGTGGCACAGCATCAGGACCGGCAGGCCACCGGCGCCCGGGTAGTCGTACACCCTGATGTCGCCGTGTTCGCCGCCGTCGAACTGCTCGACGGCGGCCGGCTCGCCCAGCCGCTCCGGCACCCACGAGGCCAACCAGGACAGGCCGTCGGTCAGGCAGTCCTTGTCGTTGCTCGGCGTCTCGATCTCGACGTACCGGGCGAGGTCCGCCAGCATCTCGCCACGGTGGGCGGCGACCCAGTCGAGCAGCGCGCGGGTCGGCGTCATGAGATCCCGCCGTCGGCGAGCACGTGGTCGACGATCTGCGCATGGGTGGCGAACCAGACATCGGAAGATGCCGCGATGTGGTCGAGCAGTTCGGTCAGCACGGCGATCCGGGAGCGGTGACCGATGACGTGCGGGTGCATGGTGAGCTGGAACAGCCCGCCCTCGGCGCGGGCCAGGTCGAACTCGTCACGCCAGATGGACAGCACGCCGCGCGGCGGGGTGTACGGCCGCAGCGCGGTGTGCCGATCCATCATGAAGTACGGAGCGTCGTCACGGATCCACTCGACCGGAAGCTCGACCACGCCGGTCGGTTCGCCGTCGGCCAGTAGCTCGTACGGCTCGTCGTCGGCCATCAACGAGGAGTCGTAGCGCAGCCCCAGCTCGCGGATGATCCTGAGCGTGCTCAGCGAGAAGTCCCAGGACGGCGTCCGGATGCCGACCGGCCGCACCCCGGCCAGTTGTTCCAGTGTGTCGGCGGCCCGCACGGTGAGGTCCCGTTCGCTCTGCTCGTCCAGCAGCGTGTTGCGCTCGTGGATCCAGCCGTGCAGCGCGACCTCGTGGCCGTTGTCCACGTAGGACTTGACTTCGCCCTCGTGCAGCAGGGCGGAGACCGCGGGCACGAAGAAGGTGCTGGGCGCGGCGTACCGGTCGAGCAGGCGCAGGATCCGCGGCACGCCGACCCGGGCGCCGTACTCGCCCTGCGAGAGCTTTCCCGGCAGCACCTCGCCGTCGCGGAGCGTCGGCGTCTCGTGGTCGGAGTCGAACGACAGCGCGACCGCGACCCGGGCGCCGCCCGGCCAGGAGGACGGCCGCAGCGAGCGGCCCGCCCTGATGCGCTCGACGTGACCGCGCCACGTCGGTTCGTCCCACTGCCAGGGTTGCGGCTGTTGCGGGCTCGTCATCGAAGTCGCGGCGTGGAGACCTCCGCGTTCAGACGGAGGAAGAAACGCCGCTCCCTCCCTTCACGAAGTTGTCGTACCTGGATGGCAGGGTATGCGGCATGACCGGGGTGGTGAAGCGAGCTTTCCGGTACCGCTTCTATCCGACCTGCGAGCAGGCCGAGCAGCTGACCCGCACATTCGGCTGCGTGCGGCTGGTCTACAACAAGGCCCTCCACGCCCGCACCAGCGCCTGGAACACCGAGCGGCGCATCATCACCTACGGGGAGACCTCGGCGCTGCTGACGCAGTGGAAACGCGACGCGGACCTGGCGTTCCTGGGTGAGGTGTCGTGCGTGCCGTTGCAGCAGGCGTTGCGGCACCTGCAGGCCGGGTTCGCGGCGTTTTTCGCCAAGCGGGCCGGCTATCCACGGTTCAAGTCGCGCAAGCGGTCGCGGGCGGCGGCGGAGTACACCCGTTCGGCGTTTCGCTGGCGCGACGGGCAGCTCACACTCGCCAAGATGACCGAGCCGCTGGCCATCGTGTGGTCGCGGCCGCTGCCCGAAGGGACCGTGCCGTCGACGGTGACGGTGTCGCGGGACGCGGCGGGCCGCTGGCACGTCAGTCTCCTGGTCGAGACCACGGTCGAAACGCTGCCCCCGGCCGAGGCCGCCGTCGGGGTGGATGCCGGCATCACCAGCCTGGTCACTCTGTCGAGCGGGGAGAAGATCGCCAATCCCCGGCATGAACGGGCCGACCGGCGCAAGCTCGCCAAGGCCCAACGCGCGCTGTGCCGCAAGCACAAGGACAGCAACAACCGGGCCAAGGCCCGGATCCGGGTGGCGCGCATCCACGCCCGGATCACCGATCGGCGCCGCGACCTGCTGCACAAGGTGTCGACTCGTCTCGTCCGTGACAACCAAACGGTCGTGATCGAAGACCTCGCCGTGCGCAACCTGCTGGCCAACCACCGGCTGGCCCGCGCCATCTCGGATGCCGCCTGGTCGCAACTGCGCACCATGCTGGAGTACAAGGCGGCCTGGTACGGGCGGCGGTTGGTCGTGGTCGACCGGTGGTTGCCGTCGTCGAAACTGTGCTCGACCTGCGGACAGGTGGCCGAGACGATGCCCCTTCACGTGCGGGAGTGGACCTGCGGCTGCGGCGCCCACCATGACCGTGACGTCAACGCGGCGAAGAACATCCTCGCGGCCGGGCTGGTCGAGAGGTGAAACGCCTGTGGAGGGCCGGTAAGACCCCAACCGCCACGGCGGGGACGGCGCGGCCCGGTGAAGCAGGAACCCCTGCGGGCGACCGTGGGAATCCCCGCCCTTCAGGGCGGTGGAGGATGTCAAGGTCGTACCAACTCCTTGTCCACCAACAGGTCCTGCAGTATCTCCGGGATCGGGGCCACGCCGATGCCCGGGCCGGTCGGCACGTCGATCGCACCGTCACTCAACCGGAAGGGCTCGGTGAGGTCCTGCGCGTAGTAGCGGTCCGAAGCGGAGATGTCCGACGGCAGGGTGAAGTTGGGCAGCGCGGCCAGCGCCAGGTTCGCCGCCCTGCCGATCCCCGTCTCCAGCATCCCGCCGGCCCAGACCGGTACGCCGGCCGCCGCGCAGACGTCGTGCACCCGGCGGGCCTCCAGGTAGCCACCGACCCGTCCCGGCTTGATGTTGACGATCGAGCACGCGCCGGTCCGGATCGCCTCGTACGCGGCGCGCGCGGACACGATCGACTCGTCCAGGCAGATCGGCGTGTCCAGCAGCCGGGCCAGCTCCGCGTGGCCGGCCACGTCCTCCTCGTCCAGCGGCTGCTCGATCAGCAGCAGGTCGTACCGGTCGAGCTTGCGCAGGTGCCGGGCGTCCGCGCGGGTGTAGGCGGAGTTCGCGTCGACCTGGAGCAGGATGTCGTCGCCGAAGCGCTCGCGGACCGCGGCGACCGGGGCGACGTCCCAGCCAGGTTCGATCTTGAGCTTGATCCGCGCGTACCCCGCCTCGAGGTAGCCCGCCACGCCTTCCAGCAGCTGCGGTATCGAGTCGTGGATGCCCACCGACACGCCGGAGACGACCCGCGCCTGGGTGGCGCCGAGGTGGTCGCGCAGCGCCACCCCGGCCGCCTTGAGCTGGGCGTCCAGCACCGCGGTCTCGACCGCCGCCTTGGCCATCCGGTGCCCGCGTACGGGTTCGAGCGCCGGTGCCACCAAGGCGGCGGTGACGTCTCCGGCGGCGAACAGCCGCGGTACCAGATGGTCGGCGATGACCCGGTGGGCCGCCGAGGCGTACTCGCTGGAGTACAGCGGGTCGCTCAGCGCCACGCACTCCGCCCACCCCTCGGCGCCCGCGGTGTGTGCCCGTACGAGCAGCACGTCCCGGTGGGTCTGGGTGCCGAACGACGTCCGGAACGGCGAGACCAGAGGCATCCGGACCCGCAGCAGCTCCACTGCTTCGATCTTCATCGGAGTCAAGAGGGCTCCTTCGTGAGGACGTACCAGCCTGCGTCGGTGACGCCCGTCCAGCGGTACCCGGCGGCCAGCGCCGGCTCCATCACGGAACGCAGCGCGTCCCGCCACTCCCGTGCCAACCCGCGTTCCTGGTGGACGTCGGCGGGTACGCGTACCCAGACGTCGGTCCCGTCCGGCGGTGCGTGGTGCGCCGGGTCGAGCCGGGGCCAGCGCCGCTCGTCGGCGTCCAGCAGGCACCGGTGGGGTCGCTGCCCGGCCGGCGACGGCGCCGCCGTCAGGTCCCACTCGACGAGCACGCGGTCGGTGAGCATCCCCGCGTTGTACCGGTCGTCCATGGGTCCGTAGAAGTCCGGCAGGTAATCGACGCCGGCCGCGCCGAGCCGGGCGAGGTTGAACACGGCGTTGCGCCGGATCAGCGGGTCGAACGTCCAGGTGATGCGGTCGATCCCGCGGTCGAGGCACCACCGTCGCTGCTCGAGCTTGAGGCCGGTGCCGACGCCCCGGCCCTGCCATCCGGCGTCCACCCCGACGATGTGGGAGTGCACGTACGGTCGGGCCGGATCGCCGCCGAGGAATCCGACCGCCGCTCCGACCAGTCGTCCGTCGTGGTACGCGCCGAGCACCATGCCACCGGCGTGGCTGAGCGCGCGCAGCAGGGAGAACGGCACCACCGGGTGCGCCGCCCCCCATACCCGCCGGAACAGGGCGGACACGTCCTCCAGCTCGACGCGGTCGGTCACGCCCCGCACCTGTACGTCCGGAACCATGCCCGCAGCATGCCCGGCGCGGCACGCGTGCGCTTCGTCGGGTACGCCAAGGATCGGCACCCCGCATTGTTGATCGCGACAATCGACGACCCATACCATGCCAAATATGGGTCATGGTTCGACCATGCGCCGGGTCGTGGCCGAGATCGGATCGGCGCCGCTGCTGATCCGGGGCGGTACCGTCGCCGACGGCACCGGCGCCACGCCCGCGCCCGCCGATGTCCTGGTCCGCGGTGGCCGGATCGCCGCCGTCGAGCCGCCCGGCGTGATCCCCGCCGGGCAGTTCCCGACCGTGGACGCTACCGGTCTGGTGGTGGCGCCCGGCTTCATCGACGTGCACTCCCACGCAGACAACGCGCCACTGCTCGACTCCGACGACACCACCAAGATCCTCCAGGGGGTCACCACCGAGGTCGTCGGGAACTGCGGCTTCTCGCTCGCCCCGACCAGGGTCGACTCGGCTGCCGAGTTCGCCTCGTTCACCCAGCGGATCTTCCCGGCGATGGAGTTCACCTGGTCGGACTGGGCGGAGTTCACCGGGGTGGCCGACGCTCGCGGGTACGTCACCAACTGCGCGCCGCTGGTCGGGCACGGCACGCTGCGGATCGCGGTGTCGGGGATGGCCGACCGGACCCCGGACGCCGGTGAGCTGGAACTCATGGGCCGCGAGTTGGAGCGCGCGCTGGAGGGCGGCGCGTTCGGCATGTCGAGCGGGCTGGTGTACCCGCCCGCGGTGTTCAGCGAGACCGCCGAGCTGGTCGCGCTGGCCCGGCGTCTTGGACCCGACGGCCTGTACACCACGCACATGCGCGGCGAGGGCGCGTCGCTGCTGTCCTCGATCGCCGAGGCGGTGGAGATCGGTACCGAGGGCGGGTGTCGGGTACACATCTCGCATCTCAAGTCCAACGGCCGGGCGCAGTGGGGCAGGATGCCCGACGCCCTGTCGCGGATCGCCGCGGCCGCGGACGCCGGCTTGTCGATCACCAAGGACATCTACCCGTACACCGCGGGCTCGACCATGCTCACCGCGCTGCTGCCGCCGCCGTTCCTGGCCGACGGCGACGCGGCGGTACTCGCCCGGCTCGAGTCGGCGGAGCAGCGCCGCCGGTTGGCCGCCGTTCTGGAGTCGGGCCTGCCCGGCTGGGACAGCCACCTGGACGCCGCCGGTTGGGACGGCATCCTGGTGTCCACGACGGCCAGCCACCGGTACGAGGGCCGCACCATCGCGGAGATCGCCCGTACCCTCGACGAACCACCGCTGGACGCGTTCGTACGGGTCCTGCGCGAGGAGGAGCTACGCGCCAGCATGGTGCTCTTCTCCATGGACGAGCGCGACGTCCGGACCGCCTTCGCGGACACCGACACGATGGTCGGCTCGGACGGCCTGCCGCCCGGGTCCGGCGGCAAACCCCACCCGCGGGTGTTCGGCACGTTCCCCCGGGTCTTCGCCGAGTACGTACGCAAGGAGGAGGTGCTCCCGCTCGGGGAGGCGGTCCGGCGGGTCACCTCGCTGCCCGCGCGGGTCTTCCGCATCCCCGGACGCGGCCTGGTCAGGTCCGGCTACGTCGCCGATCTGGTGGCCTTCGACCCGGCCACGATCGACCATGAGTGCGACTACCGCGACCCGGTACGCACGCCCACGGGCATCTCCTGGGTGATGCAGGACGGTCATCTCGTGGTCGACCACCAGAGCTACCTCGGTCCCCGGCGTGGACGGCGGCTCACTCCCGCATCCTGACGCCGGTTGAGGGAGTACGTCGTGTCCACCACCGTCACCGTCACGATCCTGTTCGTGGCCTGGATCGTCGACTAGCCCCTCGCCAGGGCCGGAACCGAACTCTCATCGCCGCTCCGTTCCGCATGGCGCAGGTGGATGCTGCGCGACGCTTTGCTCTGCTCCCGGATAGGCAGCACCTGTCGCCCCGCTACCCGTTTTGCCCGTCCGGGAGCAGAGCAAAGCACGCGGCAGCGCACGTCCTCCCTGAACAGCCACAACGCCTTCACGTAGTCCTGCCTCAGTGGACCGGCGCGAGCCGGTGGTAGAGGTTCCAGCAGCGGCGCTTCCGCCGGCGTAGCCGTCGTCGGTAGACAGTGTCTACGCGGCGTGGTAGACACTGTCTATGACCGAGCAGGACGCGGGGCTGCGCGCCCGGTTGGTACGGGTCGGGGTGGACCTGGTGACAACGGAGGGGCTGTCGGCACTGTCGCTTCGTGAGATCGCCCGGCGTGCCGGGGTGTCCCACGGGGCTCCGCGTCGCTACTTCCCCACCCATCTGGCCCTGCTGTCGGCGATCGCCCGCGAGGGCTTCGCCGACCTGACGGCCAGGGTCACCGCGGCGCTGGGCGAGAGCCCCGGGCACCCTTTTGCTCAGCTGACGACCCTGGGGCGGCAGTACGTCGAGTTCGGGCGGACCAACCGCGGGATGTTCGAGCTGATGTTCCGCCACGACCTGCTGGAAAGCAACCAGTTCGGCCTACGGGAGACCAGTCTGCCGCTGTTCCGGCTGCTGGTCGAAATCGTCGATCGAGCGCGCCCCGGTTCGACCGTCCCCGTGCCGGTGATCGCCGGCGCGCTGTGGGCGAACCTGCACGGCATCGTGCAGTTGTGGAACTGGGGAAGCCTTCCCCTCGCGACCGGATCCGACGACGTGGAACCGCTGCTGCGAGCGGCGCTGGACGCCCATCTCGGACCGCGACCCCGGTGAGCTCGCCACTCCAACGAGGAGGCTCCGTGCCGCCGTTGTACGCCCTGGCCAAACTGACAGTCGGCAACCTTCTGCGACTGTTCTGGCGTCCGGTGGTGGAGGGGCTGGAGCACGTGCCCCGGCGCGGCGGCGTGATCCTCGCCGGTAACCACCTGTCGGTCGCCGACGAGCTGTTCCTCGCCGCGGTCCTACCCAGGCACATCGCGTTCTGGGCGAAGGCCGAGTACTTCAGCGGCGGGTGGCTGACCCGCACCCTGGTCAGTGGCGTGGGCGCGATCCCGGTGGAGCGCGGCGGCGGTCGGGCCGCGCTGGCCGCCTTCGACGCCGCCGTCCCCGTACTGCGGGCGGGTGGAGTCGTCGCCGTCTACCCGGAGGGCACCCGCTCACCCGACGGGCGGCTCTACCGGGGCCGTACCGGGGTGGTCCGGCTCGCCCGGCAGGCCGAAGTGCCGATCGTTCCCGTCGGCGTGACCGGTACCGACAAGGTCCAGCCGATCGATGCCCGCCTGCCGCGCCTGAACGACGTGACGTTCCGGTTCGGCCGGCCGCTGGAGGTGGCAGGTCGCATCGACGGTCCCGCCGACATCCGGGCGGTCACCGACGAGTTGATGGCGGAGATCCAGAAGCTGAGCGGCCAGGAGTACGTGCCCCGGTACGCGCCGAAACGCGGTACCGGGCCCGCGTAGCGCGGATCGTTCGCTGTCCGGGCAGCAGCCGAGGCGTTCCCGCCGGTCACCTCCGGCCGTTGCGTCCGCGCAGCGCGACCGTCGCCACCACTGCCAAGACCAGGCCCACCACCCCCAGCCAGGGCTGATCCAACCGGGAGCCACCGAGCGCCAGGATCCCCGCGGCCGGATAGGCGGAGTGCCACGGGGTGAGGCGCAGTCCCTTGCGCCCGGCCGCCGACTCTGCCGTCGTCCGGGGTGCCCGGCCACCCCGGTACTGCGCCAGCATCACGTTGAGGTCCCGCGCCACCCGGTCGGCGTGGCCCAGCTTGCCCGCCACGCGAGAAACGTTGGACGTGGCCAACGCCGGCACCCGAACCGACGGTAGGCCGTCGCACCGGTGCACGTAGAGCACCTCCAACGAGTCGAACCCGCGAATCTCCGTCCAGGGCACGGTCGTCGTCCGCAGCGGTTGCACCACGGTGACCCCGGTCGGCCCGGCGATCAACCTCGGCCGGATCAGCCCGAACCAGGCCAGGAAAGGAATCCATGACACGACCAGGGGGCAGATCAGCGACCCGGCCGAGCCGCCGGTGTAGACCAGCCACAACACCCATATGCCCAGGGGGACGGCGGCCAGCAGGCAGCCCGCGACGATCAGGACCCGGCTCCGGTACACCCGCGGCTTGTCGATCATCGTCGCAGAGCCTACAAGTCGTCGGCAAATCCCGGGCGCCGTTGAACTGGTCAGCCGCAACGGTGTCGGTCGGGCGCCACGCTGTGTGGCGCCCGACCGACGACTCGGTCCGGGGAGACTTACTTGTTCCTGGACTTCAGCGCCGCGTCCAGTCGCGGGTAGACCCGGCGGACGTTGCCCTCGTAGACCTTCTCGCGATCGGCCGGCGCCAGGTCCAGCGCGTCCACGTACCGCCGGGTGTCGTCGAAGTAGTGACCGGTCCGCGGGTCGATACCCCGCACGGCGCCGACCATCTCGGAGCCGAACAGGATGTTGTCGATATCGATGACCTCGAAGAGCAGGTCGATGCCGGGCTGGTGGTACACGCACGTGTCGAAGAAGACGTTGCGCATGACCGCCTCCTCCACCGCGGGCCGCTTGAGCATGTCGGCGAGCCCCCGGAACCGGCCCCAGTGGTAGGGCACCGCTCCGCCGCCGTGCGGGATGACGAACTTCAGGTCGGGGAAGTCCTTGAACAGGTCCGCCTGCACGAACTGCATGAACGCGGTGGTGTCAGCGTTGAGGTAGTGCGAGCCGGTGGCGTGGAAGTTCGGGTTGGTCACCGCCGACACGTGCACCATGGCGGGCACGTCGAGCTCCACCATCGCCTCGTAGAACGGGTACCAGCTGCGATCGGTCAGCGGTGCCGAGGTCCAGTTGCCGCCACTGGGGTCCGGGTTGAGATTGCAGCCCACAAACCCGAGCTCCTCGACGGAGCGCCGCAGCTCGGCGACGGAGTTCGCGATGGGAACCCCGGGCGACTGCGGCAGCTGGCAGACGCCGATGAAGCTGTCCGGGTACAGCTCGACCACCCGGGCGATGAGGTCGTTGTTGGCCTGCGTCCAGCGGGTACTGACGGCCTCGTCGCCGACGTGGTGGCCCATCGCCGAGGCACGGGGCGAGAAGACCGTCAGATCGATACCGCGCTCGGTCATCAGCCGGAGCTGGCTGCCCTCGATCGTCTCGCGGATCTCGTCGTCGGAGATCGTGGGGTAGAGCGGCGGCTCCTCGCCGGCGCCGAAGGCTGCCTTCTGGGCCTCCCGCCAGGAGGTGTGCGCCTCCGGTGCGGTCGTGTAGTGACCGTGACAGTCGATGATCAAGCGTACCCTCCTGGCGTATTTCGTCGTGCCGGTCGCCGTTGGTCCCCGCCGCGCCTACCCAGCGCACCGCAGCCTCGCCGCGCTCCCGAGGACAGGCCTGCGACCAGGCCGGATGGAGCGCGGCGACGCACCCCGACGACCGGCCCCTCGGGCGCGCCAAGGCGCTACCCGATGCCCTCGGCAGCCTAGCGACGCTCCCTTCCGGGAACGCCGGCACGGTAGGCCGAAGGGGCGGAGCCGGTCATCGGGGTCGGCTACGTCAGCCGGTGGCGATCAGTTTGTTGACGTCGACGGTGCTCTGCGTGTGGCCGTACTTGCGCATGAGCTCGGCCACCGTCTTCAACGAGTCGACGTTGGTCTCCTGCGGCCAGGCGGGCAGCTTGATCTTCTGCGCCACGTCGGCCTTGATCGTGGTGTAGGTCGTGACGATGCGCCGGACCTCGTCGGGGTGCTCCTGCGCGTACTGCATCGACTGCTGGAGGGCCGCCCGGAAGTTGTCGATCACGGCCTTGTTCTGCGAGACGTACTGCTGGGTCGCGAAGTAGCTCGCGACGGTCAGGTTGGCGGTGGCGTCGGCGTACTGGGCGCCGATCACGCGGGCCCCCTGGCTGATCGACGCCGAGAGGAAGGGCTCGACCATCGCGGCCGCGTCCACCTTGTGGTTGGCCACCGCGGCGGGCATGTCCGGGAAGCCCAGCTCGACGAACTTCACGCTGGCCGGGTCCCCGCCTGCCTTCTCCACGATCGCCCGGGTCGTGACGTCGTTGATGTTCTTGAGGTTGTTGATGGCCACGGTCTTGCCGGCCAGGTCCTTGGGTGACTGGAGGGGGCTGTCCGCGGGCACCACCACACCGGCGAAGTCGGTCTTCGGGTCACCGGTGGAGGAGACGCCATTCGCGACGATGCGCAGCGGCAGGTTCTGCGAGCCCGCGAGCAGCACCGAGGTCACGTTGCCGAAGGCGAGCTGGAAGTCGCCGGCGATGACACCGGGGATGGCGGCCGCACCGCCGGACTGCTGCACGAGCTCCAGGTCGATCTTGTGCTGGGCGAAGAAGCCCTTCTCCTTGCCGAGGTAGATCGGCGCCACGTCGACGATCGGGATGACACCCACCTTCAGCTTGGTGGTGCCGCCGGGCTCGGTCGAGCCGGAGGTCTTCCCGCCGGACCCGCAGGCGGCGAGGGCTAACAGGGACAGCGCCACGACCGGCGCGAGAAGTCGACGCATGTGAGCTCCTTTGATGGGGTCGGTGATGGGGGTGAGATCGGAAAAGCACTGCCGTGCCGTGGGCGGTCTCCCCTACACGGCGTTGCCGTGCGCGACGACGTCCGGCGTCGCGTCGGGACCGGGCTCGGAGCCCTTGCGGTGCTTGGCGAGCTGGATCTGCTCGTACACGTGGTGACGAAGCTCCGCGAACCGGCGCCCGGAGCGCGTCTCGAGCTGGCTGCGCTCGTCGGGCAGGTCGATCGGGAGGTCCTCCATCACGACCGTGGGCGAGGAGGACAGCACGAGGACCCGCTGGCCGAGGTAGACCGACTCCTCGATGTCGTGGGTGACGAACAGGATCGTGACGCCCAGCTTGTGCCACAGCGACCGGATGAGGTCCTCGAGGTCCGCCCGGGTCTGCGCGTCCACCGCCGCGAACGGCTCGTCCATGAGCAGCACCTGCGGCTGGTACGCCACGGCACGCGCGATGGCCACCCGCTGCTGCATACCGCCGGAGAGCTGCCACGGGTACGCGTCGTGCACCTCGCCCAGGCCGACGGCCGCCAGGGCCTCGTTCACCAGCTCCTGCCGTCTCGCCTTGGGCAGCTTCTTCTGCTTCAGCGGCAGCTCGACGTTCTGCTGGACCGTCTTCCACGGGTAGAGGCTTCGCCCGTACTCCTGGAAGACCACCGCCATCGACTGCGGGGGCCGGGTGACCCGCTGCCCGTCGAGCGTGACCGTGCCCGCGGTCGGCTCGAGCAGGCCGGCGATGCACTTGAGCAGCGTCGTCTTGCCGGCCCCGGACGGGCCGACGATGCACACGAGCTCGCCGCGCCCCACCGAGAAGGTGAGGTCGCGGATGGCTTCGACGGTGCGGCCGTGGCCGGTGTAGATCTTCTGGACGCCCCGTACGTCGAGCAGGACGTCACGGTCCTGGGTCTGCGGGGTCGCGAACGTGTCGCCGCTCATTCCTACTCTCCTCGTTGCGATCGGCGCAGACCCTGGTACCAGCGCAGACTGCGCCGCTCGAAGAGCTGGAACAGCAGGGACAGGACGAACCCGAGCAGGCCGAGCAGGATGATGCCGCTCCACATCTCGGGGATGGCAAAGCTGCGCTGGAACTGGATGATCGTGAAGCCCAGCCCGTTGGAGCTGGCGAACATCTCGCTGATCACCATGAGGATGATCGAGATCGACAGCGCCTGGCGCATTCCGGCCACGATCTGCGGGCTCGCGGCGGGGAGCACCAGGTGCCGCAGCCGCGCCCAGCCCGTGACGCGGTAGCACCGCGAGGTGTCGGACAGGACCTCGTCGACGGCTCGAACGCCCTCGACGGTGTTGAGCAGGATCGGCCAGAGCGCACCCAAGACGATCACGATGACCTTGGCCGTGTTCCCGATGCCGGCGAACAGGAACAGGACCGGGATGAGTACCGGCGGCGGGATCGCCCGGAAGAACTCCAGCACCGGCTCGGTGATCCGCCGCAGCGTGCGGTTCGCCCCCAGCACGACGCCCAGGGCGACGCCCAGGACCACCGCACCCGCGTAACCGATCAGCAACCGGGTGACGCTGGGCAGGACGTCGGCCCGCATCCGCTCCGCGAACCAGGTACGCCCGAAGGTCTCCAGGATGCTCGACAGCGACGGGAAGAAGAAGTTGGTGCTGTTCGCGGAACCGAACCACCAGGCCACCACGAGGACGACCGGCAGGGCCAGCGCGAAGAACAGGCCACGGCCGCCGCGGAGAATTCCGTTCATGGTCAGCCCCCGAGGTCCGCGCGCACGGAGGAGTGCCAGGCCAGCGCGCGCCGCTCCAGTGCCCGCGCGAGCAGATTGACAACCACGCCGAGGAGACCGGTGAAGAGCACGATCCCGTAGATGGTGGGGACGTCGTTGCCGGATTGGGCCCGGACGATCAGCCAGCCCAGCCCCTGTCCGATTCCGACGATCCCGGCCGTCACGGCGAGGATGAGCGCCACCGCCGCACCGAGCCGGACGCCGGTCATCACGTACGGCAGAGCAGTCGGCCACACCAGGTGGCGCAGTCGGGCCCATCGTCCGAGCTGGTACGAGCGGGCGGTCTCGCGGGCCACCGGGTCGACGTCCTGGACGCCGTAGATGGCCTGGATGAGCACCTGCCAGAAGGCGGCGTACACGATCAGCAGCAGGGTCGAGCGGATGTTGGTGATCCCGAAGACCAGTACGGCGAGCGGGATGAGAGCCACCGAGGGCACCGGCCGGAGGAACTCGACCGTAGAGGCGGTGAGCCGCTGCAGGATCGGGACGCTACCGATCAGCAGTCCCAGTCCGACGCCGGCCACCAGCGCGATGGCCAGGCCGATACCCCAGGCCTGGAGGGTCTCCCCCGTCGCGCTCCAGAACGTGTCGGTGCCCATCGCTTCGACGAGAGCGCCGACCATCGCGCTGAATGGCGGGAAGTACCGCTCCGAGATGACGCCGGTCCGCGGCAGCAGTTCCAGGACGCCGGCGAAGGCGACGAGGCCGAACAGGCCCAGCGACCAGTCGGGTAACCCCGACTGCCGGCGGGCGGGCATTGTCCCCGCCCGTCTGGTCGGCGCGTCGATGCTCACGGCAGGGCTCCTCGGGTCGGCTGATCGGCTTCGACCAGTGCTGCTCACGGCCCAGGCGACGGGGGCGGAACCCCACACTCCGTCGCTCGGGTGATGTGACCGTAGCGACACCGCAACACTGTCGCAATAACTGTCAAGAAAATTGTCGACGATTTCTCCCGAAGGTCCCTCCTGGCATTAAAGTCGACCGCGACTGAGGAGGTCCGGATGGGATCGACCCCGCGTGAGGGCGCCGCCGCCACGAAGATGGCGGCCGACGCGCTGCGCACCGCCCTGATCAACGGCGATCTCGCTCCCGGACAGCGGCTGGTGGAGGCGGAACTCGCCGAGTCGTTCAACGTCAGCCGGGCCAGCCTGCGCGCGGCGCTGATCAACCTGGCCGCCGAGGGGCTGGTCGAACGGATCCCGAACCGCGGTGCCCGGGTCCGGATCGTCTCCGTGGACGAGGCCGTGGCGATCACCGAGTGTCGGATGGTTCTCGAGGGGCTGTGTGCCGCCAAGGCTGCGGAGCGGGTGAGTGACGAGCAGATCGCCGTCCTGACCGATCTCGGCGGCCAGATGCAGCGCGCGGTCGGCTCCGGCGACCCGATGAAGTACTCGACGCTCAACCGGGAGCTCCACCGCCTGGTACGCGAGTACGCGGAGCAGCCGGTGGCCTCCCGGCTGCTCGACCAGCTCAACGGCCAGCTCGTGCGGCACCAGTTCCGGCTCGCGCTGCGCGCCGGCCGGCCCCAGGTCTCCCTCTGCGAGCACCTCGCGATGATCGACGCGATCGCGCACCGCAACCCGGCCGCCGCAGAGGCAGCCGCCCGCGCCCACCTGAACAGCGTCATCACGGCACTGCGGGAGACCGAGGACGCCTGAGGACCGGACCACGCCGGGCGGGCTGACGCCCGGCGTGATCGCACGGCGCGGGCTACCTGTCGGCCGCCTTGTCGCGCAGGTCGATGAGCAGGTCACGCGCGGCCGCAGCGACCCGTGACGGTACGCCCAGCTCCTCGAGCTGCTCCGTGGCGGCCGCCATCTCGTCGGCGCGCCGCCGGGCGTGCCGGTACGTCCCGTCGACCAGCCGGTCGATGGCGCGCTCGTCGAAGCCGGCCAGCTCGGCGCTGATGTTGTCGCGCAGCCAGTCGGCGCAGCCCGCCACCTCCGCGGCGGTCAGAGCCTCCACCACCGCCGCGGCCAGCCCCTTGTAGAAGACGCTGCGGAGCAGCTTGCGCGAGATGGCCGCGCCCGCCGGCCCCGGCTGGATCGTCACCTGTGCGCCGAGGCCGGTCAGGATCTCCGCGTACCGGTCGGCGGCCTCGCCGGAGACGAGCATGGGGGTACGCAGCCCCTTGCCCGGTACCGGCGCCATCAGCGCGACGTCGACGACCGGACGGTGCCGCCCGGCGGCCTGCGCGAGGGCAGTCTTGGTCCCTGGCGAGGCGGTGTTCAGGTCGGCCCAGATCGTGCCCTCTCGCAGCGCGGGCAGCGCGTTGACCAGCGCGACCATCGCGTCGTGGGAACTGTTGACGCTGAGCACCAGGTCGGCGTCGCGGACCGCGTCGGCCTCGTCGGCGCGGGGGGCGACGCCGTCGCCGGGCGTCACCTTCGGGTCGTAGCCGCGTACGTCGGCGCCGGCCGCGACCAGGTCACGAGCGATCTCCGAGCCGGCCTCCCCCAGCCCGAGAACGGCGATCCGAACGCGCCCGCTCATGACGCCTCCTCCACCGGCGGCGTGCCGTGGGTGTGGAAGGACTCGATGGTCTTCAGCCCCCACGCCTGGCCCTTCGCCCGCTCGGCCTCGCTCCAGTTCACCGGCTGCCAGTCGGGCGCCAGTACCAGCCGGGCGCCGGCGTTGCACAGCTCGATGCGGTTGCCGCCGGGCTCGTACACGTACAGGAAGAAGGTCTGCTGGATGGCGTGCTTGTGCGGGCCGGTCTCTATGTGCACGCCCTGCTCCAGGGCGATGTCGGCCGCGCGCAGGATCCCGTCGCGGGTGTCGACGGCGAAGGCGATGTGGTGCAGCCGTCCCGGGGTGCCGGTCCGGTCGCGGGTGTAGACGGCGTCGTAGCCCTTGTTGGTGAACGTCGTCCAGCTTCCGGCCACGGTGCCGTCGTTCAGCACGATCTGCTCGGTGACCAGGGCGCCGAGGGTGTCGCGCAGGAAGTCCCGGTTGACCACCGGCTCGACGCCGAGGTAGTTGATGTGGTCCAGCCGCCGCACCGCGACCCCGTGGGAGGGGTACGCCTGGGCCTGGTTCTTCAGCGAGGGCGCAAGCTCCGCCGGCGGCGTGTACCACTCCGACTCGTAGTAGAGGCCGAACTCGTGGCCGTCGGGGTCGGTGAAGACGTATGTCTGGCCGTAGCCCGGGTCGCCGTCTGCCCAGCCGATCCCCCGGCCGGTCGCCTCGAGCTCCTTGACCCGCCGCTGCAACGCCTCCGGGCTGGCCGCCCGTAGGTTCGTCCGTCCGACGCCGGAGGTCGCGTGGCCGGTGAGCTTGATGGTGATCTGCTCGTAGTCGTCCCAGGCCCGCAGGAAGACCGAGTCCCCGGCCGACCCGTTCTCGGTCAGGCCGAGGTACCGGGTGAAGAACTCGACGCTCTCGTCGAGCACCGGGGTGCGCAGCTCGACGTGGGCCAGGTGGGCGATCTCGTGTAGCGGGGGCATGACGTCTCCAGGATCTGGATCGGCGGGCACGGTGGTCAGGAACGAGCGACGGCGCGGGGGAAGGCGATGCCGTCGAAGAGCTTGCGGGCGGTGCGGACAACGCCCGAGCGGACCACCCGCGGCGGGGTGGCGTCGGGGTCGATCACCACGTCCGCCAGCAGGTGGCCGCTGGGGTGCTCCACGTCGACCTGCGTGCGACCTGCTGGCCACCCGGCGGTGAGCTCGTGGCCGACCGCGCCGGGCAGGAGCATGCCGGCGACCGTGCTGACCGCGGCGAACACGCCGATCGCGGTGTGTGGCCGGACGGGGATGAACGACCGGGTACAGACCTGGCCGCCGTCCCGCGCGACGGCGACCAGCGTCGTCTTCGGTACCGAGGACGCGCTCACATCCCCGAGCCCCATGAGTACGCCCGCCTTGACGCGGAAGGCGTCGATGCGCTCCAGCAGCGCGGTGTCGGCGGCGAGCTGCTCGTACGGCTCGTGACCGGTCAGCCCGAACGACCCGGCCAGCGCCACGACCACCGGCATGCCGTTGTCGACGCAGGTGACGTCGATGCCGTCGATCGAGTCCCGGACCCTGCCGGTCGGGAGCAGGCTGCCCGTCGCCGACCCCTCGCTGTCGGTGAAGGCGAGGACGACCGGCGCGGCGGTACCGGGAACCCCGGCGATGGCGACGTCGCCGCGGTACTCCGGACGCCCGCCCGGCGTCGGGAAGGTCGCGACCGCGATGCTGCCGGAGTTGACCATCCGGATCCGTACCGTGGTCCGGTCCGGCCCGGCCGGGACGAGACCGCGCTCGACGGCGAACGGCCCCACCCCGGCGAGGATGTTGCCGCAGTTCTGGCGGTCGCTGACGATCGCGGAGTCGACGCCGACCTGGAGGAACAGGTAGTCGACGTCCGCGTCCGGGTGCTCCGACCGGCTCACGACGGCGACCTTGCTGGTCAGCGAGGTGCTACCGCCGAGCCCGTCGAGCTGGCGCGGGTCGGGGGTGCCCATCAGCCGCAGCAGCAGGTCGTCCCGTTCGGCCCGGCCGGCGGGCAGGTCACCGGCCTCGAAGTACAGGCCACGCGACGTGCCGCCGCGCAGCATCGCGCAGCGCACGCCGGTGTCGTCGTAGCTCACCGCTCAGCCCCGGGCGTACTCGTCATGCCCGGCTCCCCTCACCCGGTACGGTCGTTTCATTCAGGGCCGCGATCACGCCACGCAGGTGGGCCCTGATCGCCGCCTCCGCGGCCTCCGGATCCCGCGCGGAGATCGCCGCCACGAGGGCCGTGAGACCGGCCAGGGAGACCTGCGGCCGCCCGGGCCGCAGCGACAGCCGGAACTGGTGTCGGATGATCTGCGCCTGCAGCCGCTCGATGAGCGTCGCGGCCGTGGGCTGCCGCGCGGCCCGGCGGATCACCTGGTGCAGCTCCTGGATGAGGGTCGAGTACCGCACCAGCTCACCTGCCTCCACCGCCACCCGCATCTGCTCGACCTGGGCCTGCAGGTCGGCGATCTCGGCGTCCGTGGCGTGCTGCGCGGCCTTGGCGGCGATCAGCCCCTCGAGCGCCATGCGGCACTCGGTGATCGCCACCGCCTCCTCGGTCGAGACCCTCCGGACGCGGGCGCCGCGGTTCGGGATCCGCTCCACCAGCCCCTCGGCGACCAGAGCATCCAGCGCGAGCCGCACGGCGTTGCGGGGAACGCCGAACATGCCCACCAGGTCGGCCTCGATCAGTCGCTGACCCGGGGCGAGTTCGCTACCGGTGATCGCCTCGCGCAACCGCTGGTGTGCCATCGTCCGCCCGGCGGCCGCACCCGTCACGGTGCTCTCCACGGCCCCTCCCTTATCGGTGGGACCGACGTTAGGTTGTTGCCGACAGAATTGTCAACATTCCTGTCGTGAGTTTCTTGTCCGTCACCGAGACGCTGAGGAATGTCATTCACCGTCGCCGGCCCCCGGGTTCTCGGCTTGCCGCGGCCGAGAACCCGGGGTGTCGGTCAGGAGACGCCGGCGGCTACTCTTCCGCGCCGGCGGGACAGCGCCGGCAGCACCCGCGCCAGGACGTACAGCAGCCCGATCGCGCCAAGGACGAGCAGGGCTGTCGCGTACACGTACATGCCGGCGGGATCGAACGGATTCGCGGACACCGTCACAGCGGAGCCGGTCCCCCGCACCGCTCCGGGAGGGGCGATCTTCGCCACCGCCCGGCCCTTGACGGCGGACAGCGGCACGGTGCCGCCGACCTGACCGAGGTGCGCCCGTGAGTCGCGGGCGATGTCTCGCCGGTCACCGAGCAGGAAGACACGTCCCTCCGGCACCGTGACGGTGAACGCCGGTGCGCCCGCGGCATTGCCGGACACCGTGGCGGCATCGCGTACGGCCCCGTTGACCAGTACCTCGCCCTGCTCACCGCAGCAGGAGACCGTGTCCCCGCCGACGGCGCCGACGCGCAGGATGTACTCGGCACCCGACGGCTCGTCCGACCACGCGCCGCTCTCGACCACCACGACCTGGCCCGCCTCCAGGCCGGCACCGTCGGCCAGCGGGGCCACCAGGACCCGCTCGCCACGTTCGACGGCAGGGCCCATGACCGTCGTCTGGACCGGATAGAAGTCGTACCGCAGGCCCAGTATCAGCGCGCCTGCTACCAGCAGGACCACGCTCACCAGCGCGACAAGCCCGGTATGGCGCCGGGCGGGCCGATCACCCGCACCGATCAGATCCATCGAATCACTCCCTCTTCAGGTCCTCGGAGGCCAACCTGCGGACCGCAACGAAGCTGCCGGCGCAGAGCGCCACCAGCACCGAGACCCCGAGGAACGGCACCATCGCGTCGACGGTCCCCCCGTACCAGCCCCGGCCTATGTCGTTGAGCCGCAGGGCGACGTTGCCCGCCAGGTAGCCGGCCACCGCCGCGACGAGCAGGACGACGACCAGCGCGGCGAGAAGCTGCAGTATCTGGGTCAGCCGGATGAGCCTCCGGCGCATCCCCACCACCAGCAGGACCGCCACGTCACGGCGTCTCTCCACCGCGTTGTCAACGGTCGCGATGCCGAAGGCGAGGATGGAGACCAGGAATCCGACGAGGACTCCGAAGTCGATGACGCCACGTTGATTCCGGGCCAGTTCGAGAAGATCAAGATCTTCACCCCAGACGCGTACCTGGGTGGCCGGTGACAGCGCGGCGACCCGCACCTTGAAGTCGGAGAGCACGCGGGGGTCCGGGTCGATCAGGAACCCGGAGTACGAGTCCTTGGTCCAGCTCCAGGCGGGACCGTCGTGCGCGTAGAACAGACCGCCGTAGGCCTGGACCGGAAAGGGAGAGTCGTCGGGGACGACGATGCGCTGGCCGGGGACCGTGACCGACTGAGGCTTCCCGTCGCCGCGGTCGAAGTCGAACTGGGCACCCTCCGCGACCTCGTACGGCGTGTTCGCGACCGCCTGGGACGCCATCCGGAACCAGCGGCCGTCGCGGCACTCCGGAAAGGGCTGCCGGAACAGGTTGCGCAGGCCCGCGCAGCTCATGGTTACCAGTCGATATCCCGAAGCCCTCGCCTGGTCCACCACTCCGGACCCCCCTGCCACACCCGTGGTGGGCAACAGGCTGGTCTGCACGGTCCATCGGAACCGCGACGGCAGATCGTAGATCTTCTGCCGGACCGCGGGGTCCGGTGCGCTGTTGCCGTCGATGTCGACGCTGTAGCTGCCACCCCTCGGACTGGACCGCAGCTCGAGGTCGCGCAGCACGCCGGCGCTGACGCCGGCCACGAGTACCAGCAGCGCCAGGCCGATCAGCAGCCGCAGCGTCACACCGGCCTGCAACGCGAGTCGCGCCCCGGCCATCCGTACCGACAGCGGGAACGACGGCTTGCGCATCATCCGGGCGACCCCGGCGATGATGGGCTTCAGGCCGACCAGCACACCGATGACCGTGATCACGACCGAGCCGATGGCGACCCACATCATCGCGCCGGGCATCGCCTGGTGCCGGACACCGGCCACTGGCTGGAGCGAGAAGAGAAGGTACGTCGTCAGCCCGAGGCCGAACGCGAGCGGCAGCAGCAGCCACACGCGTGGGCGGGCCTCGCCGGTGTCCCGGCGGGCCTCGATCGGCCGGCTGAGGCTGCGGCGCAGGCCGGCGGCGCCGACGAAGCCCGAGACGACACCCACCACGACGGTCAGGAAGGCAATGAAGGGCGGGCCGAACCCGGTCTTGTCCGGATACCAGGAGAAGCCGAGAATGCCGCTCGTCGCGAGTGCCGGATGGGCCAGCCGGAACAGCAGGATACCGATCAAGCCGCCGATCAGACCGGAGAACGCGGACTCCAGGAACGCGATGCGCAGCACGAGCCCGCGGCGCATGCCGATCAGCCGCAGGGCCGCGTAACGGCGCAACCGGGTCGCTGCGGCCAGTCGGCCGCAGACCATCAGATAGATGACGACCGGGGGCAGTACCAGCAACGCCAGGCTCTGGGTCAACCCGGTCTGCTGCTTGGCCAGCGCGAGGTTGTCCCGGGTACCGAACGCGGCACCGGGATGCGCATCCGCCATCCCGGTGCGCGGCACGCCGACGTAGGCGAACAGTTCGTCAGGGCCGAGCAGCCCGGCCGGCCGAATCGTACCGATCACCCGGCCGGGTACCAGACTCGCGAGGCTCGGCTCGCGCGACAACCGCGCGGCGAGCGCGGGAGAGACGACGAGCTCGCCGGGGCCGGGCAGCCGGGCGACGCCCGGCGCCGGGACGGCGGCGGGACCGACGTCGGCGAGGAACGTACGACCGAGCCGCTGCCCGTCCCAGACGTCGGTGGAGGTCGAGAACACGAAGTTGGCGCGCCCGTGCTCGACCGGCTGCCTGGGCATACGGGCATTCATGACGTCGGCCCGACTCTGAAGTACCCCGGGCATGACAGCCACCAGGGTGCCGGCCACGATGCCGACCGCGATCCCGACCACCACCAGGATCATCCGTACGAAGCCCGCGACACCACCGCCGCGGAGGAGGCGGAAGGTGAGTCTCAGCGTCATTCAGACCCGACCATCCGTCCGTCACGCATCTCGATGATCTCGTCCGCCTGTCCGGCGACCGAGGTGTCGTGCGTGACCAGAACGACCGACGTGCCGTTCTCCTTGGCCAACTGCAGCATCGCCGACAGCACGATCGCGCCGTTGACGGAGTCCAGGGAGCCGGTCGGCTCGTCGGCGAAGAGCAGCCGGGGCCGGTGCACGATGGCGCGGGCCACGGCGGCCCGCTGCGCCTGTCCACCGGAGACCTGCACCGGCCGGCGGTCCGCCTGCTCGACGATGTCGAGCTGCTGCAACAGGTCGTCGACCCGCTTCTTGCGGTCGGCCCGCCGCCAGCCGTTGAGCTCCAGCGGTAGCGCGATGTTCTCCCGCAGCGTCAGCTCGGGTACGAGTTCGGCGAACTGGAACACGAAGCCGAAGTGTTTGCGCCGCAGTTCGGAGCGCTCATCCTCGGACAGGTTGTTCAGGAGCACGTCGTCGAGCCGGATCTCCCCGGTGTCCGGCGTCAACAGGCCGGCCAGGCAGTACAGCAGGGACGACTTACCGGAGCCACTGGCCCCGATCAGGGCGACGACCGAACCTTCGGCGACGGTGGCGCTGGCACCAGCCAGCGCCACCGTCTTGCCGTAAGTCAGGCCCACGTCACGGGCACTCAGCACGACTTACCGCTTTCCCTCACAAGGTGGCCGAAACGACTACCGGTAGTACACCTGCGAGACACCGCAGGTGTCCGGCCCGAGGTCGTCCACGCACACCTGGTACTGACCGCTGCCGACCTGCGTGGCCTGCGGGTCGTAGAACTCACGGTTCTCGTACGCGCAGCCGGCGGAGCTGCCGTTGCTGTCGCCGCGCCGCGCGGCCCAGTCGTACCCCGCGGCCCGGCCCTGGCCGTACACGCCGTTGCCGTCGTTCGCGTTGTCACAGATGTTGCCGTTGACCACGAAACCGCCGTGCCCCGTCCCGGCCGGGTAGAACGTCCAGCTGCCGGAGAACGAGCCCTCGTTGGCGTTGCTCGTCCTCAGGTTGAGGGAGCCACCCGCGTACGCGGCGCTGGCCCCACCCAGGAGGAAAGCCGCGCCCAAGGCGAGGCCTGCCATGACCTTTTTGCTGGTGTGTGTCACTCTTTCTCCCCGTCATTGCACGTAGCGATCCGGCTACGGATCGATGACCACCGCGGTGTGAGGGAGAAGCATTGCATCGACATACATGGATTCGCTGCCCCGTTTTGTAAGCGGCTCGGCAGCCGCCTCCACATTACGGATCAGGGTCGAGCCCGGACCTGGGGGGTAGCACGATGGTCACCTGCGAAAACGCCGCGCAGAAGGAGGACATCGTCACCTACCGAACAAAGCGTCCATCCACGCTATTCGATTAAACGTACCATTCGGTCAAGCCGTCCCCGCCGATCCCGCACGGTCCGCGCCGATCCGACGACGTGACGTGACGTTCAGCCGCGGTCTCGGACCAGGAATCAGCCATCGTCGTCGGAGTTTCAGGCGAGGCTGGGGTCATTTTTCGTGCACATACCTCGCGGTGTGGGTACGTCGCCAGAGACGTGCGTACGAAAACGAAGGTGCCCCCCGGCCCGTTAACCGCTGGACGAGGCGCATCGACCGCTCACCCGGGCGCGCATGCCCATCGACTGACGTCGCGCACCGGAGCCCCAGGTCCTCGGACGAGGGCCTGGGGCTCCGGTGGTCACGGGTCGGAGCTACGCCGGCAGTTCGGAGGCCGGCCGCTCGGTCGCGTGGACGTCGCGGCGGTCAGGCCGCCTTGCCGGTGACGCCGTGCGGGTCGATGACGTACTTTCGGGAGGCGCCCGAGTCGAACTCGGCGTAGCCGCGCGGGGCGTCGTCCAGGCTGATCACCGTCGCGTTGACCGCCTTCGCGATCTGTACCCGGTCGTGCAGGATCGCCTGCATCAGCTGTCGGTTGTAGCGCATGACCGGGCACTGGCCGGTGACGAACGACAGCGACTTCGCCCACCCGGTACCCAGCGACAGCGAGAGCGCACCGCGCTTCGCCGCGTCGTCGACGCCGCCCGGGTCGCCGGTCACGTACAGGCCGGGGATGCCGATCGCGCCGCCGGCCGCCGTGAGCTCCATGAGGGAGTTCAGGACGGTTGCCGGCGCCTCGGTCGCCGCTCCGGCGCCGTGGCCGCGGGCCTCGAAGCCCACGGCGTCGACACCGGCGTCGACCTCGGGCACGCCGAGGATCTGCTCGATCTGGTCCTTCGGGTCGCCCTTCGACACGTCGACGGTCTCGCAGCCGAAGCTGCGGGCCTGGGCCAGCCGTTCCTCGTTGAGGTCGGCGACGATGACCACGGCGGCGCCGAGCAGCTGGGCCGAGGCGGCGGCAGCCAGGCCGACCGGGCCGGCGCCGGCGACGTACACGGTGGACCCGGTGGTGACCCCGGCGCTCACCGCGCCGTGGTAACCGGTCGGGAAGATGTCCGACAGCATCGTCAGGTCGAGGATCTTCTCCATCGCCTGGTCACGGTCGGGGAAGCGAAGCAGGTTCCAGTCCGCGTACGGGACCATCACGAACTCCGACTGGCCGCCGAGCCACCCGCCCATGTCGACGTAGCCGTAGGCCGAGCCGGGCCGGTCGGGGTTGACGTTGAGGCAGATGCCGGTCTTGCCCTCCTTGCAGTTCCGGCACCGGCCGCAGGCGATGTTGAACGGTACCGAGCAGACGTCGCCGACCTTGATGAACTCCACCCCGGGGCCGGTCTCGACGACCTCACCGAGGATCTCGTGGCCCAGCACCAGCCCGTGCGGCGCCGTCGTCCGCCCGCGGACCATGTGCTGGTCGCTGCCGCAGATGTTGGTGGTCAGCACCTTCAGAATCGCCCCGTGCGGGCACTCCCGGCCGACGTTGTCCGGGTGGACGCCGGGTCCGTCGCGCAGGACCAGACCCGGATAGTCGAGGTCTCGGACCTCGACCGTGCCCGGGCCCTGATAGGTGACACCGCGGTTGTCAGCCATGAGGTAACTCCCTCTCTAGAGTCGTGTCGCCGCGAACGACATGCGGCGGCGACCGGTGCTGGACCTCCGTCCGTGCTGACCGGAGCCTGGCGACGACCGGCTATGACCGCCGTCACACACCAACCTAGGGAGCGTGAAAGGGGCAGGAATCGGTCCGATGTCAGCTCGTGGACGACCGTTTCGGCGGGGTCGACTACGTCATCCGTCGCGCTGCTCGGCGCCCACCTGCCGGGCGGCCCGCAAGCGCGGCATCGCCTCGGCCCTTCCGCTGCGGGCACTCACGGCGCGCCACTCCCCTCGCCTAGACCCTGTTTCTCGTCCCCGTAACGGCCAACCGCCATCCAAGGGTTTACCATCATCGATCCGCACCTTGGAGTGGTCGCGTTCCGCGGTCACCCCGGCCGACACCCCTGCACAGCCCCCGGACCGAAGAGGTAACCCGTGCGTAGACCTATGTGGACAACCCGACTGAAGCGGCGACGGCGGCTGGCGTACCTGCTGGCTGCCGTCGCGGTGGTCGGCAGTCTGGCCGCTGTGACACCGGCCAACGCCGACCCCGATCGTGCCCGGCTGCACAAGTCCGACCTGCTGGGTGAGGGCCACGGCCCGCGGAACAAGGACAACCGGAAGGGCGCCGCGGCACCGAGCGCCCGGCAGCGCACACTCGCCGGCGCGCTCGGAGCCGTGCGCTGGAACGCGTTCGGCACGCCCGAGGCGCTCGGCCCGGCCAAGGCCCTGGCCACCGGGCTGCCCGCCGACCCGGAGGCCGCCGCCCGGCAGTACCTCGTCGACAACCGCGACCTGTTCGGCGTCGACCAGGCTTCGGTCGCCGCGATGCAGACCCTCCTCGTACGCCCGGTGGGCGCCGGCTCGGTCGTGGTGCTGCGCCAGCGCTTCGGTGACCTGCCGGCCGGCTACGACGGCCTGGCCAGCGTCCTGGTCAGCGGCGGTACCGTGATCCGGGTCAGTTCGTCGCTGTCCCGGAACACCGGCGCGCCGCAGCCGGCCACCCTCTCCCCCGCCCAGGCCGCCGACGCGGCGCTGCGCGACGCCGGGCTGACCGCGAACCAGGTCGACAGGTCCGACATCTACCAGGTCGCGGTGCCGACGCCGGCGGACGGCCCGCGCACCGCCTACTCGGTCACCCTGATCGCCAAGGACGCCGCGGAGCCGACCGCGTACACCACGTACGTCGACGCCCGTACCGGCGAGGTCTTGATCCGCGAGGACCTGGTGAACTTCGACGCGGAAAACCCACACTGGGCCGTGTTCCCGGCGACCCCGCCCGGCAGGTTCGCGCCGGGCACCGACCCGCGCACGCACTGGTGCCTCACGCCGGAGCCGGGCTGCTCGCGTACGGTCAGGGACGCGGCGAGCGGGCAGGCCTGGGACGTCGACCTGGCCACCGGGCAGCCGACGTTCACGTCGACGGGCAACTCCGCCAATGACGTGGTGCTGTGGGGTGCCGGTACGCAGCCCTTCAACGCGACGCCCAACCCGGACCGGAACTACACCTACCCGTTCACGGACCAGTGGCACCAGGCCAAGTGCGACCCGGCGGTCTTCACCTCGGCGCAGCGAAACGATGCCGACGCCGCGGTCAGCAACCTGTTCGCGATGCACAACCGGATGCACGACTTCGCGTACCGGCTGGGCTTCACCGAGGCAGCCTGGAACATGCAGGCGGTCAACGTCGCGCCGGGCGGCCTGGGCGGAGACGCCGAGCAGGGCCGGGCGCAGGCCAACGCGCTCGGCGGCTCCCGTAACAACGCCAACCAGGGCACCCCGCGCGACGGCTTGCAGCCCACCACGAACATGTTCCTGTGGCAGCCGGTCGCCGGTGGCGCGTACCCGCCGTGCGTCGACGGTGACTACGACATGACCGTCATCGGGCACGAGTACACGCACGCCATCACCAACCGGATGATCGCCGGACCGGACGCCGGGATCGGCTCCTTCCAGGGCGGGGCGATGGGCGAGTCGTGGAGTGACCTGATCGCCGCCGAGTACCTGTTCGAGAACAACCTGCGCGCTCCGGGTGATTCACCGTTCGTCACCGGCGCCTACGTCACCGGCAACACCTCGTCGGGTATCCGTAACTACGACGGCAGCCGGAGCCCGCTGAACTACTCGGATGTCGGGTACGACCTGGTCGGTCCGCAAGTGCACGCGGACGGCGAGATCTGGACCGCGGCGAACCTGCGCCTCCGCGAGGCGTTCGTCAAGCGGCACGGTCGGGGTACCCCGGCGCTGCAGCAGAGCTGCGCCGATGGCACCACGCCGGTGACGGCCTGCCCGGGCAACCGGCGCTGGGTCCAGATCCTGTTCGACTCGTTCCTGCTGCAGGCCAGCAGCCAGCCGAGCATGGTCGACATGCGCGACAACATGCTCGCCGCCGATCTGGTCCGCTTCAACGGGGCCAACCAGGACCTGCTGTGGAACACGTTCGCCGAGTTCGGACTCGGCCGGGACGCCGCCAGCGGCCCGAACGACACCGATCCGACGCCGAGCTTCGCCTCGCCGCGCGCCGACAACGCCACCGTGACGCTGCGCCCGGCCGGCGAGGCCTCGGGCGCCGTCGTTCGGCTCTACGTCGGCGAGTACGAGGCCCGGGCCACTCCGATCGCGGACACCGACCCCGCCACGCCGACCCCGGACACCTTCCAGATCGTGCCGGGTACCCGGTTCACCTTCACGGTGACCGGCGCCGGATTCGGAAGCACCAAGTTCAGCGAGGAGTTCCCGGCCGGCAAGGCCCGGGAGATGCGACCGAACCTGCGCCGCAACCTGGCGGCGGCCGCCTCCGGCGCGGTGGTGACCGGCAACGGGATCAACATCGACAAGATCAACGACGAGACCGAGGCGACCAACTGGGCGTCGCTGGACGGGGTCGCCGGCAAGCAGGTGACCGTCGACCTCGCCGGTACCAGGCCGCAGCTGGTCAGCCGGGCGAACGTGAGCGCCCAGCTCCGCCCGGCCGTCACCGGCGACGCCGACCCCGCCGCCCAGAACCGGTTCAGCGCGCTGCGCTCGTTCGAGGTGCTCGCCTGCAACGAGATCGTCGCTGACTGCACGAAGGACTCCGGGTACCGTCGGGCGTTCGTCAGCGCGCCGGACGCCTTCCCCGGCGGCAAGTTCCGACCGACCGCGCCGCAGCTGGCCCTGCGGTCGTTCACCTTCACACCGGTTCTGGCCACGCACCTGCGGATCAAGGTACTGACCAGCCAGTGCACCGGCGGTCCGGAGTACGCCGGCGAGCAGGACGCCGATCCGAGCGCCGCGACCGACTGCACCACCGCGAGCCCGTTCGCACAGCAGGTCCGGATCGCGGAGTTCCAGGCGTTCAGCTTCTGACGACGCCAGATCCTCAACCGGGCGCGGTGCCCCTGCGGAAGCTATCCGCAGGGGCACCGCGTGCATGCGAAGCGTAATCAGACTATTACTCTGAGTTCATTAGGGCTCATACTGACAGAATGACCGCCGTCGATCCGATACCGATCCCCGACACTCCCCTGCTGGAGCGCATCCGCGAGTCGGTCATCGGCGACGACCAGCTCATGTGGGGCCCGTACGGTCCGCGCCGGGTCACGTACGCCGACTACACCGCCTCCGGCCGGGCGCTGGAGTTCATCGAGCGCTTCATCCTCGACGAGGTCCTGCCCCGCTACGCCAACACCCACACCGAGTCGTCGGGTACCGGGCTGCAGACCACCCGGCTGCGCGAGGACGCCCGGCACATCATCCGCGACGCGGTCGGCGGCGACGAGGAGACGGTCGTCATCTTCACCGGCTCCGGGGCGACCGCCGCGATCGACAAGCTGATCCACATCCTCGGCCTGCGCATCCCGGCGGCGCTCGACGACGCCTACCACCTGGCGGCGCACATCCCGCAGCGGGAGCGCCCGGTGGTGTTCGTCGGCCCGTTCGAGCACCACTCCAACGAGCTGCCCTGGCGGGAGTCGATCGCCGACCTGGTGGTGATCGGTGAGGACGCGAACGGCCACGTCGACTGCGCGCACCTGGAGGCCGAACTGCTGCGGTTCGCCGACCGTCCACTGAAGATCGGGTCGTTCTCGGCCGCGTCGAACGTCACGGGAATCGTCACCGACACCGACGCCGTCTCCGACGTACTGCACCGCCACGGCGCACTGTCGTTGTGGGACTACGCCGCCGCCGCGCCGTACGTCGACATCAGCATGCGCGGCAAGGACGCGCTGTTCATCTCGCCGCACAAGTTCGTCGGCGGTCCCGGTACCCCCGGGGTGTTGGTCGTGCGCCGGGAGTTGCTGCGCAACCGGGTGCCGATCGTGCCCGGCGGCGGCACGGTGGACTACGTCAACCCGACCGAGCACCACTACATCGCAGACCCCGCCCACCGGGAGGAGGGCGGCACCCCCGCGATCGTCGAGGCGATCCGGGCCGGGCTGGTGTTCGGACTCAAACAGGCGGTCGGGGTCGACGTGATCCGGGCGCGCGAGGACTACTACCTGCGCCACGCGGTCTCCTCGTGGCTGACGAACCCGGCCATCGAGATCCTCGGCAACCTCGACGCCGAGCGGCTGTCCATCGTGTCGTTCGTGATCCGCCGGCCAGGCTGCCGGTACCTGCACCACAACTTCGTGGTGGCGCTGCTCAGCGACCTGTTCGGCATCCAGTCCCGCGGCGGCTGCTCGTGCGCGGGGCCGTACGGTCACCGGCTGCTCGGCATCGACGCCGAGCGTTCGCACCGCTTCGAGCGGGAGATCGTCGCCGGCTGCGAGGGCATCAAACCGGGTTGGGTACGCGTCAGCTTCAACTACTTCATCTCGCCGGCGGTCTTCTCCTACATCGTCGAGGCGGTGCACCTGGTCGCCACGTACGGGTGGGCACTGCTACCGGAGTACCGCTTCGACCCGTACCGCGGGCTGTGGCGACACAAGGACGGCCTGGTCGAGCCGCCGCTGCGGTTGGATCAACTCTCCTACGACGCCGACGGCACCCTGCGCTGGCCGGCGCATCACGAGCGGGCCGGGGAGGACGCGTTCGCGTACTACCTGCGCGCCGCCCGTGAGCTCTGCCTCGAACTGGCCCAACGGCCGTGCCGCGACGGCCGCGCCGGCGGGGCGGTGTCGGCCGGCTTCGAGGAGCTGCGCTGGTTCGAACTACCCGACGAATCGATGTCCGGGACCGTAGACGTCCAGCCCTCCGGCGACCCGTCCCGAGCGACGTGGGCCGGATGGTGATGGCCTGGCTGCCGAGAGTCGACCGGCGGCCCGGCCCTGACCGCTATCCGATGGCGGCCACGATCTGCTCGGCGAGCCACTGATGCTGGGCGTACGCGCCGGGGAACGCCGACTGCTGCACGGTCTGCGCCGCGTCGGTGACGGCCATCTGCTCCCAGCCGGGAATCTGGACCAGAGCGGCGTAGAACCGCCGGGCCGACTCCTGGGGATCCATCAACTGGTCGACGGTTCCCCAGTTCGGCCGCTGCTGGAACAGGCCCACCGAGTCGTAGTCGTACCCCACCCCCTCGTTGGGGTGGTCCATCGACCCCGGCACGTTCGGGTTGGCGAGATTACGCAGGCGGCTCTCCTGCAGCGCGGTGGAGATCGCCACCACGTACGCGCGACTGGGCAGGTTCAACTGCTTGCCGGCCGCAACGATGGCGGCGGCGTTGTCCATCTCGACCCGGCCCAGCCCGGCAACCGGCTGTACTGCGGGGACGGACGACGGGTGCGTCGACCCCGACGGCTGCGGGTTCGGCGAGGATGGATCGGCCGTCGGCGCAGCGGAGGTGGGCGCCTTCACCGCGCCCAACAGCCACCCGACAGCGGCGACGAGTCCGTCGTAGCCGGAGTCCTCCTGCACGTTGCCGACCTGCTGTTCGGCGTTGGTGGGTACCGGACCGGAGGCGATCACAGCCGCTGCCCGTGGCGTGGCCGCCGGGGTGGCAGCGGCTGGCGCGACACCCCACGAAACGGCACCGACTCCGCCGAGAGCGATGCTCGCGGCAGTACCGCGAAGAATGGGGTTGATTTTCGCGCTGATGAGCGGAGCGAGCTGCGAAAAGGCTGCCATCCGGGGCAGCGCGGAGCCCGCCGGGCGCCGGAACCGTTCACGTCGATGTACAGAACTCATTGAAATTCTCCAAGGCCGTACCGCAACCATCAACCGCCGTAGACACAGCGATGGCCCGGAAATGCGGGTAAAGAGGCAAGATGAGGTGGGTGCGCGCGAGTCACGAGCGGGTACGGCGACGGAAGCGCCAAACCCGTACACCGCTCGTCCGCGCCGGGCGGAAACAACACGGCCCGGTCACCCGGCGGGGGATGCCCAGTCAGGGACCGGCGTGGACCCCAGCGGCCGAGAGCGCACACACGGTACGGCGGAGAAATCGGCGAGAATGGTCACCGAGAGTGACGTACATAGGTAGGTCTCCTTACGCCTCCGCCTACCGGGTTAGCTGACGGATTCGGGCGCGAAGGTTGCCCTACCACAGGCCGTCGACCTGCGGATTCACCCCAGACGTGCGGTGGGTCCCCGGCTCGTTGCCACGACTCGGCGGGTCTGCTCCGGCGTCACCCGTTGTGACACGTGTCCGGACCAGATCCGTCGACACTACTGATGGTTGCTTCACCTGCCAAGCCCGTGCTCCTGTTACCCGACACACGCTTGCGCGGGCTCCAATACAACCTTTATCCGCGCCCGGGAAGCGCGCAATCCATAATGGACTCGGCGCAGGCGAGTTCATGGGACGACGGACGTCGATCGGTGCGGAAGAACGCCACGACCGTGACCAGCCCACCTGGTCCGGGCCGCGACGTCGAGGCCCGGACCAGGTGGGTGACGGTCAGAACGGGTAGGCGGGCAGCTCGCCGCGGACCGTCACCCACTGCGTCTCGGTGAAGGCCTCGATGTTGGCCTGCGGGCCACCGTGGCGGGAACCGGTGCCCGAGGCCCCGACGCCGCCGAACGGCGCCACCGCCTCGTCGTTGATCGTCTGGTCGTTGATGTGCACCAGGCCCGACGGGATCCGTTCGGCCAACTCCAGGCCCCGGTAGATGTCGCGGGTCAGGATGCCCAGGGACAGGCCGTACTCCGTGTCGGCCGCCAACCCCACGACCTCGTCGATCGAGGAGAACGGGGTGACCGGCGCGACCGGGCCGAAGATCTCCTCGCGGTACGCCGGCGCGTCGACCGGGACATCGCCCAGGACGGTCGGCCGGTAGAACAGCCCCTCGTACGTGCCGCCGGTACGGACCGTCGCCCCGCTGTCGACGCTCGCCGTCACCAGCCCGTGCACCCGGTCACGCTGACCGGCGTCGATCAGCGGGCCGAGCGCCACCTGGTCCCGGAACGGGTCGCCGACCGGCAGCTTCTCCACCTTCTCGGTGAGGATCCGGGTGTACTCCTCGGCGATCGACTCGTGCACCAGGTGCCGGGACGTGGCCATGCAGATCTGGCCCTGGTGCGAGAAGGTACCGAAGGCACCGACGGAGGCGGCCTGGGCCACGTCGACGTCGGGCAGCACGATCAGCGCCGAGTTCCCGCCCAGCTCCAGGTGTGCCCGCTTGAGGTGCTGCCCGGCCAGCGCGCCTACGGCGCGGCCGGCCCTGGTGGAGCCGGTGAAGGCGATGATGCGCACCGCGGGCTCGACGACGAGCGCCTCCCCGACGTCGGCGCCACCGGGCAGTACCTGGAACACGCCCGCCGGCAGGCCGGCCTCCTCGAAGATCCGCGCGAATGTCGCACCGCCGCTGATGGCGGTGCGCGGGTCCGGCTTGAGGATCACCGCGTTGCCGAGCGCCAGCGCCGGGGCGATCGCCCGGATGGCCAGGATCGTCGGTACGTTGAACGGCGCGATGACCCCGACGACGCCGGCCGGCACCCGGCGCGCGAAGGACAGCCGCGGCGCGCTGGTGCGCAGCATCTCGCCGTACGGGTGGGACGGCAGGGCCGACGCCTCGTAGCACTCCTGCGCGCTGGTGTACACCTGGAAGTCGCCGAACGGCTGGATCGCGCCGGACTCACGCGCCAGCCAACCCTTGATCTCGCCGGCGTTCGCCATCAACAGGTCCCCGGCGCGGCGCAGCACGGCGGCACGCTCCTCGAACGGGGCGGCAGCCCAGGCCCGCTGCGCCTGCACCGCGCGCTCCGCCGCGGTGTGCACGTCCTCCGGCGTCGCCTTGCCCACCGGGGCGATGACCTCCCCCGTCGCCGGCTCCACGGCGTCGTACGTGTCGCCGGAGCCGTCGGTCCAGGACCCCGTCCACACCTTCCCGTGCCAGGTGCCGTCGTCCAGCAGTGCCATGTTCTTCTCCTTGTCAGTCGCGACCGTGGGACGGCCGCGCGGATGATGCAAACTGTGCCACCTGGTCGGTCGGTGCGGCATCGTCGGGATGGGTTCGATGACGGTGCCGCTGTAGGACACCTCGACCGCACCCTCGATGCGGCCGAGGGGGAGGTACTCCACCAGACGCTGGTCGATAGCCGGTCACTACCGTCCTCGACCCATTCGTCGCTCAAAGGGCGATTGACGAGTCACCTGAGCCCGAACGGCCGGGACGCGAACTTGATCGTGTTAGGCAGATTCTTGACCGCCATCACCAAGGTGCCTAACATGCGATCACGCGTGTGATCCAGGGCACGCTCGGCCCGACCCAGTCATCCAGCAGATGGGTACCCCAATGACCCAGCCACACTTCTCGCCTACCCAACTCAGGCGTGCCGTGCTGTCGAGCTACCTCGGAAGCGTGATCGAGTACTACGACTTCCTGCTCTACGCGACCGCCTCGGCCGTCGTGTTCAGCCGGATCTTCTTCTCCAACCTCGACCCCCTCGTCGGCACCATCGCCAGCTTCGGGACCCTCGCCACCGGCTACTTCGCCCGACCGCTCGGCGGCATCGTGTTCGGCCATTTCGGCGACCGCATCGGCCGCAAGAAGATGCTCGTCCTGAGCATGAGCCTGATGGGCATCGGCAGTACGCTCATCGGCCTGCTACCCACGTACACCCAGATCGGGATATGGGCGCCGATCCTGCTGGTGCTCCTGCGCGTCGTACAGGGCATCGCCGTCGGCGGCGAGTGGGGCGGCGCCGTGCTCATGTCGGCCGAACACGCCACATCCCGGCGCGGGCTGTGGGCGAGCTTCACCAACGCCGGCGCACCCAGCGGCATGGTCGTCTCGACGCTGGTCATGGCGCTGTCCGCCGCCATCGCCGGCGAGCAGGGCTTCCTCGTCTGGGGCTGGCGGATCCCGTTCCTGCTGAGCGTCGTGCTGCTGGCCATCGGCCTGTTCGTACGGTCGAGGGTCACCGAGACGCCCGTGTTCACCAAGGCTGCGGACGCGAAGCCCAGCGCGCCGCCGCTGTTGGAGGTCTTCCGCCGGCACCCGCGCAACCTCGCCCTGGCGGTCGGTGTCGGTTTCGGCGCCTTCGTCGCACAGAGCACGCTGACCACGTTCGTCATCTCGTACGCCGTGCGGGCCGGCTTCCCCCGCTCCACCGTGCTGAACGCCCTCACGTTGTCCTCGGTCGCCGCGGCCCTGGGCGTCATCGGATGGTCGGCACTGTCGGACCGGGTGGGGCGACGCCCGGTCGTCCTGGCCGGCGCGGCCGGGATGGGCGTGTGGGCGTTCCTGCTGTTCCCGATGATCAACAGCCGGTCCACGCTGCTACTCACCCTCGCCGTCGTCGTCGGCCAGGGCGTCGTGCACTCCGCGATGTTCGGGCCGCTGGCCGCGCTGTACGCCGAACTGTTCTCCACCCGCGCCCGGTACACCGGCGCTTCGCTCGGCTATCAGATCTCCGGGATCGGGGCCGGCCTGGCGCCGCTCGTCTTCGCCTCTGTCCTCGCCGGGGGTCGCGGCACCACGACCGTCTCGATCATCATCGCCGCCGGGTGCCTGCTGTCCATCGGCTCCATCCTCGCCCTGCGGGAAACCGCCACCGGCCAACTGACCGACGAACCCGAGGTCACCGCCGCGACGGTCGGCCGCTGATCGAACCGGACCGGCCGGCGCACTACAGCGCCGGCGGCCGTACCTGCGCGGCGCGTCGGTCCGCTCCCCTCGGAGCGGACCGACGCGCCGCCCCACGTACACAGTGGGAGCCGCCGAGGCCCTCGGTGCCAGGCTCTCCCGTCACTGGTACGTGAAGTCCGAGAACGGGCACCGCGCGCGGCAGGAACAGACCGGCTCCGTCGCCGGCGAACAGCTGGGACAACAGTATGGCGGCGGGTCCTTTCGGTCAGACGGGAATCGTGTCGCTGTAGATGACGCGGCCAAGCGTC
Source organism: Planosporangium mesophilum (assembly GCF_016863255.1). Classification (GTDB taxonomy): domain Bacteria; phylum Actinomycetota; class Actinomycetes; order Mycobacteriales; family Micromonosporaceae; genus Planosporangium; species Planosporangium mesophilum. The sequence continues at coordinate 131,985 of NZ_BOON01000033.1, forward strand.
CCCACGGCGGGGTCGTCAGCCGTATGCGGCGCCTCCTCGATGACGGCGAGCCGGAGTCGCCCGGGCGGTGCGGGCACCGGTACGGGCAGGTCGCCGGACCAGGTACCGATGGTCGGCGCCTCGTCCGGGAGGTCGAGTGTGAGTTCGACCTCCCGCAACGGCTCCCAGCCGAGGTCCTCGTCGACCACCGGCGCCGTGCGTTGCTCCCAGCGGGCGACCGCCCGCGCTCGCGGGGTGGTATCGCTGTCGACGTAGGTGGGACCGGTGAGGCTGATGTGCCACGACTGCGGGTCCTTCCGCACGCTGAGGGTGCGGTCCGGCAGCGTCTGCACCGGATCGGCCAGCACGATCGGCGAAAGCTGCGCGCCGCCCAGGGAGTCCTCCTGGAATCTGATCAGGCTCAGCCGCAGGAACGAGAAGTACGCGTCGCCGAGGTCGAGTTCCAGGTCGCTGAACCAGCGTCCGGTCGCCGCGTCGTACTCGGGGACGTAGCAGACGATGGCCATGTTTCCGCCCTGCGGTCCGATCTGTGCCACGAACGCACCCGTCAGCACGCTGTCGGCGTTGCGGAAACTGGCGGCGTCCAGGCGCCGGGGTGTGGGGCCGAATCGGATCGGGTCGACCCCGAGCAGGGTCACCCAGGGATAGTCCACCTCGGTCGGCTCGGCCGCGGGATCAAGCACGATGATGCCGAGCACCTCCCCGTCACCGGAGGAGAACCACGGGCGGTCCAGGTACACCCGCAGCCCGCCACCCACCCGGCGACGCACCACCTGTCCGGGTTCCGGCTCGCTTTGCTCCCACCTCACCGTGGGAATCACGTAGTGGAGTTCGGGTACGGCCGGCGGAGCGGTGTTCGGGATCGACACCTCGACGGGCTCCCCCACCACCGAACAGTCGGTGCCTGGCGGGAAGTACTCGCTGAACGAGCTGGTCAGGGTGGGTCGGTAGCGCACAACGCGCCGTCTCGTGTCGCCGAACTCGTGGGGTACCGGTCCGGACGGGTCGATGATGGAGGCGTTGAAGCTCATGGTCTCGTCGCCGGTGAACGTGGCCGGGACCTCGGAGCTCGGCGCACCCTCGAAATCCCTGGCCAGCGCAGTCGCCACCGTGAACACCGGCCCGGCGAACTGTTGGACGCGCGGGCCGTCCGCCGTCTCGTCGTCGCGGGTCTCGGCCCATTCGGCCTGTACGTCGAGGCGTTCCGTGCTGGCCGGGTGCAGGCCGACGCTGCCGCTCAGCTTGGCGTTGGTCGAGCCTAACTCGCGCCCGGTACCGGAGATCTCCAGCGTCGGCACCCGAAGTGGGTGCTGTACCGCGTGCACCAGGGTGAGCTCACGCCACGGTGTGACCATCCAGTGCCGGTTGGCCTCGACGGCGTTGCGCACCGTCGCGAACTGCTCGTCGGACAGCTCACGGCGGCACCAGTCGAGCATCCCGAGCACGTTGTCGTCGACAATAACCTTCGAGCTGACCCGTACCGTGGCCACGCCGGACGGGGGCAGCGCAACCGTCAGCACCCGCGCATCGGCATCGAACCGCGGTTGCCCGGTGCCGCCCACGAGCCGGATCCGGAAGGTCAAGGGTGCGAACCACTGCTCGCCGCGGCAGTCCACACTGAACGCCTCGTCCTCCGGTAGGCCGGGAAGCCCGAAGAAGACCACGCCCTCGGCCAGCGGATCCGGGAGGTACGGCACCGCGATCCGCTCCTCGGGATGCACCGTGGCCAGTTGACCCTTCTCGCGCCGGGCAATCTCGTAGCCGGCGCGACGGGTGTCGGCGGAGCCGGAGCCGATCGCCCCGTCCAGCATCCCTTGCCGTTCGACCAGCTCCAACGGCGCCTTCGGAAGGACGACGTGCCGCTCGTCGGGTACGACCTCGCCCGGTTCGGCGAAGGTACGGATCACCATCCGGTCGGGTGCCGCGCCGCCCGACAGCTCCTGCCGTGGCACCAGCTCAGGGGCGGGCACCGGCTCGAACCGCCGGTACGTCAACGACCCCTCACCGGGAAGGGCATAGTGCAGCAGGAACTCCGGCGGCAGGTGCAGATCCTCGTCCAGCCCCGGCCCGTTACCGGCGAGGTCCACGGTGCGCACCCGGACCCGGTACTTCCGCCCGAACCGCAGCCGTGGCAGCGAACCCGGTCGCGCCGAGGTCTCGATCTGCAGCGGCATGGCCGTACCGACGGCGTTCTCGGGACGGATCAGTGCCGTGTCCGGTTGCGTGGGATCCGGTGCGCGAGGGTCCGGAGGAAGCACCTTGCCGGGACGCGGCGCGGACAGGCTCCATCCGTCCCAGCTGACGACCTGGTCGTGCAGGTACGGCTGGGCACCGAAGATGCCCGGCCTGGCAAGGCTGACCTGGAAGAATCCCTCGTCCTGTACGGGCTCGAGCGGATGGCCCGGGATCCGGTACTCCACCACCCGTTCGTGCAGGGATCGCCAGCGCCCCGCGTCCACGTCGAAGACGTCCAACCGGTGGCCGCGGACCAGGTCGTCGTCACCCAGTTCGATCAGTCCCCCCTGGCCCAGCGCCTCCTCGCGGAGGCGGGCCCGCTCGAAGTCGCCCCGCAGCACCTCGTCACGGCGGTCGCGGACCAGGGCGATCCCGCCCGAGCGTACGGTCGGCAGACCGGTCAGGGCCTCCGGATCAGCGGAGACCAGTTTCAGCGCGGCGCCGTCCACATCGGACTGCTCCAGGCTGAAGTCGCTCTCCGGGAGGAACTTCAGCCCCGCGTCGGCTGCCAGCTCACCCAGCTCCGAGGCTCGGGTGAACCGGCGTCGGCCGTCCGGCGCCGAGTCCGGCGTCAGGTGCCGGTAGGCCGACAGCGGTGTGACGTCGTTGTTGACGGCACCGAGCAGGGACTGCCAAGCGGGCCGGATCCGCATCGACACCCCGCCGAACTGAACCACCGACTCGGCGGGGACCTCCAGGTCCACCACCAGGCCCAGCCGCCGCAGCATCGTCGGGTGGTCGCCCAGCAGCGACAGCATCTGGTGGAAATCCAGTTCCGGGGTCGGCATCGGTGGCGCCGGCTCCTCCGCGGCGAACGCGGCCTGGGCGAGCGTCGGTGGCTGGTAGAAATCCACCACCCGCTGCAGCGGGGTCATCTCCGGTTCCGCGCCCGCGGCCAAGCCTTCCGGCGGCGCGATCGTCTGTGGGCTGGTCGCGAGGAAGCCGGCCATCGGGGTGTCAGCCATGTCCGCCGCGCTCGGCAGCCGGTCGGGCGCCACCGCGGCGACGCCGGCGTACGCACCACGGGTCGACGCGGCGACGTCACGTGCCGAGAACGACCGCATCGAGCTCGCGGAGTGGTCGTCGAACGAGAAGCTCGACAGCGGCGTCTGCGGTCCGAACAGCGCCCGCCACAGGGCGGAGTCGGGCGGCTCGCCGACGCGGGTGCAGGGAACGACGAACACCGGTGGCCCCTCGCCGGTCAGCGACACTCCCTCCACGACGAACGTGGCCTGCCCGATCCGAGCCGGCCAGTCGAGGAAGTCCGGGAACGACTCGAGCGTCATGTCGCCCTGGTCGTCGCCGGACAGCCGCGGTGCGACGAACACCGATGCCCGTAACCGGGCGCCGTCGGCGGTGACCCCACCCGGTAGGACCACCCACTGGATCTGCTGCTGCACCGGCATCCCGGTCACCTCCTCGCTAGGCGTACGCCAGGCAGTACTCGTCCCAGTCCGCCGGCTCGACACAGTCCTCGAACGTCGGGTCGCCGGCAGCGCCCGCGAAACTGCGCTCCAGACGCAGCGACACGCTCTTGCTGAAGAACGCGACCTTCACGCTGACCGTCACACTGGCCTGCCCGTACATCTCCGAACGCCCGTCGACCTTGCGGTAGCCGAGTGCGAGACGGAACTCCACCGACACGCTCACGATCCCGAGCACCGACACGTACCCGCCCGCGCGCAGGAACCCGGCGAGCGACACCGCGTTCTCGGCCCACGCGAAGTAGATGCCGCCCATCACGTACACACCGCCGCTGGCGACGCCGATGTTCAGCGACACCGAGCCGCCGAACTCGATCGAACCCTCGACCTGCTTGACCCCGTCGGCGCCGACGGTGAGCGCGAAGAACCCGGTGCCCCCGAACAGGGACACGCTCACGGTGAACGGGTCGTGCCGCTCGGCGATCGCGAACCGGAACGCGGTGGGCCGATCGTCGAACGGAATCGTCAGCCGTGCCGACAGCGCGATGTTGTGCAGGCTGAACACGCCGACACCGGCACCCGGTACCGCCAGCGAGTAGCCCGCCTCGATACCGCGCGGCGTCACGTCCACGACCGTGCCGGCGCCGAATCCGTCGGCGGGAAACAGCTCCCGCAGGGTGTTGATGAACCGCAGCTCGCCGCCGAAGTCGATGGCCAAGCCGGCGATGTCCACCGATGGCTTACGTCCCGGTGCCGAGGTGAAGGTGAGCTTGTCGACGGTCACCACCACGATGCCGAGGAATTCCAAACGGAACTCGCGGAGCTCGCCGGTGACCGTGGCGGTGACCGTGCCGTCCGCGGCGCGCACGGTCCGGGCGTCCAGGGTGAGCGTCGAACCGGGGGTGAACCGCAGCGGCCCGAAGCCCTCCTTGAGCGGCGGGCGCCAGACGTACCGCACCTCGGCGCCGCCACCACCGGCCAGCGCACGGGTGAGCATGATGGGCGCCGGCAGTCGACGCCCCACGTCGTCGAGGATCGCCTGCAGGTCCCCGGGGGTCGTCGGGAAGGCTCCGCTACCGAGCTCCCCCACGTCGCCGAGCACATCGGCCAGGCCGATGTTGCCGAGGAGTTTGGCATCCAACCCGAAAACGCCGGCCAGGTCCTGCGCGGTCACCGTCGGACGGGTGAACACCGCCGGCAGGACGCCGCCTCGGCTGGTGATGTCCTTGATCGCGTTGTTGGGCTTGGCCAGTCCACCCACCCGGTCCGCCGCGAACCCGACCGGTACCTGGTCGACCAGCTCCATGAACGCACCCGCCGCCGTGCTCTCCAGACCGCCCTTCAGGTACTCCTCGTGGAGCCGCACCTCGTGAGCAGTACGGGCTCCGGTGAGCTGCTCCAGAGCCGGTAGCCGCACGGAGGCCTTCGCCATCGTCGGCAGGACGCCGAGCGCATGGCCACTTACCGGCACCATCCCCAGCTCGATCGACTCGGTGGGCGCGGACGTGGTGCCAGGGGTGTCCGTTTCTGCCATCGCCATCGGCTGCCCGGCGAGCGACCACACCCGCCGTTGCTCCCCGGCGCTGGTGAAGACGCCGGTGAGCTCTTCCGCCGTCCGGTCCGCCGGGCTGTACAGGACAGGGATCGAGACGGTGACGCGTCGCCCCTCGGCATCGGTGGCCACGGCGGTGAGCGGGTGGTCGGCGCCGTTCACCTGAATCCAGCTCACCCTGTCGGCGCGGAAGTCACTCAGCGGCGGGGTGACGGTGTCGACGTACCGCAGACTGCGCAGTGGCATCTCCCGGCCACCGAACTGATAGCCCTGCTCCGCACCGTAGGCCTGCTCGGGCTGCTGCACGACCAGGATCTCCTTCTTGCGGAGCAACGCGATCGCGGGTGGCCCCGCGTCGGGGTGCACCTCGAACCTGCGCTCGGTTATCTCCACCACCGAGGCGCGGTGGCCGGTGTGCAGGAACCCCCGGCTCACCACCTTCACGTACACGTCCCGGCCAAGGCCGGCGACGTGCTCGTACTGCGTCACCGTCGGCGTCGGGAAGCCGATCGCCGTGAGTTGCTCGGGTGGCAGGTCCGGGTATTCCCAGAGTCCCCGCATCCGCACCGAGGCCCCGAGCGCGGTGAGCATCATCAGGTCGGCATCCAGCGGGCGGGCGTCGTAGCGGACAAAGGCCGACACCAGGTCCTGTGCCGAGGTGAGGGTGACGATGTCCGCGAGTTGGCTGTCCCGGATCGGCGCGCCCTCCCGCTCCGGCCGGCCGGGAAGATGTGCGTACGCGCGCAGCTGCGCCGGTCCGCCGCTGTCGGGTACCAGCCGCGTGTGCCAGATCTCGGTCCATCCGTCTGCGGCGGTGAAGGGCGCGGCGCGGTGCCGCCACGTGGCAAGCCCCTCGGGGGCCAGCAGGAGTCGCGTGGGAAATTCGATAGCGGTCCGCTGCGTCCCCAGGAATACGCTCGTCTCGCCCGGATCGGGTGGAATGCTGCGCGGTACGCCGATCGGGCTGACCAGCGTCGGATCAAGGAGAGCCGCGACCGTCAGCGGGATCCGGTCGGCATTCACACCGAACGACAGCACCGTGCCCCCCGCCGAGAAGCTGAGGGCATGGCCTACGACGATGCCGCCCGAGGGGAATGCTTCCTCCCACACGTGCTGTGCGGGCAGCCGGACGACGACCTGGGCGGGGTCGCCGGGCGACTCCTTCTCCAAATGCGCACCGTCGGCCGAGATCCGCATGTTCACGACTTCGAACTCCGCGACCAGCAGGTCGGTATGACGGATCAGTGAAAGCCTGACGCCCATCATCGCCCCCAAGTCGCGGCGCAGGGCCGCTGGCCGTCAGGCCGCCCTCACAGCCTGCTAATCATGTGCTTACCTGAGTCGTCATTGTTCGTGAGCCCGTGTGTCCGAGACTCGACTGATCGCGGCGCTGACGACGGTTGATCAAGCCGGCCGGCAGCCTGGTGACGGCCGTGGATATGAGGCACCATGGCTCTCACTTCTGTGCAGCTCGAGCTCGGATAGGTACGTGATTCATGTCCTCGCCCCGTCGCCTGGTCATTGCGGCTGCGGTCGCCACGGTCGCCGTCGGGGCGGGGGTGTTCGTCGCCCTCCGGCCTGCCGGTGACCCGCCGTACCGGCCGCCGAGCTCGCGCGTGGTCCAGCCGGGCGCGCCGGGCCAGTCGGGCAGACCACTGTCACCCGACGAGCTGTCCAGGGTCTCGCCTCCCAGGCACACCGTGGCCGACACGCTGTTCATCCAGCGGATGATCCCGCATCACACTCAGGCGCTGGAGATGACCGCACTCCTGCCGGGCCGTACCGCCAACCCGGAGCTGACGATGCTCGCCAAGCGGATCGAGGTCTCGCAGCGCGAGGAGATCACGCGGATGCAGCGATGGCTCGGCGACCGGAACGTAGCGGCCGATCCGCACGCGTCTCATGGCGGACACGACAAGCCCATGCCGGGGATGCTCACCGACGAGGAACTCGGCCAGCTCAAGCAGGCGCGCGACGCGGAGTTCGACCGGCTGTTCCTGACGTTCATGATCCGCCACCACCAGGGAGCGCTGGCGATGGTGGAGGAGCTCTACGCGACCGGTGGAGGGCTCGAGCCGGCGAGCGATCAGCTCGCCCGCGAGGTCAACGCCGACCAGAGTGTCGAGATCCAGCGGATGCAGGAGCTACAGGCCGGGATGCACTGACAGGTCAAGGGCACCTCGGCTCGAGGGTTTCGAGCCGAGGTGCCCTTGACGTCAGGAACAGGTTTACAGCGACTGCGCCTTTACAGCGACTGCGCCAGATCCAGCATCGCCTGCTTCAACTTCTGGTGCTGCGGGTCGCGGAGCTGGAGGGCGGTAGCCCGCAGCAGCGCCCGCGCAGCGATCCGCTGTCCGTGGGCCGCCAACCGCTCGGCACTCCTCAGGGACTGATCGACCTGGAGCTTCTGCGGCTGGCGGATGGCGTCGGCACGTACCAGCTGGTCGTAGTACGCACGCGCCAGCGCAAAGCTCGGCGCCCAGGTGATCTTCGGCTGGCTCTGGGTGTTGAACTGGCTGAACTTCACCTGCGAGGCCGCGTCGATCTCCGCCTTCGACAGGTGCGCGCTGGGCGCCAGCGCGAACACGTCGAGGCCGCGGGCGATCTCGTTGCCGACAAGGTTGCCGTTGTACCAGTACGCCGACCAGTACCCACCGAGCACGAGCTTGCTCGCGTCGACCGGACCGCGGTCGAAGAACGCGATCTCGCGCGGGTGCGCCGAGTCGGTGAAGTCGAACACCGAGATGCCACCCTGGTACCAGGCCTGCATCATGATGTCGCGGCCGGGCACCGGAATCAGCGATCCGTTGTGCGCGACGCAGTTCTCCTGGGTGCTCTGCGGCGCCGGCAGCTTGTAGTAGCTGGCGAACGTCATCTTCCGGTCGACGATGTCGAAGATCGCGTTGGCGCCCCACTGCGGCTGCTCCGTGGCGAGGCAGTGAGCAGCGCTGCCGCCGCCCCACTCGTCGGTGAAGACCACCTTCGTGCCGTCGTTGTTGAACGTCGCCGAGTGCCAGTACGCGAAGTTCGGGTCGGAGACCTCGTCGATCCGGACGGGGTTCGCCGGGTTCGAGATGTCGATCAGGATCCCGTTGCCCTGGCACGCGCCGGCGGCCAGCCCGATCGCCGGGAAGGCGGTGATGTCGTGGCAGGCGTTGGTGTTCGGCGTGGGCCTCCAGTCCTGGCCGGACGGGTGCTTGGGCGCCAGTGGCCCGTTCTGCAGGCCGTCGATCCGGCCGGTCTTCGGATCGGTGAACAGCCTCGGCTGGTTCACGACCGCGGCCTTCTCGGGGGCTGCCACCGGTACCTTGATGACGTCGATCCGCCACCGCGACGGGTCCTCGCCGTCCGCGGGGTTGTTGTTGCAGCCGGCCATCGTCTCCGCCGGCCGCACCCCGGCCGTCCCCGAGACGTAGACGTAGACGTTGCTGGCGTCCTTCGGATCGGTCACCAGCGAGTGCGTGTGCGAGCCGCGGCAGAGCTGAACGGCCGCGACCTGCTTCGGGTTCATCACGTCGCTGATGTCGAAGACCCGGATGCCCTGGAACCGGGTGCCGATGTTCGGGTCCGAGCCGCAGTCGACCCGCGCGCGACTCTCCTCGACCGACATGAAGAGCAGGTTGCCGTGGACCGAGAGGTCACCCTGCCCACCGGGGCACACGACGCTGGTGGCGACCTTCGGGTCCGCGGGGTTGGAGATGTCGACGATGTTGAACCCGTTGTAGTTGCCCAGGAACGTGTACTTGCCGCCAAAGGCGAGGTCCGAGGCGACGTACCCGAAGTTGCCGGGGTTCGTCGGGTCGACGAAGCCCGCCGGCTTGTCGCGATGCGCCAACTGCTTCAAGTTGCTGATCGCGGACTCCGCGTCGAGCCAGCCGCCGCCGAGCCCGACCCGGGGATCGGACTCCGCCGCCGAAGCCGTCCCCGGCAGCACGCCGACCAGGAGCACCCCTGCGGCCATCAGCCCGAGCACGCGCCGTCCCCGACGTGACCTGGAACGTAATTGATGTGTCATGTGCTGCCTTCCGGTCGAAGGACCTGACGTGACGTGCACACGGATGGGGGCACGCGCGTCGTGTAGGTAAGGACCGTACCGTCCATCGATCTTCGATCAAAGCAGACCACGAGACATATACATATTTACCAAATTCAAATCAGGGAACGCGAGGTTCAACCGACCGTTCCCGACGCAGCGTCGGCCGGGTGAAGGGCGTCACCAGGTGCCGTCGTCGCGTACCCGCGGCTGCGGCCGGCCGAAGACGAGGTTGCACACGGCGTCGTCGATGGTCGCGCCGACGAACCACTCCCCGCCCTGGTCGAGGGCGAACACCCGGCCACCCTCGTCGATTGCGAGAATCGACCGGTTGTCCTCGTCCCCGATCGGGTACAGCCGGACGCCGAGAACCCGCGCGAAGCCGTCGAACGTCTCTTCGCAGCGTGGCACGTAGAAGCCGATGTCGAAGCGGTCGACCAGGTGCGCCTCACCGGGTTCGCAGCCCCTCCAGGTGGCCCCGCCGTACCGCATGAGGGCGTCCCACGCGGCGGGAAACACCTCGGGCCCGCCCTCGTCGCGCAGTTTCCGGACGGCCTCCTGGTAGACCTCCACCCTCAGGTCCGCCCGGTACGGCGTCTGCGGGTCCTCGAAGGTCACCAGGCCCTGCAACTCCGGCGCCAGTCCACTGGAGAAACAGCCGTAGTAGAGAGTGATGCCACGCTCGGGCGGCGTCGACGCGGGTGGGCACGGGATCTCGAAGTACCGCAGGGCGGCCGTACAGGACGCGCACGCCCTCGCGTGGGTGGCGCCCAGTTTGTCCTTCTGCTCGCGTACGTGGAACAACTCGACGGCCGCACCCCGCCCGAACAACTCCCGGGCGCCGGACAGGTCGATCGGCGCCCGACCGCCCAGGGCCACCAGGGCGTCCTGCTCGTGGAGCGCGTCGGAGATCATGATGAGCTCCGCGTGCCGGTCCACCCCCCGGACCAACTGGTTGACGGGCTGCGCCGCCAGCCACTCCCGTACCAGGGGGTGGTGGTTCAGCTCCTGGTCACCCTTGGCGCCGAACGCGCGGCGCAGGGCGCGGTCCCGCACGAGCGTCAGGTGGGCGGCGACCGTGGGGGCGGGCAGCCGACCGCTGGCCTGGCGTCGGAGCTCAGCCATCCGGTCCACCGTCGACGGTACGGCCGGCTTCCGGCGCACATGCTGCCGGTGCATCTCCGCGACCTGCACGATCGGCAGCACCGGATAACCCGCGAACGCGCCGGTCCGCCGGTCGATGACGGTACGCGCGCCGGTCCCGGGATCGGGCATCGTCTCCGGGAGTTCCTTGAGCCAGAGGACGAATCCTTCGTCGAACTCGTACAACATCGGGGTCATCTGGGACCCGGCGTCCTTACTGACTTGTACGGCCCAGTTTGCCGCTATCCTCTCGGCAATCTCCCGCGTTATCACGTGCCCCCCTTGATGCGCCGCGAACGCGCCCAACCTATCGGGTTCTGTCTACACTTGTGCCGACCCGGTATCTTCGTCGTCGATCGACGTACTGGGGAGGCGGGCGATGACGCGGACATCGGACCGGGACGCGAATCGAGCCCTTCAGGAGAGGTTCGCGCAGGTCTACGACGAGTACACGCGGATGCGGTCCGGCCTGGACGAGATGCAGCAGCGGCTCGCCCGGCTTCAGGTCTCGGCGTCGTCCGACGACGGTACCGTGACCGCCGTCGTCGGCCCGCGTGGGCATTTGGTCAGGCTCGAGCTGGACCCGAAGATCTATCGGGAACCGGATGCGGTGGTGCTGGCATCTCAGATCACCGAGACCGTGCACCGCGCGACCGCCAAGGCCGCCGACGAGACCTCGGCGCTGTTGGGCGCCTACCTGCCGGCTGACAGCGCGGCGATGAGCATGATCCGCAACAACGACCTCGGCGCCGCGCTCAAGCGGTACGACGGCGAACTGGCGGTCGACACCGACACCGACGACGAGCGCGGAGGCCGCGATGCCCGGTGAGGAGATGCGGCTGGACGCGCCGCGCGCCGAGCGGGCCGGTACCAACCTCGCCCAGTCCGGTGTCGAACTGGCCCGGCTGCGGCAGGGTATCGGCGCCGAGCTGGAGGCGGCCACCGCCGCTCGGCCGTGGGGCCGCGACAGCCTCGGCTCGGCGTTCCAGACGAACTACGACAAGTACGGGCCGCAGCTTCTCGAGGCGTGGGCGAGCATCGCGTCCTTCGTGCAGAGCCTGGGTGAGCGGGCGGTCGTGTCGGTGGACCGCGCCGTGGAGACCGACGACGCGAGCCGTCGCCGGATAACCGAGGTCTGACGGCGCGACGATGCAGCTGCCATCCCCGATTCCGCACCCGCTGGAGTTCCTCGACGCGCCGGGCTGGATGCGTGAGGCCCTGGAGTGGGTACTCGGCGTCGACTGGCCCGAGGGCGACGAGAAGCAGGTCTGGGACACCGCTGACCTGTGGTTTCAGGCCGCCCAGGCCCTCGTCCCGCCGTACCAGGACGCGAGTTCGGCCGCGAACGACGTGGTCGCCGGCTGGGGCGGCCTGGACACCACCGTGGCGGCCGCGTTCCACGCGGCGTGGAGCAAGGTCGGCGGCAACGACCAGGCCGCCTTCGCGGCGCTGTCGAGCGTCGCGGACGGCATCGGCGAGTTGACCGAGTCGTGCGGCTGCGACATCCAGGCGGCGAAGATCGAGACCTATGTGGAGCTCGGCCTGCTGCTGATCGAGCTGGCCGGACTCGCAATCGCCGCCGCCTGCACGTTCGGGACGGCGTCGGCCGCGGCGGGCCCGGCCATGTTCGCGACCCGGATGGCGATCCAGCAGATCTTCAAGCGGCTGATGATGAAGCTGCTGCGCACGGCGCTCAAGGAGGGCGCCGAAGAGGCCGCCGAGCGGATGGCCAAGGTGGCGAGCAAGCGCGCGGTCTCGTTCGCCGCGCGTACCGGTCGGCACGCGCTGGAAGAGGGTCTGGAAGAGCTCGCGGTCGACTACGGCGTCCAGAGTTACCAGATCGGGCAGGGCCGCCGGGACGGCTACGACGCGGGGTCGCTGCTGACGTCGTTCACCGCCGGCGCGGCGGGTGGCGCCGCGGGCGGCCTGGCGGGGCTGGGGCCGAGCGCGGAGTCGGCGCTGGGTCGCTTCGGCGAGAACCTCGTGCGGGGCGCGGCCGGCGAGGTGCTCGCCGAGACCGGCGCTTCGCTGACCACCGGCCAGGGCCTGCCGGACGCCGGCAACCTGGCCCGATCGGCCACCTCGGGCCTGGCCAGCGGCGGCATCCAGCACGCGCACCAGGGCTTCGAGCACAACCTCGAGGCCAAGATGGCGGCGCTGGACGGCGACTTCCGCGCCGGTACCGGGGACCTCACCGCCGGTACCGGCGGAGTCAGCGCCTCGGCCGTCACCTCGGCTCCGCCGGCGACGACGTTCTCGGCACCGGCCGAGGCCGATGGCCCGGGCGGTGCCGCCGACTCCGCCGGTTACGCGGCGGCCACGCACCACCAGTCGGCCGGCCAGCACACCGCGGCCATGCCGGACCCGACCGGGCCCGCGCCGGGGTCGCAGCCGAGCGGCGGGGTCAACCCCTCGTTGGCGGCCCTGGCCGCGCTCTCCCCCGACGGTCACCACCCGCCCCAGGTACAGGCAGCCCTCGACCAGCAGGCGGCGAGCACGGCGGCCGCCCCTGCTGCGCAGTTCGGCGGCCCCGGTGATTCGCGGGTCACCCTCGCCAGCCACACGGCGCTCGCGCCCGGCGACGTGGGTGCCGGCGCGGCACCGTCGCCGGGGCAGCAGGCTCAGCCGAGCGCCAACCCGGCCTGGGGAACCGCCGGCACCGCGACGGTGGCCGGCAACACGACTCCGGTGGGTAACCCGACCGTCGTCGGCAGCCCGTCCCCGGCCTTCGGCGCACCCGTCACCACGGCGGCCGGGCCCTCGGTTGCTCCCACCACCGCGACGCAGCCCTCGGTCGGCGTTTCACCGTACGGTCGAGCCGGTCATACGCCGGTCGGCTGGGCCTCGTCGCCGGCCACCACCCACCCGGCCGCCGGGAGACCCGCCGACACCGCCCCTGCCCCGGTGGCGGTGCCGTCGACTCCCCCGGTGGCCCAGCAGTCTTCGCCACCGGTGCTCGATCCGGCCCTGTCCCGCCAGATCGGCGACGCGGCCGAGGCGACCTGGAACAGGCAGCGCACCCAGGGAAACTGGCACGACTACGAGACCGACCGGAGCCGGCGGGAGCCCGACAGCGAGCGGCCCGACCTCGTCGTGGTCAGCGACTCCGCCCACGGCTACCTCAACCGGGAAGTGCTGCCGACCGCCCAGGGCGGCGTCACCGCCGGCAACCGTTCGGCGCTGACCGGCACCGACAACCCGCCGCCGGTCGAGACCACCCGGGCGTACGGGCAGCGCGGCGGCCTCCGGGAGCCGCTCGCCTACGACCAGTTGGCCCTGGAGCAGGCGATGCCCCGCGACGAGTACGGAAACGTGGTCCGCTGGGCCGACGTCGAGCAGCCCTGGTTCAAACTCGCCAACGACGGCGGGTTCGAGGCGGACCCGACCCGGGGCCTCAACTGCATCGACACCGTGCTGTCCTTCTACGACACCTGGGCGCACGGCCGTCCCCGGGTGGCAGCCCCCCGTACCTTCGACGCGTACGCGTACGCCGACCCGAACCGGCCGGTCGGCGGTGAGCGCGGCGGCCTGCAACGGGCCCGGCGCACCCTCGGGTCGGAGTTCACGACCGTCTACACGGAGGCGACGGCGACATACGACACCCCCCAGGCCATCTTCACCGAGCGGATGACCGAGCTCAGCCGGGCCCTGGAGGTCGCCGGTCCCGGATCGTTCGCCATGATCGTCAACACCTGGGGGCTCGGCGGGGCCCACGCCTGGGCCGCCGTCAACCAGAACGGCAGCATCAGGTTCGTGGACCCGCAGAACGGGTTCGTCTACGACCAGCCGATGTACAGCGCGGAGGGCTCTTACGGCGGCGTCAACCGCGTCGACGTCATCGTCCTCGACCCGGACGGCCGGCCGGTGCCCGTGGCCGCCGACGACTCCCGGCAGCCGCTGCGCCAATGGGAGGAGAGCGACCCCACCGGCACCGGGTCGCAGGACGGCCACCGGCCGCGGTACCAGGCCGGCGACCTGGAGGCCACCGGTAAGCGCGACAGCACGTACGGGCGGGAGCTGATGCTCGGGCCCGACGGCAACCAGCACTTCCCCGGCGACCCGGTCGGCACCTTCCGCAACGACGACGGCCAGCTGAAGGGCGAGGGCAACCGGTACGTCACGGATGACAACCGGCCGCCCACCGACGGCCTCCAGGCCCGAGCGGTGCCCGATCTGGACAGCGTCCGCACGTACAGCGCCGACGGCAACACCCCTGTCGACCAGGCGCTCCTGGACGCTGTGTCGGCTCGCGAGCAGGTGGCGCACGACCGCGAAGCCCTGTGGGACAGCCGGATCGAACCACTCGCCGCGAGGCTGCGGCCGTACGGCATCGCCATGGACGCGGCGAGCTTCGGCAAGGAGAAGTTCAAAAAGCTGCTCCGGACGGCGGAGCCGTACCTGTCGCCCGCCGAACTCCTCGAGCTGCGGTCGGCCGGAATGGAGTACGCCGGCGCGACCCTCCGGCTGAACAGGGCCAGCGAACAGCTCGGGACCGCGGGCGGGAAGCTGGTCGTGGCGCGGGAGTTCGACGGCAGCCTGACCCTGACCCCCCGCCCCGAAGAGGAGGCCGCGCGCGGCACCCCCGACAATCTCGACCGGGTGGTGCTGTACGTGACGGACTCCTCGAACGTCCTCGTCGCCATCGAGGAGAAGGGCGCGGGCAGTGGCCTCGGCGGCCGCTTCGTCGAAGACTCCGCCAACCCGGGCCTGGAGCGCATCCGCGCGGAGCAGTGCAGTCCCGAGTACCTGCGGCACATGCTGCAGAACGACACCAAACTCGAGAAGCGCTTCCGCGACGAACCCGACCTGCGCGCGGCCGTACAGGACATCGTCAGCGGACCGAACCCCGACGGCCTTCGGTACCTGCTCGTGCAGACCTCCGAATCGGGGGTGGTCACGGTGACCGACTACCGGCTCGACCCGAACCGGCTCGGCCGCGACACCATTCGTCTGGCAGGATCGGCCGAAGAACACGAGGACGGGTGAAACACGTGGCAACCTGGCAAGTGATCGAGCCGGCGACCCTGGACGCGCTCCTTGTCACCCTGCGCGACACCCGGTGGAGCTGGACCGCCGACGAGGTGCCCGACCTGGCGAACCGCCTCGGCTGGTCGCTGGTCGAGATGATCGAAGGGAAGGGCGCCGTCGCCGACGCCAGCTGGGGCGTCAACGACAACCAGGTGATGCTCTCCTTCACCGGCGACCAGGTCAACGACGTCAGCATGCGGGTCACCGACACCGCCCTCCCTGAGTCGGCACAGTCGCAGGCGTTCACCCAGGACGCCTTCGCCGACGTGACCGCCGCCGCCACCCGGCTGTTCGGCCCACCGACCCACCGGCTCAAGGGCGACCAACCGGAGGTGCGGTGGCGCGGCGACGACACCACGATCTCCATCACCAACACCGGCCCGGCCGTCACCATCGACTGGGCGACCAACGACTACCAGGACCACTGGGATGAGGTACTGGGAGTGTGGGAGTGACAGACGAATCCTGGGAGGGACTGGCCGCCGCCCTCGCCGCCAAGATCCCCTACCTGCGCGACCAGGACACCCTGATCCTTGAAAGCGATGATCGGTACGTCCAGTTCCAGCAGGCTCCCGCCGCCCTGCACGTCGAAGCCGTGGCCAACAACGCCCTGCCCGCGGAGCGGCAGATCAGGCCCGACGCCGAGCAACGCCTGGCACAGCTGGGCTGGAACGCACCCACGCCCCCCGGCCAGCACAACTGGTGGCGCAAGCTTGCCTGGCCCCCCGGCGCGGCTGAGAGCAGGGAACTCGCCGACGTGCTCGTCACCACCCTGCGGGAGGTGTACGAGGTGCCCTCCCCGCAACAGTTGAGCCACCAGGCGTTCAACGCCGGCACCTCGGAGAAGTTGGACTTCGGCGTCCCAGACGACGAGCCCACACCGGGGTCGAACGGCCCGTAGACCCTCGCCGGTCGCGACACTCAGCTGAGCCGTGCGGTCAACCCGTCGGTGAGCAGCCGCACCGCGTCGGTGTAGCGGCCGGAGCGCAGGTCCTCCGGACCTCCTCGCCGGGTGCGGAAGTGCAGCGAGGAGAAGAACCGCTCGTAGACCTCGAAGGCGTCCCGGCGGACCCGGAGATCGTCGAGTGGCCCGGCGGCGTCTCCGGCCGCTTCCACGTACGCCCGCAGCAGCAGGTCGACCCGCTCGGACGGCAACGGCAGGTACCACGGTGGGGCCGCCACCGCGCCACCGAGGTAGGCGAGGTCCTGCGCCGGGTCACCGACCTCGGCCCATTCCCAGTCGACGTAGCGAGGTGTACCGGCGTCGTCGACGAGCACGTTCGGTACCACCAGGTCGCCGTGGATGAGCGCGAACCGGTGCAGCCGGGCGAACGCCGGCTCGGTCGCGGCGACGTAGGCCTCCACGCTCGGCAGGAGCGCGGTGACCTCCGGGTCACCGGCCACGTCCGGGTTGGCCTCGCGCCACCAGGCGATGCTGTCGGCGACCTTGGCCGTCAGTGACAGGACCGGCGACCGTTGCTCCACCGGGGTGGTGATGTCGCCGTGTACCCGGTGCGGTTCGGCGTGCAGCATCGCCACCTGCCGCGCGTGCGCGACGAGCAGTTCGTCGGTCCAGCCCGCCGGCTCCACCTCGCGGCCGGGCACGTACCCGGTGACCATGAACGGCGCGCCCAGCGGCACGGGAGACTCCTCCAGCAGCACCGGCCGCGGCCCGAGTCCGGGCGGCACCAGCGCCATCCCGGCCAGCTCGGCGGCCATCGGTCGGGGCAACTGGTCGACCGGCCGGCGGGCGATCCGCACCACCAGCGGGTCGGCGTCCGGCACCCGTACCAGCCAGGCGGCGTAGCTCTCCCCGGTACCGATGAGACTGACCCGCGGGTACGCCGGGGCGGGCAGGCCCAGCCGGTAGCGGTTCGTACTGACCCAGTCGGCGATCCGGTCGGCGGTATCCGTCATCGGTCTCTCTCCTCAGTGACAGCGAAGATCGCCGCATAACATCATCTTTTACGTGATCACCGCGGACGTGACCCGACCACTGCGACGATGCGGAGAAGCGTCAGCGGCTTCCGACGCTTCCTTACGAGAGGACAACCATGAACCGGTTCGAGAAGGCCATCTACGACTGCATGATTCCGACCGCGGAACTGCTGGAGCGGACCACCGATCCGCTGCACCGGGCCATCCTGCTCAACTGGTGGCGGCACGTGCATCTGGAGGGATCCGGCCAGTTCGACAGGATCGTCGCGCCGGACATGATGGTCGACCACCCCGTGTACCGGGTCACCTGGGGCGCCAACCCCACGGTCATCGAGGGCAAGGACGGCGTCCTCGCCTTTTACAACAGCGTCACCGAAGCCGTCCTGTGGCACTCCGACGACCGCCTCGCCGTCGGCGACTGGGGGGTAGCCGACGAAATCACCTTCCACCAGTTGGCTCGCGGAGCCGATCTGCAGGCCATCGGCTACGACGTCCCGGATGCGGAGAAGCTGTACCACGCCTCCAGCCGACAGGCCTTCATCTGGCCCTACGACGAGCAGGCGCGGCTCGCCGGTGAGCACCTCTACGAGGACAAGACCAGCCTGCAGTTCGAGGAGGTCGACCCGAGCGAGGCCATCACCCCGGAGCGCGTGCGTGAGATCCACCGCGAGCAGCTGGACAAGCTGGAGGCCGAGCGCGGCGACCGCTACTGGGTCTACCAGCGCGCCTGAGCTCTCCAGCGATCTCCCCCGGTCATGGCGCGCCTGGCCGGGGGAGAACAGTGGCAAGTTCTGTCCCCGGTTCGACCACATCGTGTAGCCGACGTCGAAGGGCCTTTTCAGCGCATTCACAACCAGCTGACGTGCCGGTACGTTACATCCAAGATCGGACAGTCCCGGCTCCGGGACCGCAGGTCGCCGCACTACCCGGACACCGGTCCCCGTGGACCCCTACCGGAAGGACGCCGATGACCGCCACCGAGCCCGCCCCCGCCGTCGCCAGTTGGCCCCCGGGCCTGCCCCGGTCGCTCGAGTACCCGCGGGTACCCGGGGGGTCGATCCTCCGGGCGGCGGTGCGCCGCTGGGGCGAGCGGACGGCGTTCGTCCACCACGACGTCCCGCTCACGTTCACGGAGCTCGGCCGCCGCGCCCACGCGGTCGCGAACTGGCTCGCCGACCACGGCATCGGCCGGGGGGACGTCGTCGCGATCCACCTACCCAACTGCCGGCAGTACCCGGCGGTCTACTACGGCGTGCTGCTCTGCGGCGCCACGTTCTCCCCCACGAACCCGCTGCTGCCGCCGGCCGAGCTCGCCGCCCAGCTCGCGGACGCCGGCGCGCGGGTTCTGGTCACGTGGGAGCAGGTGCTGCCGGTCGTCCGGGCGGCGCTGCCGGCGACGAAAGTCACGACGGTCGTGGTCACCGGGCCGGCGCACGTCGCCGACTTCGCAGCGCGGCTCGACCTCGGCGCGGGTGAGGTCGACCTGGCCGAACTGCTGGCCGCCGACGACACCGACCGCCGGCTCGACGCGGGCGTCGACGTCGACGCCGACCTCGCCCACCTCGCCTACACCGGCGGTACGACCGGCGTGAGCAAGGGCGTGGAGCTACCGCACCGGGCGGTCGTCACGAACGTGCTGCAGTCGGCCTGCTGGACGTCGGGCTCTCTGCCCACAGTGGACGGCGCGGGCGACGTGACCCTCCGGCAGGTCGGCAGCGAGGAGGAGTACCCGACCCGGCTCGGCACCGCGACAATCATCAACCTCACCCCGTGGTTCCACGCCATGGGCGCCATCGGTTACCTCAACGGCCAGGTCATGGGCGGCACCACGGTGGTCATCCACGACCGGTTCGACCCGGCCGCCTACCTCACCGACGCCGTCCGCCACCGGGTCACCGGCATCGGCGGCGCCCCGCCGGTCTTCGTGGCCCTTCTGCAGGTGCCCGGCATCGAGAGCGCGGATCTCTCCAGCGTGCGTGGGATCTCCAGCGGCGCGGCGCCGCTGCCGGTGCCGCTCATCGAGCGGCTCAGGAGACTCTTCCCGAACGCTCCCATCGGCGAGGGCTACGGCCTCACCGAGGTCACGATGATGGCCACCGGCAACCCGTCGTTCCGGTCGGGTACCCGCAAGCCGGGCACCGTCGGCGTGCCGATCTTCGATACCGAGATCAGCATCCAGCCGCTCGGCGGCGGCGCCCCGCTACCGCCCGGCGAGCGCGGCGAGGTCTGCATCCGCGGCCCGCAGGTGATGCGCGGCTATGCGCACCGGCCCGAGGCGACGGCCGAGGCGATCGACGCCGACGGCTGGTTCCACTCCGGCGACGTCGGGACCCTCGACGAAGACGGCTACCTCTCGATCGTCGACCGCACCAAGGACATGCTGCTGTACAAGGGCTACAACGTGTTCCCGCGCGAGCTCGAGGAGATCCTGTTCTCC
Organism: Planosporangium mesophilum; assembly: GCF_016863255.1. GTDB lineage: Bacteria > Actinomycetota > Actinomycetes > Mycobacteriales > Micromonosporaceae > Planosporangium > Planosporangium mesophilum. The sequence goes on from NZ_BOON01000033.1 coordinate 151,775, forward strand.
CTGCCCGGTGTCGCCGGCGCCGCGGTGGTCGGCCGGCCCGACGAGGGGGCCGGGGAGTTGCCGGTCGCGTACATCGTCCGCACGGGCGACGACGACGGCGCGGCGCTCACCGCCGAGTCGCTGATGGCCGCGGTCAACGAGCGGGTTGTGCCCTACAAGCGGGTGCGGGACGTGGTGTTCGTCGACGCGATCCCGGTCTCGGCCGCAGGCAAGGTACTCAAGCGGGAGTTGGCGGCGCGCGAGCGCGCGACCGCCGCGGGGACGCCGTAGCCGACGTACAGGGTCCCGCGCTTCCCGAACGGTCCGGGGACCCGCACACCGGTGTTCACCTCGCCCGCCTCGATGACGATCGCCGCGTCCTGCGCAAAGGCGCAAGCCCGCGTGATGCGTGGATGCCGGATGGATCAGCGACAGGCACCGGCTACACAACTCCACGCCGGCGCGTGCGCTCGCCGTATCGTCGCCGCATTCCGACCTGGAACACCTGATCAGCACGGGCGGCAGGCACGCTCGCACCACCGCGCTGTCCCGTCGTGGCGCAGGTTCGCCGCATCCTCCGCCTGCCGGCACCGTCACGGAACGAAACGCCAGCGGATCAGCGAGTCACCCGCAACCACTAGCCGACAACGGCCTCCACCGGGTTAGCTCGACGCGCGTCCAGACGGCACCGACCGCCCGAACGACGACCGGGCCCGCTCACCGCATCAGCTGATCACTCCGCGCCAGCCCTCCCCGGAAGGTTCGCCCATCATGCCCAGCGACGGCGCCCTGGACGAGGCCACGAATCTCACCTGGCTTCTGTCCGGGCTGGTCCACCGCGTGCCCCACACCCGCAGCGCCCTGCTGCTGTCGTCCGACGGCCTGAGAAGGGCTGCCCACGGCCTGGATGCCGACAGCGCCGACCAACTGGCAGCGATCGCCTCCGGGCTGTTCTCCCTCGCGCATAGCGCCGGACACCGGTTCGGCGGCGGCGACGGAGTTCGGCAGGTGGTGGCGGAGCTCGACGACACCCTGCTGTTCGTGTCGACCGCCGGCTCCAGCGCGGTCCTGGCCGTGCTGGCCTCCCGGGGCGTGGACGTGGGCGTGCTCGGCTACGAGATGTCGCGGCTGGTCACCAGCGTCCGCCCGTACCTGGCGACGCCCGCCCGACAGTCGACCAGCACGCCCGACCGCGCAGGATCGTGAAAATGGTCGACGACCCGGACGATCCCTGGTTCGACCCGATCAGGCTCCCTCACCCCACCGAACCCGCCGTGCTGGAGGCACTCCTCGATGGCCTACGACGACGCTGAGCCTTCCCCGACCGCACTCAAAATCCTGATAGCGGGCGGCTTCGGCGCGGGCAAGACCACGTTCATCGGCGCGGTGAGCGAGATCGAACCCCTGACCACCGAGGAGACCATCACCGCGGCCAGCGCCGGAAGCGACTGCCTGGCCGGGGTGGAGAGCAAGTCGACCACCACCGTGGCCATGGATTTCGGTCGCATCGCCATCGATGACCGGCTGATCCTCTACCTGTTCGGCACCCCGGGCCAGGACCGCTTCTGGTTCATGTGGGACCGACTGTCCGACGGCGCGCTCGGCGCGGTCGTACTGGCCGACACCAGGCGGCTACCGGACTGCTTCTCGGCCGTGGACTTCTTCGAATCCCGCGGCATCGGTTTCATCGTGGCGGTGAACCAGTTCGACGGCGCGTACCGCTACGAACCCGACGAGGTACGCACCGCCCTTGCCCTCAAACCCCACGTCCCGGTCGTGCTGTGCGACGCCCGCCACCCCCGCTCCGCGACCGCCGTGCTGATCTCGCTCATCCAGCACCTGCTCGGCGCCACCACGTCCCGTTCCGCGTAAACCCGCCGTTACCGCTGGCAGACAGGGAGCACACTGTGACCCACGACCCGGTACATCACCATCGTCTGGCCCCGGTCGGTCAAGAAGGGGAGGTGGTGCAGCGGGAACGGCGGCTACGCGAGCTGGGAGTCGGCGACCAGCCGGATCCGGAGTTCGACGAGTTCGCCAGCAAGCTCGCCCAGATCACCGGCGCCCCGTACGCGATGGTCAACTTCATCAGCGCGGACCACCAGTACTTCGCCGGCCTCCACACCCCGCCCGCCGGACAGGCCAGCGCCAACCCGGCGGTCACCGCCGGCGGAGAACCCGGCCGGGTGATGGCGCCGGACCACGGCTACTGCCCACACGTCGTGGTCCGCCGTAAAGCACTCGTACTGGACGACGTCTGCGACTACCCGCGATTCGCCGGCAACCCGGTGGTCGACCAGATCGGCATCCGTTCATACCTGGGCGCCCCGCTCATCGACGACACCGGCACGACCCTGGGCACGATCTGCGTCGTGGACACCGAACCGCGCCCGTGGGGTCGCGAAGGGCTGGAGACCATCAAGGCACTGGCCGCCGAACTGATGGAGCACCTCAACCAACGCGACCGACGGCGAGCCCGTTGACGTCGTCCCGCCACGGATCACCTGCCTACCCGGACCGTACGGGGGCCTGGCCGCCTCGTGGTCGAGGCGCTGGTGCACGGCGACCACTGTGGCATGCCGTACCGTTGAACCTCACGGCCCGTCCACCCGTGCCGCCTCGACGGGAGGATCCCTCAAAGTGACCTACGACGTCGCCGCGGTCCGGGCGCAGTTCCCCGCCCTGGCCGAGAAAGCCGCGCATTTCGACGGCTCCGGTGGCTCGCAGGTACCCGAGCCCGTCGCCCGGGCCGTGTACGAAACGCTCCGCTCGGCCGTCGCCAACCGCGGCACCTTCACCGCCGCCGAACGCCGCGCCGAGCACCTCGTCCACGAGGCCCGGTCAGCCATGGCCGACCTGCTCGACGCCGACGCGCGGGGCATCGTCTTCGGCCGCAGCATGACCCAGCTGACGTACGACATGTCGCGGGCGCTCGCGAAGACCTGGACGGCGGGGGACGAGGTGGTCGTCACCCGGCTCGATCACGACGCCAACATCCGGCCGTGGGTTCAGGCTGCCGCCACCGCGGGAGCCACCGTGCGCTGGGCTGACTTCGACCCGGCCACCGGCGAGCTCACCCCCGAGGACATTGCCGCGGTGCTGTCCCCGCGCACCCGGCTCGTCGCGGTGACCGCGGCGTCGAACCTGATCGGCACCCGGCCGGACCTCACCGAGATCAGCCGCCGGGTACACGACACCGGGGCGCTGCTGTACGTCGACGGCGTTCACCACGCCGCCCACACCGTGGTGGATGTCGCCGCTCTCGCCGCCGACTTCTACGCCTGCTCCCCGTACAAGCTGCTCGGTCCGCACTGCGGGGTGGTCGCCGCCGCTCCCGAGTTGCTGGAGACCCTGCACCCGGACAAGCTGCTGCCCTCGACCGACGCCGTGCCGGAGCGGTTCGAGCTGGGCACCCTGCCCTACGAGCTGCTCGCCGGATGCACCGCCGCGGTCGACTTCATCGCCACCCTCTCCGAGCACGAGCACCCGAGCCGGCGCAGCGCGCTGGTGTCCGCGATGACCGCCGTCGAACGACACGAGCACGCGCTGCTGCGGCACCTCGAGGCCGGGCTCGCCGAGCTTCCCGCCGTCACCGTGTACTCCCGCGCCGCCCACCGCACCCCCACCGTGCTGTTCACCGTGCGGAACTCGACCCCTACCGACGTCCGTCGACACCTGGCCGAGCGCAACATCAACGCACCGGCCGGGTCGTTCTACGCCATCGAGCCGGCCCGCCGGCTGGGTCTCGGCGCCGACGGCGGGGTACGGGTCGGCCTGGCCCCGTACACCGACCGCGACGATGTCGACCGCCTGCTGGCCGGCCTCGAGGAGCTGACGCCGGCCTGAGGGCACCATAGGAGCGCCGCCGTACCCAACTCGACGGACGCGGTCCGGCCGCCGACGCGAGACGTCGGCGGCCGGACCGCGTTACCGGAGACTATGCGCCGTGGTCGGCCAGGTCGACGAGCGCCCTGGCGGTACGGAAGTACTGGCTACGACCAAGCTCCCCGATCGTCTTGATGCCGAGGGCTTCCTTGAGGTGCGTCGCGGTACGCTCGCTGACCCCGGCGAGCGCAGAGACTGGCGCATCGACGAGTTCGGCCACGCTCTTGTCCTGGTACTCCTTGTCAACCAACTTGACGAGGTTGGCGGTAACCGGCACGGGTACTCCCACAGTCATTGGTCCGGCACGGTGCCGGAGCCGGTCGGTATTGTTCCACATAGGACCGACAGGTCGAGAGAATCCGCCCCGTCAGTGGAACCGCCCGGTCGGGTCGGCGGTCACCGTCGGGCCGGTGATACGCGCGTCGACTCGCGGAGGAACCGGCACGGACAGCGGCAGGGTGGCTGCGCCGGCCACCGGCAAAGTGATCATGCTGTGGGCCACGTCGACCTCGACGGTGGCACCGGTCGAGCCGGGACTGGTCCGCTCCGCATCGGTACCGGTGATCACCAAGCCGAGCACGTGCCCGGCCAGGACCACCGCATCGTGGGACTGCAGCGGAACCCGCAGTGAGTACCAGCGGGTGGGCTCGAGCGGGGTCTGCCCGGTCAGCGACCGGTAGTGCCCCGCGTCCGCCCAGCCCCTGGTGAGGACCGCCAGGTCGCTGGTCACCACATCCTCGGCGAGGTCGTAGTAGCACCCGTCGTCGACCGGTACCGAGTCGCCCCAACAGGACTGGGTGGGCAGGTTGTGCACGCCTTCGCCCGCCGACAGGTAGTTGAGCCGGGTGGCGGTGCCGTAGTCGACCAGTCGCGCGGTCACCTCCGTCGTCGGCCTGTCGACCCGGATCCGCAGCGTCACCGTCGCCGTACCGGATATCCGCACGTCCGCGGGCAGGGTACCGCTGAGGAAGACCAACCGGCCGGGCTTGGCGGTGCTGGGGTCGCTGACCGCGTCGGCCTCGCGGAGGTCGGGTCGGTCGGTGAAGCGGCGCACCGGACCGGCGGCGGGGCCACCGGCGCCGATCGTGCCGGTGTTGGCGTCCCCGAACGCCAACGGCACCGACACCGGCAGGCTCCCCGTCGCGGGCCAGCTCCGCTCGTCGACCCACTGGCCCGGGGCGCGCTCGACCGATACCGCGGGCTCGGCCATGATGCCGTTGCGCAGGCCCTGCAGCCAGTAGTCGAACCACCGGTGCAGCGTGTCCACCCACTGTGCGCGCCGGAAGTCGAACGGGTCGACATGGCCGGTCTGCGACAACCAGAGCTTGCGCGGCACGCCGCGGCTGGCCAACGCCGTCCACCACTGGCCGAACTGGGAGGTCATGACGTTCAGGTCGCCCCGGCCGTGTACCACGAAGACGCTTGCGCGCACCTTCGAGGCGTCGGGCCGGTAGTCGCGCTCGGCCCAGAAGGCGTTGTAGTTACCGGTACTGTCGTCGGCGCCCGCGCGCAGCGCCTGGTTGGTCGGGGAGCACACGGCCGGCGGCCGGCCACTGACGCGGCCCGCGAGCCCGGCCGGACCGTCGGGCCACCGCACGACGCCGTTGACGCGGTAGTAGTCGTACCAGCTCGAGATCGCGGCGATCGGCACGACCGTGGCCAGTCCGTCGATGCCTGTTGCGGCGACCGCGTTGGCGACCGAACCGTCCCACGACTTGCCGATCATGCCGACCTTGCCGGTGGACCAGGTCGCGGCCGCCGGCGTTCCGTCGGAGTGCTGCGCCGCCGTCCGGCCGTTCAACCAGTCGATCGCGGCCGTCACGCTGCCGACCTCGGTACGGCCGCCCACGTCACCACACCCGGTCGACCGGCTGGTCCCCGCCAGGTCGACCTGGACGACCGCGTAGCCGCGCGGCACGAAGTAGTTGTCGTAGAACAGGGGAAACTTCGCGATGGTCCCCGCGCTGTCGTACTGCTTGCGTTCGCCCTCATTGCCGCGTCCGAACGTCAGGTAGTACGGCGAGGCGTCCATGATGACCGGTACCCTGATGCCGGCCGCTGCCGCCTCCCGGGGCCGGATCACGTCGACGGCCACCCGGTCGGGCTGGCCGTCGCGGTCGGTGTCGGTCGGCGTGGTGACCCAGACGCTCTCCCGGATGGCGTCGGCGTACGAGTAGGTGGCCACCGTCTGCGTTCCGCGTACGAATGGCCGTTCTCCCGTGGATCCCGTCGCCGCGGCCCCGGTCGCCGACAGCGGCACGGCGGCCACCACCACGATCCCGACAAGTACCGGCCTGCTTACCCGCCGCTTCAGCATGCCCGCCCTTTCCTCGATGCGCCCGCCTCACGGCGCGTCGGCAGGCACCGTCCACTCCCGTCGGTGCCGCCGGCACAACGCCTAGTTGTCAGCCCGATCCCAGGGTTTCATAAATTTACCGGGATCGAAATAACGTCGACGGCGGCCGAGCGGTCACGCTCAGTTGCCGAATGATCGCTCGTAAAACGTGTCGCCAACGTACCTATTGCGCTGGGAGATCAGTGTCGGTTAAGTAGCGATGGCCTCTGACGGTTCAATTTATTTCTGACTATTTCCGAACCGCAGGTTGGCCGCCGAGCGCAAGGCGATGACCCCCAGCCGAGGAGCAAGGCCGCCATGAGTAGTCCGTACTTCGTCCACCCCGACTCCGTCGATGACCGCCCCGAGCGGCGGCCGAGGGGGCGCGGTCTGCTGTGGGCGGTCGCCGCTGCGGTGGCCGCGCTGGCTATCGTGGCCGCCGCCTTTGGCGGGTACCGACTGTT
>NZ_BOON01000034.1 GCF_016863255.1 Planosporangium mesophilum
GGAGGGAATCCCCGTCCTTTAGGGCGGGGAGAACGTCAATGCTGGTCGATGCTCGTGTTGGTCGTGTTGACGAGTTCCGCCGCGGTCGCGAACGTCTCGTCGTCGGGGTTCGCCACGCGCAGGTCGGCCGCGATCACCCGCAACTGGTCAGGCAGCCCCAGCAGATTCTCCAGGCGCGGTACGGTCCGGCGCGGCAACCGCTCGGCGTCGGCCGCGAGATCGGCGAGGCGCTGGACCAACTCGTGCATCATGTCCGCCCGCGAGCCGGCCCCCGGCGCACCGGGCGCCGCCCAGCGGGGCGGCGTCCAGTGCGACACGTGGTTGAGCAGCCTGTCGACCGCCCGGTCGAACTCAGCGGTCACCGGCGCAGGTAGCCCAGGAGCCGCAGGATCTGCCAGTACAGGAAGATCAGGCCGACGAGCAGGCCGAAGGCGCAGTACCACGAGTACTTCACCGGCAGCCCGTAGCGGACGCTCTGCTCGATCTGGTCGAAGTCGAGGATGAACGTCAGCGCGCCGACGCCGATGCAGACCAGGCTGAAGACGATCGGCAGCCAGCCGACCTTGCCGTCCACGCCGTACTCGATCAGGCCGAGGTTGCCGCCGAACATCGCCACGATCCAGTTGACCAGGCTGAGCACGACCACGCCGATCATGGCGCCGATGACGAACCGGGTGAACTTGGGCGTGGCGCGCAGCACCCGCATCTTGTACAGGACGGCCATGCCGGCGAACACGCCGAGCGTGCCGACGACGGCCTGGACCACGATGCCGCCGTACCTGATCTCGAAGGCCCTGCTGACCATGCCGAGCAGCACGCCCTCGACCACCGCGTAGGCGCCGATGACGAACGGGTTGGTGATGCGGGCGAACGAGATGACCAGCCCCAGCACCAGGCCGGCCAGCATCGAGCCGAAGGCGGCCAGCATCGCGGTCGGGCCGGTGAACAAGTTCCAGCTCACGGCGGCGCTGGCGGCCGTGAGGAGGACCAACCCGACGGTACGGACGACGACGTCGTCGAGGGACATGAAGCGGTCGGTGGCGTAGCCGGAGACGCGCTCCCGCGACGCCGCCTCACCGAGCCGGGTCAGAACCGGATTGGAACTCTCCACTGACGGCCTCCCAGGGCACGAACGATGACGTGTCAAGATTACCGTCGCCGCGCAAGAGCGGCTCGACGAAAAATATGGTGCCCGGGGCGGGGGTCGAACCCGCACGCCTTGCGGCAGCCGCTTTTAAGGCGGCCGTGTCTGCCGTTCCACCACCCGGGCCGGTAGGCGAATGGCTTCACGGTAACGGGTGCGGGACCGAGTGCACATTGGCTTACCGGTCCGGGTTACCGTCGTCCGGGTGACCACCCTGTCGCCACAGGCGGAGGATGCCGGGGGCGCTGACCAGGCGAGCGAAGCCACCGGTCGAGCGGAACCGGCCCAGGCCGTCCCCTCCGTACCGGCCCGCCGCCGAGGCCTTCTGGCCGATCTCGGGATCTGCGCAGCGTTCGTGCTCGCTGCGGTGTCTCTCACCTATGGCCTTCTCGCGCACCCAGAGAAGCGGGCATTGGCCCTCAATCCGGGCGACCAGGCGCTGGTCGAGTGGCTGCTGGCGCTCGGCGCCCGCTTCTGGACCGGCGACCTGCACCTGGTCACCCACCTGCTCAACGCACCGGACGGGATCAACCTGCTCAGCAACGCGTCGATGACCGTACTCGGCGCGCTGCTCGCGCCGATCACGTACGCGTTCGGCGCCCCGGTCAGCTTCGCCGTCGGGCTGGCCGGCAACCTCGCGGCCACCGGGATCGCCTGGTACCTGCTGCTCAGCCGCACCCTGCGACTGCACCGGGGGGCCGCCGCACTGGGCGGGGCGTTCTGCGCGTACACCCCGGGCATGATCTCCCAGGCCAACGCCCACCTGCACATGACCTCGCAGTGGCTGGTACCGGTGATCGTCTGGACCGTGCTGCGGCTCGCCCGTACCCCCGGCGACCTGCCCGCCGGCCGATGGGCGCGCCGGGTGGGCGGCACCGGCCTGCTCCTCGCCGCGGTCGTGACCGTGCAGCTCTTCCTCGGCGAGGAGGTGCTGTTCCTCACGGCGGCGACGCTCGCGCTGTTCTGCCTGGCCTACGTGCTGATCGCGCCGAAGCGCGCCCGGCGTGCGGCCGGACCGCTGCTGGCCGGCCTCGCGGTCGCGGCGGGCGCCGCCCTGGTCGCCCTGGCCCACCCGCTGACGGTGCAGTTCGCCGGGGCGCAGCACGTACCCAACGGCCCGTTCTCCCCCGACTTCTTCGTGGCCGACCTGGCCGGCTTCTGGACGTTCTCGCCGCTGACGTGGTTCGGCTCACCCGAGGCGGAGCGGCTGGTCAGCGGCCCGGCCGAGTACAACACGTTCTTCGGCGTACCGCTGCTGCTGGTCACCGTCGCGGCCACGCTCTGGCTGTGGCGGCGGCCGGCGGTGCTCGCCAGCGCGGCGACGGGGCTGGTGATGGCCGCGCTCGCGCTCGGACCGTACGTCGCCGTCAACGGGGTGCGCACCGGGCAGGGCGGCCCGTACCGGCTGCTCCAGGGGGTGCCGGTGATCGACGGGGCGCTGCCGACCCGGTTCGCCCTGGTCCTGATTCCGGTCATGGCGATCGTGCTGGCAGGGGCGCTCGACCGGGCCCTGCGCGACGGCCGCCGGCAGGTGCGCCTCGCCGTACCGGCGGTGCTGGCCCTGGCCCTGCTGCCGGTCGTACCGAAGCCGCTGCCCACCGCCGAGCGCCCGCCGGTGCCCAGGTTCTTCACCGAGGGCCACTGGCGAGGCTGCGTACGCCCCGGTGGCGTGCTCGTACCGGTACCGCTCCCCAACCCCGCGAAGCCGGACAAGATGCGCTGGCCGGCGGCGACCGACGTCGCCTTCGCCATCCCCGAGGGCTTCTTCATCGGGCCGTACGCGGCGGGCGGCCAGGCCTCCATCGGCATCTACTCGCGACCGACCTCGCAGCTGTTCAACGACGTCGAGAGCACCGGGACGGTACCGGAGATCACGGACAACGACCGGGCCGCGGCGCGCGACGACCTCGCGTACTGGAACGCGTCCTGCCTGGTCCTGGCCGACCGGGACCAGCCGCACGGGGCCGAACTACGCCAGACGCTGGAGGCCCTGTTCGGCCCGGGACAGCACGACGTCGACGTGACCGTCTGGCGGTTCGAGCCCCGGTAGGGGTCGGCCCCTACTTGACGGCCAGCGCGTCCTTGGGCTGCACCGGCGGGGTGACATCGGTGAACGGCTCCCGCGGCTGGTGCAGTTCGCCGAGCGAGACCACCTCCCGCTTGAGGAACAGGGCGAGGGTCCAGTCGACGACCACCCGTACCCGGCGGTTCACGCTCGGGATCCGGCTCATGTGGTACGCCCGGTGCATGAACCACGCCGGGAAGCCGGTGAGCTTGACCCCGTACACCTGGGCGACGCCCTTGTGCAGGCCGAGGCTCGCCACCGAGCCGACGTGCCGGTGCCGGTACTCCTTGGGTTCACTGCCCCGGATGACGGCCAGGATGTTGTCGGCCATCCGGGTGGCCTGGCGTACCGCGTGCTGGGCGCTCGGCGAGCACAGCACGCCCGGCCGGTCGGCGGCGAGGTCGGGTACGGCCGAGCAGTCGCCGCCGCTCCAGGCCCCCGGCACGACCTCGCCCTCGGCGTCGACCACCTGCAGCGTCGGGAGGCAGGTGACCCGCCGCCGGTCGTCGCGCGGCAGGTCGGTGCGGTCGAGCATCGGGTGCGGCTTGACGCCGGCGGTCCACACGATCGTGTCGGCCCTGAAGCTGTCGCCGTCGCTGAGCTTGACCATGCCGCCGACGCAGGACTCCAGCCGGGTGTCGAGCCGGATGTCGAGGCCGCGCTTTTGGAGCTGCTGGACGGTGTACGCGCCCATGTCCGGGTCGACCTCCGGCAGGATCCGGTGGATGGCCTCGACCAGCACCCAGCGCATGTCCGCCGCCTCGAGCTCCGGGTAGTAGCGCAGCGCGTCCCGGGCCATGTCCTCCATCTCGGCCAGGGCCTCGATGCCCGCGTACCCGCCACCGACGAACACGAACGTGAGCGCGCACGCGCGGGTGGCGGGGTCGGCGGTGGTCGCGGCGACGTCGAGCCGCTCCAGGACGTGGTTGCGAAGGAAGATCGCCTCGCCGATGGTCTTGAAGCCGACCGCGTGCTCCCGCAGACCCGGGATGGGCAGGGTCCGTGACACGCTGCCGGGCGCGACGATCACGTGGTCGTAGGAGACCTGGCGCTCCGGCCCGATGATCGGCTGTACGGTCGCGACCTTGTCGGCGTGGTTGATCTCGGTGACCTCGCCGGCCATGATTCGGCAGTTCCTCTTCAGCGCGCGGCGCAGCGTCACCACCGCGTGCCGCGGCGAGATGTTGCCGGCCGCCGCCTCCGGCAGGAACGGCTGGTAGGTCATGTGGGGCTGGGGATCGACCACGATCACCTCGGCCTCACCGCGCTTGACCTTCTTCGACAGTCTCAGCGCGGCGTAGAGCCCGACATGCCCGGCGCCGACGACAAGGATCCGTTTGGCAGCCACGTTCCCATCCTCTCGCCGTGGCGCGCGTACTGCCGCAGGAATTGTCACGCATCACGGGTGACGCGGGGCCTTGCGCCGGGACCCCGCCCACGTGGCGTCACGATGCCCGCCGACCCTCCGGGCGGGCCGGCGGCTGGCTCGTCGGCAGCGCGATGAGGTTGAAATTGGCCTTCAACCAGGGCACCAACGACCGGTACGTGGCGATCGTGTGCGGCTTGCCGGCCTCGTGGGACAGGATGATCCCGCCGCGCCGGGTTTCGCGCTGCACGACCGACGTGATGTGGCTGGTCATGGCGGGCCCGACGCCGTACCTGGCGGTCAGCCAGCACTGGTCGTCGACGCTCCAGTAGATCGACTTCATGCCGAACCGCTCGGCGAAGGCGACCAGCCGGGGCGTGAAGTTCCCGTACGGCGCCCGGAAGTACTCGATCCGGGCGCCGGGCGCCGCGGCGCGGATCGCGGCGTTGGTCGACTCCAGGTCCCACATCAGGTAGCTGTCGTCACGCTGAGCCAGGTTCTGCAGGTGCTGCCACGAGTGGTTGCACAGGGTGTGCCCCTCCGCGGCGATCCGCCGGACCACCTCGGGATGGTCGCGCACCCGGAAGCCGACGACGCAGAACGTCGCCTTCACCCCCTGCTCCCGGAGCAGGTCCAGCAGGTCCATGGTGCTCTTCGGGTCCGGCCCGTCGTCGAAGGTCAGCGCGACGGCGTCCGAGCCCATGGTGGTCATCGATCCACCGGGCCCGTGCCCCTCGGCCCGATCCGGCACGGGTGCCGCGGCGCCGTGCGGGGGCGGGGCGGGCGCCTCCGGCGCCGCGGCGGCCTCCCCTCCCAGCCTGGCGGAGCGCGACCCGTGCGACCCGATCGACGGTGACGAGGTGGAGAACGGCGCCGCGCTCGCCGGCGTCAACGGGTGGGCGCCGGCCGCCCGCACGCCGGGGGACCTGCCGCAGCCGGTCGCGACCAGGACAGCAGCGACCAGAAGCGAGAAGACGACCGAGGCTCGGCGCACGAAGCACCTCCCGGGGGGACGGGCAAGGCAGGGGTCAACATACCGAAGGAGGCACCCGCCGCGCCGCCCCGTAACTGTCGCCAGTTACTCCCGTCCACTGTGGAGGTCAGCGCCGCCGCAGCATCGCCAGCAGCGCCGCCAGCGCCGCCACCAGCAGCACCCCCACGACCGCGGCGCCCAGATAGGCCCGGCCGCCGGCGGCCTGCACCCCCAGCACCGCCGCCACCGCGAAGCCGGCGCTCGCGGCCAGCACCACGACGGTACGGGTGAGCCACCGCAGCAGCACCGACGGCGCGACAATCGTGTCGTAGGGCAGCACCGCGGCCAGCGCCGTCGTGGTGTGCGTCAGGTAAAGCAGGCTCGACAGCGCCACCAACCGGGTCAGGGTCACCGGCTCTCCGTACGCCGTCGTGGCAGCCAGCCAGCCGACGACCGCCAGCAGCAGCACGATCGTGGTGAGCCGGGTACGCGGCGCCAACGCCGCCCCCGCCGCGCCCGCGACCAGCACCACCGCCGCGGCGGGCATCACCAGTACCCCGGCGGGGACGGCGACCAGCAGGGCGGCGGCCGCGAACACGAACGCCCCACCGCGTACCAGCACCGTGCCGGGCGTGATGCGGCGGGTGCGCCGCCGCAACGAATCCAGCCGGTCCGCCACCCCCGGTCGGTGGTTCATCGGAGGAACGCCTTCGGTCCGGTCGCCATCCGCGCGACGTCGCGCAGCACCTGGTCGAGGCTGCCGGCGCCGGCCCAGGCGACCACCGGGACGCCGTGCTCGCGCAGCAGCCCGACCACGTTCTCCCGGCTCATCCGCCACAGTCGGTACGCCAGCGGCCCCCAGCCGGTGTCGGTCGCCGGCCGCAGGTCGGGCGGCAGCGTGTCGACCGCCACGACGAAACGGCCGGAACGGGCCAGCCCCGCGATCATCGCGGCGGAGCGCTGGTCCAGCAGCGGGGTCAGCACGATGACGAGCGCGTTCGCGTTGAGCAGGTGGGCGCCGAACGCCCCGGCGTCCTGCTCGTACGCGCCGCTGGACGGCTTGGCGTCGAGCAGCCATTCGAGCACGGTCAGGTACTGGCGGCGGCCGGTCGCCGGGCGCAGCCGGCGCGGCCGGAACCCGTACTCCAGCATCGCCACCCGGTCGCCGCGGTGCAGGTAGTGCTCGGCGATCCCGGCCGCGGCGCGGACGGTCGTGTCCATCACCGACGCCGCTCCCCCGGTACCGCCGGACTCCCCCGCCTCATGCAGCACGTCCAGCAGCAGGACGACCTCGGCGTCGCGGTCGGAGAGCGTCGACACGACGTGGACCCGCCGGGTCCGCAGCGTCACCCGCCAGTCGATGCGGCGCAGCCGGTCGCCGGGCGCGAACTCCCGCACCCCGGCCAGCTCGCCGCCTTCGCCGGGCCGGCGGGAGTGGTGCTGCCCGATCAGGCCGGCGGCGCGCGGCATCGCCTCGTCGGCGCGGAACGGGTCGGTCATCGGGTAGGCCCTGATCGGCAGCGGCTCGCAATCCAGCCGCAGCGTCACGAGCAACCCGTCGCAGGCCACCCCGTGCACCGCGAGCGGGCCGAGGGCGTGCCGGCCCCAACGCAGGGCGGTGCCCTCGAGTTCGATCTCGGCGAGGCTGCCGGCGTCGGCCGGCGCCGCGTACGGGTGGTCGCCCCGGCGCACCCGCACCCAGCGGGGCAGCGACAGCCGGAACAGGATCAGGTCGAGCCCGACCGGGTCGGGGTTGGCCACACTCACCCGTACCGCGAAGTCGTCGCCCTCGACGATCCTCCCGTCGAACGTGGACAATTCGGGGGCCGGCAGCGAAGTCGGCCGCCGCCGCAACGACAGCGCGGTGCCCAGCGCGAACGGCGCGGCGAGGACGACCAGGTCGTACCGGCCGGTGAGCACGGCGACGAGCACCAGCAGCCCGGTCATCAGGATCGCCCGGCCGAACGCGCGGGTGGGCACCCAGGCGTCGGTCATGGCTCAGCCTCTCGGCGTGTTGTACCGGTACCCGGTATCGCCGCCGGGCGCGGCACCGGCATAGGTCGGTACGGCGCCGCTGGCCGGCGCGGGCGTGGCGGCCACGACCTCGGCCACGATCGTCGCCGGGTCGATGCGGCGCAGCCACATCTCCGGTCGCAGCGTGATGCGGTGGGCCAGCGCCGGGACCGCCACGTACTTGACGTCCTCGGGGATCACGTAGTCGCGGCCGGCGAGAGCGGCCCGGGCCCGCGACAGCAGCAGCAGCGCGAGCGACCCGCGCGGCGACGCGCCCACCAGCACCTGGGGGTGGGCACGGGTCGCGGCGGCCAGGTCGACAACGTACCGGCCGATCGAGTCCTCCACCGCCACGTCCTCCAGCGCGGCCTGCATCGCCAGCAGCGTCCGCGCGTCCACCACGGGGCGCAGCACGGCCTCCTCGCGGCGCCGGTCGATGCGCCGGCGCAGTACCTCCCACTCCTCGTCGCGGTCGGGGTAGCCGAACGACACCCGCAGCAGGAACCGGTCGAGCTGCGCCTCCGGCAGCGGGTACGTGCCCTCGTACTCGATCGGGTTGGCCGTGGCCAGCACGTGGAACGGCGCCTCCAGGCGGTACGTGGTGCCCTCCACGGAGACCTGCTTCTCCTGCATCGCCTCCAGCAGCGCCGCCTGCGTCTTCGGCGGAGTGCGGTTGATCTCGTCGGCGAGCAGCATGTTGGTGAAGACCGGGCCGGGGCGGAACGAGAATTCGTGCGTGCGCTGGTCGTACAGGAACGAGCCGGTCACGTCGGCGGGCAGCAGGTCCGGGGTGAACTGCAGGCGCCGGAACTCGATGCCCAGCACCTGGGCGAACGACCGTGCGGCCAGGGTCTTTCCGAGCCCGGGCAGGTCCTCCAGCAGTACGTGACCCCCGGCGAGGACGCCGGCCAGCACCATCTCCAGCGGCTCCCGCTTGCCGACCACCACGGTGCCGACCGCGTCGAGCACGGCACGGCCCAGCCGGCCCACCTCCTGCGGGGGTAGTGCTGGGACGTTCACTGGGCCTCCTTGTCGGCCGTACTCGCCGGCCCTGTTCACAACTTCTCCACGTCGTCCACCACGGCTGCCAGTTCCCGAGGGTTCGGGATGCGCGTGAGCGGCTCGAACAGGAACGTCCATAGTCGCTCACCCAGCAACTGCCGCGCCCGCCGCGGATCGGTGTCCCTCGTGACACCGTGTCGCTGGCGCAGCCGCTCCTCGGCGATATCCGCCAGCCGGGGGCGTACCACCGACATGAACCGGTGCGGGTCGCGCTCGCTCCACCCCAGCCGGGTGTCCCAGCGCGCCAACGCCAACTCCATCCCGTCTGCCACCCGGGTCGGGTCGATCCGCGCCGGGTCGGACGACCCGGCCGGAGCACCGACGGTCAGCTTCGGGGCCTCGACCGTCCTGATCGCCCGGCGCAGCGCGAGCAGGGCGCAGAACAGCGAGAAGAGCAGAACGTACGGTACCTTGACGCCGGTCGCCGCCAGCACCACGTACGCCGCCCCGGCCGTGATCGCCGCGACCACTACCGTCCAGAACAGTCCGGACGCGAGGGTGCCGGCCGGTTCCGGCCGCGCCGGCCGTGGCGGGCCCTCCGGTTCGGGCTCTCCGCCGAGCAACTCGTCGATGCCGACAACCCGCTCGCGCGCCATCAGCCCACCTCCTGGTGCGCGGGCAGTTCGGCGGTCCCGTCAGCGGTCTGCTCGCTCCGGTCGGCGGTCAGCTCGTCGCGCAGCAGGCCCAGCGAACGTACCGCCGAGGCCCGCATCCGCTCGTCGACTCCGTGGGTGGCGTAGCGCGCCTCCCGGTACACGGCGGCGAACTCGTCGAGGGCCGGCCGGCTGACCCGGTGGGCGCCGAGCAGGCGGGCGACCAGCTCGGTGGAGGTGTCATCCGGGTGGCGGGGCGTACCGGCGGCGGCCGCCGCCTCCTCCAGCCGGACCCAGCAGGCGATGACCGCGCGGCGCGGGTCGGCGTCGGAGTCACTGAGCCGCTCCAGCCCCGCGTCCAGCGCCGCGACCACCTCCTCGGTACCGGCTGCGGCCGCCTGCCGGGCCTCCACCAGCGGCGCGGAGCGCACCCGGACCCGGTCGCGGACCATGTACCAGACCAGCATGCCGACGACGGCGAGGGCGAACGCCAGGCAGAGCCCGGCCACGACCTGGGTGAGCCAGGCGGGAAGCTGATGGGTGGCTGCACCCGGAATCTCGTCGGACGCGACCGGCGCGGCCGTCGCGGCGGCCGCGGCCGTCGCCGCCTCCGGCGGCGGGGTGCGCTCGGCCGGCAGCGGGATCCGCGTCACCTGCGGTGACGACAGCGCTGCCGCCGTCACGCCAGCCACCAGCAGAGCGGCGACGGCGAGCAGCGGCATCCATCGTCCGAGCGCGCGGCGGTTCATCGGGTCCCCGAGTGGCTAGAGCCCGGCGAGGTCCTTCGCGCGGGCGAACACGTCGTCCAGCATCGCGGGCGTGAGCCGGCCCGTAAAGGTGTTCTGTTGGCTGACGTGGTAACAACCGAGAAGCGCGGGCACGCCCGCGGATCCACGCCAGAGCGTACCGTGGCCGAATGCGGGACGCGGCGTAGGCGGCCTCACCCCGTAGACGGAGTTCAGCGCCGGCCAGAACGCCGACCAGGCGAAGCCACCCAGCGCCACCACGACCCGCAGCGTCGGGCGTACCAGCTCCATCTCACGGTGCAGCCACGGCGCGCAGGTGTCGCGCTCGGCCGGCGTGGGCTTGTTGTCGGGCGGCGCGCAGCGGACCGCCGCGAACACCCGGGTGTGCGCCAGCGCCAGCCCGTCGTCGCGGCTGACGCTGGTGGGCTGGTTGGCCAGGCCGGCACGGTGCAGCGCCGCGAACAGCACGTCACCCGAGCGGTCCCCGGTGAAGATCCGGCCGGTACGGTTGCCGCCGTGCGCGGCCGGCGCGAGGCCGAGGATGCCGATCGACGCGTCCGGCGGCCCGAAGCCGGGGACCGGCCTGCCCCAGTACTCCTGGTCGCGGAAGGCGGCGCGCTTGGTGGCCGCGACCTCCTCCCGCCACGCCACCAGGCGGGGACAGGCCCGGCACCCGGAGATCGCGGCGTCAAGCCGGGCGAGGTCCGCGATGCCCGGAGCGAGCTCGGACGGACCGCCTACGCCTGTCTCAGCCAAGCCGGCTGCGCAGGAACTCGAGCGTGCGGGCCCAGGCGAGCGCCGACGCCTCACGGTCGTAGACCTCGGGCCGGTCGTCGTTGAAGAACGCGTGGTGCGTACCCGGGTAGTCGTAGCAGACGACCTCGCCACCGGCCGTCTCGATCGCCCGTACGGCCTGCTGGATGCCGGGCGCCGCACAGGTGCCGTCCTCCTCGGAGGCGTGGATCATCGCGGCCTTGCCGGCGTAGTTGTCCCACTGCGGGCTCATCCGCTCCCACGGGACGGCCGGGTAGAAGCCGACGGCCGCGCCCACGTGCTCGGACAGGGTCGCCGACCAGAGCGCGAGGCTGCCACCCATGCAGAAGCCGACGGCGGCGACCCGGCCGGTGACGTCGGGACGGCCGGCGAGGTACGCCGCGGCTCCAGCGATGTCCTTGGCCGCCTGGTCCATCGCCAGCCCCATCATCAGCTTGCCCGCCTCGTCGGGCTCGCTGGCCTGGAGGCCGTGGTAGAGGTCGGGCGCGAGAGCGACGAAGCCGGCCTCGGCGAACCGGTCGGCCAACTCCTTGATGTGGGTCACGAGCCCCCACCATTCCTGAATGACGATCACCGCCGGCCCGCTGCCGCTGGAGGGCACGGCCAGGTAGCCCTCACTGGTCCCGCCGTTGCTGGGGTAGCTGACCATTTCGCCCACCGGTCGGCCTCCTGTCAGTCAGTCTTCATTGGCTGTAGAGCCAGGGGGGTTGTGGTCGGTAGCCAACCATGGTGCCGGCGGGAACGAAAGCGGTGAGAGACGTGGGGCACACCCTAGTTTCCCGCAGCCGCGAGCTAAGGGCTGGGCCGCGAACCCAGGCACAGTACAAAGCCGCTGGTCCCATTGCGACTCTCCCAGTAGGACGCTTCGGCGTTGGGCCAGGCTGCGCACGCGTTCTCGGTGGCCTCCTGCCGGGTCCTGCCCTCCACCACCCCGACGACCGTCCATCGGACGTCGGCGTGGCCACAGGGGACCCGCTTGAGATCACTGTCACTCTCGCCGGACAGGCAGTCGCCCGGCTTGGCCCGTAGTGATGTCCCGGAGTGGTTGCCCACCGCGACGTTGACCCCGGCGAAGACCACTGCGGCCACGACGACCACCGCCACGGTCCAGCCGAGTACCGGGAGCGCGCGCCGCCAGCGCGGCGGGCGCTGCCCGATCTCCGGCGCGTGCGGGTCGGGCTGGGCCGACGGGTCGGGCTGGGCCGGCGGGTCGGGCTGGGCCGGCGGGTCGGGCTGGGCCGGCGGCCCCGCCTCCGCGCGCGGCTTCGGCAGCATCACCTCATCGGCCACGGCAAATCCTCCAGACCCGGTACACGTCGACCGCAGCGCACGCTATCTGGTGTCAGCACCGCGCGCCATCCGCCTCAACCCCGCCCCACTGGGCGCGGCCGGCGTCGTTGAGCGCGCAGTACCTGCGATGCGGCCCTCTTCGCTGGGGACCACGCAGGCGACACCCGTCCCCTCAGGAGGGACGGTGTGCCCGCCTCACCGGAGGCTGAACGCGATCCCGTCCAGGATGTCGTGCTCGCTGGCGACGACCGCGTCCACACCGGCTCGCTGCATGATGACCTTGAGGATGAGCGCCCCGGCGCCGATGACGTCGGCGCGGCCCGGGTGCATCACCGGGATGGCCAGCCGCTCGTCCCGGGTGGCCGCGAGCAGGGCGGCGGAGATCTTCGCAACGTCGGCATACCCGACGCGGGCGTGGTGGATGCGCTCCGGGTCGTACTCGGTCAGCCCCAGCGCGATCGCGGCCACCGTGGTCACGGAGCCGGCGAGCCCGACGAGCGTACGCGTGTCGCGTCCCCGTACCGCCTCCAGCGCGCGGTCGACGGCGGCGGTGATGTCGGCCTCGGCGCCCGCGATCTGCTCCGGCGTGGGCGGGTCGCCGTGCAGGTGCCGCTCGGTCATCCGGACGCACCCGATGTCCACGCTGAGCGCTCCGTCGACGCTTCCGTCTCCCTGCCCCGTCACGAACTCGGTGGAGCCGCCGCCGATGTCCACCACCAGGTACGGCGCCGGGAGATCCGCCGGCAGGCCGCGTACGGCGCCGGTGAACGACAGCCGCGCCTCCTCGTCGCCGCTGACCACCTCGGGCGCGACGCCCAGCGTCTCGACCACCATGGCCCGGAAGTCACCGGCGTTGGCGGCGTCCCGGGTCGCGCTGGTGGCGACCATGCGGACCCGCTCCGCGCCGAGCTGCTCGATCTGGGCGGCGTAGTCGGCGAGCGCGACCCGGGTGCGCTCGATCGCCTCCGGGGCCAGCCGGCCGGTACGGTCGACGCCCTGGCCCAGCCGGACGATCTCCATTCGCCGTACGACGTCGGTCAGCCCGTCGCCGCCCAGGTCCGCCACCAGTAGCCGGATGGAGTTCGTCCCACAGTCGATCGCGGCAACCCTCGTCACGCCGCCCACCCTACCTGTGCCCGCCGCGCGCTTTGCTCTGCTGCCGGATAGGCAGCAGGCGTAGCGCCGCTACAGGTGGTGCCGGAGCGGGAGCAGAGCAAAGCGCGCGCGGAACAGGCGTACGGCGCCCGGCGCCCGGCGCCCACCTATCGAAGGTGCAGCAGCATCCGCGTGTTGCCGAGCGTGTTCGGCTTGACCCGCTCCAGGTCCAGGAACTCGGCCACGCCCTCGTCGTACGAGCGCAGCAGCTCCTCGTACACCGCCGGCGACACCGGCGTGCCGTCGATCGGCCGGAAGCCGAACGAGCCGAAGAACTCGGTCTGGAACGTCAGCACGAACACCCTCGCCACGCCCAGCTCCCGCGCGACCGTGAGCAGCTCCGACACGATCCGGCCGCCGATCTTCTGGCCCCGGCAGGTCGGGTCGACGGCGACCGTGCGCACCTCGGCGAGGTCCTCCCACATCACGTGCAGGGCGCCGCAGCCGACCACCGCCCCGTCGGACGTACGCTCGGCCACCCAGAACTCGGGTACGTCCTCGTACAGCGCGACGGCCGCCTTGGTCAGCAGGATCCGGTCGTCGGAGTACGTCTCGATCAGGCGCTGGATCCCCCGTACGTCACGGGTACGCGCCCGCCGGATGATGACCTCCACCTACCGAACCCTAGCTCTCGACACAGGGGCCGCCGGCCCACCACTCCGCGGCGAGGGCGAGGGTCTCGTCACCGATGGGGTTGATCCCCGGCCCGACCGCCAGCCGGTGCGCGAGGTGGACGTGCAGGCACTTGACCCGGCCGGGCATGCCGCCCGCGGATACGCCCTCGATCTCCGGTACGTGTCCGACGGACTCGCGCCGGGTCAGGTAGTCCTCGTGCGACGCGCGGTACCGCTCGGCCAGCTCCGGGTCGTCGGCCAGGCGCTGGGTCATCTCCTTCATCACCCCGGCCGACTCCAGCCGGCTGCACTCGGCGACCGCGCGGGGGCAGGTGAGGTAGAACAGCGTCGGGAACGGGGTGCCGTCGGGCAGGCGCGGCGTCGTCTCGACCACGTCCGGCCGGCCGCACGGG
This sequence comes from Planosporangium mesophilum, assembly GCF_016863255.1. Lineage (GTDB taxonomy): Bacteria > Actinomycetota > Actinomycetes > Mycobacteriales > Micromonosporaceae > Planosporangium > Planosporangium mesophilum. Next base: position 14,209 of record NZ_BOON01000034.1, read on the forward strand.
CAGCGGTGCGCCACGTACCGGGTACCCCTCGGGACGCGACCCAGCTGAGCCGCGACGACGGCGAGGTCGGCATCGGTGACCGGCTCCCGGGTCGGGGGGCCGACGGTGCTCGGGTCGACCACTAGCTCGCTCCCCGGTCCGCCGCGCGGATGCTGGACCAGAGCTTGCCGTACCAGGGGTCGGCGTTGCCGGCGCCGGGGGCGGGCATGTTGCCCACCGAGTCCGCCTTCGGCCGGTCCTTGTCGATCACCACGAGATTGTTGTCACCCGGCATCCGCATCAGCAGCCGCCCGCGCGCCTGCGCCTTGACGTACTCGTCGTCGTTCCACTTGTCCAGCTCACCGCTGAGGTACTCGATCCGGGCGCGCTGCGCGGCCTGCCTGTTCTCCAACTGGTCGATCTCGTTCTGCTGCGAGAGATAAACCCGCACCGGGTACGCGTACGCCAGCAGCAGCCCGATCAGCAGCATGCACAGCACCGCCGCCCGGCCGGTCAACCGGCGGGGCTGGGGTGCCCGGGTGCGCTTGGCCGCCCCCGCCACCGCGGGGCGCCGGACCGCCGAGGGGCGGTTGCCGGCGCGCGGGGAGTCAGCCGTACCCGCGGCGCGCGAGGCGCCACCCCGGACCGAGCCACGGGCGCCGCCGAACCGCGCGGGCTCAGTACGGCCGCCCGCCCTGGCACCGGTCCGCCGTCCGGCGCTGCGAACGTCCCTGCCACCGCGTGCGCCGGGGCCCTGTCCCCCGGGCGTACGCCGCTGCGGCATGCGCTGCCTCCTCAGTTACGCGATCTGGGACACCTGTGACTTGCACAGGTGTCCAAGATCGTGAATGCCCTCAGCTCTGACGGTACCGCGGGAACGCGCCACGCCCGGCGTACCGCGCCGCGTCGTCCAGCTCGTCCTCGATACGCAGCAGCTGGTTGTACTTGGCGACCCGCTCCGACCGGGCCGGCGCGCCGGTCTTGATCTGGCCGGAACCCACCGCCACCGCGAGGTCGGCGATCGTGGTGTCCTCCGTCTCGCCCGAGCGGTGGCTCATCATCGTGCGGAACGCGCTGCGGTGGGCCAGGTCGACCGCCTCGAACGTCTCCGTCAGCGAGCCGATCTGGTTGACCTTGACGAGGACGGCGTTGGCCGCGCCCTCGGCGATGCCCCGCGCGATGCGCTGCGGGTTCGTCACGAACAGGTCGTCGCCCACGATCTGGATGCGGCTGCCCAGCTCGGTGGTCATCGCGGTCCAACCGGCCCAGTCCTCCTCCGCGAGCGGGTCCTCGATGGACACGATCGGGTACGAGTCGACGAGCCGCGCGTAGTAGGCGATCATCTCGTCGGCCGACTTGGGCGCGCCCTCGAACACGTACGACCCGTCGCGGTACAGCTCGGTTCCGGCCACGTCGAGTGCGAGGACGATGTCGTCGCCGAGGGTGTACCCGGCGGCCTGCACCGCCTCCCCGATCAGGTCGAGCGCGGCGGCGTTCGCCGGCAGGTCGGGTGCGAAGCCGCCCTCGTCACCGAGGCCGGTACCGAGGCCCTTCTTCTTCAGCACCGCCTTGAGCGCGTGGTAGACCTCGGCTCCGTACCGCAGCGCCTCGGAGAAGGTGGACGCGCCGACCGGCGCGATCATGAACTCCTGGATGTCCACGTTGGAGTCCGCGTGCGCGCCGCCGTTGAGGATGTTCATCATCGGTACCGGCAGCACGTGCGCGTTGGGGCCGCCGAGGTACCGGAACAGGCTCAGCTCGGCCGACTCCGCCGCGGCCTTCGCCACCGCGAGCGAGACGCCGAGGATCGCGTTCGCCCCCAGCTCGGACTTGTCCGGGGTACCGTCCAGCTCGATCATGCGCTGGTCGATCGCGCGCTGCTCGCTCGCCTCGTACCCGACCAGCTCGGGCGCGATCCGCTCGGTGACGTTGTCGACGGCCTTCTGGACGCCCTTGCCGCCGTAACGCTTGGGGTCGCCGTCGCGCAGCTCCACCGCCTCGAAGGCGCCGGTGGAGGCGCCGGACGGGACGGCCGCCCGCGCGATGGTGCCGTCGTCGAGCCCGATCTCGACCTCGACGGTCGGGTTACCCCGCGAGTCGAGAATTTCGCGGGCGACGATTCCCTCGATGGTGGCCACTGCTTGCGCTCCTTCGCCTGATCGAGACCGCCGGCGTGACGTCGGACGGTACCCGGGCGCCGCGGCGGTGCGGCACGCGTACCTCGGCAGCCTATCGGCGCCCCCGCGGGCCGCGTCGGCGTACCTGGCGGATCACACCGGATGTGCCGTCGGTCACACTCTCCCGTCAACCCACAACCAAACCGGGACGGGGTTTGCGTTAACTCGCGGTGACCGGCCACGCTATGGGCCATGCCATGCGCGCGTCCCCGGATACCTCTCCGGCACCTCCGTCGACGTGCCGCCACCGCGCTGGTGGCGGTCGCCTTCGGCGCCACCCTCGCCGGCTGCGGTGACGCCCAGCAGGCGATCGGCCGGGCCCACCTGGTCAACGAGATGGCAAGCCGGCTCGACCACGCCAGCGAGCTGACCTACACCGCCGACTACCAACTGGCCGACGGTCAGCGCGCCACGATCGCGCAGGCACAGGATCCCAGGCGTGCGGCGTACACGTACCCCGGCGGCAAGTTCGCCACCACCCGCGACTCGACCGCCGACTGCCGGCTCGAGGCCGGGGGCACGACGTGCACCCTGACCGCGCCGCCCTCCCCCAGTACCGAAACGACGTTCTCCCTGCTCAGCGCGGTGCGCGAGCGCGGCCTGGTGCCGCCCACGCTCGTCGTCGGGCTGCTCACGTCCGCGTCGCTCTCGCCGAACACGGTGATCGAGCAGCACGACACGACGCTCGCCGGGGAGCACGCCACCTGCATCAGCGTCTCGGGCGTGGAGAACTCCGCCGCCTCGCAGTTCGACGCCTGCATCACGTCGGGCGGGGTGCTCGGGTCGTTCAAGGGCCTGGTCGACGGCAAGACGTTGGAGGTCTCGCTGATCCGGTACGTCGCGTCGGTCACCGACGACGCGTTCGACCTGCCGGCCCGGGCCCGGGTCGTCGATCAGCGCCCCAAGGCTCCCTAGCGGCTAAAGGCCCAGCAGCGTACGGAGGTGGCGCGGCGCGGGTGAGCCGTGGGCCAGCATCCGGTCGTGCCAGTCCCGCACCGGCACGTCCGCCGGCCGGGCCCGGCCGAGCGCCGATACCTCGGTGTACCCGACGAAGTACGTCGACAGCTGGGTCGAGGTCAGCAGCGCCCGGCGCCACTTGCCGGCCGCCTCGCCCTCCTCCTGGAAGCCCTCGTCGAGCATCATCGTCATCGCCTCGGCCTCGGTCATGCCCTCGCAGTGCACGAGCTGGTCGAGGATCGCGTTGATGCTCATGCGCAGCTGCATCTTGAGCTGCTGGGCGCGGACCTGCGGGCCGCCGAAGCCGCGGGAGACCATGACCTCCTCGGCGTACACCGCCCAGCCCTCCACGAACGGGCCGGAGAAGCCCAGCGCCCGCGCCCGGGTGGAGCCGCGGAACCGGCGCGAGTGGGCGAGCTGGAGGAAGTGCCCCGGCATCGCCTCGTGCACGCTGAGGTTGCGGATCATGTGGTTGTTGTACTCGCGGTAGAACGACTCCACCCGCTCCGCCGGCCAGCCGGCCGGCGTCGGCGCGATGCAGTAGAACGTCGGCAGGTCACCGGTCTCCAGCGGCCCCGGCGGGTCGCAGTACGCGACCGCGATCCCCCGGGCGAACTCCGGCATCTCCATGATCACGCACGGGTCGTCGATGAGCGTGACCAGCTCGTGCTGGCCGACGAACTCGGTCGCCTCGGCGAGGGTGACCTTGGCCAGGTCGACGATCGTCGTGTTGTCGGGGTGGTCGGCGGCGAGCCGGTCGAGCGCCGCCCGGATGTCGGGCGAGCCGGTCAGCTCGGTCGCGACCTCGCGCAGCTCGGCGGTGGCCCGCTCCAGGTTGGCCCGCGCGCGGGAGAGGATCTCGGACGCCGGCAGCTCGGTGTCGAGCGCGTGCCACAGCCGCGCCTCCCACAGCCGCCGGCCGAGCCGCGGATCCCGTCCGCCGTCGCCGGCCTCCTCGGCGCGGTCACACAGCCAGGTCACGAACTCGCCGAGGGCGGCGATCGCGCGCTGCCGCAGCGGTTCGATCGCCTCGGACAACGCCGGGGCCTGCGCCATCAGGTTCGGCAGCTCACCCTGGATCAGCGCGGTGGTACCGGAGAACTGCCCGACGGCCGTCTCCAGGTGGATGCGCGGGCAGTCGGTGAGCACCTCGCGGGCGGTCGCGAGGGCGTCCGGGATCGCCAACAGCCGGCCCGCGATCGAGGTCAGCCGCTCCTCGGCCGGCGCGAACGGGCGGGCGATCAACCCGTACAGCAGGTGGCCCGGGTTGTGCACGAGCGGGTTCCACTCGTGCTCGCGTACCTCGCTCAGCTCGAACAGCGACCGCTCGACCCTGCCGAGCAGCGCCGCGTGGTCGACCTGCTCCTGCGGGCCCAGGGCGTCGATGTCGACCTGCGACAGCGCCGCCGAGGCGTCCCGCAGCATGTCGACGTCGCCCGCGACCCCCTCGCGCGAGTAGTCGGGCAGCCGGTCGTCGAAGCGGTGGTCGCCGGCGAAGGCAGCCAGCGACGGACTGGTCTCGAGGAGGGCGTCGACGATGTGCTCGGCGAGCGGTACGAAGTCCTGGGACATGCCGAGCAACCTACCCGTGATGCCGGCCGGCTGCCCACCTATCCATGATCACGGAGCGTTGGCGTCGCTATGACGACACGGAGCCTCCGTGATCATCGGGAGGACCTTCGGCCCTCCGGACCGCGTCGGCGTAGTCCAATGCGGCCTGGCGCAGCGCACCCTCGGCGTCCAGCCCCTCGGCGCGCGCCCGCGCCACGAACGCGAGCAGTTCCGCACCGAGATCGCCGCTGGGCAGCGGGACCTCGACGCCGGCGCGCCCGGCCCGGCCGAGCACCTTCGCGGCCAGCGACAGCGCCGGCTGGGCGAGCGCGATGCCGTCCATCGCCGAGCCGCGCTCCTTCTCGGCCTTCTTGATGCGTTCCCAGTTCTCGGTGATCTCGTCGAGGCTGTGCACCGCGGTGTCGGCGAAGACGTGCGGGTTGCGGCGGATCAGCTTCTCGACCAGGTCAGCGGCGACGTCGTCGATGGTGAACGGTTCGTCGGCGTCCTCGCCCAGCCGCGCGTGCAGGATGACCTGGAGCAGGACGTCGCCCATCTCCTCGCGGATGTGGGCCGGCTCGCCGGCGACGATCGCGTCGTACGCCTCGTACGCCTCCTCCAGCAGGTACGGGGCGAGGCTCGCGTGGGTCTGTGCCCGCTTCCACGGATCGCCGCCCGGGGACAGCAGCCGGTCCATCACCGCGACGGCGTCGAGCACCTTGGCGCCCTGCGGATCCCAGGAGCCGTACATCAGCTCCAGCTCCGCCAGGCCCGGCTCGCGGGCGAGCCGCATCCCCAGCTCACGGGCGAGGCGCTGGTCGCCGGCCGGCCCGGCGAGCCACACCACGTCGGGGTCGGCGGCGCCGAGCACCTCGTCGGCGGCCGGCGCCACGATCCGGACCGGTACGCCCGCCGCCCGCAGCGCGTCGGTCTGCTCGCTCTCCTCGCCGGCCAGCACCGGAAGGGAACGGACGATGTCCCACGCCTCAGCGGTCATCAACCCGGCGGGCAGCCGGGGCGACGTGACCAGCAGGACGATGCGGCCCGTCATGGGATCGACCGTCAGCCGTTGCCCGGTACCTGGGGCTGCTCGACGGGGGCCGGGACCACAGCCGGCTTACCGGGGCGGGTGTTCAGCGGGACCACGACGAGTGGGTGGTTCTGCTGGTCGTGCAGCAGAACCAGCTCGGCCGGCGCGTACTTGGGGTTGATCGTGATGTTCGCCTTCTTGACCGCTTCGCTGTACAGGTTGCGCAGGCCCACGTTGGCCCGGAACAGCTGGTCGTTCTGGGGGCCGAGGCCCTCCTTGCGGTAGGTCGCGGCGTCCATGCCCGCCGGTACCAGTCCGGCCGCCTTGGCCCGCTCGTACAGGTCGGCGTAGTCGGCGTCGGTCGGCTTCGCCAACGCGACGTTCTGCTGTACGAGACCCTTGTACCCCTCGTACTCCGCGTATACCCGGATCAACGGCCGGACGGCCTCGACGTCCTGCTGGCTACCGCCGTTGCCACCGGCCCGCAGCGCGTCCTCGATCTGCGCGGTCGCGCCCGCCTCGTCGATCTCCGGCGCCGGCCAGTGCTTTTCGGCCGCCATCCGCTTGCCCAGGTCGCGTACCACCAGCCACTGGGCGATGTTCTTGCGCCCCTCACCGCGGGTGAATCCGGGCACCTTCGCCAGCTGCTCGGACAGCCCGTCGACGTACTTCTCGCTGTACGTCGTGGAGCCGATGTAGACCGCGGCGCCGGGCTGCGACCGGCAGCCGGTGAGCGCAAGGGTTCCCACGAGGGCCAGGGCGGCGAGGGACGCCAGTCGACGAGCACGCTGCATGGTCCACACTCTCTCACGCCGGCCGTGACGGCTTTCACCCAACTCCCCACCCATTCCCGCGATCGCGGGGACCTTTCCGCGCCAGGACACGGGAGGGTCTCCGCGATCACGGGGGAAGCGCGTCACAGCGCGTCAGACCGCGGCGGGCTGCACCACCGCCGGCTCACCGAGCACCGTCTTGAGCAGCTCGGCGGCCCACTCGAGCAGCGCGGTGTCGCGCAGCGGCTCGCCGCCGATCCGCTTGGTCATCGGCCGGGGCAGCGACACCGTGTCGGCGGCGGCCTTGTACACCGAGTCGGGGTAGAACCGCTTGAGCCGCAACTGCTTGGAGTCGGGCAGGCTGAGCGGCCCGAACCGGACGTGCTTGCCCTGCAACGAGACGTCGGTCAGCCCGTACGCGCGCATCAGCAGCCGGAACCGGGCCACCTCGATGAGGTTGGCGACCTGGGCCGGCGGCTCGCCGTACCGGTCGCGCATCTCGGCCACGATCTCGTTCAACGTGGCCGCTTCCCGTACGCCCGCGAGCTTGCGGTACATCTCCAGCCGCAGCCGCTCCACCCCGATGTACTCGTGCGGCAGGTGCGCGTCGACCGGCAGGTCGACCTTGACCTCCACCTCCTCCTCGGGGCGCTCGCCCTTGAAGGCCTGCACCGCCTCGCCGACCATCCGCACGTACAGGTCGAAGCCGACCCCTTCGATGTGGCCCGACTGCTCACCACCGAGCAGGTTGCCGGCGCCCCGGATCTCCAGGTCCTTCATCGCCACGTACATGCCCGCGCCCAGCTCGGTGTGCTGGGCGATGGTGGCCAGCCGCTCGTGGGCGTGCTCGGTCAGCGGCTTCTCCGGCGGGTACAGGAAGTAGGCGTACGCCCGCTCGCGACCACGGCCGACCCGGCCGCGGATCTGGTGCAGCTGGGACAGGCCGAGCAGGTCGGCCCGCTCGACGATCAGGGTGTTGGCGTTGGGGATGTCGATGCCGCTCTCCACGATCGTGGTGGAGACGAGGACGTCGTACTCCTTCTCCCAGAAGCCCACCATGATCTTCTCCAGGGCCTCCTCGCCCATCTGGCCGTGGGCGACCGCGATCCGGGCCTCGGGGACGAGGTCGCGCAGTCGCCGGGCGGCCCGTTCGATCGACTCGACCCGGTTGTGCAGGTAGAACACCTGACCGTCGCGCAGCAGCTCGCGGTGGATCGAGGCGGCGACCTGCCTGTCGTCGTACGCGCCGACGTAGGTCAGCACCGGGTGGCGCTCCTCCGGCGGGGTGGCGATCGTGGACATCTCCCGGATGCCGGTGATCGCCATTTCGAGCGTGCGCGGGATCGGCGTCGCGGACATGGCCAGTACGTCGACCGACGCCCGCAGCGTCTTGAGGTGCTCCTTGTGCTCCACGCCGAAGCGCTGCTCCTCGTCGACGATGATCAGGCCCAGGTTCTTGAACCGGGCGGAGGCCTGGAGCAGCCGGTGGGTGCCGATGACGATGTCGGTCGTGCCGTCGGCCATCCGCTCCAGCGTCTCCTGCGCCTGGCTCGGCGTGACGAAGCGCGACAGCTGCCGGATCTCGACCGGGAACTGCGCCATCCGCTCGGAGAACGTGTTGAAGTGCTGCTGTGCCAGCAGGGTGGTCGGCACCAGGATGGCGACCTGCTTGCCGTCCTGTACGGCCTTGAACGCCGCGCGGACCGCGATCTCGGTCTTGCCGTAGCCGACGTCGCCGCAGATCAACCGGTCCATCGGGACCGGCTTCTCCATGTCGCCCTTGACCTCGTCGATCGCGGCGAGCTGGTCGGCCGTCTCGGTGTACGGGAACGCGTCCTCCAGCTCGCGCTGCCACGGGGTGTCCATCCCGAACGCGTGGCCCTTGGAGTTCTGCCGGGCGGCGTAGAGCTGGATGAGCTGCGCGGCGATCTCGCGAACCGCCTTGCGGGCCCGCGCCTTGGACTTCTGCCAGTCCGCGCCGCCCATCTTGTGCAGCGTGGGCGCCTCGCCGCCGACGTACCGCGAGAGCTGGTCGAGCTGGTCGGTCGGGGCGAACAGCCGGTCGCCGGGCTGGTTCTTCTTCGACGGCGCGTACTCGATCACGAGGTACTCACGCGCGGCGCCGTTGACGGTGCGCTGCACCATCTCCACGTACCGCCCGATGCCGTGCTGCTCGTGCACCACGTAGTCGCCGGTCCGCAGTTCGAGCGGGTCGATCTGGTTGCGCCGGCGGCTGGGCATCTTGCGCATGTCCCTTGTGGACGCGCCACGACCGCCGGAGATGTCGGTACCGGTGACGATGACCAGTCCGCCGGGCTCGTCCACGAAGCCGTTGGTCAGCGAGCCGGTGGTGACCGTGACCAGACCGGTGGCCGGCTCGGCGTCGAGGCCGTCGGTGAGCGTCACGCCGAGGCCGGCGTCGCGCAGCACCTCCACCGCGCGCTGCGCCGGGCCGGCCCCCTCGAAGACGAGCGCGACCCGGGAGCCGTCGGTGGTCCAGCGCTTGAGGTCGTCCACGACCCGGCCGGTCTCACCGTGGTACAGCGGTACCGGCTGCGCCGATACCGTGATCTTGGCGGCGTCGTCGGCCACCCGGACCCCGTGGTCCTCTCCTTCTTCCCACGGCAGCGGCGCCGGCGGGGCCTCGGCCTCGTCCACGCCGAACGGGGAGATCGACCACCACGCCTGCCCCGCCTCCGCGGCCGCGGCCCGTACGTCGGCGAGGGTGCGGAACGCGGCGGCGCCCAGGTCGATCGGGGCCTGGCCACCGACAGCCGCCGCGGCCCAGCTCGCCTGGAGGAACTCCTCGCTGGTACGCACGAGGTCGTGCGCCCGGGTACGGATGCGCTCCGGGTCGCACAGCAGAACGTGGGTCTTCTCGGGCATCACGTTGAGCAGCAGCTCCATCGAGTCGCTGCCGTCAAGCAGCGCCGGACCGAGCGACTCCATGCCCTCCACCGGGATGCCCTCGGCCAGCTTGTCGAGGATCTCGGCCAGCTCGGGGTGCTTCTCCGCGAGCTGCCGCGCGCTCTCCCGCACCTCGGGGGTGAGCAGCAGCTCCCGGCAGGGCGGCGCCCACAGCCGGTCCGCCTTGGCCAGGGTGCGCTGGTCGGCGACGGCGAAGGTGCGGATCTCCTCGACCTCGTCGCCCCAGAACTCCACCCGCAGCGGGTGCTCCTCGGTCGGCGGGAACACGTCGAGGATGCCGCCGCGTACGGCGAACTCGCCGCGCGTGGTGACCAGGTCGGTCCGGGCGTACGCGAGTTCGCTCAGCCGCCGCACGATCTCGTCGAGGTCGGCGGCGCCGCCGGGGTGAAGCTCCACCGGCTCGAGGTCGCCCAGCCCTTTGAGCTGCGGCTGGAGGATGCTGCGGACCGGGGCCACCACGACGCGGACCGGGCCACGGGCCGGGTCCTCCGGGTCCGGGTGGGCCAGCCGGCGCAGTACGGCCAGCCGCCGGCCGACCGTGTCGGAGCGCGGGGAGAGCCGCTCGTGCGGCAGCGTCTCCCACGACGGGTACACGACGACCTGGTCGGCGGGGAGCAGGCAGCCCAGGTCCGAGGCCAGGTCCTCGGCCTCGCGGCTGGTGGCGGTGACTGCGAGCACCGGTCGCCCGGCGCCCAGTTCGACGGCCGCAGCGCCGGCTGCGCTGCCTCCGGCGGCGATGGCGGCGACCACGAACGGGCGCAGCGGCGCCGGCCCGGTGAGCTCCACCGGAAGGTCGGCGTGTCCGGCGCGCGCAAGGTCACGGGCGCGGGCCAGCGCGGGATCGGCGAGGGCGGCACGGAGCAGGCCGGACAGCTTCATGAGTGGTCCTAGGGCGAGGAGGCACGACGAAAACCCCACAACCTGCGCGAGGGTGGGGGGACCTCACCAGCCTAGCTCCCCCGACCGACACCCCTTCCGTGATCACCGAGAGTTCCGGGCGCCGTAACACCCACAACTCTCGGTGATCATGAGGAGGTCAGTCCGGCGGCTCACTGCCGGCGCCCTCGACCGGCGCCTCGGTGGCGTCGGTCTTCTTCAGCGGGTTACGCCCCAGCTCCTGGTGGTCACGGTCGATCTCGTCCTGCTTCTCGGCGCCGCGCGCCGGCTCGTCGCCGGTATTCATGCCCTTCGGGTACCCAGGATCGGGACGGGTCAACCGGCGATCGGCCGCTTCCGGGTGAGCCGGAGGTGGTGGCCGTCGGGGTCGCGCGGGAACGCCATCCCGACTTCACCGGGTGCGCCACCGGACGCCGGTCAGGTCAGTCATCCCCGGTCTCCTTGATGATCGTCCCTATCAGGTCTTCTGATTCCCTGGTATCGAGCGCCAGGGAATCGAGCGCCTGCCACACCTCTTCGAACGCCGCCACCTCCCCCGGCTTGTCAAGGTAATGGGAGCCGGTCAGGTTCTCGCTGTAGACGGTGGTCGGCTCGGGCGGACGATTTCCCACCCGCGGAAACTCCAGGATGGTGAAGTCCGCGGCGGCCGAGGCGGGGTGCGGCCCCACCTCCAACGGCAACACTCTGACGCTGATCCCCGGCTTCTGTGAGACGTCGACGAGGTGGGCCAACTGCCTCTGCATGGCCGCGCGGTCGGCAATCGGCCGGCGCAACACCGCCTCGTCGACGATGGTCCGCAATTCCGGCGCCTTCGGCCGGCGCCGGGCGAGGAGCCTCTGGCGCTCCGAACGGACCGCAACCCTCTGGGCGACCTCCTCCTCGGTGGTACCAAGCCGGGTGCGGAAGACGGCCTCCGCGTACTCCTGGGTCTGGAGCAGGCCGGGGACCAGAACCGCTTGGTACTGCCGCATCCGGCTCGCGGCCGCTTCCAGGCCGAAGTACAGGTGGAGATGCGCGGGCACGGCGTCGCCGCGGGCGTGCCACCAGCCCTTGGCCTTGGACTCCTTGGCCAGGCCGACCAGTACCTCGGTCATCTCGTTCGACACGCCGTACAGCGCGCACATCGCGACGACGTCGTGGCTGCGCACGGCGGTCTGGCCGCCCTCGATGCGGTACATCCGCGCCCGCGACCACTCCAGCTCGTTCGCGGCGGCCTCCAGGGCGACCCCCGCCTCCTCCCGCACCTTCTTCAGGTACCGGCCGAGCTGACGACGGGGAACGGAGGACCCACCGTCGACCACCGCTGGCCCCCTGTCTCAGATTTCGCCGCACGAACGGTCCATTTGAGACAGTCCTAGTGCATGGCATGTAACGGCGTCAATATTCTTGCGCAAATCTCGCTGCGATTCGTTGCATGGAGCGGCAACGGCGAAACACGCTGCCCCGATGGAGCCGTTCGATACGCTCCGCAGCACCGGCCGGTCCGGCGCCTGATCACCACGGCCAAGGGTTAATGTGACCTGGGCGACTGCTACAGCCGATCGGCGGAGCCGGTCACGGCCGGTGACCGCACCGACCAGGAGGAGCGGCAGCCGGCTCCGGGCAGAAATCCGGACCCCGGAGCACAATTGGGCGCGTAATGCCCGACCGGAGTTAGCGATCATGCGACGCGATAACATTTTCTTGAGTCCTGGACAGCGCTGTCCCCGCGTTCCCCTAGCGAAGGAGCCAGCGTGAGCACCGAGCTCGACCGGGACCTGCCGGCCACAGCACCCGAGGGTGGGGACACCCCCCACACCGACGAGGCCGATGCGGCACTGCGCGCCGACATCCGGCGCCTGGGCACCCTGCTGGGCCAGAGCCTCGCCCGCCAGGACGGCCAGGACCTTCTAGATCTTGTCGAAGAGGTACGCGCCCTGGTGCGCTCCGACCCGGCCGCCGCCGCCGAGCGGCTCGCCGGCCTCGACCTGGCCACCGGTACCCAGCTCGCCCGTGCCTTCTCCACCTACTTCCACCTCGCCAACATCACCGAGCAGGTGCACCGGGCCCGCGAACTGCGGCGCATCCGGGTACGCGAGGGCGGCTGGCTGGACCGGGCCGCCAAGCTGATCGCCGACCGGGGCGTCGGCGCGCGCGAGGTCGGCAGCATCGCCGGGCGGCTGGCGGTACGGCCCGTGTTCACCGCGCACCCGACCGAGGCGGCCCGGCGATCGATCCTGACCAAGCTGCGGAAGGTCGCCAACGAGCTGGACGCCGAGGCCACGGCGGCCGCCATCGACGGGTGGCGGGACCCCGCCCTGGTCAACCGGACCGACCGGCGGCTGGCGGAGCTGCTCGACGCGCTGTGGCAGACCGACGAGCTGCGCCTCGAGCGGCCGGAGCCGACCGACGAGGCGCGCAACGCGATCTACTACCTGGCCGAGCTGGCCGCCGACGGGGCGCCCCAGGTCCTCGACGAGCTGTCCGAGATCCTGCGCGACCTGGGGGTGAAGCTGCCGCCGGCGTCGCGGCCGCTCACGTTCGGATCGTGGATCGGCGGCGACCGGGACGGCAACCCGTTCGTCACCCCGGCCGTCACCCGCGACGTGCTGCTCATCCAGCACGAGTACGGCATCCGCGCGGCCGAGCGCGTGGTCGACAACCTGATCGACGGGCTGTCGGTCTCCAAGCGGCTGCGCGGGACCTCGCTGGACCTCGCGGCCAGCCTCGCCGCCGACAACGACGCGCTGCCCGAACTGCCGGCCCGGTTCAAGCGGGTCAACGCCGAGGAGCCGTACCGGCTCAAGCTGCGGTACATCCGGCTCAAACTGGCCAACACGAGGACGCGGCTGATGAGCGACGCGCCGCACGTACCCGGCCGGGACTATCTCGGTACCGATGAGCTCGTCACCGACCTGGAGCTGATCCGGGCGTCCCTGGCCCGCAACGGCGGCCAGCTCGTGGCGGCCGGACAGGTCGCGTCGTCGATCCGGACGATCTCGGCGTTCGGGCTGCAGCTGGCGACCCTGGACGTGCGCGAGCACGCCGACGCCCACCACGCGGTGCTGGCAGAGCTGTACGCGCGGGTCGGTGAGATCGAGTACTCCTCGCTCGACCGCGGCGAGCGGACCGCGCTGCTGGTGGCTGAGATGACCTCGCGCCGTCCGCTCTCCGGCGTACAGACGCCGCTGTCGGACCCGGCGCGCAAGACGTTCGGGGTGTTCACCGCGATCCGCCAGGCGCAGGACCGGTTCGGGCCGGGCGTCGTCGAGTCGTACATCGTCTCCATGACCAAGGGCATCGACGACCTGCTCGCGCCGGTGATCCTGGCCCGCGAGGCCGGCCTGGTGGACCTGACCGACGACCCGGTCCGGGCCCGGATCGGGTTCGTACCGCTGCTGGAGACGACCGGGGAGCTGGACGCCGCCGGTCCGCTGCTGGACGCGCTGCTGTCGCTACCCACGTACCGTTCCGTGGTCCGCGCCCGAGGCGACGTGCAGGAGGTCATGCTCGGCTACTCGGACTCCAACAAGGAGGCCGGGATCACCACCTCGCAGTGGTCGATCCACCGGGCCCAGCGCGCCCTGCGCGACGTCGCGGCCAGACACGGGGTACGGCTGCGGCTCTTCCACGGCCGGGGCGGCACCGTCGGCCGCGGCGGCGGCCCCACCCACGAGGCGATCCTGGCCCAGCCGTACGGCACGCTCGACGGCGCGATCAAGGTGACCGAGCAGGGCGAGGTCATCTCGGACAAGTACACGCTGCCGGCGCTGGCCCGGGAGAACCTGGAGCTGACCCTGGCCGCGGTGCTGCAGAGCGCGCTGCTGCACACCGAGCCCCGCCAGCCCGCCGAGGCGCTCGCGAAGTGGGACTCGACGATGACGACCGTCTCGGACGCGGCGTTCACGGCGTACCGGCGCCTCGTGGAGCAGCCCGACCTGCCGGCGTACTTCTGGGCCTCCACCCCGAGCGAGCTGCTGGGCGCGCTGAACATCGGCTCGCGCCCGTCCAAGCGCCCCGACTCCGGTGCGGGCCTGGAGGGGCTGCGGGCGATCCCGTGGGTCTTCGGCTGGACCCAGTCGCGCCAGATCGTGCCCGGCTGGTACGGCGTCGGCACCGGCCTGGCCGCCGCGCGCGAGGCGGGCCTGTCCGACGTGATCGCCGACATGCACGCCAACTGGCACTTCTTCCGCACGTTCCTGTCCAACGTGGAGATGATGCTCGCCAAGACGGACCTGGAGATCGCGTCGCGGTACGTGGACTCGCTGGTACCGGAGCCGCTGCGGGGAATCTTCGACCAGATCCGCGAGGAGTACGACCGGACCGTCGCCGAGGTGCTCGCCGTGACGGGCGAGTCGGAGCTGCTGGAGAAGCAGTCGGTACTGGGGCGCACGCTGGGGGTACGCGAGACCTACCTGCAGCCGCTGCACCACCTCCAGGTGTCGCTGCTGGCCCGGCACCGGGCCGCCGGGGCCCGCCGGGAGCCGACCGATCAGGCGCTCCAGCGCGCACTGTTGACGACGGTCAACGGCATCGCCGCCGGGATGCGCAACACGGGCTGAGGCGGCACAGCAGGAGCGGGGCAAAACGGGCAGCACTCCGGGCGCCCTCGACCACGGGCCAGCAGGCTGACAGACTGTGGCTTGGTTTTTCCGCGCGAGCACAGGGCGTGTGAGGTGACATGAACAACGGGTGGGTGCTGCCCGACGGAGTGCTGCGTGACGCACCCGCGTACACGCCACGCATGCACGAGCTGGCCGACCTCGAGCTGCTGCTCACCGAGGTGTACACGCCGCTCACCGGCTTTCTCGGCCGGGCCGACCTGATCAGCGTGGCCCGTACCGGGCGACTCACGGACGGCAGGGCCTGGCCGGTGCCGATCACGCTCGACGTCCCGACCGACCTGCTGCGCGACATCGACATCACCAACCCGCTGCGCCGGGTCCTGATGCTCACCGACACCGAGGGCGCCCCGGTCGCCGCGGTCGACGTCACCGAGGTCTGGGCGACCCGGGACGGCATGTGCGGCGTCGCCGGCACGGTGCGCCGCATCGGCGACGGCGGCCACGGCCCGTTCCGGCGGCTGCGCCGCACCCCGGCGGACGTACGGGAGCTCGTGCCGCCCGGCCGGGTGCTCGGCGTGATCGCCGACCGGCCGCTGCACCGTCCCCAGCTCGCCCAGATCGCGCACGCCGCGCGTACCCTCAACGGCCACCTGCTCGTCCTGGTGCCGGTCGCCGCGCCCGGCCCCGACGGGCTCGCCCCCGAGCCGCTGATGCGCTGCATCCTGGCCGCGCGGGACCGGATGCCCCCGGTCACGATCGTCGCCGTCCCGCTGGTGCCGCACGGCGACGAGGTCCGCGACGCGCTGCTGCGGGCGCGGGTGGCGGCCGCGTACGGCGTCACCCACCTGCTCGCCACCGGTACCTCGATGATGTCCGGCGGCCTGCGCGTACTCGTGCCGCGCGAACTGGCCTACGACGGGCGTGACGGGCAGTGGCGCTCGCGCGACGACATCCCGCCGCGCCACCAACGGCCGCAGCTGACCGCGGCGGAGATCGACGACCTGCTCGACCGGGGTGTCGCCCTGCCCGAGTGGCACACCCCACCGGCGGTCGCCAAGGAACTCGCCCGGGCCCGCCCGGCGCGCCGCCACCGCGGGCTCGTCGTGTTCTTCACGGGCCTGTCCGGCTCGGGCAAGTCGACCATCGCCCGGGGCGTCGCGGACGTCCTGAAGGAGACCGGCGAGCGTACGGTCACGCTGCTCGACGGCGACGTGGTACGCCGGCACCTGTCCAAGGGTCTGGGCTTCTCCGCCGCCGACCGCGACACCAACGTGCGCCGCATCGGTTGGGTGGCCGCCGAGGCCGCCCGGCACGGCGGGGTCGCCCTGTGCTGCCCGATCGCGCCGTACGCGGTGTCCCGGGCGGCCGCGCGCCGGTTCGCCACCGAGGCCGGGGCCGACTTCGTCCTGGTCCACGTCGCCACCTCGCTGGAGGAGTGCGAGCGGCGCGACCGCAAGGGCCTGTACGCCAAGGCGCGGGCCGGCGAGATCACCGGGATGACCGGCATCGACGACCCGTACGAGCCGCCGACCGACGCGGACATCGTCATCGACACCACGGGCATGAAGATCGGCGAGGCGGTCACCGTCGTGCTGCGCCACCTCGGCGCGAACGGCTGGATCGACCCCCGCCAGCCCGTCTGACCTCCCCCGATCCGGTAGCTCCGACACCGAGTGTGATCTCGGAGCTACTCGAATCGGGCTGCGCGGAGTTACGTACAGCGGACACGCACGTTAGCCCTACCGGGGGCGCGCGCCCCGCCGCCGTACAACTCACGCCGAGGGAGCCCCCGCCCGATGGATCAGACGCAGCCGGTTGCAGCCGATTTGTCAGATTTCATGGGTCGGGTGTGGCGCCACTCATGGGTCGCGGCGCTGACCGTGCTCGCCGGGGTGGGCGCGGCGTACGGGTACACCCAGACCCAGCCCAGGACCTACGAGTCGGCGACCTCGGTCCTGGTCGAGCCGATCACCGGCCAGGACACCACGGTCGCCGGCGGCCGCACCAGGAGCGACATCAACCTCGACACCGAGGCCCAACTGGTCAGCTCGACGCCGGTCGCCGCCAACGCGGCGAAGCTGATGAAGAGCACGACCCCGCCCGACCAGCTCGCGGGCGCTGTGAGCGTCACGGTCCCGGCGAACACGTCGGTACTGGTCATCACGTACTCGGCGAGCACCCCAAGCCAGGCGCAGGCCGCCTCCCACGCCTTCGGGCAGGCGTACCTGGCCACCCGGCAGGAGAGCGCAACCGCCGAACTGACCAACCAGATGAACAGCGTCAACGGCAAGCTGCGGGAGCTGGGCGGCCAGCTCGCCCGGGTGAACGGGCAGCTCGTCGGGCTGCGCGCGGACAACCCGAACCGACCCAACCTGGTCAGCGAGCGGGACACCCTGATCAGCCAGGTCAACGGACTCAACAACCGGCTCAACCAGCTGTCGACGACGACCGTCAACCCCGGCCGGATCATCCGCGACGCCAACCTGCCGACGCGGCCGAGCAAGCCGAACGTGCTCGTGAACCTGGCCAGCGGCGCCGCCGTCGGGCTGCTGCTCAGCGTCGGGTTCGCGCTGCTGCGCGAGCGCCTGGACCGCCGGGTACGCCGCGCCGCCGACCTGGGCCGCCGCACCGACGTGCAGGTACTGGCGACCCTGCCCAGCGGCGTCAAGCCGGACTTCGACGACGTGTTCGCGCCGTTCGGCGTCGGGGGCCGCGTCTTCCAGCGGCTGCGCAACGAGGTCCTGGCCAGCCTGCCGGCGCAGGGGACCCGGACGATCGTGGTGACCGGCGCCAGCCGGGGCGCCGCCGCCACCCTGGTCGCGGCGAACCTGGCGGCCGCGTTCGCCCGTACCGGCGGCGAGACCGTACTGATCAGCGCCCAGCTACCCGACAGCGTCGGCGAGTCCGTACCGGTCACCGGGCTGTTCGACGTGGCGCCGGTACCCGGCCTGTCGGACCTGCTGACCCACCGCGCCTCGCTGGCCGAGGCCGCCCAGCGCACGCCGCGCACCCCGGCGCTGCGGGTGATCACCACCGGGAGCACCGCGAGCGCCAACGGGCTGCTCCAGTCGCAGTCCCTGCGGGACGCGCTGTCCACGCTGCGCCAGCAGGCGGAGTACGTGGTGATCGAGGCGCCGTCGACCGCGTCCAGCGCCGACGCGCAGAGCCTGGCGAGCCTGGCCGACGCGGCGATCCTCGCCGTGGAGCTACGCCGCACCCGGCACGCCCAGGTCGTCGACGCGACCGAGCAGTTGCGGCGGGTGGGTACGCCGGTGCTCGGCGCCGTGGTCCTGCCGTACCTGGGCCGGCCGGAGCCGGCGACGGCACCGGAGCCCCCGGTCGTCGCGTCGCCCGCGCCGCTGCCGCCCGCGGCGACCGGCGAGAGCGCACCGCGGGAGGCGGGCGACGACGCGAAGACCCAGGTCCTGGACTCCCCCACCGTCATCTTCCGCCGGATCGAGGTGGACGAGGACGACGACGGCGACGTGTTCGCCGACCTCACCGGCGCGGCCGAGCCCCGCAAGGAAGAAACCGTCGGCTCGGCCCGGAAGACCACCGCGACCGGCGTGCTGGCCGCCTTCACCGAGGACGGCCCGCTGGACGGCGGACGGTGACCGTCGTCCACGACCGACCCCTTGATCGTCACGACGCGCCCGACGTCGTGGCCTCCGGGGACACGCGGGACCACGACTTCGGCGACGCTGTGCCGACCAGGGCAACGGCGCTGCCGAGCTGGCCGGTGACGGCGCTGCTCGCGGCGTACCCGATCTGGTGGGCCCTCGGGCTCGGAGTACTGATCTTCCCGCTGCTCGCCGTACCCATGGTGTACCTGCTGGTGCGGCAGCGGCGGCGGGTGACGTTGCCACCCGGCTTCGGGCTCTGGCTGCTGTTCCTCGCGATCGTGGTGATCAGCACCGCCGCGCTCGGGGCGAACCCGGCGGGCACCGTGCCGGGTACGGTCGGCGGCCGCCTGGTCGGCGTCGGGTACCGGTTCGTCAGCTACCTCGCCCTGACCGTGCTGCTGGTGTACCTCGGCAACGTCGACCGGGCCCGGCTCCCCCAGCACAGGCTGGTCCGGCTGCTCGCCTGGCTGTTCGTGGTGACGGTCGCCGGTGGCCTGCTCGGCGTGTTCGCCGGACGGTTCGAGTTCAACTCGGCGATCGAACTGCTGCTGCCGCACCACTGGCGGGAGAACTCGTTCGTACGCTCGCTGGTGCACCCCGCGTCGGCCCAGGTCATGGACCTGCTCGGCGCCGAGAGGCCGCGCCCCGCCGCGCCGTGGGGGTACACCAACACCTGGGGCAACAACGTCTGCCTGCTCGTGGTCTGGTTCGTGGTCTGGGCTCTGGCCGGCCGCAGGAGCCGGCGACTGTTCGGGCTGGCCTGCCTGGCGGTCGCGGTCGTGCCGGTCGTCCACTCCCTCAACCGGGGGCTGTGGATCGGGCTCGGCGTGATCGTCGGGTACGTGGCGCTGCGGCTGGCCCGCCACGGCCGCGTCGCGGCGCTCTGCGCGGTCGGGGTGGCCGCGACGCTGCTGGCCGGCGCGCTGGTGTTCACCCCGCTCGGCGGCATCGTCGACCAGCGGCTGAACAACGGCAGGTCCAACGGGGTACGGATGTACCTCACCGACCGGTCGCTCCAGGGGCTGTCGGAGTCCCCGCTGATCGGGTTCGGCTCCACCCGCAGCACCCAGGGCGGCCGCAACTCGATCACGGTCGGCGAGAGCGCGAACTGCAAGCGCTGCGGCAACTTCACCGTCGGCGGCAACGGGCAGCTGTGGCAGTTGCTCTTCGCACACGGCCTGCTCGGCACCGCGGCCTACCTGGGCTTCCTGCTCTACGGCCTGTGGCGGTTCCGGACGGACACCTCCCCGATCGGCCTGGCCGCCGGCGCCGCGATCGTCAGCACGTTCGCCGCGATGCTCTGGTACAACGCGCTGGTCACCCCGCTGGCGTTCACGTTCTGCGCGTTCGCCCTGCTGTGGCGCAACGCCGAGGTACGGCAGGTGGCCGCCCGATGAGCCCGATGCACACCGCCCCGGCCGCGCTGACCGGCGACGACGAGCAACTGCGGGCGCAGTACCTGGCCGAGGTGCTGTCGGTGCTCTATCCGGACAGCGGTCCGGCGGCCGTCGAGTACCTGGTGGTGCCGAACGCCCGCAAGCCCCGACTGCTGGTACCGGCGGACAGCCGGCGGGTCGCCGCCGCGGCCGTACGCCGGTACGCGGAGCCGACCACAAGAACGGGCCGCCTGGGGCGTACCGCAATCGTGGCGGCGCTGCGGACCGGCGCGTCGGCGCTGCTGCTGCGCGACCGGGTACGGGTCCAGGCCGGCACCGACAGCTTCCCGGCCCATCTCGCCGGGGTCCTCGGCGACGGCCTGGCCCTGTCGGTCCACATCGGACCGGCCCGGGCCAACCGCAAGCCGGTGCTCCAGGTCTTCGACGCCCGGGGCCACACCGTCGCGTTCGTCAAGCTCGGCACGAACCCGCTGACCCGCGGCCTGGTACGGGCCGAGGCCGCCGCCCTCACCACGCTCGGCCACGCCGGGCTGCGGTCGATCACCGTACCGAAGGTGCTGCACACCGGGCAGTGGCACGACCACGAGGTCCTCGTCCTGGAGGCGCTGCCGACATGGCGCAAGCGGGTGCCGCTGACCGCGCCCCGGCTGGTGACCGCGATGACGGAGCTGGCCGGCTGCTGCGGTACCCGGCGCAGCGGGCTGCGCGGCAGCGGGTACGCGAGCCGGCTGCGGACCCGGCTGGAGGCGGTCGCCGACTCCCCCGACGGCCGGCAGTTGGCCGGCGCCGCCGAGCGGGTCCTCGACGCGGCCGGAGAACTGCGGCTGGACTTCGGCGCCTGGCACGGCGACTGGGCGCCGTGGAACATGGCCACCCTCGACGACACGCTGCTGGTCTGGGACTGGGAGCGGTTCACTCCGGGCGTACCGGCGGGCTTCGACGCCCTGCACCACGACCTGCAGCGACGGCTGGCCGCCGGCACGGACGCCCGCGCCGCGGTCGACGCGATGCTCGGACGCGCCGGCGAGCTGTTGCGGCCGTTCGGCGTCCGGGAGGAGCCCGCCGCCGAGGCGATCGCCCTGCTGTACCTGATCGACCTGGCCACCCGGTACGTCGCCGACCGGCAGGCCGAGTCCGGAGCCCGGCTCGGCGTGCTCGGCAGATGGCTGCTGCCCGCCCTTCTCACCCGCGTGGAGGAACTATGAAGTCCGGAAACCTGTCCCTTCAGCGGGGCCGGCAGGCCGCGAGACCGAAGACGTCGTGGCGGTCGAACGTTCCCGCCCCGGTCAAGCGGATCGTCCACATCGGATCACGTACCTACGGGCGGCTCACCGCGGAGCGGCGGGTGCTCCCGTCGTTCCTGCTGAGCGGCGGGCAGCGGTGCGGTACGACCTCGCTGTACCGGGCGCTCTCGCAGCACCCGGCCGTGTGCAAGCCGGTGCTGCACAAGGGCGTGCACTACTTCGACGTCAACTACGACCGGGGTCCGCACTGGTACCGGGCGCACTTCCCGTCGTACCGCCAGGTCGACCGGGTCTTCGAGGAGGTCGGCGTGCCGGCGCAGGCCTTCGAGTCCAGCCCGTACTACCTGTACCACCCGCACGCCGCCGCCCGGATCGCCGCCGACCTGCCGGGCGCCAAGCTGATCGTCCTGGTCCGCGACCCGGTCGAGCGGGCGGCCTCCCAGCACGCCCACGAGGTGGCGCGCGGGTTCGAATGGGAGCCGTCGTTCGAGCGGGCGCTGCTGCTGGAGGCGTCGCGGCTGCAGGGGGTACCGGAGCGGATGCTGTCCGACCCGTACCACTACAGCTTCGCCCACCAGCACCACGCGTACCTCGACCGCGGTGCGTACGCCGACCACCTGGACCGGCTGGCGGCCGAAGTCGGGCGGGAACGCATCCTCGTGGTGGACAGCGAGCGGTTCTTCGCCGACCCGGAGCCGGTGTTCGACGAGGTGATCGACTTCCTCGGCCTGCCGAGGATGGGGTACCCGCTCTTCGACCGCCACAACGCCCGGAGCCGGCAGCCGATGGACCCCGAGCTGCGGGAGCGGCTGACTGCGCACTTCGCGCCGTACGACGCGCGGCTGCGCCAGTGGCTGGGGCGCGATCCGTCGTGGCGCTAGTGGTCACCGCGCCGGCCACGCAGGCGGGGGCCCGACCGGTGCGCGGCGTCGCGCCCGGTGGGCCCATGCGTGGCGTGGCGCGCGGCGGGCTGGCCAACCTCGCCGGCAGCGCCTTCACCGGCGCCGCCGGGCTCGGTACGACCTGGCTGGTCGCGCACGGCCTCGGCGCGCACGGCGCCGGCGGCTTCTTCACCGCCACGGCAGTGTTCGTCGTCGCGACCGGTGTCGCGAAGCTCGGCACCCAGACCAGTCTCGTGTACTGGCCGGCGCGGCTGCGCGCGCTCGGTACGCCCGAACTGGTCGGCCGCTGCCTGCGGATCGGGCTGGTACCGGTCGCGGTCGCCTCGGTGCTCACCGGCGCCGCGCTGTGGCAGGCCGGCGGCCTGGTCGCCGTGCTCGCGCCGGTGCTGCCGGCGGCGGCGCTGTCCGACGCGGTGCTCGCCGCGACCCGCGGGTACCGGTCGATGCGCCCCACCGTCGGGTACGACCGCATCCTGCGGCCGGCCCTACAACTCGCCGGCCTGGGCACGCTGTGGCTGGTCCACGGATCGCCGGAGGCGTTCGCGCTGGCGTGGGCGCTGCCCTACGTACCGACGCTGGCCCTGGGGGTCCGGGCGCTGCGGGCGCTCGCCGGCCACTCCGCCGCGGCGCCGGCGGATCCCGGCGGGTTCACCGCGCGCGCGTTCTGGGAGTTCAGCGCGCCCCGGGCGCTGGCCGGCGTGGCCCAACTGGCGCTGCAGCGCGTCGACGTCGTGCTCGTCGCCGCGCTCGCCGGGCTGCCGGCGGCGGCGCTGTACACCGTCGCCGGCCGGTTCGTCATCGCCGGCCAGTTCGTCAACCAGGCGATCTCGCAGGCGGTACAGCCCCGGCTGGCCGAGAGCCTGGCGACCGGGGACGCCGAGGTGGCGCGGACGCTCTACCAGCGGGCGACGTGCTGGCTGGTGCTCGCCACCTGGCCGCTGTACCTGCTGGTCGCCGGGTACGCGCCGGTCTACCTCGCGCTGTTCGGCGGGCACTACGCCGGCGCCGCGACGATCACCGCCGTCCTGGCGGCCACGATGCTCGTCGCCACCGCCTGCGGCATGGTCGACATGGTCCTCGCCATGGCCGGCCGGACCCGCTGGAACCTGGGCAACGTCGTCGCAGCGCTGGCCGTGACGGTCGTCGCGGACGTCACGCTCATCCCCCGGTACGGCGCGCTGGGCGCGGCGCTCGGGCTCGCCGCCGCCGTGCTCACCAACAACCTGCTGCCGCTGGCCCAGATCGGGTACGCGCTGCGCCTGCACCCGTTCGGCGCCGGTACCCGGGTGGCCGGCCTGCTCGCGGTCGCCTGCTTCGGCGTACCCGCGCTTGTGACCCGCATCGTGGTGGGTGACCGGCCGACGGTCCTCGCCGCGGCCGGCGCCGCCGTCACGGTGGCCGGCGCGGTCGGCTACGTCGGCGCGGCGTACCCGCTGCGCCGCCCGCTCGGGCTGTTGTTCCCGGGCCCCGGAAAGGAGAAATCGTGAGGACCGACTACGCCGAAGTCTTTCTCGACGACGCCGCCGTCGAGCGGTACGAGGAGGTCATGTACGCGCCCGACACGTACTCCTCGGCGGTCAGCGCCCGGCAGCGGACGTACCTGCGTGACCTCGCCCGCCGGGGGTTCCCGCACCGGCGGGCGGTGCAGCACGACTTCGCCTGCGGCACCGGCCGGGCGATCAAGCTGCTGCAGGGGGCGGTACGGGCGGCGCACGGCTACGACACGTCACCGGCGATGCTGGCCCGTGCCCGCGAGGCCGGCCTGTACGCCAGGCTGCACGCCATCGAGGCCGACGGCCCGCTGCCGCGCCCCGCGACGACCGGCGCCCCCGCCCTGGTGACGGTGTTCCGGCTGCTGCTCAACGTGCCGGACGAGGTTCGCGACCGGGCGGTCGAGTTCGCCGCCTCGGTGCTGCCGGATCCGTCGTCCGGCCTGCTCGTCATCGAGAACCACGGCAACCGGCGTTCGCTGCGGCACCTCGGCGCCGGCCGGCACGCCGGCGACCCGTGGTTCGCCGAGCTGTCCCACGACCAGGTGCGGACGCTGCTGGCCCGGCACGGCTTCGAGATCGTCGAACGGCGCGGCTTCGCGATCTTCCCGCCGGGGGCGTACCGCGGTCGCCGGCTGCGCCGCCTCGCCCGGTGGGTGGACGACCTGGCCGCGCGGTCACCGCTGCTGGCCGGGGTCTGCACCGACGTCCTGTACGTGGCCCGCCGCATGCCCCGCCGGTACGCCCCCGACGCGGCGCTCACGCAACTGGACGCGATCTGCGAGGAGGACCGGTGACGCTCAGACGCTTCGGGGTGGTCGGCTGGACGCTGGTCCTCGCCTTCACCGCGCTGATGGTCCTGACCACCTGCGGCCGGCCCACGCCGCAGCAACCGGTACCACCGGCGCCGCCGCCGCTGCCTGACAGCCCGACCGGCAGCCCGGCGGCGATCGCGACGGCCACCGGCCCGTTCGAGTCGGGGCCGGTCACGGCGCCGGCCTCCGGTGCGTACCTGGGCGCGTGGGTACGCCCGGCACAGTTGACCCAGCCGGAGCGGGTGGCGGCGGTGTCCACGCTGGAGCGGCAGCTCGGGCGGAAGCTGGACATCGTCAACACGTACCGCCGCTTCGACCAGGACCTGCTCACCTCCTCCGACCTCACGTTCACCGAGCGCGGGTCGACCATGATGATCAGTTGGGCCGGCGGCGACACCCGGGCCATCACCGCGGGCCAGTACGACCAGGTCATCCGTACCGGCGCGCGGGCCGTGAAGGCGTACGGCAAGCCGCTGCTGCTGCGCTTCCGGTGGGAGATGGACCGGCCGAACATGGCCGCGGCGATGTGGTCGCCGGCCGACTACATCGCCGCGTGGAAGCACGTGCGCTCGATCTTCACGGCCGAGGGCGCCGCCAACGTGTCCTGGGTGTGGTGCCCCACCAACGAGGGGTTCGTCGGTGGGTACGCGCAGCCGTTCTACCCCGGCGACGACCAGGTCGACTGGGTCTGCGTCGACGTGTACGCCGGGACCAGGTTCGCGCCCCTCGGTGAGCTGCTCACGCCCTTTCTGCGCTGGTCGGCGCAGCACCCGACCAAGCCGATCATGATTGGTGAGTTCGGGGTCGCGCGAGCCTGGGGCCCGGCCCAGCGGGCCGCCTGGCTGCGCGACGCCGCCGAAGTGTTCAAGGCGAACCCGCAGATCCGGGCCGCGCTCTACTTCGAGTCCGATCCGGACAACGGCAACGGCACGCCCACCAACGAGTTCCGGGTCTCCGACGACCCGCCCGCGCTGGCCGCCTTCACCGAGCTGGCCCGCGAGCCGTACTTCAACCCGCCGCGTCGCTGACCCGGTTCATTTCGAGCGCTCGGTCCTCATCGGTGACGTCGCGATCTGGCCGTGCTGGCAGACGTCGTCCACACTCGCCTTGACGGTGAGCTGCGTCGTCTCGTCCGGCGGCGTCACGACCAGGCCGACCGCCGCCGGCTGGCACGGAAAGGCCTCGTCGTCGGCGGGGACATGGGCGTAGTGGATCGTCGCCCACGCGGTCTGGCCAGGCGCCAGCGTGATGAGCGTGGGCTCGGCCTGGTCGCGACTGACCTTGGTGGGCAGCCACTTGCCGGACGAGTCCACGAGCGCCATGCCCGGGAAGCCGTAGATCCGGCACGGGTGGGACGCGCGGTTGGTCAGGCCGAGGTCGAGGTAGACCGAGCCGGCGGCCACCCCGCCCGCGGACTCGTCGAGCTGTCCCGCCAGATCACCGGTGTGGCACCGCCGCGGCTGCCCGGAGCCGGTGTCCTCCGCCCTCGCCGCCGGGGCCCCCGGGGTGGCCGGGGTGCCCGACCCGGCTTCGGCCGGGGCCGGCGCGGCCACCGTCGACGGATCCGACGCCGTGTTGCCGGCGCCGACGGAGGCGGGCGGCGGGCCGCCGGACCCGGCGAGCCGCACGCCGAGCCAGGTACCACCCACCGCGAGCAGCGCGATCGTGAAGACTCCCGCCGCCGCGGCGCGCACCCGTCGCCGATGGCGTACCGTCCCGCGCACCGCCTCGGCACCGGCGGGTGCGGCCGAGGCCGAGGCCTCCTCCTCCACCTCGTGGAACAGTCGGCCCAGTTCATCGTCCTGATTCACCGTGACACCTCCTCTGCTAGCTGCGTCATCAACGTGGTACGACCGCGGTGCAGCCACGACCGCACGGTGCTCTCCGCGGCGCCGCACTCCTGCGCCAACTCCGCCGTGGTCAGTCCGGCGAGGTAGTGCAGGATCAAGGCCCGCCGCTGCGCGACCGGTAACCGGGCCAGCGCCGCGACCAGCGCGACCCGGTCGACGCTCGGTCCCTCGGCGTACTCGGGCCGCTGGCCGGCGAGGAATCTGGCCGCCGTCCGCATCCGGCGCCACCGGCTCATCGCCAGGTTCCACGACACCCGTCGCACCCAGGCCAGCGGGTCTTCATACTCGGCTAGCCGCGGCCAGCGCGACCACGCGCGGCAGAACGCCTCCTGCACGATGTCCTGCGCCTCGGCCAGGTCGCCGGTCGAGGCGTACAACTGCGCGGTGAGCGCGCGGACGTGCGCGGCGTAGAACCCGTCGAAGTCCTCGGTCATGGCTGCCTCCCCCGCCGTCCTCCCCGAGAAGAACACGCGTGGGCGGGTCTGTTCGTCGCACCGGGCCGATGCCCGATTTCGCGGTATACGCGACAGATGGACGGAGGACGATCGCCGGTAGCGCCACCGGCGGACTTCCTGGCGCTACCGGCGGCGGACCGCCGCGCGGACGAGCAGGCCCATCGCGTACGGGGCGTCGTGGCGCAGGTACCGCTCCGCCAGCCGGCGGGGCTCGCGGGACAGCCGGTGTGCCCACTCCAGACCGGAGCGCTGCATCCACTCCGGAGCGCGGGCCCGGTCACCGGCCAGGAAGTCGATCGCGCCGCCGCAGCCGAGCAGCCACGCGCCGGGCAGGTCGCCGCGCAGCCGGTCGGCCAGCCGTTCCTGCCTGGGACAGCCCAGTCCGATGTAGACCACGTCCGGCTTGGCCTCGACCAGCTCGCGGCAGACGGCGTCGAGCGTGGCGGGGTCCCGGTCGAACCCGTACCGGGGGCTGGCGTGGCCGGCGATGCGCAGCCCCGGGTACGCCCGGACGAGCGCCTTGGCCGCCCGGTGCGAGCCCTCCAGCCGGCCGAAGAAGGACGGCGCCCCGCCGAGCAGGTACAGCGACCGGCCGTCGGCCGCAAGGCCCGCGGCGATCGACCAGACCAGGCTCGCCCCGGCCACCCGCTCCGGTACCGGCGCGCGGGCCAGCCGGGACGCCCAGACCAGGGGCGCCCCGTCGGCGACCACCAGCTCGGCGGTGGCGAGCTGGCGGCGCAGGTCCTCGTCGCGCCGGGCCAGCCGCAGGATGTCGACGTTCGGCGTGGCGATCAGCCCGCCGCTGCCCCGATCGAGGCTGTCGCGCACGTACGCGACGACCTCGGCCTCGGTACGGCGGTCGATCCCGACGCCGTCGAGTACGACCCGTTGGTCCATCTCGTCTCCACCCCGCGTACCCGTCGTTATACCTACAGAACGAGATAAGGGGTGCAAGTGGTACGCGTTCTTTTCCTGGGTGGCCTCGGTCGTAGCGGCACCACGCTGCTCGAACGCCTGCTGGGTGAGCTTCCCGGCGTCTGTCCGCTCGGCGAGGTCGTACACCTCTGGGACCGCGACATCCGCGACGGCGAGCGGTGTGGCTGCGACAAGCCGTTCCACGACTGCACCTTCTGGCGCGGCGTCGGCGAGGAGGCGTTCGGCGGCTGGCACAACGTGGACGTCGACCGGATCCTCGCGCTGCGCCGATCGGTCGAGCGCACCCGGCACGTCCCGCGACTGGCGGCCGGCGCCGTCACCTGCGACCTCGTCGAGTACGCCAACTACTACGCGCGCCTGTACCGCGCCGCCGCCGAGATGTCCGGCGCCCGGGTGCTCGTCGACTCCTCCAAGCACGCCGCGCTCGCGTACTGCCTGCGCCAGGCGGCCGGCATCGACCTGCGCGTGGTGCACATGGTGCGGGACAGCCGGGGCGTGGCGTACTCCTGGACCAAGCGGGTGAGCCGGCCCGAGGCGGACGGGGCGTGCGAGATGACGCGCTACCGGCCGGGCCGCTCCGCCCTGCTCTGGAACGCCCACAACACCGCCTTCGGCCTGCTGGGCCGCTGCGGGGTACCGGTGCGGCGGGTCCGGTACGAGGAGCTGCTGGCCGACCCGCGCGGCACGGTCCGGGCGGTCGCTTCGTACGCGGGACTCGACGCCGAGGCCCTCGATCTGTCGTTCCTGCGCAGCGATCCGGACGGTACCGAGCACGCGGACCTGCGCTCCCGGCACAGCGCCGCCGGCAACCCGATGCGCTTCACCGTCGGCGCCGTACCGCTGCGGCACGATGAGGCGTGGCGCAACGAACTGCGCCCCCGCCAGCGCCGGCTGGTCGGGGCGCTGACCGCGCCGCT
This sequence comes from Planosporangium mesophilum, assembly GCF_016863255.1. Taxonomy (GTDB): domain Bacteria; phylum Actinomycetota; class Actinomycetes; order Mycobacteriales; family Micromonosporaceae; genus Planosporangium; species Planosporangium mesophilum. Next base: position 42,674 of record NZ_BOON01000034.1, read on the forward strand.
GCTGGGCGCGTACGGGTACCGGTCGTGACCGGTGACTGGCCGTCGGTCGGCGTAGTGATTCCGACCCGCGACCGGCTCCAGCTCCTGCGGCGCGCCGTCGACGCGGTGCTCGCCCAGGACTACCCCGGCCCGCTGCGCGTCGTGGTCGTGTTCGACCAGTCCCCCGTTTCCGAGTTGGACCGGGCGGTCGAGGTGGTGGCGAACTCCCGTACCCCCGGCCTCGCCGGCGCCCGCAACACCGGCATCGCGGCGCTCGACACCGACCTGGTCGCCTTCTGCGACGACGACGACGTGTGGGCGCCGGGCAAGCTGACCCGGCAGGTCGAGGCCCTCACCGCCCGGCCCGGCGCCGAGTTCGCCACCTGCGCGATCGAGGTCGAGTACGGCGGCCGGGTCACCCCCCGACTGGCCGGCGCGTCCCTGGTGGGCGTGGACGACCTGGCGCGCTCGCGGATGGCGATGCTGCACGCGTCGACGTTCCTGGCCCGCCGGCGGTCGCTCGTGGACGTACCCGACGGGATCGGGCCGGTGGCCGAGGACGCGCCGGGCTCCCAGAACGAGGACTGGGACCTGCTGCTGCGGGCTGCCCGGCGGGCGCCGGTCGTGCACGTGGACGAGCCGCTGGTACGGGTGCTGTGGGGTCGGACGTCGCAGTTCGCGTACGAGTACGCCACGAAGGTCTCGTCGCTGCGCTGGATGCTGGACCGCCACCCGGAGATCCGGGCCTGCCGGGCCGGCGCCGCCCGGGTGTACGGGCAGCTGGCCTGCTGGTCCGCCGCGACCGGGAACCGGCGCGACGCCTGGCACTGGACGCGTGCGGCGCTGCGCTCCAACTGGCGCGAACCGCGCGCCGCCATCGCCCTCGCCGCCGTCACCGGCGCGGTACGCGTCGAGCACGTCCTGGGTGTGCTGCACCAGCGCGGCCGGGGAATCTGACGCCGAGGTTCGCGGGCGCCCTCCGCGGCCGGCTCCCCGCGTCCGGCTTCTCGCGCCGCCGCGGCCAGGAACGCCGTCCGGCGGACACGGTCCGGGACAATGGGGCGGGGCCCGGTTCAACCGGGCCCCGCCTGGAAGGGACGGCAGGCGATCACCAGAGCGGAGCGACCCGGACACACCGTGGCGCGAACGCCGTGGCGGGGACCTGCCCGAGTCATCCGTATCGGCCGCGATTTGCATCGCGCCCACGTTGATTTAAACGACGTATCCGGCTATGCGGTGACGCGACCGTTCGCCCGATAAACGTCGGCCGATCTGCCGGGGAGTCCTCAGCAGATCGGCCGATGTATATACCGCTCAAAAAGCGACGAAGCGCCTAGAAGGCACCAGCCGTCGCTAGGCGCCGAGCCTGCGCGCCAGGTTCTCGTCGAGCGCGTTCATGAACTCGTCGGTGGTCAGCCACGGCGCGTCACGCGAGATGAGCAGCGCCAGGTCCTTGGTCATCTGGCCGCCCTCGACGGTGTCGACGATGACCTGCTCCAGGGTGTCGGCGAACTCGGTGACCGCCGGGGTGCCGTCCAGCTTGCCGCGGTGCGCGAGACCCCGGGTCCAGGCGTAGATCGACGCGATCGGGTTGGTCGAGGTCTTCTCGCCCTTCTGCCACTGCCGGTAGTGCCGGGTGACCGTGCCGTGCGCCGCCTCGGCCTCGACGGTGCGGCCGTCGGGGGTCATGAGGACCGAGGTCATCAGGCCCAGCGAGCCGAAGCCCTGCGCGACGGTGTCGGACTGCACGTCACCGTCGTAGTTCTTGGCGGCCCAGACGAAGCCACCCTCCCACTTCAGGGCGGCGGCGACCATGTCGTCGATGAGCCGGTGCTCGTACGTGATGCCGGCGGCCTTGAACTCCTCGGCGAACTCCGCCTCGAACACCTCGGCGAACAGGTCCTTGAAGCGACCGTCGTAGGCCTTGAGGATCGTGTTCTTCGTCGACAGGTAGACCGGGTACTTGCGGGCCAGTCCGTACCGGAACGACGCCCGCGCGAAGTCGCGGATCGAGTCGTCGTAGTTGTACATCGCCATGCCGACGCCGCCGCCGGGGAACTTGGCGACCTCGAACTCCATGGGGGCGCTGCCGTCGTCCGGGGTGAAGGTGACGGTCATCGTGCCGGGGCCGGGCGCCACGAAGTCGGTTGCCTTGTACTGGTCACCGTGCGCGTGCCGGCCGATGATGATCGGCTTGGTCCAGCCGGGGACGAGCCGCGGCACGTTGGACATGATGATCGGCTCGCGGAACACGACGCCGCCGAGGATGTTACGGATCGTGCCGTTGGGCGACCGCCACATCTTCTTGAGGCCGAACTCCTCCACGCGCGCCTCGTCCGGCGTGATGGTGGCGCACTTGACGCCGACGCCGTGGCGCTTGATCGCGTTGGCCGCGTCGATCGTGACCTGGTCATCGGTCTGGTCGCGGTACTGGATCGACAGGTCGTAGTACTCGAGGTTGACGTCGAGGTACGGCAGGATCAGCTGGTCGCGGATCTGCTTCCAGATGATCCGGGTCATCTCGTCGCCGTCGAGCTCGACGACCGGGTTCTCAACCTTGATCTTCGCCATCGGCTGGGGCGCTCCTCTCCGGAAAGCTAGCAGTACGAGCGTACTGGATTCATTGGGCGTCGACGCCCCGGGCGGTCCCATCTCACAGCCGACGGCCCCGGACGTGATGTCCAACGTCCGGGACCGTCGGTACGATCCGGCTCACAGGTTGACGACGTCCCCCGAGGCCACGACTTCGGGAAAATTGTGATGATCATGTCCAACCGCAGGGCCTGTGGCGGGTGCGCTCAACCGGTAGCGTGCCATCCGTCATGCGTACCCGTCTCTGCGTTCTCGCCATCGCCACGCTGCTCGTGCTCGCGGCCTGCGGTCGTGGCGGGATGACGAGCACGCCCACCGGTGACTGGTCGCCGGCGCCGGAGGCCAGCCCGCTGGCCGCCTCGGTCCCGACCGCCCCGGCGGGCGCGGCCGATGCGGCCCCGAGCCCGTCCGCGGCCGCCTGCGGCGACGGCTGGGACTGCGCGCAGCGGGCCCGGTTCGAGGCCACCGCGGCGCACGTCCGCAACCGCGCCGGCCGGATGGGCGTCGTGATGCGTGACCGACAGACCGGCGCCGTCTGGCGTACCGGCGCGACGGGCGACCCGATGTGGACCGGCTCGACCATCAAGCTGGCGATCGCGACGACGCTGCTCGAACGCCATCGCGCCGGCAAGATCCAGCTGACCGACGCCGACCGTCAGGCAATGGCGGACATGCTCAAGAAGTCGTCCAACGACGCGACCGACAGCCTCTGGAACCGGTACGACGGGCCACAGATGCTCGACCGGTTCCGCACCGGGTACGGCATGACCTCGCTGGCCGTGGTGGCCGGGCGGGAGACGTACTGGCGCAACCTGCGCTGCACCGCCGACGACCTGGACCACCTGATGACGTACGTGCTGGGCAACCGCCTGCACGCCGACGACCGCGCGTACCTGGTCAACACGCTGCGCGGGGTGGCCGACAACCAGCACTGGGGCGTGTGGGCGGCGGGACCCCAGCTACGGCCGGGTAACAAGGACGGCTGGGCGGTCAAGCCGGATCCGGGCGGCGAGCACTGGATCACGCACACGGCGGGCTTCGCCGGACCGGCCGAACGGTACGTGGTCGTGGTGACCTACAGTCTGCCGCCCGGCCGCACCCTCGAGGAGGGGGTACAGGCGGTCAGCGACGCCGTGGCGCTGCTGTTCGGCGGCCGTACCCCGGCGAAGGTCTCCCTCCCCTAGCCGCCCGCCCGTGGACCGTTGTGCGGGCCACAGGTCGCACAACGGTCCACGGTCGGGCGAGAACCTAGTGGAAGAAGTGGCGGGTACCGGTCAGGTACATCGTCACGCCGGCCGCCTTCGCGGCGGCGATGACCTCCTCGTCCCGGATCGAGCCGCCGGGCTGCACGATCGCGCGCACGCCGGCCTCGATGAGGATCTGCGGGCCGTCTGCGAACGGGAAGAACGCGTCGCTCGCGGCGACCGAACCGGCCGCACGCTCCCCCGCCCGCGCCACCGCCAGCCGCGCCGAGTCGACCCGGTTGACCTGGCCCATGCCGACCCCGACCGCGGCCCGGTCGGACGCGAGCAGGATCGCGTTGGACTTCACCGAACGGACCGCTCGCCAGGCGAACACGAGGTCGGCCATGGTCGCATCGCCGGCGGCCTCCCCCGAGACCAGCCGCCAGTTGGCCGGGTCGTCGCCGGGCGCGTCGACGCGGTCCGCCATCTGTACCAGCAGTCCGCCGCTGACCTGGCGGAACTCGGCCGGCCAGGGCGCCCATTCCGGTGCACGGAGGATCCGCAGGTTCTTCTTGGCGCTGAGCACCTCGACCGCGCCGTCCTCATAGGAGGGCGCGACGATCACCTCGGTGAAGATCTCGGCTACCTGCTCCGCCATGGCCACGCTCACCGGCACGTTGGTGGCGATCACGCCGCCGAACGCGGAGACCGGGTCGCAGGCGTGCGCCTTGCGGTGCGCCTCGGCGACGTCGGCGCCGACCGCGATCCCACACGGATTGGTGTGCTTGATGATCGCCACGCACGGGTCGGTGAAGTCGTGCACGGCCCGCCAGGCGGCGTCGCCGTCGACGTAGTTGTTGTAGGACATCTCCTTGCCGTGCAACTGCTCGGCCTGGGCCAGGCCGGGCGGCGAGTCGGGGTCGCTGTAGAGCGCGGCCGGCTGGTGCGGGTTCTCGCCGTACCGCAGGACGGCCGAGCGGCGCAACGCCATCCCGGTGAAGGCCGGCCAGCCATCACCGTCGTCCGGGTCCAGCACCGCCGAGGTCCACTGGGCGACCGCCACGTCGTACTCGGCGATGTCGGCGAACGCGCGGGCCGCGAGCCGCCGGCGCTGCGGCAGGGTGAAGCCGCCGGTACCCAGCGCCTCGACGACCGCCGGGTACGCCAGCGGGGTCGTCACCACCGCGACGCTCGCGTGGTTCTTGGCCGCCGCCCGGACCATCGCCGGGCCGCCGATGTCGATCTGCTCGATGCACTCGTCGACGGAGGCGCCGGACGCCACGGTCTCCCGGAACGGGTACAGGTTGCTCACCAGCAGGTCGAACGGCTCGATCCCGAGCTCGGCGAGCTGGGCGACGTGCGCGGGCAGTCGCAGGTCGGCCAGCAGCCCGGCGTGTACCCGCGGGTGCAGGGTCTTCACCCGCCCGTCGAGGCACTCCGGAAAACCGGTCAGCTCCTCGACGCGGGTCACCCGTACGCCGGCCTTCTCGATCTGGGAGGCCGTCGAGCCGGTCGACACGATCTCGACTCCCGCGTCCGACAGCGCGCGGGCCAACTCGTCCAGACCGGTCTTGTCGTAGACGCTGACCAGCGCCCGGCGGATGGGGCGGCGCGACTCTTCACTCACGGGATCGTGACCTTTCTTTCGTTGACCGTCCAACCTTCACGAACCATACGGCCCACACATGTGACCAACTGCCGCCGCTCGGCCTCTTTAATCCGCTCGGTGAGGGACTCCTCGGTGTCGTCGTCGAGTACCGGCACCGCGACCTGGGCGATGATCGGCCCGGTGTCGACCCCGGCGTCGACGAAGTGCAGCGTGGCGCCGGCGACCTTCACGCCGTACTCGAGCGCGTCGCGTGGCCCGTGGATGCCCGGGAAGGCCGGTAGCAGCGCGTTGTGCGTGTTCACGTACCGCCCGCCGAACTCGGCGAGGAACATCGGCCCGACCAGCTTCAGGAATCCGGCGGAGACGACGAGGTCGGGGGCGTACCGCGCGGACGCCTCGGTCAGGGCGGCGTCCCACTGCTCCCGGGTGTCGAAGTCCTTGACGCTGGTGACGAACGTCGGAATGCCCCGCTCGGCGGCGAAGGCGAGGCCGGCGGCGCTGTCCCGGTCGGCACCGACGGCCACCACCTCGGCGCCGTACGCCGGGTCCGCGCAGGCCTCCAGGAGCTCCCGCAGATTGGTACCCGAGCCGGAAATGAGGACGAGCAGGCGAGCCAACCGGGTGGGCTGTTCGGTCACAACTGCTCCCATTCTTCGCCGGGGCTCCAACCGCTGCTGGATCGGGCAGCGTTTCCGCCCGCGACGCGACGATTCGACCCGAAACCTCTTCCCGGCGGCATACCCTAATCGCCGCGATCACGCCCCTGGACGGCGGGCCGAGGACGTTTGGGCCCCGATACGACGAATATCCGTTTGTACGCCTCAACCGGAGTGTCCAGTAGCCGATATGCCCCGGGCAGCGCTGCACAAGGTTGTCCTCGGCCAGTACGCTGCCGATCATTCTCGACCATCTCGATTTACCTGGAGCGAAATATGCAGCCGGGCTACCCCCCGCAGGGTCCGCCGCAGCCACCGCACATCGACAACAACATGACGATGTCGATCGTGTCGATCTTCCTCTTCTGGCCGCTGGCGATCCCCGCGATCATCAACGCTTCCAAGGTCAACACGCTTCTCCAGCAGGGTGACTACGCCGGTGCGCAGAACGCGGCCGCGGAGTCCAAGAAGTGGTCCAAACTGGCGATCATCATCGGGATCGTCTGGTATGCCCTGGTCCTCATCTGCTGCGTCGCGGGCATCGTTCTCGGCGCGTTCAGCTCGAGCAACACCACCTACTAGACCGCTTCCGGGGGCGCCACGCGGGTATGAGCCCTCGCGGCGTCCCCGACCACGAACCGCGTCACTCTAGGAGCGATCGTCATGCAACCTGGCTATCCCGGATCCGGCCAGGACCCGAACGAGCAGCAGCCACCGCAGCAGCCGCAGCAGCCGCAGCAGCCGCAGCAGCCGGACCCGTACGCCCAGCCGCAGTACCCGCCGCCGGGCACCGACCCGTACGGCCAGGCGCAGTACCCGCCACCGCCGCAGCCGGACCCGTACGGGCAGCCGACCTCCGGCGGCGCCTACCCCGGTTACGCGCCCGGGCAGTACCCGAGCTACGGCGGGCCGATGGGGGCGCCGCAGCAGCAGAACAACACCATGGGCCTGCTCGCCATGATCTTCGGGATCGTCTCGCTCCCGGCCGTCCTGTGCTGCGGGATTCTCAGCCTGGCGGCCGGGATCGCCGCCGTCGTGCTCGGCATCATCGGCCTTCGGAAGGCGAACGCGGGCGAGGCGGGCAACCGCGGACAGGCCCTCGCGGGGGTCATCTGCGGCGCCGTCGGCATCGTGCTCTCGATCCTGTCCGTCATCGCGGTCTTCGCCTTCAATCTCTACCAGTTCCCGACCTCCCCCTGAATTGCGGCGACGATCAGGTACCGGTCACGTCAACATGCTTGACCGGTACCCGATCGACGGCCACGATCATCGAGGTCGCGCAGCACCCGGAGTTGCGCGGGTATCTTTCAGGAGGACACATTGACGGCTCCCATGCCGCCCGCGGCCGCGCCCGCTGGTAACGACAAGACCACCCTGTGGGGCGTTCTCGCCATCATCTTCGACTTCTGCTGCGTGCCGCTCGGCATCGTCTTCGCCGTCCTGTCGCTGCTGGAGGCGAAGAAGGCCGGCAAGCAGCCGACGCTGGCCTACGTCGCCTTCGGTATCGCGGCGCTCGGCGTGATCGTGAACATCATCCTGTTCGCCACCGGCAACAGTCCGTTCATGCGGAAGTAGCAAGCGGCAGCACGTCGGATGGGGCGCCCGGTCGGGCGCCCCATCCGCGTTTCAGGCGCCCTTTCGGCGTACCCCGATCAGCATCTTCGTCGCCGACGCGGCGGCCACCGAGCCCGCGGCGACCAGGCCGGCGGCGACCCCCGCCATCGGCCACGCATCCGGGCCGATCTCGGCCAGGTGGCCGCCGCCGAGCGGCCCGGACGACGCGCGCGCGGCGACGGCGAGCGCGATCCCGGCCACCGGCCCGGCCAGCGCCGCCCCCGCCAGCAGCGACGCCCAGCCGACCGCCGGCCGCTCCGGCTCTTCCGTTCCGGCCGCGCCACCGGCGCCCCGGTCACCCGTCACGGCACCCTTCGGGCGCAGCCGCCGCCGGGCCAGCAGCCAACCCGCCGCCATGCCGGCGGCCAGCGGCACCGCGAGCAGCAGACCCGCCCAGCCCGACGCGGGCGTGGTGGGCACGGCGGCGAGCACCGGCAGCGCGGGCACGGTACCCAGCGAGACCCGGGCCGCGCTCACCACCGTTCCGGTGCCGAGCGCGAAGCCCGGCCCGATCAGGTAGCTCGCGGCCCACACCGCGAGGTTGGGGCCGTACAGGACGCAGAGCAGGGTGAGGCCCAACTGTCCGGCGACGCCGGTGTGGTACGCGGCGAGGACCCTGCTGGCCGCGCCACCGGACACCGCCAGCGACATGCCGCCCGCCGCGGCGCCCGCCCCGAGTACCAGCAGCGCCGCGACCAGGCCCGTGCGCATCGCGTCGCGTACCGGCATCGGGGTGCGCCGGAGCAGTCGGGCGCGCGCCCCGCTCTCGACGGCGGCGCCGACCGCTGCTGCCACGAACCCGAAGACGCCCAGCGTCAACCCGGCCGATGCCGCCGGTACGTCCAGGCCGGGCATGTCTGCCAGGGTGGCCATGAGGGCGCCGATCAGCCCGTACACGACCCCCACCGCCACCGCGGCGGACGCCGCCAGGCGCGGCGAGCCGCGGTGGCGGCCGCCGATCGCGCGGGTGGTGTGCACTCCCGCGCGGGCCACCCGCCACACCGCCAGCACGGTGACGGCCAGCGGCGCCAGCCCCACCGGACCGGCACCGGTATGCAGGACGACACCGTGGGCCAGCAGCCAGCCGGCGAGCCCGACCTTCAGCACCTGACCGAACGACCCGCCCCCACCCGACACCAGATGTGCCAGCGAGGCCACGATGAGGACGGGCCCCAGCGAAACCAGCGCCGCCCATCCCGTCGTGACCGAGGCCGCCAGCGCCAGCGGGGCGCGCCTGGCGGGACGGCCGCGCACGGGTCCCCGGGGCGCCGCACCCGTCGGCGCGCCCCGCGGCGCCGAGGCTGCCGGCGCACCGCGGACGCCGTCGACCGGCGGGGCGGTCCCCGCCGGCGCGTCGGTCGCTTCCTCAGGGGTGGTAGGCATCGGGGTCCACTCTCCCAAAAACGTGAGCGGCCGGTCATCCCGACCGGCCGCTCAACACTTTCGTGATGTCGCGAGAGCGCCTCAGCGCCCGCTCATCACCTCACGCATCAGGCGCGCGGTCTCGCTCGGGGTCTTCCCGACGCGGACGCCGGCGGCCTCCAGGGCCACCTTCTTGGCGTCGGCCGTACCCGACGAGCCGGAGATGATCGCGCCGGCGTGCCCCATCGTCTTTCCGGGCGGGGCGGTGAAGCCGGCGATGTACCCGACGACCGGCTTGGTCACGTTGGCCTTGATGAACTCCGCGGCCCGCTCCTCGGCGTCGCCGCCGATCTCGCCGATCATCACGATCGCCTCGGTCTCCGGGTCGTCCTGGAAGGCCGCGAGCGCGTCGATGTGCGTGGTGCCGATGACCGGGTCGCCACCGATGCCCACACCGGTGGAGAAGCCGAAGTCACGCAGCTCGTACATCATCTGGTAGGTCAGCGTGCCGGACTTGCTGACCAGGCCGATCCGGCCGGGGCCGGTGATGTCGGCCGGGATGATGCCGGCGTTGGACTGACCGGGGCTGATGATGCCGGGGCAGTTCGGGCCGATGATGCGGGTCCGGTTGCCGGTGGCGCAGGCGTGCGCCCAGACCTCGGCGGTGTCGTGCACCGGGACGCCCTCGGTGATGACGACGGCGAGCCCGATACCGGCGTCGATGGCCTCGAGCGCCGCACCCTTGGTGCCGGCCGGCGGCACGAACAGCACGGACACGTCCGCGCCGGTCTCGGCCATGGCCTCGGCCACGTTCGCGAAGACCGGAACCTTGGCGCCGTCGAAGTCGACCTGCGTACCGGCCTTGCGCGGGTTGGTACCGCCGACGATGTTGGTGCCCGCGGCGAGCATGCGCCGGGTGTGCTTGGAGCCCTCGGAGCCGGTCATGCCCTGAACGATGACCTTGGAGTCCTTGGTGAGCCAGATAGCCATGTTCAGGTCACTTCCCCGCCGCGGCCAGTTCGGCCGCTCGCTTTGCCGCGCCGTCCATCGTGTCGACCCGCTCGATGAGCGGGTTGTTCGCCGAGTCGAGGATGCGTCGACCCTCCTCGGCGTTGTTGCCGTCCAACCGTACGACCAGCGGCTTCGTCACCTGCTCGCCGCGCTCGCCCAGCAGCGCCAGCGCCTGCACGATGCCGTTGGCGACCGCGTCGCAGGCGGTGATGCCGCCGAAGACGTTGACGAAGACGCTCTTCACGGCCGGGTCGGACAGCACGATCTCCAGGCCGTTCGCCATCACCTGGGCGCTCGCGCCACCGCCGATGTCGAGGAAGTTGGCCGGGCGGACCCCGCCGAACTCCTCACCGGCGTACGCGACGACGTCGAGGGTCGACATGACCAGACCGGCACCGTTACCGATGATGCCGACCTGCCCCTCGAGCTTGACGTAGTTGAGGTTCTTGGCCTTGGCCGCCTGCTCCAGCGGGTCGACCGCGGACTTGTCCTCGTACTCGGCGTGCTCGGGGTGCCGGAAGCCGGCGTTCTCGTCGAGCGTCACCTTCGCGTCGAGCAGCAGCACCTTGCCGCCGGAGACCTTCGCCAGGGGGTTGACCTCCACCAGCGTGGCGTCCTCGGCGACGAACGCCTGCCACAGCTTGACCGCGATCTCGGTGACCTGGTCGGCGACGTCGGCCGGGAAGCCGGCCTTCGTCACGATCTCGCGGGCGGTCGCGGAGTCGACGCCCTTGACAGCGTCGATCGGCATCTTGACGACCTTCTCCGGGTCCGTCTCGGCGACCTGCTCGATCTCCATGCCGCCGGCGGTGCTGGCGATGCACAGAAAGGTCCGGTTGGCGCGGTCGAGCAGGTACGAGAAGTAGTACTCCTCCTCGATCGCCGCCGTGGTGGTCACCATGACCTTGTGGACCGTGTGTCCCTTGATGTCCATGCCGAGGATGCGCTCGGCGTGCCCGCGCAGCTCCTCGGCGTTCTCGGCGAGCTTGACACCGCCCGCCTTACCCCGGCCACCGACCTTGACCTGGGCCTTCACAACCGCGCGCACACCGAGTCGCTCGGCGATGGCTGCGGCCTCATCCGGAGTGGTAGCGACGTCGCCGTCCAGCACCGGCAGCCCATGCCGGGCGAACAGCTCGCGCCCCTGGTACTCGTACAGGTCCACAACTACCTCTTCTGGTGATCTCTTCGACTGTTCTGGCTCGGCGCGTCTGACGCCACGCCGCGACCCAGATCAGTCGCCGGCCGGGTGAGGCCGCCTTCGGCGCAGCCTAGCGAGCGCGGTGCAGTCGTCGTCGCGGTGGGTACGCCCTGTGCTCGATCGCACACCGCCGCGGTGGTCGGCGACCTGCGGATCACTTGCCCCCGAATGCGCCGAATCGCGCCGAGTGACGGCGCGCGAAAAACACCGCGACCCGGCGTAACCGTCCGGCCGGCACTTCGTTGAGTGTGATGTCGGCGCACTAATCGGGCAAATTACCCGAGCAGCGGCGGCGAAGACGGCCGATGCCCTGTCGGTCAAGGGGTGGCGGCGGGGTGTCGTGCATGAGGGGCCGGGCGTCTGAGGGGTACGCCCGGCCCCTCCTTTATTTCCGGTCTACGCGACCGCCGTGGCCACGTTCGCGCGTACCCAGTCCACGATGGACCGGGTGGTGGCGCCCGGCGTGAAGATCTTCGCGACGCCCAGCTTCTCCAGCTCGGGGATGTCGGCCTCGGGGATGATCCCGCCGCCGAAGACCACGATGTCGTCCGCACCGCGCTCACCAAGCAACTCGATCAACTTGCGGAACAGCGTCATGTGCGCACCGGAGAGCACCGACAGCCCGACGGCGTCGGCGTCCTCCTGGATCGCGGTCTCGACGATCTGCTCCGGGGTCTGGTGCAGGCCGGTGTAGATGACCTCCATACCGGCGTCACGCAGCGCCCGGGCGACGACCTTCGCCCCACGGTCGTGGCCATCGAGGCCCGGTTTGGCAACAACAACCCGAATGCGTGAGCTCATCGTGGGCGCGTCCTTCCGGTTTCAGTCGCACTGCGTGGCCCCGCGCGCGACGGGGCGCCAATGCCCCGGGCGAAACGTACCGCGAGCGGGGTGCCGACCGGAATGCGGCACGGATCACGTCGGCCCCGATGAGAGCCACACCACACCAGCGGTGATTTCTGTTGACACGCCTTGCGCGCGTCGGCTTGTACAGCCGTACCCGGTTGGTTACGTTGGCGCGAGTTCTCATCCGTTTGGCCCGTTGACAACCACCGGATCGGGCAGCCGTGCGGCACGCGACGGCAAGGCCCGGTCCCGCTTCTGCGACGCCGGAGGATGTACGTGGATCACCAGAACTCGGGTGGGCGCTACCGCGGCCGCCGACGCGTGCCACCGCCACCATTGGGCAGATACACCGCCGCAGTCACCACGGTCGTCGTCGGCGCCGGCGTGGTGGCGTTGGGCACCGGCCCCACCGTGCCGACGCTGAAGGCCCAGAACGCGCGCGACGCGTACGACGCCACCAACCCGCCGGGCACCGCCGGCCTCGTCGCGCCGCCGCCCTCGCACCCGGCCACCGAGCGGGCCGGCCGCCACAACAACCGGGTGACGTCGACCGCCGTCAGCCAGCAACCGGGCCAGGACCTCTGGGAGCTACCGGTACGGGGCAACTACGTGCTCTCGTCGCTGTTCGGGCCCCGGTGGGGTGTCCTGCACCCGGGCGTCGACCTGGCCGTACCGCCGGGCACACCGATCTACGCGGCGAACGCGGGCGTCGTCGTCCTGAGCCGTTGGAACGGCGGCTACGGCAACAACGTGATGATCCGCCACGACGACGGCGTCGTCTCCGTGTACGGCCACGCCTCCCGGCTGATGTGCGCCGAGGGCGCCCGGGTCAGGGCCGGCGACGTCATCGCGCTCAGCGGCAACACCGGCTACTCGACCGGCCCGCACCTGCACTTCGAACTGCGTCGTGACGACAAGCCCTTCGACGCCGTACCGTTCATGCGCCAGCACGGCGTCGACCTGGCCGAGCACGTCGAGGTGGTCAACGGCGGCGTCATCGGCCCGCTGGGCTGACGGCTACCGGGATCGTCCGTAGTGCTCCGGCCTTCAGGCCGGGGGTGAAGCGGACTGTCCTGCGTAGCGGGACAGGGAAAGCCGATCCGCCGCCAAGGCGGATGGGCGTCGGGACTTCCGGGTGCGTGAGTGTCTTGTCGTACGCCTGTGGCACGGTTTGCGGTGTGCGGTTGCGTTACAACTTCCGCGTCTACCCGACGCCGGGCCAGCAGCAGGCGCTGGCGCGGGCGTTCGGGTGTGCCCGGGTAGTGTTCAACGACGGGCTGCGCGCGAGACAGACCGCGCGGGACAACGGCCTGCCGTACGTGCCGGACGCCGAACTGTCCAGGCAGGTCATCACGGCGGCGAAGGCGACGCCGCAGCGGGCGTGGCTGGGCGAGGTCTCCTCGGTCGTCTTACAGCAGGCATTGGCCGACCTCAACGTGGCGTACCGCAACTTCTTCGCCTCGATCACCGGCAAACGCAAGGGCCGCAGGGTCGCCCCGCCCCGGTTCCGGTCGCGCAAGGACAACCGGCAGACCATCCGGTTCACCAGGAACAGCCGGTTCGTGGCGCTCGACAACGGCCGGCTGCGCCTGCCGAAGATCGGCGACGTGGAGGTGCGCTGGTCCCGGCAACTCCCCTCGGACCCGTCGTCGGTGACGATCATCCGGGACGCGGCCGGGCGGTACTTCGCCTCGTTCGTCGTGCAGACCACCGACGAACCGCTACCCGAGACCGACTCCGAGGTTGGTATCGACCTGGGGCTGACCCATTTCGCTGTCCTCTCGGACGGCACGAAGGTCGCGGCGCCGAAGTTCCTGCGGCGCGCCGCCCGCAAACTGCGCCGGTTGCAGCAAGACTTGGCCCGCAAGCAGCGGGGTAGCAACAACCGCAAGAAGGCCGTCGTGAAGGTCGCCCGCGCGCATGCGAAGGTGGCCGACACCCGACGGGACTGGCAGCACAAGCTCTCGACGGCGATCATCCGCGACAACCAAGCGGTGTATGTCGAGGACCTGTGCGTGGCTGGTCTGGGCCGCACCCGGCTCGCCAAGTCCGTGCACGACGCCGGTTGGGCGTCGTTTGTCGGGATGTTGGAGTACAAGGCCGCCCGGTACGGGCGCACCTTCGCAAAGATCGACCGGTTCACGCCCACGTCACAGACGTGCTCGGCGTGCGGCCGCCTCGACGGACCCAAGCCGCTGAACGTCCGGTCGTGGACCTGCCCCTGCGGGACCGAGCACGACCGAGACGTCAACGCGGCCATCAACGTGTTGGCCCAGGGACGCTGGGACAACTCAAACGACCGTGGAGCGCACGTAAGACCGGCACTCGTGCCGGCGGCGCGCAGGGAAGCGGTAATCCACCCGGGCGCCGCGCGTTCCGCACGCAGCGCGGAGAGAATCTCCGTCCTTTAGGGCGGAGAGAACGTCAAAGCTTCTCGATCGGGGCGTGCCGCAGCACGATCCACATCACCTGGTCGCCGAAGTCCACCTGGGCCTGTGCCCGCGCCCCGTAGCCCTCGACCGCGGTCACCCGGCCCATGCCGTACCGCTGGTGGTTGATCCGGTCGCCGGCCACGAGCGCGGGCACGTCCGCCTTCGCCAGCTCGCTGGCGGTCGACAGCTTCGAGGCGTCCAGGCCCAGCTTTTGCGCCAACTGGGCGGCCTTGGGGGTACCGCCCACGAAGTGGCTGTTGCGCTCGCGGGTGGGCGCGGACGCCCGGCCGCCGACGCCGCCGCCGCCCGACCAGCTCGTGTACGACGCGTCGGTGCGCTCCCAGCGCACCAGGTCCTCGGGCAGCTCCTCCAGGAAGCGCGACGCCGGGTTGTACTGCGGCTGGCCCCACGCCGAGCGGGTGACCGCGCGGGACAGGTAGAGCCGCTTGCGGGCGCGGGTGATGCCCACGTACGCCAACCGCCGCTCCTCCTCCAGCTCCTTCTTGTCACCGAGCGAGCGCAGGTGCGGGAAGACGCCGTCCTCCAGGCCGGTGAGGAAGACGACCGGGAACTCCAGCCCCTTGGCGGTGTGGAGGGTCATCAGGGTCACGACGCCCTGGTGGTCGGGGTCGTCGGACGGGATCTGGTCAGCGTCCGCGACGAGGGCCACCTGCTCCAGGAAGCCCGCGAGGGTCGGGCGTGCCTCCTCGTCCTCCGCGTCCGCGGCGGCAGCCGCGGTCTCAACCCGCTCGGTGTACTCCCGGGCCACGCTGACCAGCTCCTGAAGGTTCTCCACCCGGCCGGCGTCCTGCGGGTCGAGGCTCTCCTCCAGCTCGGTGAGGTATCCGCTGCGCTGCAGCAGCGCCTCGAGGACCTCCTCGGGCGGCGCGGTCGCGGCGAGCTCACGCGCGGAGTCGAGCAGCGCGACGAAGTCCTTGATGGAGTTGGCCGCCCGCGTGGAGACGCCGATCGCCTCGTCGACGCGGGCCAGCGCGGCGCCGAACGAGATCCGCTCACGGGACGCCAGGGCCTCCACGCACGCCTCGGCCCGCTCGCCGATGCCGCGGCGCGGCGTGTTGAGGATGCGCCTGATGTTCACCGTGTCGTCGGGGTTGGCCACCGCCCGCAGGTACGCCAGCGCGTCGCGGACCTCCTTGCGCTCGTAGAAGCGCACCCCGCCGACCACCTTGTAGGGCAGCCCGAACCGGATGAACACCTCTTCGAAGACGCGGGACTGGGCGTTGGTGCGGTAGAAGACCGCCACGTCGGCGGGGCGGAACCCGTGGTCGTCGCAGAGCCGGTCGACCTCGCGCGCCACCCAGTCGGCCTCGGCGTGCTCGGTGTCGGCGACGTACCCGACGATCTGCTCGCCCGCGCCCTCCTCGCTCCACAACCGCTTCGGCTTGCGCTCGGTGTTGCGGTCGATGACCGCGTTGGCCGCGGACAGGATGGTCTGGGTGGAGCGGTAGTTCTGCTCCAGCAGGATGGTCCGCGCGTCGGGGTAGTCGCGCTCGAACTCCAGGATGTTGCGGATGGTCGCGCCGCGGAACGCGTAGATCGACTGGTCGGCGTCACCGACGACGCACAGCTCGCCGGTCTCCCCCACAAGCTCTTTGATCAGTACGTACTGCGCATGGTTGGTGTCCTGGTACTCGTCGACGAGGACGTGCCGGAAGCGCCGCCGGTAGGCGTCGGCCACCAGCGGGTGCTTCTTGAGCAGGTCGACGGTCCGCATGATCAGGTCGTCGAAGTCGAGCGCCTGCGCCTCACCCAGCCGCTGCTGGTACAGCGCGTACGCCTCGGCCACGGTGCGCTGCTGCGGGCCGGCGGCCTGAGCCGCCGCCGTCTCCGGGTCGATCAGCTCGTTCTTGAGGTTGGACACCTGCGCGGCCAGGCCGCGGGCGGGGAACCGCTTCGGGTCCAGGTCGAGCTCGCGGGCGACCAGCGTCATCAGACGGCGGGAGTCGTCGGCGTCGTAGATGGAGAACGTGCTCTTCAGACCGGCGTGCTCGTGCTCGGCGCGCAGGATCCGGACGCAGGCGGAGTGGAACGTCGACACCCACATCAGGCGGGCGCGGCCGCCGACCAGCGCGGCGACCCGCTCCTTCATCTCGCCGGCGGCCTTGTTGGTGAACGTGATCGCGAGAATCTCACCGGGATGCACGTCGCCGTCCGCGAGCAGGTACGCGATCCGGTTGGTGAGCACCCTCGTCTTGCCCGACCCGGCACCGGCGACGATGAGCAGGGGCGCGCCCCGATGGGTGACGGCAGCCCGCTGCGGCTCATTGAGCCCGTCGAGCAGGTGCTTCGGATCACGGCTGGGGCTCCGGTGGGCGCCGCGCGCGGGGACGTCGGGCTGGGCCGGAACCTGGGGGTACTCAAAGAGGGCATGCATCGCCAGGCGAGTCTATGCCGGGGATGCGACGAAGCCGACGCGACAGGCTCCTGTCGGGTGACCGAATGCCCGAACCTTCCGGATCATGGGAAGGGGGCTGCCTGCCCCGATATGGCCGTGGCATACTCGGCATCGTGAGTTTGCAGGCGCGGTACTACTTTTTTTACGGCTCCGGGAATCCGGCAGCCGTAGGTCGCGCCTGAGCAAGACCTACCGACGCCCCGGGTTCCGAAGCCCGGGGCGTTTTTCGTTCCGGGACGGGCACGGAGCCCATACCGAGAATGGATGACAGAGATGGCAGCGATCACCGTGGACGCAACGAACGACAGCGCCGACGCGCCCGAGACCGAGTCGCCCGACACGCACATCGCGTCCCTGCGTACCCGCATCGACGAGATCGACGAGGCGATCATCCAGCTGTGGCAGGAGCGCGCCGCCCTGTCGCAGGAGGTCGGCAAGACCCGCGTCGCCTCCGGGGGTACCCGCCTCGTCCTCGCCCGCGAGCGGCAGATCCTCGATCGCTTCCGCTCGGTCCTCGGTGAGGACGGCGTCCAGCTCGCCCTGCTCATCCTCCGCGCCGGCCGGGGACCGCTGTAGCGGTTGCGCAGCACCGAACGACACTTGAGCTACCTGGCGTGATCGTTGTGGCCGCCCGCCGGACACGGCGGGGGCCGCGCCCGACGTAGCATCGGTTGCCGTGACCTTTCCCCCATCGGCCCGGCCGCTGCCCGACGTCGAACGCGTGCTGTGTGTTCTCGCCCACCCCGACGACGTCGACTTCGGCTCCGCCGGCACCGTGGCCCGCTGGGTAGAAGAGGGCCTGGACGTGGCGTACCTGCTGGTCACCCGCGGTGACGCCGGCGGCTTCGACGACACGCCGCGGGAGAAGATGCCGGTACTGCGCGAGGCCGAGCAGCGCGCCGCCGCGGCCGCCGTCGGGGTCAAGCAGGTGGAGTTCCTGGACGGGTACGCGGACGGCACGGTCACCCCGTCGCTGCAACTGCGCCGCGACATCACGGCGGCGATCCGCCGGTACCGGCCCGACCGGATCCTGACCAGCTCGCCGCTGCGCCGTTGGGAGCGGCTCGCCGGGCCGAGCCACCCGGACCACCTGGCGGTCGGCGAGGCCACCACCTGCGCCGTGTACCCGGACTCGCGCAACCCGTTCGCCTTCGAAGAGCTGCTGCGCGATCAGAACCTGCAGGCCTGGACGGTGCGCGAGGTGTGGTACTCGGGCGGCCCCGACCCGGACCACGCCGTCGACATCACCGACGTGTTCGACCGCAAGGTGGCCGCCCTGCGGGCGCACGCCTCGCAGGTCAGCCACCTCGACGGGTTCGAGGCCATGCTGCGGGACCGCCACGCCACCATGGCGCGGTCGCTCGGCCTGCCCGAGGGCCGCTACGCCGAGGCGTTCACCATCATCCGTACCGAGTAGGACCTCGTAGATCCTGGACACCCGGCGGGGCCATGACACCGCCAGGTGTCCAGGGTCCCGTTACACCAGGCGACGGTCGGCCGCCCAGCGCGACAGCTCGTACCGGTTGGACATCTGGAGCTTGCGCAGCACGTTCGACACGTGCGTCTCGACCGTCTTGATCGAGATGTACAGCTCCTTGGCGATCTCCTTGTACGCGTACCCGCGCGCCAGCAGCCGCAACACCTCGCGCTCCCGGTTCGTGAGCTGATCCAGCTCCGGGTCGGTGAGCTGCGCCTCGGGGCGGGCCGAGAAGGCGTCCAGCACGAACCCGGCCAGCCGGGGGCTGAACACCGCGTCGCCGTCGGCCACCCGGCGCACCGCCGCGGCCAACTCCTCCGGCGAGATCGTCTTCGTCACGTACCCGCGCGCGCCGGCCCGGATCAGCCCTATCACGTCCTCGGCGGCGTCGGAGACGGACAGTGCGAGGAACCGGATCTGCGGGTGGGTACGCCGCATCGCCTCCAGCACCGCCCGGCCGCCGCCGTCGGGCATGTGCACGTCGAGCAGGACCACGTCCGGCTCGGCCTGCACGATCCGGGTGACGGCCTCGGCGACCGTACCGGCCTCCCCGACCACGTCGACGTGGACGCCGAGCTCCGCCCGGACCCCGGCCCGGAACATCGCGTGGTCGTCGACCAGGAAGACCTTCAGGCGCGCCTGCTCCTGCTCGTTCATGAAACCTTGTCCTTCTCCTCGGCCGGGCTCCATCCGGGAGTCGGCATGAACAGGCGTACCTCGGTGCCGCTGCCCGGCTCGCTGCGAATCTCGGCCCGGCCGCCGTGCCGCTTCATCCGCCCGATGATCGATCCGCGTACGCCGTGCCGGTCTTCATCGACGCCACCGGGGTCGAAGCCGACCCCGCGGTCGCGGACGAACACACTGGCCTGCTCCGGCTCCACCTCGGCGTACAACGACACCGAGGACACCTTGGCATGCCTGCCGGCGTTCACCATCGCCTCGCGGCCCGCGGCGACCAGCGCGCGGATCCGGTCGTCCACGTCCCGGTCGCCCACGACGACCACCTCGACCGCGATCGAGTACGTGTCCTCGACCTCCGCCGCGGCCTCCTCCAGCGCGGCGCCGAAGCGCTCGGCCGGCGAGGCGGTCGACTTGTACAGCCAGCCGCGCAGCGTCCGCTCCTGCGCCCGCGCCAGCCGCAGCACGCTCTTGGGGTCTTCGGCCCCGCGCTGGATCAGCGCGAGCGTGTGCAGCACCTGGTCGTGGATCATCGCGGCGACCTCGGCGCGCTCCTGTTCCCGGATGCGGGCCTCGCGCTCGGTCCGCAGCTGGCCGAACATCCGCCACAGCAGCGGCGCCAGCGCGAGCCCGGCACCGGCCAGCGCCAGCATCGCGAACAGCAGGCCGTTGCCGAGGGCCGACAGCTCCGCGCCGGAGACGACGGCGACGGTACCGACGATGCCGGCGACCACCAGCGCGCCGCCACCGATCAGCCGCAGCAGGAAGCCGCGCCGGTCGCCCTCCTCCAGGACCACCCCGAGCCAGGGTGCCTGCGGCACGGTCGCGGTCCAGCGCTCCCGCCGCTTGGGGTCGGACTGCTGCCAGATGATGCCGACGCCGACCGCCACGATCGCGACCAGCCAGCCGATCACCGATTTCACGCCGTTCATCCCGGACAGCGCCTGTACCAGCAGGATGCCCAGCCCGAGCGCGATGAACGGGATCGCCTGGCGGCGGTCGCGCCGGCTCAGCTGCTGACCGGGCTGAGGCGGCAGCACCGCCCAGAAGGCCGCGTAGAGCAGGGCGCCGAGGCCGCTGAAGCTGGCAAGGACGACGAACGCGACGCGCACCAGGGTCACGGACGCGTTGAGGTGCGCAGCGATACCGGCGGCGACCCCGGCGGCGACCCGGCGGTCGGTGACCCGGTACAGGCGACGGGCCGCGACGGGCGTGGGCATCGGCGACATCCTCAATGAACGGGGTGGGGCTTGTCGATCGTCACACGCCGTGGCCTCCGCTGACCACCGGATCAATCCCTGGCCTGTGAACTCAGGGTCAGGTCAGGGTCGATTCCTGAGGTGACTAAGCCGGTGCCGGCGGCACGATCGTGGCATGACCGAGAAGCCTGCCGGGAACGGGCCAACCGATCCGACCCCCGACGAGACGCCGCAGCACGCCGAAGAGCAGCCGCCGCGGGACGATACGGTACGACTGCCCGACGACACGATGCCGCTGCCCCAGGACACCGCCGAGAGCGCGGCAGGAACGGCCGGGACCGGTGCGGCCGGGAGCGACGATGCCGGCACCGCCCGGAGCGCGGAGCCCGAGCGGCCCGAAAGCGTGCCGCCAGCTGGCAGCGTGCCACCGCCGGGGAGTGTGCCGCCCCCCGGCGGCTTCCCGCCGCCGTCGGGGAGCTTCTTCCCCCCGCCGCAGCCGACCGGTGGAGCCTTCGCGACCAAGTACGGCCTGATCCGCCCGCGGCAGGGCCGCTGGTTCGCCGGCGTGGCCGCCGGGATCGGCCGCGCCACCAACACCGACCCGGTGCTGTGGCGGGTGCTGCTCGGCGTGATGACGCTCTTCGGCGGCATCGGCCTCCTGGTGTACCTGCTCGGCTGGCTGCTCATCCCGGCCGAGGGTGACACCGCCTCGGCGGCGGAGGCGCTGATCGGCCGCGGTCAGTCCAGCACCTCGGCGGCCGTGACCCTGGGCCTCGCGGTACTCGCCGTGATCATGTTCCTCGTCGCCTTCTCGGACAACGTCCGCACCTCCCTGCTGGGCGCGGCAGTCATCCTCGGCGTGGCGGTACTCGTGTCGCGCGGCAGCAACCTCTTCGGCCGCCCGGCGAACACGCCACCGCCGCCGGCGGGTCCGCCGTCACCGGGGCCCGGCGGACCGCTCCCGCCGTTTGCCGCGCCGTCGACCGGCGGCCCGTCGGCCGCGCCGACGACGGTGTTCCCCACGACGTCGTTCCCGGCCGGCGACGCCCCCACCGCGCCGTTCGCCCGTACCACCACCGAGTCCGGTACGACCGAGGCGCCGGCCGGCGGCTACCGGCCACCGTTCGCCCCGCACGGCCCGTACGCGAGCAGCAGCCCGTACGCCCAGTCGATGGGGTACCCGCCGCCGCCCGCAACGCAGTACCCGGGGCTGGGCCAGCCCGTCCCGCCCCCGAAGCCCCCGAAGCCGCCGCGCGAGCGCTCCCGGCTGGGCCGGGTGGTCCTGTCGCTGGTCTGCCTCGCGCTGGGCGTACTGGCGATCCTCGACATCAGCCAGGGTGACTTCCCGGTTGCGGCCTACGTGGCGGTCCCGCTCGGGATCGTCGGGCTCGGCCTGGTCGTCGGCGCCTGGCTCGGCCGGGCCCGCTGGCTGATCCTCCCCGGCCTGGCGTTGACGGTCGCGCTGGTCGTCGTCACCGGCGCGGAGCACTGGAACGCCTCACACGTCGGCATCCCTCGCGGTGACGTGACCTGGGCACCGGTGAACGCGTCCGAGGTGACCCAGACCTACCGGACCGACGCCGGCAACGCGACGCTCGACCTGTCGCACGTCGACTTCCGCGACCACGACCTGGCGGTCGACGTCCGCGCCGACGTCGGCAACCTGGTGGTCATCCTGCCGCCCGCCGTCGACGTGGACGTCACCGCGATCGTCGACGTCGGCAGCGCGAGCGTGCTGGGCCAGAACTGGAGCGGCATGGGCAACAGCAGCCGCTCGGTCAGCGACAACGGCGCGGACGGTCCCGGGGGCGGAAAGCTGCACCTGACGGCGGCCGTCAATCTGGGCAAGTTGGAGGTACAACGATGAAGGCACACCGGACCGACGGGCTGTCGCTCGCCTTCGGCCTCGTATTCCTGGCGGCGGTCGGCTGGTGGTTCTTCGGCCGTACCGTCGACCTGGCCCTCCCCCAGCTCGGCTGGTTCCTGGCCGCCGCTCTGATCATCTTCGGGGTGCTCGGGCTGTTCGGGGCGTTGCGGTCCGACTCCGGGCGCAAGGCGCACCAGGACGCGCGAGGAGACGAGGAGGGTCCTTCACAGTGAGCTGAGCGGCTCAGACCCGGCGCTCCGCCGAACAGGCGAATATGCTGGCCGACGAGACCAGGCACCGATCCGCACCCCGTCGCGGGGTGCGGATCGGTCGGTGATTACTTCAGGAGCCGACCTTGACGCAGTTCCCAGCACTTCCCGTGTCCGGCGGATCGCGGCGCCCGATCCAGGTCGGGCCGCGCGCCGCCCGGGTGCTCGCCGCCGAACTGGCCCGCCACGGCGGCCCCAAGACAGGGCTGCTGGTCGGCGCCGACGCCGGCTCGGCCGCCCTCGCGGCGGCGATCGAGGCCCTGCTGCCCGACGACCGGCTCACGGTCGTCGCGGCCGACCAGACGGCCGCCACCGCGCTCCGTACCCACCTCGCCGGCCAGGGCCGGTGGGTGGAGGAACGGGTACGGGTCGCCGAGTCCCTCGGTGAGGCCGACCCGGCCGACGTGGTGATCCTCGCCGAGGCGCTGTCCGGTACCGCCGAGGAGACCCGGACGCGGCTCGAAGAGCTGGTCAAGACCATGAACTCGGGCGGCGTCCTGTCACTGGTCGTGCCGGCAACCACGCTGCCCAGCGGTGCGGCGGACGAGATCGAGCGGCAGGCGGCGCTGTACGGCGTCGGCCACGACCTGGTGCTGCGCAACATCCCGCCGGTACGCGTGCACCGGCTCCGCTACAGCGCGGCCGACCAGGCGGTGGTGGAGCGGATGCTGCCGGCGTACCGGTCCTCCAGCGTGTCGCTGACCCGGGGGATGAACATCGACTCCAACGGCGTCGCGGCGGCCGGCATCGCGCTCGGCCTGGCCGCGCTCGCCAAGGCCGCCCGGCCCAAGTCCAAGCTGTGGATGGTGCCCGCGCTGGCTGCGGCGCCGGTCGCGGCGTTCTTCCGCGACCCGCAGCGCGACACCCCCGAGGACCCGAAGGCGATCGTGGCCGCCAGCGACGGCAAGGTCCTGTCGGTGGAGCGGCTGCGCGACGAGCGCTTCGGCGACGGCGAGTTCCTGCGGATCGCGGTCTTCCTGTCCGTACTGGACGTGCACGTCAACCGTTCACCGGTGGCCGGGCGGGTGCTCGAGCACTTCGTCGAGGACGGCGGGTACGCGGCCGCCATGAAGGCCGCCGCCGAGCACAACGTCGCCGCCTACACGGTGCTCGACACCGCGTACGGGAAGGTCGTGGTGGCCCAGCGGACCGGGCTGATCGCCCGCCGCATCGTGCAGCGCGCGCCGGTCGGGTCGCTGCTGGCCCGCGGCGAGCGGTTCGGGCTGATCCGCTTCGGCTCGCGTACCGATGTCTACCTGCCCGCCGACCGGGCCACGCCGGAGGTCGGCCCGTCCGACCGGGTCGTCGGCGGGGTGACCGTGATCGCGCGCTGGCGCTGATACGCAAAACCCCTGGGCCGGTCTACGACCGGCCCAGGGGTCCAGGGCTTGGAACAGAACTACGCCGAGCGCTGGCGCAGCCACACCAGCGGGCCGCTGACCAGGTAGGCCATCACGATGCCGGCGAACGTCAACCGGTAGTCGATCAGGGCGCTGACCACCGGCAGCACCAGCAGCCACGGGGGCAGGCGCAGCAGGCGGGCCAGCTTCGCGTACGGGAAGCTGGAGACCATCGCCAGAGCGAGCAGCGCGACCACGCCGACCCGCACCGAGGCCGGGATCGCCGGCTCGATGAGCGTACCGAGGGCCAGCACCGCCGCGACCATGGTCGTCGGCACGCCGCAGAAGAACCTGCCGTCCTTCGGCGAGACGTTGAACCGGGCCAGCCGGATCGCGGCGCACACCGCGACCAGCGCACACGCCGGTACGGCCAGCCAGGCGGGCGCCGACCCGCCGAGCCACGCGTACACGACGACCGGCGCCGCGATGCCGAACGAGCACATGTCGGCCAGGGAGTCCATCTGCGCCCCGAACGGGCTGGAGACGCCCAGCTTGCGGGCGAGCGCACCGTCGAGGCCGTCGAACGCGACGCAGGCGATCAGGCACAGCGCCGCCCACTTCGCGCTGACGCCGTTGACGGCCAGGAAGATGGCCGACATGCCGAGCACAAGGCTGCCGACCGTGCAGGCGTTGACGAGAACGAACCGGATCCGCCGGGCCAGCGTCGGGTCACCGGGCAGGAGCGGGATCGCCAGCCCGTCGGCCGGGGCCGCGCTCGCCGGCGACGACTCCGGGCTCTGCAGCGCAACCGCGGCAGCCGCCGGCACGACGACGGCCGGCGCGACGACGGAAGCGGCCGGCAGGACGACGGAAGCGGCCGGCGCGATGGCCGGGGCTACCGATACGGTCCTCGCCCGGCGACGCAGGCGGACCTGGCCGGTTCGGCGGCCGTCGGCGGCGCGGTGCTCCGGCAGGATGAGCGTCGTCGCGCCCGACGCCGACTCGGTGCGCCGGTGGCCTGGACGGCCGACCAGAAGCACCTGCCGGGCAAGCGAGCCGCTGCGACGCAGCCTGCCGGCCCATCCGCGGCCTGCGGGCCGCGGGCTGTCGATCGTGCGACGCCGACGCCAGGGGGCTTGCGGCACCTAAATCCTCCACTGCAGGAACGGGGTTCCCACCCGTGCGGTTTGCGGCCTACACCATCGCATACGGAAGCGGGAATTGGCGACGCTCGACGCCGGAACTTTCTCCGCTTCTCGCCACACAAGGGGTGAACAGGACAAATCTTCACTACCGATTGTAACGATCTACGCTACCCATGGTCCAGCGTAGCGACCGCCGTCGTTATTCCCGGCCGGTCGCGGGCCGGTCACAGGTCATTGACGGAGATGCTCGCTAATGACCGTTTTTGCAGTTCGTGTCAAACGAAGATCGTCCAACTCCTGCGGCGAAAACCAG
Organism: Planosporangium mesophilum; assembly: GCF_016863255.1. Lineage (GTDB taxonomy): Bacteria > Actinomycetota > Actinomycetes > Mycobacteriales > Micromonosporaceae > Planosporangium > Planosporangium mesophilum. The sequence continues at coordinate 67,864 of NZ_BOON01000034.1, forward strand.
GCGGCCTCCGCCGTGGAGCCGCCGGCCCCCTCCGTGACTCGAGGCGGCGTCGGGTCATCGACCATGACTCGATAGTGCACCCGTACGACGTGCCAGTCGATCGGGTAGCCCTCCGGCCCGACGGCGGCCGGGTTGTGGCCGCTCGACAGGCCCAGCAGCCCGGCGATCCGGCCACGCTGGTCGGCCTCCTCGGCCAGCTCCCGCAGCAGTCCGGCGGTGGGGGACTCGCCGAAGTCCGTGCCTCCCCCGGGCAGGTGCCACTCCCCCGCACCGGGATATCCCGGTGCGATCCGGGTCAGCAGGACCCACCCGCTGGCATCGGTGACCAGCCCGTACGCCCCGAACCGCTGCACCGTGTGCGGTGGCGGAGGCGGGCCCTCGACCGCCTGCAGCGGTACGGCCTCGGCCTGCTCGGCGGACACCCACTCGACCCGGCCGGGCAGTTCGCCGCCCGTGATCCGTACGTCGAAGAGCAGCCGGTCGTTGTGCGTCTCCCGGTCCGGCTCCCGGACCACGTCGGTGACCGCCTCGCGCAGCCCGGTCACGGCGACGGTCAGCCCGGTCTCCTCGGCCAGCGCGCGCGTCACCGCGTCGACCGGGTGCTCACCCTGCCGCACGGCCCCACCGGGCAGTTGCAGGACCCCCTCCGGAGTCCGGCACATCAGGATCCGCCCGTCGTCCAGGCAGACCCCGTACGCGCCGACCCGCCGCCCCCGCGTCGTTTCCCCCACGCGGCCGACGCTACCCGGCGACGGCGTGGCGCCGACGCGAACCGGCCACAGCGCCGACTACCCGGCGACGGCGCCCAGCCCGGCCCGGTGCAGCGCCTCGACGGTCACCTCGGTGCACGGCAGGCCGGCCAGCTCGTCGGGGGCGAACCAGCAGGCCCGGTCGGTCGAGCCGCCGGCGTCCAGTACCCGCGGCGGGGTAGGCACCGGCACCTGTACCCGGTAGAAGGCGCGTACCCCGTGCCAGTCGATCGGGTACCCCTCCGGGCCGAGCGACGCGGCGTCCCGGTGGCTCGCCACACCCAGCAGCTCGACCAGGTGACCACGCTGGCCGGTCTCCTCGACCAGCTCCCGCAGCAGGGCGACGCCGGGCTGCTCGCCGTAGTCGGTGCCACCGCCGGGCAGGTGCCAGTTGCCGCCGCCCGGGTACCCCGGCGCGACGCGGGTCAGCAGCACCTGGCCGTCCGGGTCGGTCGCCACCGCGTACGCGGCGAAGCGCTGGGCCCGGTGCAGGCCGTCCGGGCCGGGCACGGCGTAGAACGAGGGCAGCTCCGGCGGCCCGTCCGGGCGCAGGTCGATCGGGGCCGGCGGCAGGTCCAGGGCCATCGCGGTGAACGGGCGCAGCGGCAGCGCGGCGGCCTCCTCCACGCTGAACCAGCGCGCCAGGTCGGTCGGCTGGCCCACCCGATCGCGCAGCGCGCCGCCCCGGATCGACACCTCATAGAGCAGCCGGTCGGTGTGCAGCACGATGCCGCGGCTGGGTAGCGCGCGCATGTCGGCGAGCACGTCGCGCAGCCGGGTGACCGTGACCGACAGGCCGGTCTCGGCGGCGGTCTCGCGCACCACCGTGTCGAGGGGGTGCTCGCCGTGGTCGACCGCACCGCCGGGCAGGGACCAGGCGCCGGGCGTACCGGACCGGGTCGATGCCCGCACGAGAAGGACCCGATCCAACGAATCGGTACATAAGGCGTAGGCCGCGATCTTGCGGAGGGGCTCCAGTGCGGGCGTCACGGCGAAAATTCTGTCCGAAATATGTTACCTATCGGCGACCACTGTCGGATTGCTGACAGTCGCTGGACAGAACGTCTCAGGGGCGGCATCAGGGAGGGGCCAGGGTCGACGATCCGGGGCTCACCCGAGGCGCGACGGGCCGGTCGCAGGGCACCGTAGAGGCATGACTGAGACGTACCGCAAGCTCTACCGCTCCCGTACCGACCGGATGGTCGCCGGCGTCTGCGGCGGCATCGCCGAGTACTCGAACATGGACCCGTCCATCGTCCGGGTGCTGTTCGTGGTCCTCGCGTTCTTCACCGGCGGCGCCGCGCTGCTGGCGTACCCGATCCTGTGGCTGGTCGTACCGGAGCCGCCGCAGCAGCCCGCGGCCTGGACCCCGCCGGCGCCCACCGCCCCGCCGGCCGCCTGACGCGGCCGGGTGGGGTCACTCCCACTCGATGGTGCCCGGGGGTTTGCTGGTGATGTCGAGGACGACCCGGTTGACCTCCGGCACCTCATTGGTGATCCGCGTCGAGATCCGGGCGAGGACGTCGTAGGACAGCCGCGACCAGTCGGCCGTCATGGCGTCCTCGCTCGAGACCGGGCGCAGCACGATCGGGTGCCCGTACGTGCGGCCGTCGCCCTGGACGCCCACGCTGCGCACGTCGGCCAGCAGCACGACCGGGACCTGCCAGATCTGGCGGTCGAGGCCGGCCGCGGTGAGCTCCTCGCGGGCGATCCGGTCGGCGGCGCGCAGCACCTCCAGGCGGTCCCGGGTGACCTCACCGATGATCCGGATCGACAGGCCGGGGCCCGGGAACGGGTGGCGCTGCACGATCTCCTCGGGCAGCCCGAGCGCGGTGCCGATCGCCCGTACCTCGTCCTTGAACAGGGTGCGCAGCGGCTCGATGAGCGTGAACTTCAGGTCCTCGGGCAGCCCGCCGACGTTGTGGTGGCTCTTGATGTTGGCCGTACCGGTGCCGCCGCCGGACTCCACGACGTCCGGGTACAGGGTCCCCTGTACCAGGAACTCGACGTCGTGCTCGGCCGCGACCTCCCGGGCCGCCTGCTCGAAGACGCGGATGAACTCGCGCCCGACGATCTTGCGCTTCTGCTCCGGGTCGGTGACCCCGGCGAGTGCGTCCAGGAACCGGTCGGTCGCGTCGACCACCTTGAGCTTGATGCCGGTGGCGGCCACGTAGTCCTGCTCGACCTGCTCGGCCTCGCCCGCCCGCAGCAGGCCGTGGTCGACGAAGACGCAGGTGAGCTGGTCACCGACGGCCTTGTGGACCAGCGCGGCGGCGACCGCCGAGTCGACCCCGCCGGAGAGCCCGCAGATCACCTGCTTGTCACCGACCTGCTTGCGGATCGCCCTGACCTGCTCGTCGATGATCTCCTCGTTGGTCCACGTCGGCTCGAGCCCCGCGATGCCGGTCAGGAAGCGGCGCAGGATCTCCTGGCCGTGAGGCGTGTGCGCGACCTCCGGGTGGAACTGCACGCCGGCCAGGCGCCGCTCGGTGTCCTCGAACGCCGCGACCCGGGCGCCGGGCGACCCGGCCGTGACGGCGAACCCGGGCGGCGCGGCCGAGACGCTGTCGCCGTGGCTCATCCACACCGACTGGTCGGCGGGCAGGTCGGTGAGCAGTACGCCGCCGTCCTCCGCGACCGTCAGCGGGGTGCCGCCGAACTCGCGCAGCCCGGTGTGGGCGACCTCGCCGCCGAGCGCCCGGGCCATGGCCTGGAAGCCGTAGCAGATGCCGAAGACCGGCACCCCCGTGTCGAACAGGGCCGGGTCCACCTGCGGCGCGCCCTCTTCGTACACGCTCGACGGGCCACCGGAGAGGATGATCGCGGCCGGCTTGCGGGCCATCATCTGCTCCACCGGCATCGAGTGCGGCACCAACTCGGAGTAGACGTTGGCCTCGCGGACGCGACGGGCGATCAACTGGGCGTACTGGGCTCCGAAGTCGACGACGAGAACCGGCGGCGGCGTGCTCATGAGCCGAGCCTATCCGCCGCGGGGCGGGTTCCCCCCGGTCGGGGCGGCTCAGCGGGCCCCCGCAAACGGTCCTGCCCGGTGAGCCTGCACACACCTCTCACGGCGGAGCGTGCTTCGCGGGCGGCGGCGGCGCCGGAGGGGCCGGCTCCGGCGGGGCCGGATCGGGCGGGGCCGGCGGGGCTGTCTGGGCCGGCGCAGGCGGAGCCGGCGGGGGCATCGCCGTGGGCGGCGCGGCCCACGGCGGCACGCTCGCGACCGGCTCGCCCGGGTACGCCTCCTCGTCGTGTACGCCCAGGTCACCGCTTTCGAGGACGTCGTCGGGCAGCCGCAACGCCATCACCCTTCCGAGTACCGAGAGAATCGCGAATGTCAGCAGCGCGTCCCACGCGATGACCGTCACCGCGGCGCCCGCCTGCAGCGCCAACTGGCGGGGGTGGCCGTACAGCGCACCGGCCGCGGCGACCGCGGTCGACCCGTCCGGCCGGAGGTACACCGCCATCGCGGGGTCGGCGAGCAGACCGACCAGCAGGCCGCCGGTCAGGCCCGCGACGCCGTGGGTGTGGAAGACCCCGAGCGTGTCGTCGACCCGGCGGAAGAGGCCCAGCCGGTTGAGCCTGTTCCAGGACAGCCAGACCACGACCGACGCGACGAGGCCGGTGACGAGCGCGCCCCAGCCGTTGACGAAGCCCGCGGCCGGGGTGATCGCCACCAGGCCCGTGATCATGCCGTTGACCGCGCCCAGGAAGGTGGGCTTGCGCTGCGGGCCGGCGGCCATGTCCAGCAGCAGCCAGGTCAGCAGCGCGACGGCGGCGGAGAGGTTGGTGTTGAGGACCGCCGCGGCCGCGTTCGCGCCGCCGAAGTACATGTCGCCGCCGTTGAAGCCGTTCCAACCCAGCCACAGGATGCCGGCGCCGGCGGCCACCATGGGCAGGTTGTTGGGCAGCGGTCGGGCCCGGTCGCCGGCCAGCCGGGGACCGATCACCGCGGCCGCGGTGAAGCCGGTGGTACCGGCGGCCAGGTGGATCACGTACCCGCCGCTGTAGTCGAGCGCGCCGGCGTGGGCCCACCAGCCGCCGCCCCACAGCAGGAACGCGTTGACCGAGTACACCAGGCCCGACCACAGCGGTACGAACACCAGCCACGCCCGGAAGCTCATCCGGCCCAGCACCGACCCCAGGAACAGCAGCGGGGTGATCGCGGCGAACGCGAAGTGGAAGTAGGCGAGCGTGGACTTCGGGTACCGGAAGTCGGGCATCGCGCCGTCGAGCAGAGGGATGTGGGCCCTGCCCTGCATCGACCCGGGGTCGAGGATCGGGCGCGGTACGCCCACGACGTGGCCCAGCACGCCCGGTCCCAGCCGCAGCGGCCGCCCGAACGCCATGCTGAACTCGTAGAGGACCCACGCGACGAGCACCAGCGCGAACCCGGCGAACGCCATGAGCATCGTGTTGACGACCCACTTGCGCTGCACCAGGCCGCCGTACAGGAGCACCAGACCCGGGATGCTCATGAGGCCGACCAGGGTGGCGGCGATCAACTGCCAGGCGTTGTCGCCCGGACTGAGCCAGGCGGGATAGGGATCCACCGGTGCCCCCAGGGTGGATCGGTGGGACTCCCCTGAAGCCTGACTATCGGGTATTTCGGGCGAATTTCGTCCGAGTTACGAACCCTGGCATTCCTGGACACCCTGGGATTCCCGGACCCCGCGACCCCACGGCAAGCGCCGGGTGTCCGCCGGCCGCGAGGATTAGCGCAGCGCGGCCGGTGCGGCCGCCGGTACGGCCGGCTGCCGGGGTGCGACCGGCGCGACCGGCCGGTACTCCGATCCCAGCGGCGGCCGCGGGTCGGCCTCGCCCTTGTTGGGCCACATCGACATCGCCCGCTCGGCCTGGGCGGTGATCGTCAGCGAGGGGTTCACGCCGAGGTTCGCGCTCACCGCCGCACCGTCGACAACATGCAGCCCATCGTGGCCGAAGACGCGATGGTACGGATCGATCACCCCGTGCTCGGCGTCGGCGCCGATCGGCGAACCGCCCAGGATGTGCGCGGTCATCGGGATGTTGAACACCTCGCCCCAGGAGCCGCCGGCCACGCCGTCGATCTCCTCGGCGAGCAGTCGCGTCGCCTCGTTGCCGGCCGGGATCCAGGTCGGGTTGGGCGCGCCGTGGCCCTGCGTGGTGGTCAGCCGCTTGCGCCCCAGCCAGCCCCGCTTGTAGTGGGTCTGCAGCGAGTTGTCCAGCGACTGCATGACCAGCGCGATGACCGTCTTCTCCGACCACTTGCGCACCGACAGCGCCCGTAGGTGCTTGATCGGGCGCGTGAAGAACACCCGCCACCAGCGCAGCATCCGGTGCGGCCCGCCGTCGGTGAGCACGGTCTGCAGCAGCCCCATCGCGTTGGAGCCCTTGCCGTACCGGACCGGCTCGATGTGCGTACTCGCGTCGGGGTGGAACGAGCTGGTGATCGCGACGCCGTCGGTGTAGTCGGCGTCCGTCCGGAACGTCCGGGCGCCCAGGATCGCCTCGGAGTTGGTACGCGTCAGCGCACCCACCCGCGGCGACAGGTTCGGCAGCGCACCGGCCGCCTTCGAGCGGTGCAGCACCCGCTGGGTACCGAGCGCCCCGGCCGCGAAGATCACCTGGTCGGCCTCGAAGGTACGGCGCTTCCAGGACCGCCCGGTGCGGTGGGTGGTGATGACATAGCCCCCCTGCGCAGCCGGGCGCACCACGTCGACCGTGGTCAGCGGGTACACCTCGGCACCGCCCTGCTCGGCCAGGTACAGGTAGTTCTTGACCAGCGTGTTCTTGGCGTTGAACCGGCAGCCGGTCATGCAGGCGCCGCAGTGGATACAGCTGTTGCGGACCGGTCCGGCGCCGCCGAAGTACGGGTCGACGCCGGGCTGCCCGAAGTAGACGCCGACGGGGGTCGGGTGGAACGTGTCCTCCACGCCCATCCGCACGGCCACCCGCTTCATCGCCTCGTCGGCCCGCGTCATGCGGTTGTACGTGACCACCCCGAGCATCCGCTCGGCCTGGTCGTAGTGGGGGGCCAACTCCCGCTCCCAGTCGGTGATGCCGGCCCACTGGGGGTCGCGATAGAACGGCGGCAGCGGCCGGTACAGCGTGTTGGCGTAGACCAGCGAACCGCCGCCGACCCCGGCTCCGGAGAGGACGAGCACGTCGCGGAGCAGGTTGATGCGCTGGATGCCATAGCAGCCCAGCGCCGGGGCCCACAGGAACTGGCGCGAACGCCACGACGTCTTGGGGAACTCGTCGTCGGCGAAGCGGCGGCCGGCCTCCAGCACGGCGACCTTGTACCCCTTCTCGACCAGTCTCAACGCGGACACACTGCCGCCGAAGCCGGAGCCGATAATCACCACGTCGTAACGCATGCCACATAGTTACTCACGAGTCACTTTTATGGAAGACCCCGAGTTTTCCTGGTCACCGCCAAGATCCAGATAGTGGGATCCGGGACGGCTCGGGTCGATCGGTATATCGATGAACTCGTTGGTGTACAGTCGGCCGCGCTCGTCCGGCGGCGTCCATACGGGACGGTCGGTCCTCCCGACGGGGTGCCGCGCGAGCGCGTGCGATTGATCACACCTGGTCGGTACGGGGCCGGCCTCAAATGCCACGCACCGCCCATACCACCACTTCGGTCGATGCCGGGACCGCGAAGTAGGCCCGTATGGGTGAGCCGGGCTGCAGGCCACACCGGTACCGTGCTGCCTGCTCGCCGCTTTGCGCGTGGGCGCAGGCAGGGCCGCTTGTTGCACACCGGCCCGGATCGGGCCTTTCGCGGGGGGATGCGCAGGATGACGGGAGCACACGACCCGACTGGTGCCGAGGGCGGGCCGTCGCCGGCGCCCTCCCCGGCGGGCGCGCACCCGGCCCCGCCGGAACGCCCCGGTCCGTCGGCGCCGCACCTCGCGTACCCGCCGCCCGGCTACCCCTCGGGGCCCTACCCTGCCGCGCCACCGCTGAGCGCGCCGCCGTTCACCGCGCCGCCGCTGAGCGCGCCGCCATTCGCCGCCGCGGTACCCGCGACCGCCGCGCCCGCGCGTCGCGGTCCACTCGCGATCGTCGCGTTCGGACTGATCGTCCTGCTGCTGATCGTCGTCGCCGCCCAGACCTTCGTGCTGATCCGGCTCGACAACCGCCTCGACAGGACCGTCGCGTCGACGACGCGGGCCGACGGGAACAGCAACGGGCGGATCCGGGGGCTGGAAGGCCGGGTCGTCGAGCTCGAGCGGCAGGCCGGCAAGTCGCTCGACGCCGCCGCCGTCGCGGCGCAGGTCTCCCCCAGCGTGTTCCGGGTGATCGCCGGCGACTCCTCGGGTACGGCGTTCGCGATCGGGCGGGAACCCTCCGGCGGCGGCACCGACCTGCTGACGAACTTCCACGTGGTGGAGAGCCTCTACAACAGCGGCGGTCGCGACGTGGCGCTCGAGCGCGACAACAAGCGGTACTCCGCGAAGATCGTCAAGGTGGGCGACGGCGGCAAGGACATCGCGCTGCTGCACACCACCGAGAAGTTCTCGCGGCTGCAGCCGTCGAAGGCCACCATCGCGTCCGGGCAGCCCGTCGTCGTGATCGGGGCCCCGCTCGGCCTCGAGGACACCGTCACCACCGGCGTGGTCAGCGCACTGCGTACCACCGCCGACGGTCCGGTCATCCAGTTCTCTGCGCCGATCAACCCGGGCAACTCCGGCGGCCCGGTCGTCGACGCGCAGAAGCAGGTCGTCGGGATCGCCACGGCGAAGGCGAGCAGGGCCGAGGGCATCGGCCTGGCCATCCCGATCTCCATCGCCTGCGACACGTTCGCCGTCTGCTGACGCGCGCCGCACGTACCCCACCCGCTCCGCTCATCTGCAAACCCCGGTGGACCACCCCCGGCGGGATCCTGGAGGACGAATGACACACCCCGACGGCACTCCGGACGCGGAGCGCCAGCCCAACCCCGGCAGCACGGCCGACGCCACGGTGGCGTTCCCCGAACAGGGTGGCGCTCAGCCGGCCACCCAGGGCCAGTACGGCTGGGTCCCTGCCCAGCCCGCGCCGGCTCAGCCCGCGGCCGCGCCGGCACCCACGGCCACGCCGACGATCGCGGTGCCGGCCCAGCCCGCGGCGCCCGACTCGCCGCTGTACCAGCCCACGGTGGCCGAGCCGACGTACCAGCCCACGGCCGCCGAGACACCGCTGTACCAGCCGTTCTCGGCGCCGCCGGTCTCCGGTACCCCGTACGGGCAGTCGGCGCCCGCCTGGGGGCAGCAGCCCTACCCGACCGGGCCCGCGTTCACCCCGCCGCTGCCCGGCTCCACCACGCCCAGGGCCAAGCGCGGCCCGCTGGTACCGATCCTCGCGGTGCTGTCGGCCGTGCTGTTCCTGAGCACCGCCGGCCTGGGGGTCCTGTTCGCCGTCGAGCACGGCGCGAAGAGCCGGACCGAGAAGACGCTCAGCCAGCGGACCTCGACGCTGGCCGCCAAGAGCTCCGAGCTGGACCGGACCCGCTCCGACCTCCAGCGGGCCAACGACGAGCTGAGCCGGGCCAAGACGGACCTGAGCGGCTCGAAGAACCAGGCCGACGAGCTGAAGCGCCAGAAGGCCGTCATCTCGAAGTGCTTCACCCTGCTGGGCGAGCTGGGACAGGCCGCAGAAGCGGGCGACCGGGCGACCGTGACCAAGAAGCAGGCCGAGGTCCAGACCGCCTGCCGCGAGGCCGACCGGTACCTCGAGTAGCCCGAGAAACGCGAGAGGGGGTACCCGCCGTGGCGGGTACCCCCTCTTTCGTCCGCAGATCTAGCGGTCGAGGACCAGGCCGACCTTCTGGAACTCCTTGAGGTCGCGGTACCCGCACTTGGCCATCGCCCGGCGCAGGCCGCCGAACAGGTTGAGCACACCCTCGGGGTCGTCGGACGGACCGAACAGCACCCGCTCCAGGCTCCCCATCGGCTCCTCCGCGCCGCCGAACGAACCGCGCGGCAGCTTCGGGTGGCTGGCGGCCGAAACCCACCAGGCCCCACCGGCCGGCGCGTTCTCCGAGCGGGTCAGCGGCTCGCCGAGCATCACCGCGTCGGCACCGCAGCCGATCGCCCGCGCGATGTCACCGGAGGTCGTGATGTCACCGTCGGCGATGATGTGCACGTACCGGCCGCCGGTCTCGTCCAGGTAGTCCCGGCGTGCCGCGGCCGCGTCGGCGATCGCGCTCGCCATCGGCACCCGGATGCCGAGCACCCGGTCGGTGGTGGACCACTGGTCCCCGCCGATACCGACGATGACCCCCGCCGCGCCGGTCCGCATGAGGTGCAGCGCGGTCTGGTAGTTGGTGCACCCGCCGACGACGACCGGCAGGTCCAGGTCGGCGATGAACTCCTTGAGGTTGAGCGGCTCGTCGACAGTCGACACGTGCTCGGCCGAGACCAGCGTGCCCTGGATGACCAGGATGTCCACGCCGGCGTCGAGGATCACCGGGGCGAGCGCGAGCGTGTGCTGCGGCGACACGCGTACCGCGACCGTCACGCCGCCGTCGCGGATCTGCTTGACCCGCTCGACGATCAGCTCCGGCTTGATCGGCGCGGAGTACACCTCCTGCAGGCGCCGCGTCGTGGGCTCGTCCCCCTTCAGCCCGGCCAGCTCCTCGAGGACCCGGGTCGGGTCCTCGTAGCGGCACCAGAGCCCCTCCACATTGAGCACGCCGAGGCCGCCGAGGCGGCCGAGCGCGACCGTGGTGGCCGGGCTCATCGTCGCGTCGGACGGGTGCGCCACGCACGGGATTTTGAATTGGTACGCGTCGAGCTGCCACGACGTCGAGACGTCGTCGACGTCCCGGGTACGCCGGGTGGGCACGAGGGCAATGTCGTCGAGGTGGTACCCCCGCTGTGCGGTCTTGCCCAGACCGATCTCGACCGAGTCACGCACTGTGGACTCCAAGTTATGCGCAGAAATGTCAGCGGGAATGGTAGTTGGGAGCCTCGACGGTCATCTGGATGTCGTGCGGGTGGCTCTCCTTGAGTCCCGCCGCGGTGATCCGGATGAGTTCGCCACGCTCGTGCATGGTGGGGATGGTGGTCGCGCCCACGTAGCCCATGGCGGCCCGCAGACCACCCACGAGCTGCTGGGAGACGGCCGACAACAGGCCACGGTACGGCACCTGGCCCTCGATGCCCTCCGGTACGAGCTTGTCGTCGGAGAGCACGTCGTCCTGGAAGTAGCGGTCCTTGGAGTACGACCGGGCCTGTCCCCGCGACTGCATCGCGCCGAGCGAGCCCATGCCCCGGTAGGACTTGTACTGCTTGCCGTTGATGAAGATCAGGTCGCCGGGGCTCTCCTCGCAGCCGGCCAGCAGGCTGCCCAGCATCACGGTGTCGGCGCCGGCCACGATCGCCTTGGCGATGTCCCCGGAGTACTGCATCCCGCCGTCACCGATGACCGGTACGCCGAGCGGGCGGCAGGCCCGGGCGGCCTCCATGATCGCGGTGACCTGCGGAACACCGACACCGGCGACCACCCTGGTGGTACAGATCGAGCCCGGCCCGACGCCGACCTTCACCGCGTCGGCACCCGCCTCGGCCAGGGCCTTGGCACCGGCGTACGTCGCGACGTTGCCGCCGACGATGTCGACGGCGGGCGCCTCCCGCTTGAGGCGGGCGACCATCTCCAGTACCTGCCGGTTGTGGCCGTGGGCGGTGTCGACCATGAGCACGTCGACGCAGGCCTCGATCAGGGTGCGGGCGCGCTTGTACGACTCCTCGCCGACGCCGACGGCCGCGGCGACCCGCAGCCGGCCCGCCTCGTCCTTGGTCGCGTTCGGGAACTGCTCGCTCTTGGTGAAGTCCTTCACCGTGATCAGCCCGCGCAGCGTGCCGGTCTCGTCGACGATCGGCAGCTTCTCCACCTTGTGCTGGCGGAGCAGCCCGAGAGCGGTCGGCTTGTCCACCCCGACCGGGGCGGTGACCAGTGGCATCTTGGTCATGACGTCGCGGACCAGCGCGGTCTTGTCGGTGACGAAGCGCATGTCACGGTTGGTGACGATGCCGACCAGCGCGCCGTCGGTGTCGGTCACCGGTACGCCGGAGATGCGGTAGCGCCCGCACAGCGCGTCCACGTCGCCGATCGTGTCCTCGGGCGAGCAGGTGATCGGGTTGGTGACCATGCCCGCCTCGGAGCGCTTCACGAGGTCGACCTGTTGGGCCTGGTCCTCGATCGCGAGGTTGCGGTGCAGCACACCGATACCACCCTGGCGCGCCATGGCGATCGCCATCCGGGCCTCGGTGACCGTGTCCATCGCGCTGGAGACCAGCGGGATGTGAAGTCGGACATTTCGGGTCAACCGGCTCGAAGTATCGACCTCGCTCGGCACGACGTCGGACTCGGCCGGCAGTAGCAGAACGTCATCGAATGTCAACCCGAGCGGCAACGAACGGCTGTCTAGATCCATGGAGTGATTTCCCAGCTCTCGGTCGGCAGGCGGGTGCATTTATCGTACCCACCGGGCCACCGGCGTCCTGGCGGCGCGTTGCGGTTGGGCCCGCCTCGGCTGCGCTTCCGCGGGGTAAGCCGATCCAGCGAACCTGTGCGGGGGCCGGCACGCGGCCTTGTTCGGGGCTACGGTGAAAGGGTGCAGGACGAGCCCATCGACCCGTTCGCCGGCGACCCCGGCGATCCCAGTGCCGACCTCGACGCGAACGAAGACGGCGAGCCGTTGACCGAGGCGGAACGGCAGGACGTACTGGAGGACCTTGCTGATCTGGAGATCTACCAGGCACTGCTGACCCCGATCGGCGTCCGGGGGCTCGTCATCGAGTGCGAGGACTGCCACGAGCCGCACTACTTCGACTGGGACCTGCTGCGCGCCAACCTTCGTCACCTGCTGACCTCGGGCCGACCCAGGGTGCACGAGCCCGCGTACGACCCCGATCCGGATCACTACGTCACCTGGGAGTACGCCCGCGGCTACGCGGACGGCGTACACGACGCGCTGGCCGACGCCACCGACGACGGCGAGCGCTGACATAGAGCGTTGACGGCGCGCCGGCGGGCCGGTGCCGCTGGAGCGCGCCGTTTAACGGGAGCCGTCGCGGGGTAACGCCCCCGCATGTCAGGACCCGTTAGCTCACCAGGCCGGCGCGGAACGCCGAGGCGACGGCATGAGCCCGGTCGCGCGCGCCCAACTTTCGGAACAGCCGGCGTGCGTGGGTCTTGACGGTGTCCTCCGAGACATACAGGTCCCGGCCGATCTCGGCGTTGCTCTTCCCCTCCGCCATGCCGCGCAGCACCTGCAGCTCACGCTCGGTCAGATCGACCCGCCGGCGGGGTGGCTCGGCCACCGCGTCACCGCGCTGGTGGGGCACCGCCGTCGCGGTACGCAGCGGCATCGCCGCCCCGTTCCCGTCAGCTCCGGGCAGCCCCCTGCCGGGTCCCGCGTTCGACCCGGCGCCGTTCATCGCCACCGGCCGGCTACCGGGGCCGCCGTTCAGCCCGTTGGCGGCCGTCGGCCGCTGGCTGACGGACGGCTGCGTCAGCAGCAACAGCACCGCCTTCGTAACCAACGTCACAGCGTCGGTGTGGTCGGCCCGGATCACCCCCCGGGCGCCGGCCGCGATCGCCGCGGCCGCGTTGCGCGGCTCCTCGATGCCGAAGAAGACGATCGTCGCGCCCGGCGCGGCCAGCAGCGCCCGTCGGGTGAAATCGGCGCTGTCCGGGCGCGCCACCGCCGTATCGACCAGCACAAGCTCCGCGGGCTCCGCGGCGAGCTGTGACACGGCCTCGGTGGCGTTCAAAGCGGTACGAACCGCCGAGCCGACGCCGAGTCTCGACGCCGACGCTCCAATCGCTTGGGCGGCCAAAGGTGTCTTCACACAGACCAGGACCGTACGCAACGTCTCTCCCCTCTCCTTTGAGGGGACCACATATGTGGGCAAATCAGTTCTGCTTTCCCCGGAATCGCCCCTCGCCCCGTACAACGGCGGCAGAGAGCAGAACGCAACGGGGTGGTTTGCAACCCGCGTTTTCGGCAAGTCATCTCAACCGCATGTACGGAAGGAGGGTGCGCATGACGAACGTCGCTCGGCTGCCCGGTCCCATCGCCGATATATGGGATTGGCAGCGCATGGGACTGTGCCGTGGCCGGGACAGCGCCCAGTTCTTCCACCCCGACGGTGAGAGGGGTGCGTCCCGGGGACGCCGGGAGGCTGCCGCGAAGCAGTTGTGCCGCGGCTGCCCGGTACGCGCCGAGTGTGCAGCGCACGCTCTGGCGACCCGCGAACCGTACGGCGTTTGGGGTGGCTTCACCGAGGCCGAACGGCTTCGGCTGCTCGCGACTGGGTGGGAGGACGCGGCCGATCGCCAGCAGGCCCGCGTCGACATAGGCCGACTGGAGGCCCGTCTCGGGCTGCGACCGCCGGCACAGCGGCCGGTCGTACCGGTACCGCCGCCGGCCCGACGGCCGGCCAACAGCCGTGGTCACGGGCCGTCGCGTGACCAGGTCCCGATGCGTGCTCAGCCAGCGGGACGTGGTCAGGCGCCGGGACATGACCAGGCGCCGGGCCGGGGAACGGTGCCCGGACACGCGCCGATACCGGGCCGGGCTCAGCCCCGGCACGTACCCGGCCGGGGTCAGCCGCCCGGTGGTCGTCAGCCCTCGCAGCTACCGCCGCGGACGGTGTTGCCGGTGCCGCGGCCGGGGCTCACACCCCGTCCGGCAGTCGCTCGCTGACGCCCGGCCGGGCGCGCGCTTCAGCTCGCTCCGACTCGTCGATCCAGGAGAAGTGGTAGCCGACATGCCCGATGTCGGGCGCCACTCCTCCTGGATCGGCGGGCCGGGCGGGGTCGACGGGCCGGACACGGTCGACGCGGGACACGGCTCAGGTCACCGTCACGTCGACGTGGTGCCAGCCGGTCGCGCCGTCCGGTTCGGGCGGCCGGCAACGCGGGCGTTTTGACGAGCATGGCCGGCCCGCCCCGAGGGGCGGGCCGGCCGCTGTAATCACCGACCGGTCAGAACCCGGGACCGTGCTGGTGTCCGTGACCGTGGCCCCCGGCCGCCGCCGGCTCGGGCGCGGCGGGCTTCTCCACCACGAGGCTCTCGGTCGTGAGCAGCAGACCCGCGATCGAGGCGGCGTTCGCCACCGCGCTGCGGGTCACCTTCACCGGGTCGACGATGCCGGCCTTGACCAGGTCGACGTACTCGCCCTTCGCGGCGTCGAAGCCGTGGCCCCAGTCCGCGGCGCGTACCCGCTCGACCACGACGTACCCGTCGACGCCGGCGTTCTGGGCGATCCACCGCAGCGGCTCGGCCAGCGCGCGGCGCACGATCTGCACGCCGGCCGCCTCGTCACCGGTCCGGTCGAGGTTGCCGTCCAGCACACCGGTGACCTGTACCAGCGCGGCGCCGCCACCGGGGACGATGCCCTCCTCCACGGCGGCCCTGGTCGCGGAGATCGCGTCCTCGATGCGGTGCTTGCGCTCCTTGAGCTCCACCTCGGTGGCCGCGCCGACCTTGATGACCGCGACGCCGCCGGCGAGCTTCGCGAGTCGCTCGTTCAGCTTCTCGCGGTCCCAGTCGGAGTCGCTCGCCTCGATCTCCTTGCGGAGCTGCTCGACCCGCGCCTGGATGTCGGCGGCGCTGCCGGCACCGTCCACGATCGTCGTGTTGTTGTTGGTGACGACCACGCGGCGGGCCTGGCCGAGCTGCTCCACGCCGATCGAGTCGAGCTTGTACCCGAGTTCGGGCGCGACCAGCTCGCCGCCGGTGAGGATGGCGATGTCCTGCAGCATGGCCTTGCGGCGGTCACCGAACGCCGGCGCCTTGACCGCGACCACCTTGAGGGTCTTGCGGATGGAGTTCACGACCAGGGTCGACAGCGCCTGACCCTCGACATCCTCGGCGATGATCAGCAGCGGCTTGCTGGTCTGGAGGACCTTCTCCAGCAGCGGCAGCAGCTCCTCGATCGCGCTGATCTTCTGGGTCGTGATCAGGATGTACGGGTCTTCGAGGACGGCCTCGCCGGCTTCCGGGTCGGTCTGGAAGTAGGGCGAGATGTAGCCCTTGTCGAACTGCATGCCCTCGGTGACCTCGAGCTCGGTCGCGAGCGTCGAGCCCTCCTCGACCGTGATGACGCCGGTACGGCCGACCTTCTCCATGGCCTCGGCGATCAGGTCGCCGATCGTCGGGTCCTGCGCGGAGATCGTGGCCACCTGGGCGATCTCGTCGCGGCTCGCGACCTCGGCGGCCTTGCCGCGCAGCGCCTCGCCGACGGCGCCGGCCGCCGCGTCGATACCCCGCTTGAGAGCGATCGGGTTGATCCCGGCGGCCACGGCGCGCAGGCCCTCGCGGACCATCGCCTGGGCGAGGACGGTCGCGGTGGTGGTGCCGTCACCCGCGACGTCGTTGGTCTTGGAGGCGACCTCCTTGACCAGCTGTGCGCCGAGGTTCTGGTACGGGTTGGCGAGCTCGACCTCTTTGGCGATCGTCACGCCGTCGTTGGTGATGGTGGGTGTGCCGAACTTCTGCTCAAGGACGACGTTGCGCCCCCTGGGGCCGAGCGTGACCTTGACCGTGTCGGCCAGCGCGTTGACGCCGTGCTCGAGCTGGTGCCGGGCGTCGTCCGCGAAGCTCAGGATCTTCGCCATATGTGGGGTTCCCTTCACGAGCCACCGCCCCGGTGCCGTGCGCGGTCAGCGTCGGCTCCGGGGCGGTGTCCACGGGTGTTAGTGCGTCACTTCTCGATGACAGCGAGGACGTCCCGGGCGGAGAGCACGAGGTACTCCTCGCCGCCCCACTTGACCTCGGTGCCTCCGTACTTGGAGTAGATCACCGTGTCGCCGACCTTCACGTCGACCGGGATCCGGTTGCCCTTGTCGTCGAAACGACCCGGGCCCACAGCGAGGACCGTGCCCTCCTGCGGCTTCTCCTTCGCGGTGTCGGGGATGACGATGCCCGACGCCGTGGTGGTCTCGGCCTCATTCGCCTGGACCAGGATGCGGTCCTCGAGCGGCTTGATCGCAACCTTCGTCGCGGTAGTCACGGGCATACCCTCCTGGGGTATTGAGTTCGTGTCTCGTGCCGCCTGGCGCTTCCGTCGTCGCGGGTGCCGGAAACCCCGGGCTAAGCAGCTGTGTAACTAGCACCCTCACACCGAGAGTGCTAACCGGAGGTTATTCCCCGAGCTAGCACTCCGTCAAGGAGAGTGCCAACGAACCGCTGCCCGGACGGATGTCCCCACGTGGAGGTTACTTAACCATCACCGAGAGTACTGGCCGATGACGGACTTTGTTATCCGGTGCAAGTACGCCGACCCCGGGTAGGGCATCTTCCGCCACGCTCCCGAATAGGACATCGTCGGAGGGAGCCGTCCACAGACGAGGAGGCGATTTTATGCGGGCAACCGTCGGTGACCGACTGCACGTCCACGGGCGTACGGTCGGCGACAGGGACCGGTTCGGGGAAATCATCGAAGTGCGAGGCAGGGACGGCTCTCCGCCGTACCTGGTGCGCTTCCCGGACGGACACGAGAACCTGCTCTACCCCGGTCCGGACTGCGTGGTCGAAACCCGCGAGAACGAGAACGCCTGAGCCGGGGCTCGACACGGCACCGGGCGGTCCGGCCGACCATCGCGGTCGGACCGCCCGGCGTCAACAGCCGAACGACACGACAAGCGACCGGCCGAGCGGCGCGGCCCCCGTGCCCGGCTCCACAATGGCGCGGTGGACTCCGATCAGTTGGCCGCCCTGCTCACCCCCGACGGCGCCGAGGCGCTCCGGGCGGCCATGGAGGTGGCCGACCGCGACCCGCTGGCCGCGTCGTCGGCGCTGCGCTCCCGGTCGATCCCGCCCGAACTGGCCGCCACCGCGCTGACCCAGGCGGTGCTGCGGCGCCGGGCCACCACCAAGTTCGGCGCCGATGCGTCGGCCCTGTACTTCACTCGCGCCGGCCTGGAGCAGGCCACCCGCTCCGAAGTGGCCGCCCGCCGCGCCGCCCGGCTGGCGGCGTCCGGTGCCCGTACGGTCGCCGACCTCGGCTGCGGTATCGGCGCCGACACGATCGCGTTCGCCCGGGCCGGGCTGCGGGTCCTCGCCGTCGACGCCGACCCGGTGACCGCCGCGGTCGCCGCCGCCAACGTGGCCGCGCTGGGGCTGGCCGAGCGGGTGACCGTGGCCGCGCGCACCGCCGAGGAGGTCGCGCTGGACGACGTGGACGCCGTCTTCTGCGACCCGGCCCGGCGTACCACCGCCGGCCGGCGGGTGTTCGACCCGACCGCCTTCTCGCCGCCGTGGGACTTCGTCATCGGGCTCACCGAGCGGGTACCGCGCACGGTGCTCAAGCTTGCGCCCGGCATCGACCACGCGCTCGTACCGGGCGGCGCGGAGGCCGAGTGGGTCTCCGTACGGGGTGACGTCGTCGAGGCCGCGTTCTGGTGCGGTCCGCTGGCCCGGGTTCCGCGCCGGGCCACCCTGCTGCGCGACGGCGAGGTACACGAGCTGACCGGCAGCGGCGAGGAGCGGGCACCGGTCGGTCCGGTGCGGCGCTACCTGTACGACCCGGACGGCGCCGTGGTCCGCGCCCACCTCGTCGCGGAGTTCGCCGCGACCGTGGACGGCACGCTCGCCGACCCCGAGATCGCCTACGTCTACGCCGACAGTCCACTGCCCACCCCGTACGGGCGGTGCCTGGAGGTGTTGGAGGTGCTGCCGTTCTCGCTGAAGCGGCTGCGGTCGGCGCTGCGTACCCGAGGAGTCGGCGCGGTCACGATCGCCAAGCGCGGCTCCGCCGTCGACGTCGAACGGCTGCGCCGCGACCTGCGGCTGTCCGGGGACGCGGAGCTGACCGTCGTGCTCACCCGCGTCGCCGGGGCGCAGACCGCGCTGCTATGCGCCCCGGTGTGAGCCCTGGTGGTGGCGGATCCGGTCGTGCACCTCCCGCCACGCGCCGCAGCCGGCCACCCGCAGCGTGTGCGCCCGCCACGAACGCGGCTCCGGCCGCTGCCCGGTCGCGGCCGGGCGGTGGGTGATCGCCGGCCCCACCGGGGCCAAGGCCGGTCGACCGGAGGGCGCGCTCACCGGCGCGACCGCCGGCCGGCCGGGAGCGGTCGCGATCACGGCCGGCCGGCTACAGCGCGAGTCGGTCCGGTGCACGGTCTCCTTCGCCCAGGCCCGCACCCCGACCAGGAGTAGCGCCGTCGCGGCGACAACGCAGGAAAGCGCCAACGCGTACAGCCGGCGGCTCCGCGTCATGACCAACACCTCCATCGTCGGCCTCACGATAGAAGATCCCGTCGATGTCGACCGTCCCGGGCGGTCAACCGGCCCGGCCGACCCCGGTACCCTGCATTGCGTGGCAGGGCAGGGCACGCCGGCGACCGTACTGCTCGGCCGGCAGAAGGTCGCGCATCAGGTGCACTCGTACCGACATGACCCCCGTAGCGAATCGTATGGCGCGGAGGCCGCCTCTGCTCTCGGCGTGGAGCCGGCGCGGTGCTTCAAGACGCTGGTGGTTACCGTAGACGGCGACCTGACCGTCGCGGTCGTACCGGTGACCGGCTCGCTGGACCTCAAGGCGCTCGCCTCCGCCACCGGCGGTAAGCGCGCCGCCATGGCGGACCCGGCGCTGGCCGAGCGGACGACCGGGTACGTGCGCGGCGGCATCAGCCCGCTCGGTCAGCGCAAGCGGCTGCCCACCGTGGTCGACGCCTCGGCACTGGAGCACGAAACGGTGTACGTGTCAGCCGGCCGCCGCGGGCTGGAGATCGAACTCGCCCCGGCCGAGCTGGTGAGGCTCACCGGCGCCGCCGTGGCGCCCATAGCAGGCTGATCGGGCGAAACACTGCCGTGAGTTCACGTGGTGTCACTGTCTTCTACCACTACTGTCACCTCGAGTTAACCCGGCGACCCTACGTTTCACCTGCCAGAAGGCGTTAACCAAGGAGATCCGATGGCCGAGGTAGTTTCCGCGATCGCGGTGCAGGTCGTCAGCGCCCTGCTCATCTCTCTCATCGCAGCCGCCGCCAAGCGGCTCGTGGGGCAGACCGCCGCCGCCTGACCGTACCGCTCAGCACGATACGCACCACAGACGACGGGTAGATCCGCGCCGCCACCAGGCGGCGCGCCAGCCGTCAGCCGCCTTTCTTCAGCGGTCGACCGGCGTGAAGTCCCAGGAGTGGGCCTTCCGGGCGACGAGATGACCCGGCGGCTCGGGTAGCGCCGCCGGCGTGTTGCGCCACTTCGAGATCATCACGATCCGGCCGTCGGTCGACGAGAACACCTCGGTACCGACGTGCATCGGGTGCGCCTCGAACTCGGGGACGGCCGCCTCGCACACCCAAGACAGCAGGTCGTCGAACCCCTCCGGGTGGGCACGTACCTCCCACATCCGTACGATCACCGCGCTCCCCTCCCCGTCACCGGAACGCCCGGACATTATCCGGTCACCACCGTCAGCGGCATCGCGGAGTCGGCGGGCAGATCCAGCGAGCTCGGCTGGGCACCGGCCGCGACGAGGTGGGAGCCGAGCGCCGCGACCATCGCACCGTTGTCGGTGCACAGCTTCGGCCTCGGTACCCGTACCGTGATCCCGTATTTGGCGGCGCGCTGCTCGGCGACCACGCGCAGCCGCGAGTTGGCCGCCACCCCGCCGCCGATCACGAGCGTCTCCACCCCGGAGGTGCGGCAGGCATCGACCGCCTTGGCCGCGAGCACGTCGCAGACCGCCTCCTGGAAGCTGGCCGCGACGTCGTTCACGGGTACCGGCTCCCCGGCCCGCTGCCGGGCCTCCACCCAGCGCGCGACGGCCGTCTTCAGCCCGGAGAACGAGAAGTCGAACCGGTGCCGCTCCAGATCCCGGGGACCGGTGAGGCCACGCGGGAAGCTGATGCTCGCCGGGTCGCCCTCCCGGGCCGCCCGGTCGATCGGCGGACCGCCGGGGAACGGCAGCCCGAGCAGCCGGGCGACCTTGTCGAACGCCTCCCCCGCCGCGTCGTCGATGGTGTTGCCCAACGGCGTGACGCCACTGGCCAGGTCGTCGACGAGCAGCAGGCTGGAGTGGCCGCCGGAGACCAGCAGCGCGACCGCCGGCTCGGGCAGCGGACCGTGCTCCAGGGTGTCGACGGCGACGTGCGCGGCGAGGTGGTTGACGCCGTAGAGCGGCTTGTCGGCGGCGACGGCGTACGCCTTGGCGGCCGCGACCCCGACCAGCAGCGCGCCGGCCAGGCCGGGCCCGGCGGTCACCGCGATCGCGTCCACGTCGGCGAGGGTGACGCCGGCGGTGTCCAGCGCCCGCTGCATGGTCGGCACCATCGCCTCCAGGTGGGCGCGGCTGGCGACCTCGGGGACGACCCCGCCGAACCGGGCGTGCTCGTCGACGCTGGACGCGATCGCGTCGGCGAGCAGCGTGTGCCCGCGCACGATCCCGACCCCGGTCTCGTCGCAGGAGGTCTCGATGCCGAGAACCAGTGGTTCGGATTTCATGTCGGCTCCTCGCGCAGCATGACCAATGCGTCGGTGTTGCTCGGCTGGTAGTAGCCCTTACGCACCCCGACGGGCTCGAACCCGTAGTCGGCGTACAGCTTCTGGGCCGCCACGTTGTCGACCGCGACCTCCAGCAGCACCCGGTGCGCCCCCCGCTCCCGCGCCCGCGTGAGCAGCGCCTCCAGCAGGACCCGGCCAACGCCCCGGCGCTGCGCGTCCCGGCGTACCGCGATGTTCTGCACCCACGCCTCGTCCGGTGGCGTGACCGCCAGCCCGGCGTAGCCGATGACCCCGTCACCGTCGGTCGCGACGAGGTAGTGGTGGCCCGAGGCCAGCTCGTTCCAGAACATGCTGGCCGTCCAGCGCTCCTCGCCGAACAGGTCCGCCTCGATCGGTAGCAGCTCGTCGATGTGCCACCAGCGCAGCCGCTCGATCTTCACTGGAGTACGGACTTCCGTTGCTGCCCGGGCAGCGTGGCGTCGGGGCGGCGAAGGTACAGCGGGGTGAGCGGCTCGCCCGGTGCCCGGTCGCGGACCCGGTCCGCGGCCAGCGCGGCGAGCGCCTCCGGCACCGGGTAGCGCGGTCCGTCCGCCGCCAGGCCGAGCTCGTACTTCTCGGCGCCCTCCCCGACCGCGCGCCGCGCGCCGGCCGCCGCCGCGCGGGCCGCGACCTCGTCGGGGCGGTCGACGGCCGGGCCGGTGATCCGCTCGCCGTCGGTGTAGACCGCCCAGTACAGCTCCTTGCGCCGGGCGTCGGTGGCGGCCAGCACCGTACCCGGCTGGCCCCAGCCCAGCGCGTCGAGCGAGCAGACGCCGTAGGTCGGGATGCCCAGGCTGTGGCCGAGGGCGGCCGCGGTGACGAGACCGACCCGCAGTCCGGTGAAGGGTCCGGGCCCGAGCCCGGCGACGACCGCCGCCAGTTCGCCCGGCTTGACGCCGGCATCGGCGAGCACGCCCTGGATCGCGGGCGCGAGCAGCTCGCCGTGGGCGCGCGCGTCGACGCTCACCCGGAGCGTCAGGATCTCGACGTCGTCCCGCCGCACCGCGGCGACCGCCGCCGTGACGGCGGGGGTCGCGGAGTCAAGCACCACTACCAGCACGCAGCAACCCTAGTCCGCACCGTGGAGTCAGCGAGCAGCCACCGTCGGGAAGGCGGCCAGCCGGGCCGGCCAGTCGCCGCCGTGCGCCACCAGGTCCACCACCCGTGACTCGTCGTCCCGGCGGTCGATGCGGACCTCCAGGTACGCGTCGACCAACTGCTCGACGAGCCCCTCGCCCCACTCGACCACGGTGACCGCGTCGTCCACCGTCGCGTCCAGGTCAAGATCGTCGACCTCGGCGCGCGGGTCGGGGACGGCGCCCAGCCGGTACGCGTCGACGTGCACCAGCGGCACCCGCCCACCGCGCGCCGGATCGGCCCGGTGCACCCGGGCGATGACGAAGGTCGGGGAGGTGATGTCGCCCCGGACGCCCAGGCCGGCACCGATTCCCTGCACCAGTACGGTCTTGCCGGCGCCCAGCGGCCCGGTCAGCACCACGAGGTCACCGGCGCGCAGCAACCGGGCCAGGCTCTGCCCGTACTCACGCGTGTCCTCGACTCCTGCCAACGCGACTGTCATGCCACCCTCTGCAGAAACGACCCGATTGCCGCGTTGACCTCGTCGGCGTGCTCCAGCAACACCACGTGCCCGCCGTTGGACACGACGACCATCTCGGCGTCGGGCAGCGCCTTGCAGATCTCCTGCGAGTGCGCCAGCGGCGTGAGCACGTCCACGTCGCCGCAGACGACGAGCACCGGCACCTCGCGCAACGCGGCGAGCGCGAGCAGCCGGGCGTGCGTATAGAGCGTACGCAGGTAGCGGGCGATCACCTCGGCGGAGGTCGCCGAGTTCATCGTCTCCACGTACGAGACCAGCGCCGGGCTCGGGCGCTGGGTGCCGAACCCGTATCGCCGGGTCAGCAGCCACGCCAGGTCGGTCCCGGCCCTGCGGGCCCGGTCGACCATCGCCACAGTGATCTTGCCGGCGTTGCGGACCAGCGGCATGAGCGGGTGCCGGAACCTGGCCACCACCTCCGGCAGCCCGAAGGTCACCTGGTCGAGGTTGCCGGCCGAGGTGGAGATCAGAACGACGCCGGCCACCCGCTCGGCGAACAGCCGGGGAGCCTGCTCTGCCAGAGCCATGATCGTCATGCCGCCCATCGAGTGGCCGACGAGCACGATCCGGCCGGTGGGCGCGGTCACCTCGATCACCGACGCCAGCCCGGCGGCGAGCGCCTCCAGGGTGTACTCCCCGTCCTTGAGCCGCCCCGACCGGCCGTGCCCCGGCTGGTCGTAGAAGACCATCCGGTACCTGCCCTCGAAGCCGCGCCGCTGGAAGTGGAACGTGCCCATGTCGAGGCAGAAACCGTGCACGAAGATCACGGTCAGGTCGTCCGGGCCGGTCTCGGACTTCAGTAGCTCCACGTGCAGGTCGATCCCGTCCGGGGTGACGACCGTCAGCTCGTCGTCGTGGGGCAGCTTGCCGAAGGGCTCGTCCGCGAAGGGATCCTCCTGCCGTTGCGTGCGGCGGACCAGCGCCCGCTCGGCGGCCACGCCGGCCGCGATGCCCGCGGCGGCCACCCCGACGATCGCTCCGAAGATCCCGGCGCGCCGCGCAGTCTTCGCTCTAGCCAACCGTGCCCCGCTCCCCGTCGTAGTGTCGCGGCACCCGGGCGCTGCCGAACCGCGTCACGATCTCGTAGTTGATGGTGCCGCACACCCGCGCCCAGTCGTCGGCGGTCGGCTCGCCGTCGTCGCCGGGGCCGAACAGGACCGCCGGATCCCCGGCGGTGACCGGATCGTCGCCGCAGTCGACGACGACCTGGTCCATGCAGACCCGGCCGGCGATGTGGCGCACCCGCCCGCCGATGGCGACCGGCCCGCCGCTGCTCGCCGCGCGGGGCACGCCGTCGGCGTACCCGAACGGAACGACGGCGAGGGTGGTCTCGGTGGGGGTGACGTAGGTGTGGCCGTACGAGACGCCCTGGCCGGCGGCGACCCGCTTGGCGATCATGACGCGGCCCCGCGCGGTCATGGCGGGCCGTAGCCCGAAGTCACGGTCCGGGATCGGGGACAGCCCGTACATCGCGATGCCGGCGCGGACGAGGTCGAAGTGCGCGTCCGGGCGGGTCAGGATGGCCGCGGAGTTGGCGATGTGGCGGACCCGGGGGGTGATCCCGTAGCGCTCCGCCACCGCCAGGGCGGTGTGGAAGTTCGCTAACTGAGCGTCGATCGAGGGGTGGCCCGGCTCGTCGGCGCAGGCGAAGTGGCTCCACACGCCGACCACCTCGACCGCGCCGTCGGCCTGCGCCTTGGCCGCCGACTCGACCAGCGAGGCCCAGTCCGCGGGCAGCGCGCCGCTGCGGCTCAGGCCGGTATCGATCTTGAGGTGCAGCCGGGCCGGGCGGCCCACCCGACGGGCCGCCGCGACCACCTCGGCCAGGCCGGACTGCGACGAGGCAGCCAGGTCGACATCGGCGGCCACCCCGTCGTGCAGGGGCTGGCCGGGGGCGAGTAACCAGGCGAGGACCGGCACGGTGATCCCCGCCGTCCGTAACTGGAGCGCTTCCCAGAGGGTGCATCCGCCGAGCCAGGTCGCCCCGGCCTCGATGGCGGCGCGGGCGACGGGCACCATGCCGTGCCCGTACCCGTCGCCCTTGACCACCGCCATCACGTCGGCAGCCGTGCCGCGCCTGATCAGGGCCAGGTTGTTCCGGACCGCATCAAGATCAACGCGTACCTCCGCCTGCCACATGCCGACCAGAGTAGCGACAGCCGCTGACAAATCCCGCCGACTACGGCTGGTACGAGGCTGCGGGCGCCTCGACGAGCTTGGCGGTGGGGACCGTCACGGTCACCGGCGCGCCGAAGTTGGAGAAGGTGATGTTGTAGAGCATGTCCTTGCCCTGGTCTGCGCCGGGGAACCTCGTGTTGAACTCCGAGACGTACCCCTGGGCGTCGACCTTCGCGGTGAACTCGACCGCGTTCGCCTTGGCGCCCGCGGCCTTGATCAGCCCTTCCAACATCTTCGCGCCACCCGGCGTCGCCGCGGTCACCTTGGCGAGATCGATGGTGCCCTGGTAGGAGTTGGGAGTGGGCGAGGTCACCGTCACGGCACCCTCGAGCATCGCCAGGGCGACGACCGGGTCCGCGACGATCAACATGCCGTGCTCGGCCGGGAACTTGGCGACGACCATGTGCAGGTTCTTGCCACCCAGGTCCTTCACGCCGAGCATGTAGAGGTCCTTCTCGGCGACGACGAGGTGCATCTGCTCCCCGGCGTTGGTGAGGTCGACCGTGCCCATCTTCTTGGTGACGTCGTACGCACCGGTCGTGTCCTCGTCGCCTCCGTCGAGGTTGAACGAGACGTTGACGGCCTTGGTCTTGGTCACGGCGGCGGAGAGCAGTTCGGCGGGCTTCGGTGACGGCGACGCGGCCGGCTTCGCCGTCCCGCCGCTCTTGTCGGCGCTGGACCCGCAGGCGGCCAGCGGCATCAGCAGCGCGGCGGACAGCGCCACGCCCGTAGCGAGCTTGCGAAACATTGGTGTCCTTCAGTTTCCGGGGGTTGGACGGGCAGGCGCCCGACACACTGGGCAGATGCTAGGCGATCTATGTAGCCGAGACCGCCTCGACCCACGGCCCGCGTTCGGATGCACCACATGCCGCTACGTCCGGGCACGGGCCGGAGCGCACCGACCACATAGGACGCTGCCACCGGACCTGACCCGGCGGCGCCGACTACGCCCGGTACGACGCGGCCGGCGCCTCAATGATCTTGGTCTTCGGCACCGCGACCGTCACCGGCGCCCCGAAGTTGGAAAAGCTGATTTTGTACAGCATGTCCGTGCCCTTGTTGGCGCCGGGCAGTTTCGCGATGAACTCCGTGACGTAGCCCTGGGCGTCGACCTTCGCGTTGAACTCGACCGCGTTCGCCTTGGCACCCGCGGCCCTGGTCACCACCTCGACCATCTTCTTGCCGCCGGGCGTGGCCGCGGTCACCTTGGTGAGGTCGATGGTGCCCTGGAAGACGCCGGGGCCGGGCGAGGCGACCGTGACCGCGCCGTCGAGCATCGCCAGGCCGAGGACCGGGTCGGTGAAGACGATCAGGCCGTGCTCGCCGGGGAGCTTCGCGACGACCAGGTGCAGTGTCCTGCCGCTCAGGGCCTTCAGGCCGCTCATGTACATGTCGTTCGCGGTGACGACGAGGTGCATCTTCTCGCCGTTGACATCGCCCTCGACGGTCCCCGTCTTCTTGCTGACGTCGTAGACGCCGCTCATGCCCTCCGTGTCGTCACCCAGCCGGTACGAGACGTTGACGGCCCTGGTCTCGGCCACGGCCGTGGAGAGCAGCTCGGCGGGCCGCTGCGACGGCGACGCGGCCGACTTCGGCTCCGTCCAGGCGGCCTTGGCCGTGCTGGACCCGCAGGCGGCCAGCGGCATCAGGAGCGCGGCGGACAGCGCCGCGGCTGTGGCGAGCTTGCGAAACATGGATGCCCTTCGGTTCCGGATGGACCGGGCAGGCGCCCGGTGCCGGCCGGGCAGGCGCCCGGTGCCGGCCGGGCAGGCGCCCGGCGCAAAGGGCAGATGCTAGGCGGATCTACGCAACAGACACCACCTCGATCGGATGAACGGCGCTATCCGGTACGCCACATCCCGGTGCGGCCGAGCACCGGCCGGAGCGCCCCGACCACATCGGACGCCGTCACCGGACCGGCCTCGGCGGCGTAGCGGCCGGCGAGGCCGTGGGCGTACGCCGCCGCGACCGCCGCCCGCTCCGGCGGCAGGCCGCCCGCCAGCAGTGAACCGAGGAGGCCGGCCAGGACGTCACCGGTGCCGGCGGTGGCGAGCGCCGGCGTCCCGGTCGGGTTGACGTAGGCGCGGCCGTCCGGGGTGGCGACGATGGTGCGGTCGCCCTTGAGCAGGACGACCGCGCCGGTACGCGCGGCCAGCCGCAGCGCCGACCCGACCCGGTCGGCGCCGGGCTCCTCGCCCTCGTTGAGCCGGGCGAACTCCCGGTCGTGCGGGGTGAGTACGGTCGGCGCCCGCCGTTCGCGCAGCTCGTCCACGGAGAGGTCGGTGGCGAGCAGGGTGAGCCCGTCGGCGTCCACGCACACCGGCACCTCCGCCGCCAGCACGGCCCGCAGCTCGCCCGCCGCCCGCTCGTCGGTACCCAGACCGCAGCCGCAGGTCCAGGCCTGTACCCGGCCGGCGTCGGCCACCCGTGGGGTGGGGATGACGGTCGGGTAGTGGAACCGGACCGCGTCCACGGCGGCGCCGGCGTAGCGGACCATGCCGGCCGGCCCCGCGAGGGCACCTCCGGTGGACAGCAACGCCGCGCCGGGGTAGATCGCCGAGCCGGTGGCCACCCCGACCACCCCCCGGGTGTACTTGTCGTCACCCGGCCCCGGCTGCGGCCACCACTCCGCGACGTCGTCGAGGTCGGGTACCCGCAGCGCGGGGTCGTCGCGCAGCCACGGCCCGAGCCCGATGTCGACCAGCTCGACCAGTCCACTGTGTACGGCGCCGTCCCCCACCAGGAGGCCGGGCTTGAGTACGCCGAACGTCACGGTGACGTCGGCGCGGACCGCCTCGCCGGGGACCGCACCGGTGTCGGGGTCGACCCCCGACGGCAGGTCGACCGCGACGACGGCCGGGCGGGCGCCGTCCGCGCCACACGCCCGTACCGCCCGCGCCACGAGCGCCGCCGCGTCCTCGCGCAGGCCGCCGCGACCACCGATGCCGAGGATCCCGTCGACCACCACGTCCACGGTGGACGGCGTCGCGTCGGACACCCGGCCACCGGCCGATTTCAGCGCGGCCAGCCCCTCGGCGTGGGTACGGGCGGGGTTCAGCAGCGCCGCCGTCACTGTCACTCCCCGACGGGCCAGCGCGGCACCCGCGAACAGCGCGTCGCCGCCGTTGTTGCCGGGGCCGACCAGCAGCAGCACCGAGTGGCCGTACCCGCTGCCGTACCGGTCGGCCAGCAGTTCTCCGCAGCGGCGGGCGACCCCGGTCGCGGCCCGCCGCATCAGCGTGCCCGGCGGGAGCGTGGCCATGAGCGCCTCCTCCGCCGCGCGGACGCTCGCCACCCGCCAGGCCGCCCTCATGCGCCTGCTCCCCGCTCGCTCCCCGGCCTCACGCGCCCGCTCCGGGCTCTTCCAACCGCTCCGCGACGACCATCGCGGAGGCGATGCCGCCGTCGTGCGACAGGGAGAGGTGCCAGCGGGTGATGCCCCGCTCCTTGGCCACCGCCGCGACCGTGCCGGAGACGGTCAGCCAGGGCCGGCCGTCGGGGTCGGTGACGATCTCGCAGTCGTGCCAGTGCAGGCCGGCGGGGGCGCCCAGCGCCTTCGCGACCGCCTCCTTGGCGGCGAACCGCGCCGCGAGCGACTCCGGCGAGCGGGGGTTACCCGAGGGGGTCTTCAGCTCGTCGGAGGTGAAGAGCCGGTCCGCGAGCAGTGGCGTACGGGCCAGCGCGCGGGCGAACCGCTCCACGAGGACGACGTCGATGCCGACAGCAACGATCACAGGTACCACCCTGGCATGCCCGCCCGGCTCTTGGACACTCGGCGGGCATATGAACCCACCAAGTGCCCAAGATCGCGGAGGGCACCTACTCGACGGTGACCGACTTCGCGAGGTTGCGGGGCTGGTCGACGTCGTGGCCGCGGGCGGAGGCGATCTCGCACGCGAGTACCTGCAGCGGCACCGTGGTGACCAGCGGCGCGAGCAGCGTCGGCGTCGGCGGCACGACGATCAGGTGGTCGGCGTACCGGGCGACCCCGTCGTCACCCTCCTCGGCGATGACGACGGTACGGGCGCCGCGCGCGCGTACCTCCTGGATGTTGGAGATGACCTTGTCGCGCAGCACGCCCCGGCCGCGCGCCGACGGGACCACGCACACCACCGGGGTGCCCTGGTCGATCAGCGCGATCGGGCCGTGCTTGAGCTCGCCGGCGGCGAACCCCTCGGCGTGCATGTACGCCAGCTCCTTGAGCTTGAGCGCGCCCTCCAGGGCCACCGGGTACCCGACGTGCCGTCCGATGAACAGCACCGACTTGGCCTCGGCGAGGTCGCGGGCCAGTTCGCGGACCGGCTCCATCTGCTCCAGGACGCGGTCCACCTTGGACGGCGTGCCGCGCAGCTGCTCGACGACGGCGGCCACCTCGTCGGCGTACATCACGCCGCGCACCTGGGCCAGGTGCAGGCCGACCAGGTAGCACGCGGCGAGCTGGGTCAGGAACGCCTTGGTGGACGCGACCGCGATCTCCGGCCCGCCGTGGGTGTAGAGCACCGCGTCGGACTCGCGCGGGATGGTCGAGCCGTTGGTGTTGCAGATGGCCAGTACCCGGGCCTTCTGCTGCTTGGCGTGGCGCAGCGCCATCAGCGTGTCCATCGTCTCGCCGGACTGCGAGATCGCCACGACCAGCGTGGAGCGGTCCAGTACCGGGTCGCGGTAGCGGAACTCGCTGGCCAGCTCCACCTCGCACGGGATGCGGGTCCAGTGCTCGATGGCGTACTTGGCGACCATGCCGGCGTGGTAGGCGGTGCCGCAGGCCACGATGAAGACCTTGTCGACGTCGCGCAGGTCCTGGTCGGTGAGGCGGACCTCGTCCAGGGTGATCTCGCCGGTCTCGGCCAGCCGGCCGCGCAGCGTGTCCGCGATCGCCTGCGGCTGCTCGGCGATCTCCTTGAGCATGAAGTAGTCGTAGCCGCCCTTCTCGGCGGCCTTGGCGTCCCAGTCGATGTGGTAGTCGAGGCCCTCGGCGGCGTTGCCCTCGAAGTCCGTGATCTCGATGCCCTCGCCCGTGATCAGGACGACCTGGTCCTGGCCCAGCTCGACCGCCTCACGGGTGTGCTCGATGAACGCGCTGACGTCGCTGGCGAGGTAGTTCTCCCCGACGCCGCGGCCGACGACGAGCGGGGAGTTGCGGCGGGCGCCGACGACCGCGCCGGGCGCCCGTACGTCCACGGCGAGCAGGGTGAACGCGCCCTCGAGCTGCCGGCAGACCCGGCGCATCGCCTCGGCCAGCCGGGCCTCCGCGGTCGCGCCGTCCACCGTGGTCAGCTCCTCGGCCAGCAGGTGGGCCACGCACTCGGTGTCGGTGTCGCTGGCGAACTCGACGCCCCGCGACTCCAGCTCGGCGCGCAGCTTGCCGAAGTTCTCGATGATTCCGTTGTGGATGACCGCCACCCGGCCGTCGGACGAGCGGTGCGGGTGCGCGTTGCGGTCGGTGGGCCCGCCATGGGTGGCCCATCGGGTGTGACCGATCCCCGTGGTGCCCTCGTCGAGGCCGGCGATCGCGTCGTCGGCCAGCGCCTTCTCCAGGTTGGCCAGCTTGCCCGCCCGCTTCTCGGTCAGCAGCTCACCGTTGACGACGGCGACCCCGGCCGAGTCGTAACCGCGGTACTCCAGACGGCGCAGGCCGTCGAGCACGATTCCCAGCGCCGGTCGACAGCCGGCGTAACCCACGATCCCGCACATGGTCGAAGACATTAGCAGGGTTCCGCGCAGAAGCGGTGAGTGAAACAGATACTTTCGATCACGTAACGTGCGTGTTTGACAGGCCGGCGGGGCGGGAGCCCACGCCGGCCTGCGGATATACGGCCGCGGTCAGCTCAGCGAGGTACGGATCGTGGCGCCACCGTCGATGACGAGCGTCTGACCGGTGATCCAGGACGACCGGTCACCGGCGAGGAACCCGATCGCCTCGGCGATGTCCGCCGGCTCGCCGATCCGGGCCAGCGGCAGGTGCGCCTTGAGCTGCTCCTCGTAGTTCTCCCACAGGGCACGGGCCAGGTGGGTACGCACGATGCCCGGCGCCACCGCGTTCACCCGTACCTTCGGTGCCAGCTCGGCGGCGAACTGGCGGGTCAGGTGGATGACCGCCGCCTTCGTGGCGTTGTAGTAGCCGATCCCTGGCTCGGTCAGCAGCCCGCCGACGGACGCCACGTTGACGATCGAGCCGCCGTGCTCGGCCATCGACGCCTTCCACACCAGCTGGGTCCACAGCACGATGCCGAACTGGTTGAGCCGCACGGTCTTCTCGGCCCGCTCCGCGTCCAGGTCGACCAGCGGGCCGAAGTACGGGTTGGTACCGGCGTTGTTGACCAGTACGTCGACCCGGCCGAACCGGGCCATCGCGGCGTCGACGCAGGCCGCGGCCTGATCGGGCTCGGCGGCGTGGGCGGCGTGGGCCAGCACGCCGACGTCCGGGTACGCCCGCGTCAGCTCCGCCGCGACCTCGTCGAGCGCCTCCTGCTTGCGGGAGGTCAGCACGACGTTGCAGCCCTCGGAGGCCAGCAGCTCCGCGGTGGCCTTGCCGATGCCCCGGGACGCCCCGGTCACGATCGCGGTACGGGCGGACTGTTCGGCCATGGCGCCTCCTTGTACGGTGCGGGTCACGCCGAGACGGTACTACCCGTCGGTAGCGTCGGTGCCGACGGCGTCAGGCCGCCGGGCTCGCCTCCCGCACCGCCGCCACGATGAGCTCCGCCGCCTGCTGCGCGGCCTCCTCGGTCGACGCCTCGACCATCACCCGTACCAGCGGCTCGGTGCCGGACGGCCGCAGCAGCACCCGGCCGGTGCCGCCCAGCTCCGCCTCCACCGCCTTCGCCACGTCGAGCACGGACGGCGCGGACGACGCCATCGCGCGGTCGCCCACCCGTACGTTGATCAGCACCTGCGGCAGCCGCCGTACGACCGACGCGAGCTGCGCCAGCGGCTTACCGGTCTCCGCCATGCGCGCCATCAACTGGAGGGCGGTGAGGATCCCGTCGCCGGTGGTGGCGTACTTCGGCAGCACGATGTGTCCGCTCTGCTCACCGCCCAGGGCGAGGCCGCGGGCGCGCAGCTCCTCCAGCACGTACCGGTCGCCGACCTTCGTCTGGGTCAGGTTGATCCCGGCGTCGGCCATCGCGAGCTTCAGGCCGAGATTGCTCATCACCGTGGCCACGAGCGTGTTCTCGGTGAGCGTGCCGGCGTCCCGCATCGCCACGGCGAGGATGCCCATGATCTGGTCGCCGTCCACGTCGTCGCCGTCGGCGGTGACCGCGAGGCACCGGTCGGCGTCGCCGTCGTGCGCGATGCCCAGGTGCGCCCCGTGCTCCAGTACGGCGGCGCGCAGGCCGTCCAGGTGGGTGGAGCCGCAGTTGTCGTTGATGTTGAGACCGTCGGGCTCGGCCGAGATCGCGATGACCTCCGCGCCGGCCTGCTCGTACGCCTCCGGCGCCACCAGCGACGCCGCTCCGTTGGCGCAGTCGACCACGACGCGCAGCCCGTCCAGGCGGTGCGGCACCGACGCGACGAGGTGGTTGATGTAGGCCTCCGGCCCGTCGATCAGGTCGTGCACCCGGCCGACGGCCGCGCCGGTCGGCCGGCGCCACGACCCACCACCACCGCCGCTGACGAGGGCCTCGATCTGGTCCTCCACGTCGTCGGGCAGCTTGTGCCCGCCGGACGCGAAGAGCTTGATCCCGTTGTCGGGCATGGGGTTGTGCGACGCCGACAGCATTACGCCCAGGTCGGCCCGGGTGGCGCCGACGAGGTACGCCACGCCCGGCGTCGGCAGCACATCGACGCGCAGCACGTCGGCACCGGCACTGGCCAGGCCCGCGACCACCGCCGCCTCCAGCATCTCGCCGCTGGCCCGCGGGTCACGCCCGACGATGGCGCGCGGCGGGTGCGTACGGTCCCGCTCGGCGAGGACGTGCGCGGCCGCCTCCGCGATCGACAGCGCGAGCTGCGGGCTCAGGTCCGCGTTGGCGAGACCGCGTACCCCGTCCGTACCAAAGAGCCGACCCATGAACTACCTCCGCCAGAAACGAAACGACCGGGCGCTCCCGAAGGGGTGCGCCCGGTCGTTGTCGAGCATTCGACCGACAAAGAAGGAACGTCAGCGCTTCGAGTACTGAGGCGCCTTGCGGGCCTTCTTCAGACCGTACTTCTTACGCTCGGTCTCGCGCGCGTCACGGGTCAGGAAACCGGCCTTCTTGAGGGCCGGGCGGTCGTCGCTCTCCCACTCGACCAGCGCGCGGGCGATCGCGAGGCGCAGCGCGCCGGCCTGCCCACTGGTGCCGCCACCGCGCAGGTTGGCGTACACGTCGAGGCTCTCGGCCTTCTCGGTCATCACGAGCGGCTCGCGCACCAGCTGCTGGTGCACCTTGCTCGGGAAGTACTTCTCCAGCGGGCGGCCGTTCAGGGTGAACTGGCCGGTGCCCGGCACCAGGCGCACCCGGACGATGGCCTCCTTGCGGCGACCGACGGTCTGGATCGGCCGGTCGGTACGACGCGGCCGGGCGGTCGTGGCGGTCGCGGTGGTCGCGGTGGTCTCGACCGGGGCCTCGGCCGAGGTCTCGACCGGAGTCTCGGTGGCAGCCGGCGCGGCGTCGGCCGGCGAGGGGATGGTGGTCTCGCTCACGTCAGTTCCTTCGCCCGCGCTCACTGCGCGATCTGCTTGATCTCAAACGGCACCGGCTGCTGGGCGGCGTGCGGGTGCTCGGCGCCGGCGTACACCTTGAGCTTGGTGATCAGGCGGTTCGCCAGCTTGTTGTGCGGCAGCATGCCCTTGACGGCCAGCTCGATCGCCCGCTCCGGCCGCTTCGTCAGCAGCTCCTCGTAGCCGATCCGCTTGAGGCCGCCCGGGTAGCCGGAGTGGCGGTAGGCCACCTTGGTCTGCCGCTTGTTACCGGTCAGCGCGACCTTGCCCGCGTTGATGACGATCACAAAGTCGCCGGTGTCCACGTGCGGTGCGAACGTGGGCTTGTGCTTGCCGCGCAGGAGCGTCGCTACATGGCTAGCGAGCCGGCCCAGCACGACGTCAGAAGCGTCGATGATGTGCCACTGACGCTCGATCTCACCCGGCTTCGGGCTGTACGTACGCACAGGTTTACCTTCGTCTCGTCGGTTGCGGGTGTCGGCCCGGCCAAACAGCCGGCGGCGCCACGACTGGAGCGGGCGCACACCTGACCAGCGTACCCGATTCAGGGGACGCCTCAGCCATTGCACAACAGCCGACCACGATACTCGCAGGCGCGGGTTCGGTCAAAACCGCTGCGGATCTCGGGCATCTGGCGGGGGCACAGGCCCGGCAGGTGCCCGAGATCCGCGAAACGGAACGGTCAGGCGCGGTTCATCGTCCAGGTGACGCCGTTCTGACCCGGCGGCGGACCCAGCTTGAGGGTGGTGCTACCGCACTCGTACGTGCCCTCCCTCAGGATCGGCTGCACGTCGACGCTGCCCGCGGTCTGGTCGCCGGCGCCCTTGTAGTCGCCGAGCTTCGCGCGGTCGACGATCTTGCCCTGTACGGGACTGATCATCTCCACCGTCACCGTCACCGCGCTCCAGTCGCTGGTGCCCGCCGGCCGCCAGACGCCGGTCGGCGTCGCGCTGGCCGGTACCTGCACCGCACCCTTGAGCGTGCCCCCGTACCCGAACTGGCCCTTGATCTCGGTGCCAGCCGCGGTGGTACTGAAGATGATCGGCTTCGCGGCGCCGAAGTCCGCGACGAGCTGGCCGTTGGGTGAGACGTCCAGCAGCACGCCCTCGCCCCCGCTCGCCTGCCCCTGCGCCACACCGGCGTTGAAGCTCATGCTGACAGCGGTCGACCTCCACTTACCGACGACGCACTGGTTGGCGACGCCGGGGGTGGCGGACGCACCGGCGGACGCACCGGTGGACGCTCCGGCCGAAGCGCTGGTGGACGGACCGCCCGAGGCGCCCGCCGAACTGGACGCGCCGGGTGTCGCGGTCCCGTTCGACGTGCAGGCGGCCAGCCCGAGCGCCGCCCCGGCCACGACGACGGCAAGTCTGCTTCTCGGCATCGGTTCCCCTCCCTGTATGAATATGCCGCCGTTATACCCCGTCGTCGGAATCCGCGAACCGCGAACTTCGCGCGGCCGCATTAGCAGGCGGGAAACAAAAGGGACGCAGGCCGGAAACCACGCATCGGCACACTGTCGTGGCATGGGGTACGCGCCGGACCTCGAACCGCTGACCGGGTTCACCGTGGCGGTCACGGCCGACCGCCGCCGCGACGAACTGGCCACGCTGCTGCGGCAGCGGGGAGCCCGCGTGGTGCTGGCCCCCGCCCTGCGCATCGTGCCGGGAGTCGACGGCCCGGAACTGCGCCGGGCGACGCTGGCATGTACCTCCGCGCCCCTGGACGCCGTGGTCGTGACCACCGGTACCGGTCTGCGTGACTGGCTGGCGGCGGCCGAGGACTGGGGCCTGGCCGACCCGCTGCGCTCCCGCCTGGCCACCACCCGGCTGGTGGTACGGGGGCCGGCGGCGCGTACGGCCGTACGGGCCGCCGGGCTGCCCGACGCCTGGTCGCCGGCGTCCGACAGCGACGACGACGTGCTCGACCAGCTGCTCTCGGACGGGGTGGCCGGCAAGCGGATCGCGCTGCAGCTGGACGGCGAACCACAGTCCGAGTTCAGCGCGGCGCTGCGGGCCGCCGGGGCGTACGTCATCGAGGTCCCGGTGTACCGGTGGGCGCCGCCGCTGGACCCCGCTCCCCTGCACCGGCTGGTCGACCTGACCGTGAACCGGCTGGTCGACGCGGTGACGTTCACGTCGGCGCCGGCGGTGGGCTCGCTGCTACGCGCGGCCGGACCGGCCGCCGACGCGGCGCTGCACGCCCTGCGTACCGAGGTCGTGGCCGCCTGCCTGGGTCCGCTGACGGCGGCACCGCTGCGCGACCGGCAGGTACCGGTCCTGCAGCCGCCCCGGGCCCGGCTGTCGGACCTGGTACGGACGCTCACCGACGAACTGCCCCGGCGGTCCCGCACACTCTGTGTCGCCGGCACGTCGATCACGCTCCGCGGGCACGCCGCCGTCGTCAACGGCGTACTGCGCCCGCTGGCACCGGCCCCGATGGCGGTCCTGCGTACGCTCGCCGAGCGGCCGGGGCGCGTGCTCTCGCGTACCGCCCTGCTGCGCGCGCTCCCCCGCGGCGCCGACGAGCACGCCGTGGAGATGGCGGTGGCCCGGCTGCGGGCCGGGATCGGCGGCAGCGGGTACGTGCAGACCGTGGTCAAGCGCGGCTACCGCCTGCGCGTCGACTGACGAACCTAGGCCGACCATCCGAAGTGGTCGATCGGGCCGCCGCCGCTGCCCAACCGCCACCGCGCCGCGCCCCAGATCGCGCGGCCGACGAACTCCTTGGCCCGCGTGACCGCGGTGGGTGGGTCGTCACCCGACGCGAGCCGCGCGGCGATCGCCGTGGCGAACGCGGCGCCGCTGCCGTACCGGTTGGGCGCGGTCAGCCGGGGCGCGTGCAGCATGCGTACCGAACCGTCCGCCCACATCGCATCCACCGCCTCGCTACCGACGACGAGGTCGCCCCCGGTGACGACCACGTACCGGGGACCGCCGGCCGCCAACTGGCTGGCCGCCCCGGCCATGTCCGCGGGGGTCGCCACCTGCCAGCCCAGCAGCGCCGAGGCCTCCTCCCGGTTCGGGGTGGCGACCAGGGCGTACGGCAGCAACCGCTCCATCGCGACGGCCAGCCCCTTGCGCTGGCCCTCGGCCGCGGTGAGCACCGGGTCCACGACCAGGTTGGGTAGCGCGCCCGCGCGGGCCCGCGCGGTCACGGCGCCGCACGCGTCCGGGGTGACGAACGCACCCGTCTTGACCGCCCGCGGCGGCACGTCGTCGAGGACCGCCGTCAACTGGGCGCCCACGACGTTGGCCGGGACCGCGTAGAGGTCCTGGATGCCCCTCGTGTTCCGGGCGAAGACCGAGGTCACCACGGACGTGCCGTACACCCGCAGGGCCGACAGCGTACGCAGGTCCCCCTGGATGCCGTCGCCGCCGAGCGAGTCCGAGCCACCGACCGCCAGCACCACCGGGGGTGTCATACCGGTGGTGCTACCCCCGATGCCCTCAGTCCCACACCGGCTCGGGCGTCTCGACCACCTCGCCGTCACCGCGGAACACCACGAACCGGTCGAACGACCGGGTGAACCAGCGGTCGTGGGTGACCGCGATGACCGTACCCTCGAAGCCCTTGAGCCCCTCCTCGAGCGCTTCCGCCGAGGCGAGGTCGAGGTTGTCGGTCGGCTCGTCCAGCAGCAGCAGCGTGGCCCCGGACAGCTCCAGCAGCAGTACCAGGAAGCGGGCCTGCTGGCCGCCGGATAGCGTGTCGAAGCGCTGCTCGGCCTGGGCCGCCAGCTCGTACCGCGACAGGGCCTTCATGGCGCCGTCGCGCGGCAGCCCCGCGCGGTGGTCGTCACCGCGCCACAGGATGTCGACGAGGGCACGGCCGACCAGATCCGGCCGGTCGTGGGTCTGTGAGAAGTGCCCCGGGCGTACCCGCGCACCCAGCCGGGCCTTCCCGGCGTGTGCGACCGGTTCGAGCGGCCGCCCGTCGACCGGCGCGTGGTGGGTGTCGGGCTCGGTGCCGCCGCCGGCCAGCAGGCGGAGGAAGTGCGACTTGCCGGTGCCGTTGGCGCCGAGGACCGCGACCCGGTCGCCGTACCACAGCTCCAGGTCGAACGGGTACGTCAGACCGTCCATCTCCACCTGCTCGCAGACGACCGCGCGCTTGCCGGTGCGGCCGCCGTGCAGCCGCATCCTGATCTCCTGGTCCTTCGGCGGCAGCGGCGGCGGACCGGCCTCCTCGAACTTCTTCAGCCTGGTCTGCGCCGCCTGGTACCGCGACGCCATGTCGGAGTTGTACGCGGCCTTCTGCTTGTACATGAGCATCTGCTCGCGCAGCTTGGCGTGCTCCTCGTCCCAGCGTCGGCGCCGCTCCTCAAGCTTCTCGTGGCGCGCCATCCGCGCCTCGTACCAGGAGGCGAACCCGCCGGGGTGCACCCACGCCGATCCGCCCTCCACCGCGACCACCCGGTCGGCCGTGCGGGCGAGCAGTTCCCGGTCGTGCGAGACGTACAGGACGCTCTTGGCGCTGGAGTTGATCCGCTCCTCCAGCCAACGCTTGCCCGGTACGTCGAGGAAGTTGTCCGGCTCGTCGAGCAGCAGCACCTCGTCGGTGCCGCGCAGCAGCAACTCCAGTGCGAAGCGCTTCTGCTGGCCGCCGGAGAGGGTGCGGACCGGCCGCTGCCTGACGTCCTCCCACGGCCGGTCGAGCACGATGACGCTCACCGTGTCGTAGTGGACCTCGGCGTCGTACCCGCCCGCCTCACCCCAGCCGGCGACCGCCTCCGCGTACGTCATCTGCGCCTTCGTCGCGGCGGAGCTGAACTTGCCGCGCCGCTCCGCGGTGCGCATGGCCGCCTCGGCCCACTCCACCCGGGCGGCGGCGGCCCGCAGCGCGGGCGTACCGAGCCCGAGCGCCAACTCCTCCAGTGTGGTCTGGTCATCGATCATCCCGATGAACTGGCGCATGACGCCCAGACCCCCGGAGCGGGCGATGCCGCCCTCCCGGACCGGCAGGTCGCCGGCGACCATCCGCAGCAGGGTCGTCTTGCCGGCGCCGTTAGGGCCGACCAGAGCGACCTTGGCGCCGTCGCCGACCCGGAACGACACGTCCTCGAACAGCCGTCTGCCATCCGGCAGCGTGTGCCCCACCCCGGCGACGTCGATGTACCCCACGGCTAGGGATTCTGCGGCCTTCAGCCCTCGTTGTCGTCCGAGTTTCGGACACCTCCGGTCACCCGCAGCACCCGGAAACCCTTCTGGCTGGCGTGGCGCTCGACGTTCCACCCGCGCTCGGTCAGCCACCGCTGCAGCGAGTCGGCCCCCAGGTGGCGGCCGACGACAAGCCAGGCGACGCCGTCGTCGGCGAGCCGGGGCAGCCACCGGTCCAGCAGGTCGTGCAGTTCCGCCTTGCCCACCCGGATCGGCGGGTTCGACCAGATCTCGGTGAAACGCAGGTCGTCGGGGATCTCGTCCGGCGTCGCCGCGACGATGTCCAGGCCCAGGTCCTGCGCGTTCTCCCGTACGAGGTCGAGGGCGCGGGTGTTCACGTCGACGGCGTACACCGTGGCCCCGGGCGCCGACGTCGCCAGTACCGCGGCGATCGGCCCGTACCCGCAGCCGAGGTCCAGCAGCGCACCCCCGGTGTCCCGGGCCGGCAGTGGCGCCTTGTGCAGCAGGACGGAGGTACCCGGGTCGAGCCGGCCGGCCGAGAAGACGCCCGCCGAGGAGGCGAGCCGGTACGTCCGGTTGTCCACGTCGAACTCGATGTGCCGCTGTCGCTGCGGCGCCGCCGGTTCGGCCGTGAAATAGTGCTCTCCGCTCACGTACCGCATTCTCCCCCCAGGCGTCCTGCGCGCTCGCGACGGCGTACCGCCCCGGCGCCGCCACGGTGGCGAACGTGGATGCGCATGTCGCGCCGGTGGGGTACGCGAACTGCTCCGGAGGCCGCCAACGTGACCATCCCGGCGTCTCGGAGCGTCGGCTAACCTGTGCGACATGACGAACGGGAGTGAGCCGCGACGAAGGCGCTGGTCGTCGGACTCCTCCCGTCGTGCCGCGGAGGCCCGCCGCGCCGCGGAGGAGGACGACGCCGAGAATCTGCTCTCCGCCTTCCGGCCGGTCCCCTCGGAACGTGACGTCGACAGCTCCGGCAGCGTCCCCGGCGCTCCGCCCGTGTTCGGCTCCCCGCAGGACGACCGCCCACCGTTCGAGGAGGCGCCGCGGCGCGGACGCTCTGAGCCGATCGTGCCGGCCGGGGAGCCGGCGCCACGGCGCAGCTGGCGCCGGTCGGCCGACGCGGAGCGACCTGTCGAGCCCGTACCGGAGCGCGACGACCCCGCATCGGCCGCACCGCCGCGGGCCGAGCCGCCCCTGGACCCGCTGCGCCGGAGCCGGCGGGGCGATCCGGCCACCGCCGGTCCGCCGAGCTGGCCGCCGGTCACGCCGGTCAACCCGGCCGGCCGGGGCCGCCCCGAACGCCCCACCGGCAGCGTCCCCGTCGAACGCCCCACCGGCAGCGTCCCCGTCGAACGCCCCACCGGCAGCGTCCCCGTCGAACGCCCGGCCCCCGAGGAGCAGCGGGGGCGCCGCTTCGGGCTTCCCGGCCGCGGGGGTTCCCGCGACGAACCGGGCGCCGGCCGCTTCCGCGCGGCGCCCGAGCCGCCGTCCCGCGGCTTCGCCGGCCCCGAGCAGGCGCCACAGCCGCCCTCCGGTCGGGCGCGCCCGACCGAGTACAGCCGGCGTCCCGACGACGGTCCCGTGTCGGGTTCGCACGAGTCACCGCCGTACGGCCGGCGGGCGGCTCCCGAACCGCCGGTTGATCGCCGGACCGCCCCCGAAGCGCCGAGCGGCCATCGGGCCGCACCGGAGCCGCCGACGGGCCGGCGCGCGGCAGCAGAGCCACCGACCGGACGCCGCGCCGCACCGGAGCCGAACGACTGGGGCTCCGGGCCGGCGCTCTACGGCGCCCCACCCTCCAGCCACGGCCCGGCGTCCGACCAGCCCACCTGGGCGGTGGACTCCGGCCGTCACACCCGCGCACGGGGACCGGCCGGCGACGCCGGCCCGGCCGGCGTCGACCCGGTACGCCCGGCGCGGGGTGGCGGGCGGCATGAGCGACCCGCCGATCCGGCCGTGGAGCGCGGACGCCACAGCAACCCGCCCGAGGTGGCGCCACCGGCACAGGAGCAGCTCGGCCGGGGACGCCCCGACGGGTACGGCGGCGACCGGTCAGCGGCGTACCAGACCGGCGACCGGGCCGTCCGGGGACGGCGGCGGGCGCCGGAGCCCGACGAGCAGCCGAGCGGCGGGCACCGGCCGGCCGATTTCTCGGCGCGCGCCTCAGTGTCGGTACCGGGCACACCGGCCCCTCCGGCGCCGCCTCCGGTCCGTCCGGTCACCCCACCACCGGTGCCGGCCGCTCCGGGGTCGCCCGGACCGCAGCCGGCCACGCGCGCCTGGCAACCGCGTTCCGTCAGTGTGGATCCGACGGAGACGGCGCTCGGCCGCCCGTCGGCGAACGCGCGGGTCGTACCGGCCGGAAGCGCACGGGTACCGACCGCTGCCCGGATGCCCGCCGCGGCCCCGCCCGGCATGGATCCTCGCGATGCCCAGCGGCCCGCATCGGAGCTCGACGACCTCTGGAGCCCACCGGAGCTTCCGGGGCGCGACAGCCGCCGAGCCACCGAGGACAGCGGCAGGATCCGGCGACGCCCCGAAGACAGTGGCAGCATCCGCCGGCGGAGTCGCGAGGATCGGCGGGTCGAGGAGAAGCGCCCGAGCCCACTCCCCACCACCTGGGTGACGACGGCGCTGATCGTCGTCGGGGTGATCGTTCTCGGGCTGATCGCCACCGGCGGCTATTTCTTGATCAACAGCGGCTCGTCGAGCACCGCGGCCAAGCAGCCGACCAGCGGGGCCGGCGCGGGCAAGACGCGCGACATCTCCAGCCGCGACGTCGACCAGGCGGCCCTGACCGAGCAGGAACTCTTCCCCGGCAAGCAGATCAGCGTGGACGCCGCGAACTACCAGGTACTGAAGACGCAGTCGTCCGACTGCCAGAGCGCCGCGACGGACGACATCGCCAAGCTGCTGGGCGAACTGGACTGCACCCAGGTCGTACGCGGCACCCTCAAGTCACCGGACGGTCAGTTCCTCGTCACTGCGGGCATCTTCAACCTCAAGGACGAGGCGAGCGCCAACAAGGCGTACGAGTCGATCAAGCCGGCGCTGGACGCGCAGAAGGGCCGGTTCACCGGCCTCCCGGCGGGCGACGGCACCGAGGCGATCGTGCGCGCCCCGACCACCCTCGGCTGGCATCCGCTTGGGCACTTCCTCGCGTACGCCATCGTGGCGCGCGCGGACGGCAAGCCCATCGCGGCCGACGACGCCGCCTCGAAGGAGGTCATCTCCGACATCGTCGAGGGGCACCTGCGCGACAGCGTCATCGCCGCCCGTGCCGCGACGCCGGCCGTACCGAAGTAGGCCGTCACTCGTCGGCAGGGACCTCACCCGGGTCCACCAGCGGGGTCGGCACGTCGCGGCGGCGGCGCGTCAGCAGCGCCCGCTCGGCGTACGCATGCGGATCCTGCGGGTACGCCACGGCCACCAACGTCAGCCCGTGCGGCGGCGCCACCGTGACCTCGCTGGCCCGTTCCCTCCTGCTGAGCAGGCTCGCCGGCCACCCGGCGTCGCGCCGCCCCTCCCCGCTCGCGAGCATCGCCCCGACCAGGCTGCGGACCATCGCCTGGCAGAACGCGTCCGCCTGCACGGTCGCGACGAGGACGCCGTCCGGGTCGCGCCGCCAGTCCAGGCGGTCGATCGCCCGTACCGTGGTGGCGTTCTCCTTGCGCCGGCAGAACGCGGCGAAGTCGTGCTCCCCGCGCAGCCCCGCGGCGGCCGCGTTCAGAGCCTCCAGGTCGAGCGGGCGCGGCCAGGCGAGGGTGTCGTGACGGCGTAGCGGATCCGCGCCGTAGGGGGCGTCGGTGACCCGGTACGCGTACCGCCGCGACAGCGCCGAGAAGCGCGCGTCGAAGGTGTCCGGGACGGCGCTCACGGCCGGTACCCGTACGTCCGGCGGCAGCAGGCCGGCCAGACGCCGAAGCAGCGTGCCGGACAGCTTCTCCCAGTCGCTGGCGGGCACGTCGACGTGGCAGACCTGGCCGGTGGCGTGCACCCCGGCGTCCGTACGCCCGGCGACGGTCAGCCCGGTGGCGGCCCCGAAGAGCCGGTCGAGCGCCTCGCTCAGTACACCGGCGACGGTCCGCCGGCCGGGCTGGACGGCCCAGCCGGAGAAGTCGCTACCGTCGTAGGCCACGGCGAGGCGCAGCCGCACAGTATCGGTCACGGTCCCCCTCACCAGGAAGGCAGCAGGCCCGGTCCCCCGCTGTCGGGGCCCGGGCCTGCTGTCGGCACTACCTCAGGACTTGTCAGCCTCGTCCGCCGGCTTCGCGGCCGGGGCCTCGGTCGCCTCCGGAGCCGACGACGGGGTCTCGTCCTCGTCGCCACCGGCGAGCGCCGCGACGGCCTCGGTCTTGGCGGCCTTGCGGGCGGCGGCCTTGGACGGCTTGGCCGGCTCGGCGACGACCAGCTCCTCGACCAGCTCGATGATCGCCATCGGCGCGTTGTCACCCTTGCGCGGGCCGGTCTTGACGATGCGGGTGTAACCACCCGGACGGTTGGCGAACCGCGGCGCGATCTCGTCGAACAGCGTGTAGACCACGTCCTTGTCCTGCACCACGGTGAGCACCTGGCGGCGCGAGTGCAGGTCACCGCGCTTGGCGCGGGTGATCAGCTGCTCGGCCAGCGGGCGCAGCCGCTTGGCCTTGGTCTCGGTGGTCTGGATACGGCCGTGCTTGAACAGCGACGTGGCGAGGTTCGCCAGCATCAACCGCTCGTGCGCGGGGCTGCCGCCGAGGCGGGCACCCTTCGTGGGCGTGGGCATCTTTCGGGCTCCTCAGTAACAATCCGGCGCGGCCGCCCGGCCGCGATAGTGCCGCCGCGGCCGGCTGGCCGGCACTGTAGTACAGCGCGGCCGGCCGGCCGCTGCGGGCAGCGCGTTACAGCTGCTCGGTCTCGCGGTAGTCGTCTGCGTCGTAGTCCACCTCAGCGAAGGAGTCCACGACATGCGCCGGGTCGAACGTCGGGGCCGAGTCCTTCAGCCCCAGGCCCATACCGGCGAGCTTCATCTTGACCTCGTCGATCGACTTCTGCCCGAAATTCCTTATATCGAGCAGGTCGGCCTCGGTGCGCCCGATCAGCTCACCGACCGTGTTGATGCCTTCCCGCTTGAGGCAGTTGTACGACCGGACCGTGAGGTCCAGCTCCTCGATCGGCAGGGCAAGGTCGGCGGCCAGCTGGGCGTCCTGCGGCGACGGACCGATGTCGATACCCTCAGCGGTCTCGTCCAGCTCACGGCACAGGCCGAACAGCTCAACCAGCGTCGAGCCGGCCGAGGCCAGCGCGGTACGCGGGGTGATCGCCGGCTTCGACTCGACGTCGATGATCAGACGGTCGAAGTCGGTCCGCTGCTCGACACGGGTCGCCTCGACCCGGTAGGTCACCTTCAGCACCGGCGAGTAGATCGAGTCGATCGGAATCCGACCGATCTCCTGTCCGGCCTGCTTGTTCTGCGCCGCCGTGACGTAGCCGCGGCCACGCTCGACGGTCAGCTCCATGTCCAGGCGACCCTTGGCGTTCAACGTCGCCAGCTTCAGGTCTGGGTTGTGCACCGAGACGCCGGCCGGGGGCTGGATGTCGCCCGCGGTGACATCGCCGGGGCCCTGCTTGCGCAGGTACATCGAGACCGGCTCGTCGTGCTCGGAGCTGACGACCAGCTCCTTGACGTTCATGACCAGCTCGACCACGTCCTCCTTGACACCGGGGATCGTGGTGAACTCGTGCAGAACGCCGTCGATCTTGATCGACGTGACAGCCGCGCCCGGGATGGACGACAGCAGGGTACGCCGCAGCGAGTTGCCGAGGGTGTACCCGAAGCCGGGCTCGAGCGGTTCGATGGTGAACCGCGAACGGGTTTCGCTGAGCTGCTCTTCCGAGAGGCTCGGCCGCTGAGAGATGAGCACTTGCTTTTCCTCCTACGTCGGGCGCCCGCCATATGACGCCAACGCTTTGTGGGGGGCGGCTGCCCCCCACAACCAC
Organism: Planosporangium mesophilum; assembly: GCF_016863255.1. Classification (GTDB taxonomy): domain Bacteria; phylum Actinomycetota; class Actinomycetes; order Mycobacteriales; family Micromonosporaceae; genus Planosporangium; species Planosporangium mesophilum. Next base: position 112,625 of record NZ_BOON01000034.1, read on the forward strand.
TTACTTCGAGTAAAGCTCGACGATCAGCTGTTCCTGGACCTGCGTGTCGATGACCTGACGCGCCGGCAGCGAGTGGACCAGGATCTTCATCTCGCTCGGGATCGCCTCCAGCCACGCCGGAACGGGCCGGCTGCCGGCCTGGGCGGCCGCGACGACGAACGGCGTCATCTCACGCGACTTCTCGCGCACCGAGACGATGTCGTGCTCGCGGACCCGGTAGGACGGGATGTTGACCTTCTTGCCGTTCACGAGGATGTGACCGTGCGTGACCAGCTGACGGGCCATGTCCCGGGAGTGGGCGTACCCGGACCGGTAGACCACGTTGTCCAGCCGCGACTCGAGGATCTGCAGCAGCGCCTCACCGGTCTTGCCCGGCCTGCGCACGGCTTCCTCGTAGTAGCCGCGGAACTGCTTCTCCAGCACGCCGTAGATGCGGCGGGCCTTCTGCTTCTCACGAAGCTGCAGCAGGTACTCGGTCTCCTTCGGCCGGCCACGGCCGTGCTGGCCGGGCGGGAAGGGGCGCGACTCGAACGGGCACTTCGGCCCCTCGCACTTGCTGCCCTTGAGGAACAGCTTCATCTTCTCGCGGCGGCACCGACGGCAATCGGCTCCTGTGTAACGTGCCATCTATCTATCTCCTCAGACCCTCAGACCCGGCGACGCTTCGGCGGACGGCAACCGTTGTGCGGCTGCGGCGTGACGTCCGAGATCTGACCGACCTCGAGGCCGACGGCCTGCAGCGAACGGATGGCGGTCTCGCGACCCGAGCCCGGGCCCTTCACGAAGACGTCGACCTTGCGCATCCCGTGCTCCATCGCCCGGCGCGCGGCGGCCTCAGCGGCCAGCTGCGCGGCGAACGGGGTCGACTTGCGCGAGCCCTTGAAGCCCACCTGGCCGGAGGAGGCCCAGGAGATCACCGCACCGGTGGGGTCGGTGATGGAGACGATCGTGTTGTTGAACGTGCTCTTGATGTGCGCCTGGCCGTGCGCAACGTTCTTGCGTTCCTTGCGCCGGACCTTCTTGACTGCGGCCGAGCCGGCGCGTGCCTTGGGTGGCATGTGTTTATGCGCTCCTAAGTCCTGTTACTTCTTGCCCGGCTTCTTCTTACCGGCGACCGTGCGCTTGGGGCCCTTGCGGGTACGCGCGTTGGTGCGGGTGCGCTGTCCGCGCACCGGCAGGCCACGGCGGTGCCGGATACCGGCGTAGCAGCCGATCTCAACCTTGCGCCGGATGTCCGCGGCGACCTCGCGGCGCAGGTCACCTTCGACTCGGTAGTTGGCCTCGATGTAGTCACGCAGCGCGACGACCTCTTCGTCGGTCAGGTCCTTCGCGCGCTTGTCGAGGCTGACACCGGTCGCGGAAAGCGCCTCGACGGCGCGGGTGCGGCCAATGCCGAAGATGTACGTAAGCGCGATCTCCATCCGCTTTTCGCGGGGAAGGTCAACGCCGGCTAGACGTGCCATGTGCGGGCGTGCTCCTCATTGTTACGTCGGAGGTCTGCGCCCGCCCCACCCCGATCCGACCGGTCCGGTTCGGCGTATCTCACGCGCGACCCGGGGACAGTCGTTGCCCGATCGGGCCCCGGCCTCCGACCGGGGGTCAGCCACGAAACGCCGACCATCGTCGGCGACAAGATGCTCGCGGCTGGGACGAGCCTGTATTCAGCTGGCTATCGCCGGGGCGTCAGCCCTGGCGCTGCTTGTGGCGCGGGTCGGCGCAAATGACCATGACCCGGCCGTGCCGACGGATGACGCGGCACTTGTTGCAGATCTTCTTGACGCTCGGCTTGACCTTCACGGTGTGTGCCTTACTTCCCGTCCCCGTCGCGCCCGGACGCGTCCAGGCGCCCGGCCCCGAATGGGAAACCGACCATTATTCGAGCTCTGTCTCCGCACGTCGTCACCGGACCGCACAACGGCCATGAACAACGGTCGGCCCGACCGTCACTCACTTGTAGCGATAGACGATGCGCCCGCGGGTCAGGTCGTACGGCGAGAGTTCTACGACGACCCGGTCCTCGGGCAGGATGCGAATGTAGTGCTGACGCATCTTGCCGCTGATGTGGGCCAAGACCTTGTGCCCGTTAGCGAGCTCCACCCGGAACATCGCGTTCGGGAGTGGCTCGATCACTCGGCCCTCGATCTCGATGGCCCCGTCCTTCTTCGGCATGTCCTCCGCTACCTGACGTCGGGACTGGTTGGCTGACTCACATCGTCCTTCACCGGTAGTTGTGACCACCGGTGCCAGCCGCGGATTCCGGCCGCCGACCGAAGCGCGGGTCGGGCATGCCAGAAGGGACGCTGTGCGCCGATTGGCCAGTCTACGCGCCGAAGGTGCTGGCAGCAAACCGGGTCGCGCGCACCCGCGGTCGGGCGTGTCACAGGCCCCGCCCCCGTCGTCGAACGGGTCGCCGCGGCGGTCGACAGCCCCGCCGGAGCCCCCCGCCGGGCTCAGTAGCCGCGGCGCTCCTGGCGTCGCGCGCGCCGCTCGCGGCGCTTGGCCTCCTTGCGGTCCCGGTCGCTTCCGCCGCTACCCCAGATCAGACCGTTGACCGTGCTCGCCAGGAGCACCGCTCCCCACGGGCCCATGACCCAGATCGGCCAGTACTTCACGTCAGCACCGCTCAGCACGCTGGCCAGCCAGATGGCGTTGACGATGATCGCCACGGTCAGCCAGCCGCTCCAGGCGGCGAGGATCCACCGGGGGGAGCCGCGGCGCCGCAGGGGCTGGGGCGCCGCGGCCGGCTGCGGGCTGGCGGCGCTCGACGGCGGCCTCGGTACGAGCTGGGCGTGCCCCTCACCGGGCAGGTCGGCCAGCAGCCCGTCCAGGTCGCCATAGGTACGCGCCGCATACGTGTCCCGCAGCCGGTCGTCGTACTCGTGCAGCGACAGCCGCCCCTCGTCCAGCGCGGCCCTCAAGCGGTCAGCGACGAACTGGCGGTCAACGTCGGCCGCGCGAAGGTCTTCCCGGCGCTCCACCACGACCCGCCTCCCCGCAGTGAAATCTTGCCCGCGAGCATGTCACGCCAACCGTGCCGGCGTCACGCCTGGGCGGGTGACTCCGTCCGGGCCGCGCTCGCGACCAGGTCCCCCAGCCGCTCCCGGCCGCCGTCGGACGCGGTGAGCACCCAGACCCCGTCGTCGCAGAGGGCGATCGAGTGCTCCACGTGCACGGCGGGCGAGCCGTCGGCGGTGACGACGGTCCACCCGTCCTCGAGCTCCACGGTCCGCGGCTTGCCGCGGGTCAGCATCGGCTCGATCGCGACGCACAGCCCGGGCCGCAGCAGTGGCCCCTTCCCCGGACGGCCGTAGTTGAGCACGAACGGGTCCTGGTGCATCTCGGTACCGATGCCGTGCCCGCCGTAGCCCTCGACGATGCCGTAGCGGCCCGCCTTGCGGACGCTGGACTGGATCGCGTGGGAGATGTCGGTCAGCCGGCCCCGGCCGGAGCGGAGGCCGCGCGCGGCAGCCGCGATGCCGGCCCACATGGCGTCGTCGGCCACCTGGGCCATCCGGAGCACGTCGCGGGGAGCCTCGCCCACGCCCACGGTGATCGCCGAGTCGCCGTGCCAGCCGTCGACGATCGCACCACAGTCGATCGAGATGACGTCACCCTCCCGCAGCACGGCCTTGGGGTTGGGGATCGCGTGCACGACCTCGTCGTTGACCGAGGTGCAGAGCGAAGCCGGGTAACCGTGGTAACCGAGGAACGACGGAATCCCGCCGCCCGCCCGGATCGTCTCCTCGGCGAGCGCGTCGAGATCAGCCGTGGACACCCCCGGAGCGACGGCCTCGCGGACCTTCTCGAGGGTGGCGGCCACGAGCAGACCCGCCACGCGCATCTTGGCGATCTGCTCCGGCGTCTTGTACTCGATGTCCCAGTGCCGTTCGCTCATGACGCTGCCTCGCTCCGCTCGGCCCCGCCATGAGGCTCAATCACGCTGAGCCAGCCGATTCGCTTGCTCATAACTACCCACCGTACGAGCGCAGCGCGTCGATCGCCCGTACGGTCACGTCCTCGACCGGCCCGGTGGCGTCGATGCCGACCAGCTTGCCCTGTGCGCCGTAGTAGTCGACCAGGGGCGCGGTCTTGTCGGCGTACTCCACCAGGCGGTTGGCGATCGTCTCCGCCTTGTCGTCGTCACGCTGGAACAGCTCGGAGCCGCAGCGGTCGCAGACGCCCTCGCGGGAGGTGGCGTCGAACTCGATGTGCCAGATCTTGCCGCAGCCGCGGCAGGTACGCCGACCGGAGAGCCGGCGGATCACCTCGTCGTCGTCGACGACGAGTTCGAGCACCAGGTCCAGCGAACTGCCCATGTCGACCAGCAGCTTGTCGAGCGCGGCCGCCTGCGGCACGGTACGCGGGAAGCCGTCGAGCAGGAAGCCGTCGGCGGCGTCCGGCTCGGCCAGGCGGTCGCGGACCATGTTGATGGTCACCTCGTCCGGCACCAGCTGGCCGGCGTCCATGTACCGCTTGGCCTCGACGCCCAGCGGCGTGCCCTGCGAGACGTTGGCCCGGAAGATGTCACCGGTGGAGATCTTCGGCACGGCGAGGTGCGCGGCGATGAACTCGGCCTGGGTCCCCTTACCCGCCCCGGGGGGACCGACCAGCACCAGCCTCACGCGCCTGCCTCCGTGGCCATCCTGTTCACCGGAGGAATCCTTCGTAGTTGCGCTGCATCAGCTGGCTCTCGATCTGCTTGACGGTCTCCAGCCCGACGCCGACGATGATCAGCACCGCGGTGCCGCCGAAGGGGAAGTTCTGCTTGTTGCCGCCGACGAAGTTGATGAACAGGTTCGGCAGGACCGCGATGATCCCCAGGTAGATCGCGCCCGGCAGGGTGATGCGGCTGAGGATGAAGTCGAGGTACTCGGCGGTCGGCTTGCCCGGACGGATACCCGGTACGAACCCGCCGTACTTCTTCATGTTGTCGGCCACCTCGGTCGGGTTGAAGGTGATCGACACGTAGAAGTACGTGAAGAAGATGATCAGTAGGAAGTACGTACCGACGTAGAACGGGTCGTTGAGGTGCTGCACGAAGTGCCGGTCGATCCACACCAGCACGCTGTTGTTGGTGGCCTTCTGCCCCATCAGCTGGATCACCAACTGCGGCAGGTACAGCAGCGACGAGGCGAAGATGACCGGGATGACGCCGGCCTGGTTCACCTTCAGCGGGATGTAGGTGGAGGTCCCGCCGTACATCCGCCGGCCGACCATGCGCTTCGCGTACTGCACGGGTACCCGGCGCTGGGCCTGCTCGAGGAAGACCACGAACCCGATCACCAGGATGCCGATGGCCAGCACGGCGATGAACTTGTACGGGCTGGTCTGCCAGATCGACTGGCCCTCGGCGGGCAGCCGGGCCGCGATCGACGTGAAGATCAGCACCGACATGCCGTTGCCGATACCACGGTCGGTGACCATCTCACCGAGCCACATGATGACACCGGTGCCGGCCGTCATCGTGATGACGAGGGCGAGGACGGTCAGCCACATCGGCAGCTTCGTCTCCGGCACGATCGGGTACTCGGGGCACTGGTTGCCGAAGAGCTGTCCGGACCGCGCCAGCGCCACGAATGCCGAGGACTGCAGGATCGCCAGGCCGAGGGTCAGGTACCGGGTGTACTGCGTGATCTTCGCCTGGCCCGACTGGCCCTCCTTGCGGAGCTGCTCCAGGCGCGGGATGACCACGGTGAGCAGCTGCAGGATGATGCTCGCGGTGATGTAGGGCATGATGCCCAGGGCGAACACCGAAAGTTGGAGCAGCGCGCCGCCGGAGAAGAGGTCCAGCAGGGTGAAGATGCCTGCGGACGAGCTGTTGTGGACCCGCTCGATGCACTTCTGGACGTTGCTGTAGGAGACACCCGGGCTGGGCATCGTGGCGCCCAACCGGTAGATCGCGATCATCGCGACCGTGAACAACAACTTCTTGCGCAGGTCAGGCGTCTTGAACGCGCTGATGAAGGGGGATGACACGACTTCCTCCTGCGCAAGGTGTCCGCCTGTCGGCGGAGTCACGTTCCCGCGCGGCCCTGCCGCGAGAGATGGGGCGGATGCGTACGAGTGGGTGTTTCGGAACGGACTCTAACAGCACGCGCGCGTGGCATCACGCCCGCGCGGGCCATACCCATCGCCAAGCAACGATCTCCGACCCCGCAGCCGTGGCTTCGTGATCGGAGATCGTGCCTGTTCGTCGATGTACGACATGGCCTGAGGGCCGTCCGTCAGGATTCCTCGCCGATCACACGGGCCGAGCCGCCGGCCGCCGCGATCTTCTCGCGGGCCGAGGCGCTGAACCCGTGCGCGGTGATCTCCAGGCGGACGCCGCCGAGGTCACCGGTGCCGAGGACCTTGACCGGCTGGCCCTTGCGGACCGCACCGGCCTCGACGAGCTCGGCCGGACCGACCTGGCCGCCCTGAGGGAACAGCTCAGCCAGCCGGTCCAGGTTGACCACCTGGAACTCGACCCTGAACTTGTTCTTGAAGCCCTTCAGCTTCGGCAGGCGCATGTGGAGCGGCATCTGGCCGCCCTCGAACGCCGCCGAGATGTTCTTCCGGGCCTTCGAACCCTTGGTACCGCGACCGGCGGTCTTACCCTTGGAGCCCTCACCACGACCCACGCGGATCTTCTTGGTCTTGGCACCGGGGGCCGGTCGCAGGTCATGAACCTTGATCGTCATCGGATTACTCGACCTCCTCGACCCGGACGAGGTGCGTCACGGTGTGGATCATGCCCCTGATCTCGGGGCGGTCCTCCTTGACGACCACGTCGCGGATCCGCTTCAGGCCGAGCGAGCGCAGCGTGTCCCGCTGGTTCTGCTTCGACCCGATCTCGGAACGTACCTGGGTCACCTTCAGACGTGCCATTTACGCCCCCGCCCCGGCGCGGGAGGCCAGCATGGCACTCGGCGCCACATCCTCGACCGGCAGGCCACGGCGCGCGGCGACGGCCTCGGGCGACTCCAGCCTCCGCAGCGCGTCCACCGTGGCGTGCACGATGTTGATCGCGTTCGACGAGCCGAGGCTCTTCGACAGCACGTCGTGGATACCGGCGCACTCCAGGACGGCACGCACCGGGCCACCGGCGATGACGCCGGTACCGGCGCTGGCCGGCTTGAGCAGCACGACACCGGCCGCGTCCTCACCCTGGACCGGGTGCGGGATCGAGGCGGCGATGCGCGGCACCTTGAAGAAGTGCTTCTTGGCCTCCTCGACGCCCTTGGCGATCGCCGCGGGCACCTCCTTGGCCTTGCCGTAGCCGACGCCAACGGTGCCGTCGCCGTCGCCCACCACGACCAGCGCGGTGAAGCTGAACCGACGACCACCCTTGACGACCTTGGCCACCCGGTTGATCGCGACTACCCGCTCGAGGTGGGGAGTCTTCTCGGCCGGAGCGCCGCCCCGGCCACCGCCCTCACGACGGTTATCGCGACGGCCGCCACCTTCGGTGCTACCGGACCCGCCGCCCCTGCGCTGTTGACCTGGCATTAGGGGTTCCTTCCTAGAACTCGAGTCCGGCTTCGCGGGCGGCGTCAGCCAGCGCGGCGATCCGCCCCGCGTACTGGTTGCCACCACGGTCGAAGACGACCTTGCTGACACCCGCGGCCTTCGCCCGCTCGGCCAGCAGGGCGCCCACCTTCGCGGCCTGGGCGCGCTTGTCGCCCTCGGCACCGCGGATGGTGGCGTCCAGCGAGGAGGCCGAGACCAGCGTGTGGCCCTTGGTGTCGTCCACCACCTGAGCGGTGATGTTCCGCAGCGAGCGGGTGACGACCAGGCGCGGGCGCGCAGCCGTTCCGCTGAGGTGCTTGCGGATACGGAAGTGCCGGCGAGCCCGCCCAATGGCACGCTTGGCGGCAACGCCGCGACGGCGCTTGAGCAGCGTGGCGGTCACTTCTTACCTGCCTTTCCAGCCTTGCGGCGGATGACCTCGCCCTGGTACTTGACGCCCTTGCCCTTGTAGGGCTCCGGCGGCCGGATCTTGCGGATGTTGGCGGCTACCTCGCCCACCTGCTGCTTGTCGATGCCGGCGATGTGGAACAGCGTCGGCCGCTCGACGGTGAAGGTGATGCCGGAAGGAGCCGGCACCGTCACCGGGTGCGAGAAGCCGAGGGCGAACTCGAGGTCCGAACCCTTGGCCTGCACGCGGTACCCGGTACCGGCGATTTCCAAGCTCTTACGGTAACCGTCCGTCACACCGACGACCATGTTGGCGATCAGCGTGCGGGAAAGGCCGTGCAGCTCCTTGGCCCGACGCTCGTCGTTGGGCCGGTTCACGTACAGCTGGCCGTCCTCGCCCCGCTCGGCCGTGATCGGCTCGGCGAGAGTGTGCGAGAGCTGCCCCTTGGGGCCCTTGACCGTGACGGTCTGACCCTCGATGGTGATATCGACGCCGGCAGGCACCGTAATTGGCTTACGTCCGATTCGCGACATTGCAGATCTTCCTCACCAGACGTAGGCGAGGACTTCCCCGCCCACCCCTCGCTTGCGGGCCTGCCGGTCAGTGAGCAGTCCCTGGGACGTCGAGATCACGGCCACACCGAGACCGCCGAGTACGCGCGGCAGCTCCGGCGCCTTCGCGTACACCCGGAGGCCGGGCTTGGAGACGCGCCGGATACCGGCCAGGCTGCGCTCGCGGTTGGGGCCGTACTTGAGCTCCACGACCAGGGTCTTGCCGACGGCGCCCTCCTCGGGCTCCTGCACGGACCAGGAGGCGACATAGCCCTCGGCCTTGAGGACCTCGGCGACGTTCGCCTTGATCTTCGAGTAGGGCATGTTCACCCGGTCGTGGTACGCCTGGTTGGCGTTGCGCAGACGCGTCAGCATGTCTGCGATCGGGTCGGTCATCGTCATGGGTATTCGTCAGCCTTTCTCACCGGGGTTCCCGTGCGAGTTGTGCGCGGGCCTACGGCGAAGCGGGAAGCTTGCGACCGGTCTGGCTCGGCGTGACTGGCGCCACGCCACGACCCGGACCAGTCGTCGTTTGAGTTACCAGGAAGCCTTGGACACGCCAGGCAGCTCGCCGCGGTGCGCCATCTCTCGGATGCACACGCGGCACAGGCCGAACTTGCGGTAGACCGCCTTCGGCCGACCACACCGCTGGCAGCGGGTGTAGGCACGCACCGAGAACTTCGGCTTGCGCGCCGCCTTGAGGATCAGCGCCTTCTTGGCCATGGATCAGCTCTCCTTGAACGGGAAGCCCAGCAGCTTCAGCAGCGCCCGGCCCTCGTCGTCCTTCGTCGCGGTGGTCACGATGGTGATGTCCATGCCCCGCGGCCGATCGATCCGGTCCTGGTCGATCTCGTGGAACACCGACTGCTCGGTGAGCCCGAACGTGTAGTTTCCGTGCCCGTCGAGCTTGCGCCCGTCCAGACCGCGGAAGTCACGGATACGCGGAAGCGCGATCGACAGCAGCCGGTCGAGGAACTCCCACATCCGGTCGCCGCGCAGGGTCACCTTCGCGCCGATCGGCATGCCCTCCCGCAGCTTGAACTGCGCGATGGACTTGGTGGCCCGGCGCACCTGCGGCTTCTGACCGGTGATCGTGGCCAGGTCCCGGACCGCACCGTCGATCAGCTTCGCGTCGCGAGCGGCCTCGCCGACACCCATGTTCACCACGATCTTGACCAGACCGGGGATCTGCATCGGGTTGGCGTAGCCGAACTGCTCGCGCATCTGGCCGACGATCTCGTTGCGGTACCGCTCCTTCAGGCGCGGCATCGTCTTTTCAGGAGTCGCAGTCGTCATCACAGGTCCTTACCGTTGCTGCGCGCGACGCGGACCTTCTGGCCGGTGTCGTCCTCGCGGTAACCGACGCGCGTCGGCTTGCCGTCGGAGTCGAGCACCATCACGTTCGAGACGTGGATGGGCGCCTCCTGGGTGACGATGCCGCCGGTCTTGGCGCCACGCTGAGTGGTGCGGATGCGCTCGTGCTTCTTGACCCGGTTCACGCCCTCGACCAGGACCTTGTCGAGCTTCGGGTAGGCAGCGATGACCCGCCCCTTGGCTCCCTTGTCCTTGCCGGCGATGACGAGAACCGTGTCGCCCTTCTTTACCTTCACGGTCTACAACACCTCCGGGGCGAGAGAGATGATCTTCATGAACCGCTTGTCCCGCAGCTCACGGCCGACCGGGCCGAAGATGCGGGTGCCACGCGGGTCACCGCCGTCCTTGATGATCACGGCGGCGTTCTCGTCGAAGCGGATATACGACCCGTCCGGCCGCCGCCTCTCCTTCGCGGTGCGCACCACGACGGCCTTCACCACGTCGCCCTTCTTGACGCCGGCGCCCGGGATAGCGTCCTTGACCGTGGCGACGATGACGTCGCCGATGCCCGCATAACGCCGACCCGAGCCGCCGAGTACGCGGATGCAGAGAATCTCCCGGGCACCCGTGTTGTCGGCGACGCGCAGTCGCGACTCCTGCTGGATCACGTCAACTCCTGTATGTCTGCCGGTTCTTCGGGTACCTGCCCCGAAGCCTGGCGGAACTCAACGCCGTTGGGCGCTTACTTGGCCTTTTCGAGGATCTCCACGACCCGCCAGCGCTTCGTGGCGGACAGCGGTCGGGTCTCCATCAGCAGCACCCGGTCGCCGATGCCGCACGAGTTCTGCTCATCGTGCGCCTGCAGCTTGCTGGTACGGCGCAGGACCTTGCCGTACAGCGCGTGCTTGACCCGGTCCTCGACCTCGACGACCACGGTCTTGTCCATCTTGTCGCTGACGACCAGGCCCTCACGGACCTTGCGACGTCCCCGCTCGCTCACGCTCTCACTCATGACGCCACCTCAACCGGCGCGCTCGAGAGCCCCAGCTCACGCTCGCGCATGATCGTGTACACCCGGGCGATCTCACGCCGGATGACCTGCAGTCGGCCGTGGTTCTCCAACTGGCCGGTCGCTGCCTGCACCCGCAGGTTGAACAGCTCAGCCTTGGCCTCGCGCAGCCGCGTGACCAACTCCTCGTCGGAGAGTTCACGCAGCTCAGCAGCCTTGGTGCCCGCTGCCATCAGCCCTCAGCCCCTTCACGTGTGACGATGCGGCACTTCATCGGAAGCTTGTGGATCGCGCGACGCATCGCCTCTCGCGCAATCGTCTCGTTGGGGAACGACATCTCGAAGAGAATCCGTCCCGGCTTCACGTTGGCCACCCACCACTCGGGCGAACCCTTACCGGAACCCATCCGGGTCTCGGCCGGCTTCTTGGTGATCGCCTGGTCGGGGAAGACGGTGATCCAGACCTTGCCACCACGCTTGATGTGGCGGGTCATGGCGATACGGGCCGACTCGATCTGCCGGTTGGTCACGTACGCCGGCTCGAGGGCCTGGATGCCGAACTCGCCGAAGCTCACCCGGGTGCCACCCTTGGCCGCACCACTGCGGTCCGGGTGGTGCGGCTTGCGGAAGCCCTTCGGGGGCTTACGCGGCATCAGCATTGATCAGCCCTCCTGCTGCGTCTCTGCCGGCGCGGCCTGTTCGGCCGGCGCCGCCACGGTGCTCTCGGCGGCCTGAGCGGCGGCAGCCGCCCGACCAGCCTCGGTTCCGCCGGCGGTCGTACCCGCCGAGCCGGAACGACCGCGACGCGGACGCTCGGGCCGGTCGCCACGCTCGCGGCGACCACGGGTAGGAGCCTGCTCGGCCGGGGCCTCGCGGCCCGGCACGGCGTCACCCTTGTAGATCCAGACCTTCACGCCGATCCGGCCGAAGGTGGTACGGGCCTCGAAGAAGCCGTACTCGATGTTGGCCCGCAGCGTGTGCAGCGGGACCCGGCCCTCGCGGTAGAACTCGGTCCGGCTCATCTCGGCGCCGCCGAGGCGACCCGAGACCTGCACCCGGATACCGCGTACGAGGGTGTTCTTCATGGCCGACTGCATGGCCTTGCGCATCGCGCGACGGAAGCTGACCCGGCTGGACAGCTGCTCGGCGACGCCCTGCGCCACCAGCTGAGCATCCGACTCGGGGCTCTTCACCTCGATGATGTTCAGCTGCACCTGCTTGCCGGTGAGCTTCTCCAGCTCACCGCGGATGCGGTCGGCCTCGGCGCCCTTGCGGCCGATGACGATGCCGGGGCGGGCGGTGTGGATGTCCACCCGGACCCGGTCCCGGGTGCGCTCGATGTCGACCTTCGCGATACCGGCGCGCTCCAGGCCCTTGGACATCATCCGGCGGATCTTGACGTCCTCCGCGATGTAGTCCTTGTAGAGCTTGTCCGCGTACCAGCGGGACTTCCAGTCGGTGCTGATACCGAGCCGGAACCCGTGCGGGTGAACTTTCTGACCCATTACTCGGTCTCCTCCTCGGCCGCCGCCGTGGTGGTCGGCTCAGCCTTCTTGGTCGCCTTCGCCGCCGTGGCCTTGGTGGCCTTGGCCGGGCCGCGACGGCGCTCCGCCGGCGGCACGCTCTCGACCGCGATCGTGATATGGCACGTCCGCTTGCGGATCCGGTACGCCCGGCCCTGCGCCCGCGGCCGGAACCGCTTCAGCGTCGGTCCCTCGTCCACGAACGCCTCGCTCACGAGCAGCGAGTCGGGGTCGAGCCGCTCGTTGTTCTCGGCGTTGGCGATCGCGCTCGCGAGCACCTTGTACACCGGCTCGCTGGCCGACTGCGGCGCGAACTGCAGCACCGTCAGCGCCTCCTTCGCGGGCAGGCCGCGAACGAGGTCGACCACACGGCGCGCCTTCATCGGCGATACGCGCACGTACCGCGCAACGGCTCGGGCACCCGGAAGCGCCGGAGCTGCCTTGGTTGGCATCGCTGTTGTCTCCTCAGTTCCTTCGACCCGCCTAGCGGCGGCGGCTCTTTCGGTCTTCCTTTTCGTGACCCTTGAACGTGCGGGTCAGGGCGAACTCGCCCAGCTTGTGCCCGACCATCGCCTCGGTGACGAACACCGGGACGTGCTTGCGACCGTCGTGTACGGCGATCGTGTGACCGAGCATGTCGGGGGTGATCGTCGAGCGCCGCGACCACGTCTTGATCACGTTCTTGGAGTTCTTGGCGTTCTGCGCTTCCACCTTCTTGATCAGGTGGTCGTCGACGAACGGCCCTTTCTTCAGGCTGCGTGGCATCTTCTATAGCTCCTTAGCCGCGCTTCCGGGTGGCGTAGCGCCGGCGGACGATGAGGCGATCGCTCGGCTGGCCCTTCCGGCGGGTACGGCCCTCGGGCTTACCCTGCGGGTTCACCGGGTGGCGACCACCGGAGGTCTTGCCCTCACCACCGCCGTGCGGGTGGTCGACCGGGTTCATGGCCACACCGCGGACGGTCGGGCGCTTGCCCTTCCACCGCATCCGGCCGGCCTTACCCCAGTTGATGTTCGACTGGTCGGCGTTGCCGATCTCGCCCACCGAGGCCCGGCAGAACACCGAGACGCGGCGGATCTCACCCGACGGCATACGCAGCGTGGCGTAGTCGGCCTCGCGGCCGAGCAGCTGGATGCCGACGCCGGCGGAGCGGGCCAGCTTGGCACCGCCGCCCGGACGCAGCTCCACCGCGTGGATCGTGGTACCCACCGGGATGTTGCGCAGCGGCAGGTTGTTGCCGGGCCGGATGTCGGCGCCCGGGCCGGACTCGACCCGGTCGCCCTGGCGCAGACCCTGCGGCGCGATGATGTATCGCTTCTCGCCGTCGAGGTAGTGCAGCAGCGCGATCCGAGCGGTGCGGTTCGGGTCGTACTCGATGTGCGCGACCTTCGCCGGCACGCCGTCCTTGTCGACCCGCTTGAAGTCGATCAGACGGTACTGCCGCTTGTGGCCGCCACCCTGGTGACGAGTGGTGATCTTGCCCTGGGCGTTACGCCCACCCTTGTTGGGCAGCGGACGCAGCAGCGACTTCTCCGGCGTCGACCGAGTGACCTCGGCGAAGTCGGAGACGCTGGAGCCGCGGCGACCAGGAGTCGTGGGCTTGTACTTGCGGATAGCCATTGTCTATACCCCTCAGCTGACCGGGCCGCCGAAGGCCTCGATCCGGTCACCGTCGGCGAGCTTGACCATCGCCCGCTTCGTGTCCTTGCGCTTGCCCCAACCGGTCTTGGTGCGCTTGCGCTTGCCCTCGCGGTTGAGCGTGTTCACCGTCTCGACGCGGACGTTGAAGATCTGCTGGATAGCGATCTTGATTTCGGTCTTGTTCGCATCCGGGTGTACCAGGAACGTGTACCAGTTCCGGTTCAGCTCGCCGTAGCTCTTCTCCGAGACCACCGGCGCGATGACGACATCCCGGGGGTCGGCGATCGTGCTCACTGCTCCGCCTCCTTGTTGCCGTTACCCGCGGCCGCGAGGAACTCGTCCAGCCCGGCCGAGGTGAAGACGACGTGGTCGGCGTTCAGCACGTCGTACGTGTTGAGCTGGTCGGCGGCGAGCAGGTGCACCCGCGGCTCGTTGCGCAGGCTCAGCCAGTTGGCCTCGTCCGCGCGGCCGAGGACGGCCAGCACCTTGCCGGTCTCGACGACCGAGCCCAGCACCCGCAGCGCTTCCTTGGTCTTCGGGGTGTCGCCCTCGACGAAGGTCGACACGACCGACACCCGACCGTCACGCGCCCGGTCCGACAGCGCGCCGCGGAGCGCCGCCGCCTTCATCTTCTTCGGAGTCCGCTGGCTGTAGTCGCGCGGCACCGGGCCGTGCACGACGCCACCGCCGGTGAACTGCGGGGCACGGATCGAGCCCTGGCGGGCGCGACCGGTCCCCTTCTGCTTGTACGGCTTCTTGCCGCCGCCGGAGACCTCGCCGCGGGTCTTCACCTTGTGCGTACCCTGGCGCGCGGCCGCGAGCTGAGCGACCACGACCTGGTGCATCAGCGCGATGTTGGCCTGCGCGTCGAAGATCGCCGAGGGAAGCTCGACGGAGCCGGTGGCGTTGCCGTCGACCCCGATCACGTCAACCGTCGTCACTTCACACCACCCTTCTTGGCCGCACTCTTCGCCGCGCTGCGCAGCAGGATCAGCGCGCCGGCGGGACCCGGCACCGCGCCGCGGACCAGGATCACGTTGTTCTCCGGGTCGATCGCCTGCACCGTCAGGTTCTGCACGGTGTAGCGAACGCCACCCATGCGGCCGGCCATCTTCATGCCCTTGAACACGCGGCCCGGCGTGGCACAGCCACCGATCGAGCCGGGCGAGCGGTGCTTGCGCTCGACACCGTGCGAGGCGCGCAGGCCGTGGAAGCCGTGGCGCTTCATGACACCCGCGAAGCCCTTGCCCTTGGTCTTGCCGGTCACGTCGATCAGCTGGCCGGGCTCGAACACGTCCACGGTGATCTCGTCGCCCAGGCCGTACTCGCTGGCGTCGACGGTCCGCAGCTCGACGATGTGCCGCCGCGGCGCCACGCCGGACTTGGCGTAGTGACCGGCCTTCGGCTTGTTGACCTTCCGCGGGTTGATCGCGCCGTACGCGAGCTGAACGGCGGAGTAGCCGTCCTTGTCCGCAGTGCGCACCTGGGTCACGACGTTCGGGTCGGCCTGCACCACGGTCACTGGCACAACGCGGTTGTTGTCCCAGACCTGGGTCATGCCGAGCTTGGCGCCCAGGATCCCCTTGACTTGCCTGTCCATTAGTCCGGTCCCTACAGCTTGATCTCGATGTCGACGCCAGCCGGCAGGTCGAGGCGCATGAGCGAGTCGACCGTCTTGGGGGTCGGGTCGATGATGTCGATCAGACGCTTGTGCGTGCGCATCTCGAAGTGCTCGCGCGAGTCCTTGTACTTGTGCGGCGAGCGGATCACGCAGTAGCGGTTGATCTCGGTCGGCAGCGGCACCGGGCCTGCGACCTGCGCACCGGTGCGCGTAACCGTCTCGACGATCTTGCGCGCCGAGGAGTCGACCACCTCGTGGTCATAGGCCTTGAGCCGGATGCGGATCTTCTGTCCCGCCATGGTGGCTTCTGTTCCTTCTCTTTGCGATCCTCGCCGGCTTCTCGCCAGCGCACCGACCTCTTCCGACTAGGTCCCACCCGCCGAGCTTCACGTCGGGGCTGGGGCTGGTCTCCGACCCCCGCGGTCGGGCGTGTCGCGGCCTAGGGCCAGGCTCCACCCCTGCCGGATTTCCCGGAAGAGAGGCATCGGATGGCCCTTGGGCGCCGCACGCCCGGCTGCGGAAGCGAGGCGCCTCGCGGAGTTTCACCCCCACCGGCGCCGCGCGAAGCGGCCGGGTCACTCTACCAGAGCCAAAACTCTTAAAAAGAGCGACCCGACCGCCCGCAACGCAACCTATTCAGTATGCCGCAATGAGGGCGGCAATGTGAAATCAGGTGGTGGTGGCCACAAAGGGCCACCACCGGGAATTACTTGGTGATCTTGGTAACGCGGCCGGCGCCGACGGTCCGTCCACCCTCACGGATGGCGAACTTCAGGCCCTCTTCCATGGCGATCGGCTGGATCAGCTGAACCGACATGGCGGTGTTGTCGCCGGGCATGACCATCTCGGTGCCCTCGGGCAGCGTGACCACGCCGGTGACGTCGGTGGTACGGAAGTAGAACTGCGGCCGGTAGTTCTGGAAGAACGGGGTGTGCCGGCCACCCTCCTCCTTGGAGAGGATGTAGACGGTCGCCTCGAACTCGGTGTGCGGGGTGTTGGTCCCCGGCTTCACCACGACCATGCCGCGCTCGACATCTTCGCGCTTGATACCACGAAGAAGCAGACCGACGTTCTCGCCGGCGCGCGCCTCGTCGAGGATCTTGCGGAACATCTCGATACCGGTGCAGACGGTCTTCATCGACTTGGGCCGGATGCCGACGATCTCGACTTCCTCGTTCGGCTTCAGAACGCCACGCTCGCAGCGGCCGGTGACGACCGTACCGCGACCGGTGATCGTGAAGACGTCCTCAACGGGCATGAGGAACGGCTTCTCGGTCTCACGCTCCGGCTGCGGGATCGCGGTGTCGACGGCGTTCATCAGCTCCATGAGGGCGTCCGACCACTGCGGGTCGCCCTCCAGGGCCTTGAGCGCCGAGACACGCACGACCGGCAGGTCGTCGCCCGGGTACTCCTGGCTCGACAGCAGCTCGCGCACCTCGAGCTCGACCAGCTCGAGCAGCTCCTCGTCGTCGACCATGTCGCTCTTGTTGAGCGCCACGACGATGTACGGGACGCCGACCTGGCGGGCCAGCAGCACGTGCTCGCGGGTCTGCGGCATCGGGCCGTCGGTCGCCGCCACCACCAGGATCGCGCCGTCCATCTGCGCGGCACCGGTGATCATGTTCTTGATGTAGTCGGCGTGACCCGGGCAGTCGACGTGCGCGTAGTGCCGGGCCTCGGTCTGGTACTCGACGTGTGCGATCGAGATCGTGATACCGCGGGCCTTCTCCTCCGGCGCCTTGTCGATCTCGTCGAACGGCGTGTACGGGTTGACGTCCGGGTACCGGTCATGCAGCACCTTGGTGATCGCCGCGGTCAGCGTCGTCTTACCGTGGTCAATGTGACCAATGGTGCCGATGTTGACGTGCGGCTTAGTCCGCTCGAACTTCGCCTTCGCCACTGGTGTCCTCCTGTGGACTTCTTGGTTCGTTCCGCGGCGCTCTCGGCCCCGACGGACTTGTCGACTTGGGTCTTGCGGCCGGAAGCCTCAGGCCCCGACTCCTTTGGGTCCGCGGCGTCAGACGCCGCCGACCCAGAGGGCCGCAGTGATGCAGCCCCGTTCCGGCCCCGACGAGCATCAGTCTGCCCCCGCCCCGCCTGTTACAGCGGAGCGGGGTCGACGTCACTCCCCGGTTGCCTTCGCGATGATCTCCTTGGCGACGCTCGCAGGAACCTCGCTGTAGGAGTCGAACTGCATCGAGTAGCTCGCCCGGCCCTGGGTCTTCGACCGCAGGTCGCCGACGTAGCCGAACATCTCCGATAGCGGCACCAGAGCACGGACGACGCGGGCACCGCCGCGCTCCTCCATGGCCTGGATGATGCCACGCCGGGAGTTGAGGTCGCCGATGACATCACCCATGTTCTCTTCAGGGGTGGTGACCTCGACGGACATCATCGGTTCGAGGATGACGGGGTTGGCCTTGCGGGCCGCCTCCTTCAGGACCATCGAACCGGCGATCTTGAACGCCATTTCCGACGAGTCGACCTCGTGATACTGACCGTCGAGCAGCGTCAGCTTGATCCCGACCAGCGGGTAGCCGGCGAGCACGCCGTACTGCATCGCGTCCTGGGCACCGGCGTCGACCGAGGGGATGAACTCCCTCGGGATGCGACCACCGGTGACCGCGTTCACGAACTCGTACGTCGCGGCGTCGGCCTCCATCGGCATGGGCTCGACCTTGACGATGACCTTGGCGTACTGACCGGAGCCACCGGTCTGCTTCTTGTGCACGTACTCGGCCTTGTCGACCGTGCCGCGGATCGTCTCCCGGTAGGCCACCTGCGGCTTACCGATGTTGGCCTCGACGTTGAACTCCCGCCGCATGCGGTCGACCAGGATGTCCAGGTGCAGCTCACCCATGCCGGCGATGACCGTCTGACCGGTCTCCTCGTCGAGGTGGACGCGGAAGGTCGGGTCCTCCTCGGCCAGTCGCTGGATGGCCGTGCCCAGCTTCTCCTGGTCCGCCTTGCTCTTCGGCTCGATCGCCACCTGGATGACCGGCTCCGGGAACGTCATCGACTCCAGGATCACCGGGTTCGCCGGTTCGCAGAGGGTGTCGCCGGTGGTGGTCTGCTTGAGACCCTGTACGGCGATGATGTCGCCCGCCTGGGCGGTCGACCGCTCCTCACGCTTGTTGGCGTGCATCTGGTAGATCTTGCCGATCCGCTCCTTGCGGTCCTTCGTCGAGTTCACGATCTGCGAACCCGACTCCAGCTTGCCGGAGTAGATGCGGACGTAGGTCAGCTTGCCCAGGTGCTTGTCGGTCTGGATCTTGAAGGCCAGCGCCGAGAACGGCTCGTCCACCGAGGGCTTACGCAGCATCGGCGTCTCGCCGTCGGTGGCAGTGCCCTCGATCGCCGGGATGTCCAGCGGCGACGGCAGGAAGTCGACCACGGCGTCGAGCATGGGCTGGACGCCCTTGTTCTTGAACGCCGAGCCGCACAGCACCGGGTTGGCCTTGCTGGCGATCGTGGCGCGGCGGATGCCGGCCTTGATCTCCTCGATCGACAGTTCCTCGCCCTCGAGGTACTTGATCATGATCTCGTCGTCGACCTCGGCGAGCGTCTCCAGGAGCTTCTCCCGGTACTCGTTCGCCTGGTCGACGAGGTCGGCCGGGATCTCCTCGACCGCGTAGTCCTCGCCCTTCTGGGTCTCCCCGCGCCAGGTCAGCGCGCGCATCCCGATCAGGTCGACGACGCCGATGTGGTCGCCCTCGAGGCCGATCGGGATCTGGAGAACCAGTGGGGTGGCGTTGAGCCGGTCCACCATCATCTGGACGCAACGGAAGAAGTCCGCGCCGGTGCGGTCGAGCTTGTTGACGAAGCACATCCGCGGCACGTGGTACTTGTCCGCCTGGCGCCAGACGTTCTCGGTCTGGGGCTCAACGCCGGCCACACCGTCGTAGACCGCGACCGCGCCGTCGAGCACTCGTAGCGAGCGCTCCACCTCGACCGTGAAGTCGACGTGGCCGGGCGTGTCGATGATCTGGATCGTGTTGCCCTTCCACTCGCACTTCGTGGCGGCGGAGGTGATGGTGATGCCGCGCTCCTGCTCCTGCTCCATCCAGTCCATGACGGCAGCGCCCTCGTGGACCTCACCGATCTTGTAGGTGATACCGGTGTAGAACAGGATGCGTTCGGTGGTGGTGGTCTTACCGGCATCGATGTGCGCCATGATGCCGATGTTGCGGACCTTGGCGAGGGCGGCGTCTGCGGCAGCCACGATGATCCCTACTTCGTCTCGTTGGTCAGTGTTACCAGCGGTAGTGCGCGAAGGCCTTGTTGGACTCCGCCATCTTGTGGGTGTCCTCGCGGCGCTTGACCGCGGCCCCCAGGCCATTGCTGGCGTCGAGCAGTTCGTTGGTCAGACGCTCGATCATGGTCTTCTCGCGGCGGGCCCGGGAGTACGTGACCAGCCAGCGCAGACCGAGCGTGGTGGCGCGCTGCGGGCGCACCTCGACCGGCACCTGGTAGGTGGCGCCACCGACACGGCGGCTACGCACCTCGAGGGTCGGCTTCACGTTGTCCATCGCACGCTTGAGCGTGACGACCGGGTCGGTACCGGTCTTCTCCCGGCAACCTTCGAGCGCGGCGTACACGACGCGCTCGGCGAGCTGGCGCTTGCCCTCCATCAGGATCTTGCTGATGAGCTGCGTGACCAGCGGGGAGTTGTACACCGGGTCCGCGACGAGGGGCTTGCGCGGCGCGGGGCCTTTACGCGGCATGTCAGCTCTTCTCCTTCTTCGCGCCGTAGCGGCTGCGGGCCTGCTTGCGGTTACGCACGCCCTGCGTGTCCAGCGAACCACGGATGATCTTGTAGCGGACGCCGGGAAGGTCCTTCACACGGCCGCCACGCACGAGCACGATCGAGTGCTCCTGCAGGTTGTGACCGACGCCGGGGATGTACGCGGTGACCTCGATCTGGCTGGTCAGCCGTACACGCGCCACCTTGCGCAGCGCGGAGTTCGGCTTCTTGGGCGTGGTCGTGTACACACGCGTGCACACGCCGCGCCGCTGAGGGCTCCCCTTCAGCGCCGGCGTCTTCGTCTTAGTCGTCTTCGCCTGGCGGCCCTTGCGGACCAGCTGCTGGATTGTGGGCACCGGGTTCCTGTCTCCCTTCGGCCTTGCGGCCGTGCCTTAACACTGCTGTCGTCTGTGTTACTTGGCGCTGTCGTCTATGTCGGGCCCCGTCCGGTGACGCGGTCGGCATCGGCCTATCCGGCCTTGCCGACCCCCGCGGTCGGGCGTGTCGTCCGCACACGGGCTCCGACTCGAATTTCAAGCCGGATTTACCGGTGGCGCGCCGCCTCGCCGGCTGGAGCCGACATGGGCACGCACGAGTTGCCCGGCAAAGACCGGGCACGAGGGGAAAGAGTACCCACCGTGTGCACGCAGGTCAAAACGGGGTGCCCGAATGCGGGTGGCGAGCGGCTCTTCGCACCAAGACTACCCGGTGATGCGGCGATCGTCCCCCCGGATTCAGATCATCAGTGCGAGCACCATGGCCAGCGCAGTCAGCACCATCCCGACCGCACCGCAGACGATTCCGGTCACCGCCATGCCGCGCCCCGTCAGCCGCCCGGCCGACCGGGTGATCTGCCGCACGCTGAACCAGCCGAGCCCGATCGCCGCCAGCCCGACCGTGACCGCCAGAACCGCGAAGGCGCCACCCACGAGCGGACCCCAGCCCTGCCGGGCGCCCGCGAGACCGAAGCAGCCGACGACGAGCGACACCAGGATCGACAGGATGCCCGAGACCATGCCGCCGACGGACTGCCCGGAGACGGTCGGCGGCACGCTGTAGTACGCCAGCCCGAACCCGGTACCGGGGACGGGTTCGATCCGCGGCGGAGCGGCGGTGGGCGACGGCGAGGGAGGCCGCGGATACGGCTGCGGATAGCCGACCGGGTACGGAGGCCCGGGGTACGGCGGGGGCTGCGGGTACCCGTACGGCCGGGCAGTCTGCGGTGCCGGAGGCTGACCGGCCGGCGGGGCCGGAGCGTGAGCGGCCGGCGGGGCCGGCGGCTCGGCTGGCGAGGGTGCCGGGGCCTGGTGGGGCTGGGCCCAGTCCTCCGCAGGCTGGTCCGGCACCCGGGGGCCCTGCGAACCGGCGGACGGCTGCCCGGCGGACGGTTGCTCGGTAGATGACCGCTCGGTTGGCGGCTGCTCGGCGGACGGCTGCCCTCCGGCCGACTCGTCGCTCACGCCGCGATCCGCCCACGACGCGAAGCCGCCACCTCGCCACCGCGCCCGCTCGGTGCACTCCGCTCACTCACGTCTTCTCCTCGTTGGCTCACTCGCCGTCCCCGCGAATCTTGCCTGACCCAGGGCCGTCGCACGTACCCGCGATCAGTTCACGGTCGGGGCGTAGTCACGCCCGTAGGCAGCGAAGGTCAGCAGCCCGGCGATGCCGGCCACCACGAGCGCCGCCGCGGCCAGGACAATGCCGGCCCAGGCCAGTGCCACACCGATCCGCAGTCGCCGGCTACCGAGCAGGAATCCCCCGGCGGCACGCAGATCCGCACGTACCTCCCTGGCCAGGACGAGGGCGATCGTCGCGGGCACCAGTCCCCCGATCATGACGCCGGTGAGCGCGGCCGCGATACCGAGGGCCAGCACGGCCCCCGCCTTCGTGGACGGGGCCGGGTCGGGGTCGAGCGGGTGCCGGCCGGGCGGCTCCGTTACCGGCGCGAGGGTGCTCATGGGACAAGCAGACCACAACGGCGGCGGCCGGATCACGCCGACTCCGGACATGACGCGGCCCATGCACAAAATGGAGCTTCATGCATATGACGTACACAGGATCGCTCGACCACACCCCCGTCCCACGGCGAAGACGATCAGTGGGGGTACTGCTCGCACGATTCGCGCCGATCCGGGACCCGGCGGCCTCGACGGACCGGCCGGGGCCACGATCGGAGCGGCCGGAGAAAAACCGGTCGCGGCAAGAGTGCGGGCCCCAAAAGGGCGCGCGAGGTTGTACCGTTATGAGCACCAGGCCTGCTGCTTCCCCCGTGGCAGCAGGCCTGGCCTTTTTTGTCTGTGGCCTTTGTCGGTCTCCGGCCCGTGTGTATCCGAACACCGTTCGGGTCAGGACCCGAAAAGGCCGTGGGCCCCGAGGCGTCGCCTCGGGGCCCACGGTTCAGCGGTCGTTCGGACTACCGGAACGAGCCCAGGTCGAAGTCGTCCAGCGGGACGGCCTGGCCACTGGCCGGGCCGAAGCCGTAGTCGGACTCCGGGTACCCGGTCATCGAGTACACCTTGGCCTTCGCCTCGTCGGTGGGCTCCACCCGGATGTTGCGGTACTTGGCGATGCCCGTACCGGCCGGGATGAGCTTACCGATGATGACGTTCTCCTTCAGACCGATCAGCGAGTCGCTGCGGGCGTGGATCGCGGCGTCGGTGAGCACCCGGGTCGTCTCCTGGAACGAAGCCGCGGACAGCCACGAGTCCGTTGCCAGCGACGCCTTGGTGATACCCATCAGCACCGGTCGACCGGCCGCCGGCTCGCCGCCCTCGGCGACGATACGGCGGTTCTCCGCCTCGAACTGCGCCCGGTCCACCAGCACACCCGGCAGGAACTCGGTCGCGCCGGAATCGATGATCATGACCCGCTTGAGCATCTGGCGAATGATGATCTCGATGTGCTTGTCGTGGATGAGCACACCCTGCGAGCGGTACACCTCCTGGACCTCCTGGGTGAGGTGCACCTGCACCGCACGGGGGCCGAGGATGCGCAGCAGTTCGTGCGGGTCGATGGTGCCTTCGGTCAGCTTCTCGCCGACCTCGACGTGTCCACCGTCCTGGATGCGCAGGCGAACCCGCTTCGACAGCTTGTCGTGGACGATCTCCTCGCTGCCGTCGTCCGGCACGATGATGATCTTCCGCATCCGCTCGCCGTCTTCGATCCGGACCCGGCCGGGGGTCTCGGCGATGGGAGCCTTGCCCTTCGGCACCCGGGCCTCGAAGATCTCCTGGACCCGAGGCAGACCCTGCGTGATGTCCTCACCGGCGACACCACCGGTGTGGAACGTACGCATCGTCAACTGCGTACCGGGCTCACCGATCGACTGGGCGGCGATGATGCCGACCGCCTCGCCGACGTCCACGGTCTTGCCGGTCGGCAGCGAACGGCCGTAGCACGCACCGCAGACGCCCAGCTTGGACTCGCAGGTGAGGACGCTGCGGACCCGTACCTGCTCGACCCCGGCGGCGACGATCTTGTCGACGAGGACCGTGTTGAGGTCCATGCCCCGCTCGGCGACCAGGTTGCCGGCCTCGTCGCGGATGTCGTCGGCCAGCGTCCGCGCGTGCGCGCCGGTCTCGGCGTGCTCGTGCACCACGATCCGACCGTCGAGCCGCTGACCGATCTGCATCGGGATCGCGCGGTCGGTACCGCAGTCCTCCTCGCGGATGATCACGTCCTGCGACACGTCCACCAGACGACGGGTCAGGTAACCCGAGTCAGCGGTACGCAGCGCCGTGTCGGCCAGACCCTTACGGGCACCGTGCGTGGAGATGAAGTACTCCAGCACGGTCAGGCCCTCGCGGAACGAGGACTTGATCGGCCGCGGGATGATCTCACCCTTGGGGTTGGCCACCAGGCCACGGATCGCCGAGATCTGCCGGAGCTGCAGCAGGTTACCGCGGGCACCCGAGTGGATCATCTTCCACAGCGGGCTCTCCTGCGGCAGCGCGGTCTCCATCTCCTTGGCGACCTCGTTGGTCGCCTTGGTCCAGATCTCGATGAGCTCGCCGCGACGCTCCTCGGCGGTCATCAGACCACGCTGGTACTGCTTGTCGATCCGCTCGGCCTCCTTCTCGTAGCGCTCCAGGATCTCCCACTTGCGCGGAGGAGCGACTACGTCCTCGATGCCGATCGTCACGCCCGACCAGGTGGCCCAGTGGAAACCGGCCTCCTTGAGCGCGTCCAGCGTCGCCGCCAGCGAGACCTTCGGGAACCGCTCGGCGAGGTCGTTGACGATCGCCGAGAGCTGGCTCTTGCGGATCTCGTAGTTGACGAAGCGGTACCCGCGCGGCAGGGCCTCGTTGAACAGCACCCGGCCGAGCGTGGTCTCCAGGATCACCGGATCGCCCGGCTGCCAGTCCTCGGGAGCCTCCCACGGCTGCTGAGCGCCGTTGTCGACCCCGATGAGGTCCCGCAGTCGGATCTTCACCATCGCCTGCAGGTGCAGCTCACCGTTGTCGTGCGCCATGCGGGCCTCGGCGTCGGACGAGAACGTCCGGCCCTCGCCCAGCATCCCCGACCGCGCGTGGGTCAGGTGGTACAGACCGATGACCATGTCCTGGGTCGGCATGGTGACGGGCTTGCCGTCGGCCGGCTTCAGGATGTTGTTGGACGACAGCATCAGGATCCGGGCCTCGGCCTGCGCCTCGGCCGACAGCGGCACGTGTACCGCCATCTGGTCACCGTCGAAGTCGGCGTTGAACGCCGTGCAGACGAGCGGGTGGATCTGGATGGCCTTGCCCTCGACCAGCTGCGGCTCGAACGCCTGGATACCCAGCCGGTGCAGGGTGGGCGCCCGGTTGAGCAGCACGGGGTGCTCGGTGATGACCTCTTCCAGCACGTCCCACACGACCGGCCGCTGCCGCTCGACCATCCGCTTGGCGGACTTGATGTTCTGCGCGTGGTTGAGGTCGACCAGCCGCTTCATCACGAACGGCTTGAACAGCTCCAGCGCCATCTGCTTGGGCAGGCCGCACTGGTGCAGCTTGAGCCGCGGGCCGACGACGATGACCGAACGGCCGGAGTAGTCGACGCGCTTACCCAGCAGGTTCTGCCGGAACCGGCCCTGCTTGCCCTTGAGCATGTCGGACAGCGACTTCAGCGGCCGGTTACCGGGACCGGTGACCGGGCGACCGCGGCGGCCGTTGTCGAACAGCGCGTCGACGGCCTCCTGCAGCATCCGCTTCTCGTTGTTGACGATGATCTCGGGAGCGCCCAGGTCGATCAGGCGCTTGAGCCGGTTGTTGCGGTTGATGACCCGGCGGTACAGGTCGTTCAGGTCGCTGGTGGCGAACCGGCCACCGTCGAGCTGCACCATCGGGCGCAGGTCCGGCGGGATCACCGGCACGCAGTCGAGCACCATCCCCAGCGGCGAGTTGCTGGTGTTGAGGAAGGCGGCGACGACCTTCAGCCGCTTCAGGGCACGGATCTTGCGCTGCCCCTTGCCGCTGCGGATCGTCTCGCGCAGGTTCTCGGCCTCGGCGTCGAGGTCGAGGTTCTGCAGCAGCGCCTTGATCGCCTCAGCGCCCATGCCTCCGGTGAAGTACTCACCGAACCGGTCACGCAGCTCGCGGTAGAGCAGCTCGTCGGTGACCAGCTGCTTCTTGTCGAGCTTGCGGAAGGTGTCGAGCACCTCGTCGAGGCGGTCGATCTCGCGCTGCGCCCGGTCGCGGATCTGGCGCATCTCACGCTCGCCGGACTCCTTGACCTTGCGCCGCACGTCGGCCTTGGCGCCCTCCGCCTCGAGCTCGGCAAGGTCCTGCTCGAGCTTGGCGGCGCGCTTCTCGATCTCCGCGTCGCGGGCGTTCTCGGCCTGCCGCTTCTCGGCGCCGATCTCGTTCTCGACCGTCGACATGTCGCGGTGACGCGCCTCGGCGTCCACGCTCGTGATGACGTACGACGCGAAGTAGATGATCTTCTCGAGATCCTTCGGCGCCAGGTCCAGCAGGTACCCCAGCCGGCTCGGTACGCCCTTGAAGTACCAGATGTGGGTGACGGAAGCGGCGAGCTCGATGTGGCCCATGCGCTCACGGCGGACCTTGGCCCGGGTCACCTCGACGCCGCAGCGCTCACAGATGATGCCCTTGAACCGGACCCGCTTGTACTTGCCGCAGTAGCACTCCCAGTCCCGGGTCGGACCGAAGATCTTCTCGCAGAAGAGTCCGTCCTTCTCAGGCTTGAGGGTGCGGTAGTTGATCGTCTCGGGCTTCTTGACCTCACCGTGCGACCACTGCCGGATATCGTCGGCAGTCGCCAGCCCGATGCGAAGCTCGTCGAAGAAGTTGACGTCGAGCACTCTTCTATGTCCCTCGAATCAGTTGCTCGGGTGGTTGCCAGGGGTCGGGCGGGGGCCACCGGGTGGCGGCCCCCCGCACGGACAGATCAGACTTCCTCGACGCTGCTCGGCTCACGCCGCGACAGGTCGATGCCCAGTTCCTCGGCTGCCCGGAACACCTCGTCGTCGGTCTCGCGCATCTCCAGGGCCACACCGTCGCTGGAGAGCACCTCAACATTGAGGCACAGCGACTGCAGCTCCTTGAGCAGCACCTTGAACGACTCCGGGATACCCGGCTCCGGGATGTTCTCACCCTTGACAATGGCCTCGTAGACCTTGACCCGGCCGAGAACGTCGTCGGACTTGATCGTCAGCAGCTCCTGCAGCGCATAGGCCGCGCCGTAGGCCTGCATCGCCCAGCACTCCATCTCACCGAAGCGCTGACCACCGAACTGTGCCTTACCACCCAGCGGCTGCTGCGTGATCATGGAGTACGGGCCGGTGGACCTGGCGTGGATCTTGTCATCAACCAGGTGGTTGAGTTTCAAGATGTAGATGTAGCCGACCGCGATCGGGTCGGGCAGTGGCTCACCGGACCGGCCGTCGAACAGCTGCGCCTTACCGGAGGCGCCCACCATCTGCTGGCCGTCCCGGTTGGGCAGGCTCGACGAGAGCAGGCCGGTGATCTCCTCCTCACGGGCACCGTCGAAGACCGGCGTCGCCACGTTGGTGTCCGGCTCCGACTCGTGCGCGTTGATCGACCTGAGCGCCTTCTTCCACCCGGCGTCGTCGCCGTCGACCTTCCAACCGGTCTTGGCGACCCAGCCGAGGTGCGTCTCGAGCACCTGGCCGACGTTCATCCGGCTCGGCACGCCGAGCGGGTTGAGAACGATGTCGACCGGGGTCCCGTCCGACAGGAACGGCATGTCCTCGACCGGCAGGATCTTGGAGATGACGCCCTTGTTGCCGTGACGGCCGGCGAGCTTGTCACCATCCTGGATCTTGCGCTTCTGGGCTACGTACACCCGGACCAGCTCGTTCACGCCCGGGGACAGCTCGTCGCCGTCCTCGCGGCTGAAGGTACGCACGCCGATGACCGTGCCGGTCTCACCGTGGGGAACCTTGAGGCTGGTGTCGCGGACCTCGCGGGCCTTCTCACCGAAGATCGCCCGCAGCAGGCGCTCCTCCGGGGTCAGCTCGGTCTCGCCCTTCGGGGTGACCTTGCCGACCAGGATGTCGCCCGGTACGACCTCGGCACCGATCCGGATGATGCCGCGCTCGTCCAGGTCGGCGAGCATCTCCTCGCTGACATTGGGGATGTCGCGAGTGATCTCCTCCGGCCCCAGCTTGGTGTCGCGGGCGTCCACCTCGTGCTCCTCGATGTGGATCGAGGTGAGCACGTCCTCCTGCACGAGGCGCTGCGACAGGATGATCGCGTCCTCGTAGTTGTGGCCCTCCCAGGGCATGAACGCCACGAGCAGGTTGCGCCCGAGCGCCATCTCGCCCTCGTCCGTGCACGGACCGTCGGCGAGGACCTGGCCGGCCTCCACCCGCTGGCCCTCGAAGACGACCGGCTTCTGGTTGACGCAGGAGCCGGCGTTGGAGCGGCGGAACTTGTGCAGCAGGTACGTGCGGCGGTGGCCGTCGTCCTGGTGCACCGTGATGTAGTCGGCACACATGTCCTCGACCACGCCCGGCGACTCTGCCAGTACGACGTCACCGGCGTCCGTGGCCGCCCGGTACTCCATGCCGGTGCCGACCAGCGGCGACTCGGCCTTGACCAGCGGTACGGCCTGACGCTGCATGTTCGCGCCCATCAGGGCCCGGTTGGCGTCGTCGTGCTCGAGGAACGGGATCATGGCCGTCGCGACCGACACCATCTGGCGCGGGGAGACGTCCATGTAATCCACGGCCTCGGGCGCGAGGTTGTCGATCTCGCCACCCTTACGGCGGACCAGAACCCGTGCCTCGGCAAACCGGCCGTCGGACTGCAACGGCGTGTTGGCCTGCGCGATGACGTGCCGGTCCTCCTCGTCCGCGGTCAGGTAGTCGATCTGGTCGGTGACCCGACCCTCGACGACCTTCCGGTACGGCGTCTCGATGAAGCCGAACGGATTGACCCGCGCGAACGTGGAGAGGGCGCCGATCAGACCGATGTTCGGCCCTTCCGGCGTCTCGATCGGGCACATCCGGCCGTAGTGGGACGGGTGCACGTCACGGACCTCGAAGCCGGCCCGCTCCCGGGACAGACCACCCGGGCCGAGCGCGGAGAGGCGCCGGCGGTGGGTCAGGCCCGCGAGAGGGTTGGTCTGGTCCATGAACTGGGACAGCTGCGACGTACCGAAGAACTCCTTGATCGCAGCCACCACGGGGCGGATGTTGATCAGGGTCTGCGGCGTGATCGCCTCGACGTCCTGCGTGGTCATCCGCTCGCGGACGACCCGCTCCATCCGGGACAGGCCGACCCGGACCTGGTTCTGGATCAGCTCGCCCACCGTCCGCAGACGGCGGTTACCGAAGTGGTCGATGTCGTCGGCCTCGTACCCCTCTTCGCCCGTGTGGAGCTTGCAGAGGTACTCGACCGTCTTGACGATGTCATCTTCGGTGAGGACACCCCTGATGATCGGGACGTCCAGGTTGAGCTTCTTGTTGAACTTGTAGCGGCCGACCTTGGCGACGTCGTACCGCTTGGGGTTGAAGAAGAGGTTGTCGAGCAGGGTCTGCGCGTTCTCCCGCGTCGGCGGCTCGCCAGGCCGCAGCTTGCGGTAGATGTCCAACAGCGCCTCGTCCTGCCCGGCGATGTGGTCCTTTTCCAAGGTGGTCATCATGAGCTCGGACCAGCCGAAACGCTCACGGATGCGCTCGGCGGACCAACCGATGGCCTTCAGGAGCACGGTCACCGCCTGACGGCGCTTGCGGTCGATCCGCACGCCGACGGTGTCGCGCTTGTCGATGTCGAACTCCAGCCAGGCACCCCGACTGGGGATGACCTTCACACTGGAGAGATCGCGGTCGGAGGTCTTGTCCGGCTGCTTGTCGAAGTACACGCCCGGAGACCGGACGAGCTGGCTGACCACGACGCGCTCAGTGCCGTTGATGATGAACGTGCCCTTGGGCGTCATCATCGGGAAGTCACCCATGAACACCGTCTGGCTCTTGATCTCGCCAGTGGTGTGGTTGGTGAACTCCGCCGTCACGAACAGCGGGGCGCAGTAGGTCAGGTCCTTCTCCTTGCACTCCTCGATCGAGGCCTTGACCTCGTCGAAGCGCGGCAGAGAGAACGAGAGCGACATAGTGCCGGAGAAGTCCTCAATGGGGCTGATTTCCTCGAGGATCTCCGCGAGACCGGAGCGCGCGTGCTCATCACCAGCCGACCGAGCCTGCCAAGCCTCGTTGCCCACCAACCAGTCGAACGAATTGTTCTGGATGGCGAGGAGGTTGGGAACCTCCAGGTGTTCGGTGATCCTGCCGAAGGAGATCCGGCGGGGAGCGAATGCGCTCGAAGAATTAATGGTCTTCGCAGGGCGGGAAGCTGCCAAGATGCGTCCTTCCGAGGACCGGTGGTGCGGCGGCCGTTTCGCGTGCAGCCCGACAGGCCCCCGCCGAAAACGCCCAGCAATGGGCGACTGACAGCAGAGGGGTAGTCGGAAGACAGCGCAAACTAGCAGTGTAGCCGAAAGGCTAACCGCTGTCGAGCCGCCACCGGCAAGTACCGGAAAAACACCTCTGACCTCCAGAAATCCGGAGGCCGAGACGTCTCGGCACCGACCTTGGCCACCCCCAAGGACACTGACCCCAAGGTCACATCCAAGGGCGAGACGCTGGCCGTGGCGTCCGCGGAAGTAGTGCTGCTTCAGCGTGCCTGGATCGTGGTCACCGCGTCAAGGGCTCTCGCTGCGGCGCGCCGGGCATTGGACCGTACAGTCAGCGAAGTACCCCCCTAATTCCTCTTAAAACGGACTGTTTCGACAGCCGGGGTGCTCGCGATCCGAACCGTGGGGAACACGGACAGCACCTACGAAAGGGCGGCCGTCCCGGGGTGTTCCCGGAACGGCCGCCCTCGCGAGTGCGACGCGAGGCGCCGCGCAGATCTCGAAGCGCGACGCACAGCGCCGCGCGGAGATTACTTCACGCTGACCTTGGCGCCCTCGGCCTCGAGCTTGGCCTTGGCCTTGTCGGCGGTCTCCTTGTTGACCTTCTCCAGGATCGCCTTCGGCGCGGCCTCAACCACGTCCTTGGCCTCCTTGAGGCCCAGGCCGGTCAGCTCACGCACGACCTTGATGACCTGGATCTTCTTGCCACCGTCAGCCTCGAGGACGACGTCGAACTCGTCCTTCTCCTCCTCGGTCGGAGCCGCGGCGGCGGGGCCACCCGGAGCGGCGGCGACAGCGACCGGCGCGGCGGCCTTGACGTCGAAGGTGTCCTCGAACTGCTTGACGAACTCGGACAGCTCGATCAGCGTCATTTCCTTGAACGCGTCGAGCAGCTCGTCGGTGCTGAGCTTAGCCATGAGCTGGCTTTCCTTTCCTAGCTTCGAAAATTCGAGATCAGGCTTCGGCCGGAGCCTCGGCTGGAGCGGCCTCTGCGCCGCCCTCTGCTGCACGCTTGTCCTGCAGGGCCGCCGCCAGGCGCGCGGCCTGGGCCAGCGGAGCCTGGAAGGTCGCCGCGGCCTTGCTCATGCTTGCCTTCATGGCGCCGGCCAGCTTGGCCAGCAGCACCTCGCGGGACTCAAGGTCGGCGAGCTTCTTGACGTCGTCCGCAGACATGGGACGACCCTCGAAGACACCGCCCTTGATGACGAGGAGCGGGTGAGCCTTCGCGAAGTCACGCAGGCCCTTAGCCGCCTCGACGGGGTCACCGCCGACGAAGGCGAGCGCGGTAGGACCGGTGAACAAATCGTCGAGGCCACTGAAGCCCGCGTCGGTGGCCGCACGCTTCGCCAAGGTGTTCTTGGCGACGGCGTAGTTGGTCTCCCGCCCGAGCGAGCGCCGCAACTCCTTGAGCTGCGCGACCGTGAGGCCGCGGTACTCGGTGAGCAGCGTCGCCGACGAACTACGGAACTGCTCGGTCAGTTCGGCTACCGCAGAGGCCTTGTCAGCCCGAATCGGCTTGTCCGCCATGTCCCTCCTCTCGTTGCTTCAGGCTGGCCGGGCCCGGAAACGAGAGACGCCCCGGCGCAGGGCGCACGGGGCGGGGTCGGCCCACGAAACGGGCCGAGACGCTAACCGTTCATCGAACACTCCGGCTCGGTCAGCTTCGCCAGCCGACCCGAACGTTCGCCCTGCGCGGGTCGCCCGCGAATGCGGGACCTTCAACCGTGCGAGCACGGTGACCAGCGGTCTTTGGGTGGAACTACGCGGCTAAGGGTACGCGAGGAGCACGCCGCCACCAAATCGGGGTCGGATAGCTCACGTACGCGACCGCCTCATCCCGACGTAGCCGGCGAGCGCGACCGCCGTCCACGCCAGCGCGTGCACGGTGAGCGCCGCGACCCCGGAGGGGACGAAGCCGTGGGTGGCGAGCCGGGCGACGGACATCATCGGCGGCGCGAGCCACCAGACCGGCGACCCGTTGAGGCCGAGGACGAGGGTGAGGACGGCCCCGGCCACCACGACCATGGCCCCCATCCCGAACGAGCCCGTCACCGCCCGGCTCGCGCACGCGCCGAGGGCGACCGCCGGCGCGATCATGACCAGGTGCGCCCACAGCCCGACCGACACCCCGGACAGCAGCGACGGGTCGCCGGGGCCCGCCGAGGCGGAGATGCCGCCGAGCCCCCAGGGCAGGACGAGCGAGATCACCACGACCGGGAGCGCGGCGGCGACGGCCGCGAACAGGCCGGCGGCCTGCTCACGCAGCGGCGAGCCCACCGCGACCACCGCCAACCGGCGCTGCACGTCCGGCTCCGCGTCGAGCAGCAGCTTGGTCTGCCACGCCAGCACCGGGAAGAGGAAGAGCGCCGACACCCCGTACGCCTCGCCGGCCTGGGCCGCGCCACCGCCGTACAGCGTGCCGA
Source organism: Planosporangium mesophilum (assembly GCF_016863255.1). GTDB lineage: Bacteria > Actinomycetota > Actinomycetes > Mycobacteriales > Micromonosporaceae > Planosporangium > Planosporangium mesophilum. The sequence goes on from NZ_BOON01000034.1 coordinate 145,215, forward strand.
GTACGACCAGGTAGGTCACCAGCGGAGCGACGACCCTGCCGGTACGCACGTAGCCGACCAGGCGCATCCGGGCCAGCGCGGTCATGAGGGGCTCCGCTCGGCTGCCGGCTCGTGGCGTATCCGCAGCACGTCGTGGCCGGCGGCGCGCAACTGCGCGACGACTGCCGGGGCGCGGGCGGCGCTCACCTCGACCTCGATCACGCAACGGGCGTCTCCGGCATCCAGGTGTTCCTCGGTGATCCGGCCGTCGGCGACCAGCCACCGACGCGAGCCGGGCAGGTCCACCAGCTTGCCCGAGTGGTCGCTGACCACCACGGCGGTACCGGCGACGGCCATTTCGGTGATGACCGCGGGCAGTTCGGCGAGCACGGCCGCGTCGAGCCCCTCGGTCGGCTCGTCCAGTACGAGCAGCCCCGGGCGGACGAGCAGCGCCTGGGTCAGGCCGACCTTCTGGGCGGTCCCCTTGGACAGCGACGACAGGCGGACACCCAGGTACGGCGTGAGGCTGAACCGCTCCGCCCAGTCCGTGGCGGTCGTCGCCGCCCTCGCTCGGGTCAGCCCGCGGGCGGCGCCCATGAACGTCAGGTAGTCCAGGACGGTGAACGGCTGGTCCGGCGGGAACCGCTCGGGCACCCAGCCGACCTCGGCCGGCCGGTCGGTGATCCGCCCCCGCGCCGGCGTGAGGGTGCCGACCATCGCCCGGATCAGGGTGGACTTGCCGGCACCGTTGCGCCCCAGCAGGACGGCGGTCTCACCCGGCGACAGCGACAGCGACACCTCGCGCAGCACCCATGGCGCCCGACGGCCGTACCGCAGCCAAAGGTCATCGATGCGCACCGCGCGAGCCTAGCCAAAAAGAAGCCGCCGGGCGGCCCCGACAGTGCGGGGCGCCCGGCGGCACCGTGTCTGGAGCGGCCTTACTCGGCCGCTTCCTCCTCGGTCAGGTTGCGCGTGCGGTTGGGGTCGACCGGTACGCCCGGCCCCATGGTGGTGCTCATCGTGACCTTCTTCAGGTACTTGCCCTTGGCCGCGGACGGCTTGGCGCGGAGCACCTCGTCGAGCACGGCGGCGTAGTTCTCGATCAGCTGCTTCTCACCGAAGCTCGCCTTGCCGATGATCAGGTGGAGGTTGGCGTGCTTGTCCACCCGGAAGGTGATCTTGCCGCCCTTGATGTCGGAGACCGCCTTGGTCACGTCCATGGTGACCGTGCCCGTCTTCGGGTTCGGCATCAGACCGCGCGGGCCCAGGATCCGCGCGATCCGGCCGATCTTGGCCATCTGGTCGGGAGTGGCGATCGCCGCGTCGAAGTCGAGCCAGCCCTCCTGGATCCGGGCGACCAGCTCGTCGGTACCGACGGCGTCCGCGCCGGCTGCCTGCGCCTCGGCGGCCTTGTCGCCGGTCGCGAAGACGATCACACGGGCGGTCTTACCGGTGCCGTGCGGCAGGTTCACCACGCCGCGGACCATCTGGTCAGCCTTGCGCGGGTCGACACCCAGCCGCATGGCGACCTCGACGGTGGCGTCGAACTTCGCCGGGCTGGTCTGCTTGGCCAGCTTGACGGCGTCGGTGGGGCTGTACAGCGCGTCGCGGTCGATCAGGTCGGCCGCCTTGCGGTAGTTCTTGCCGTGCTGCATGAGTCTTTGCTCCTGTGGTCGTTGGCGGGCCAGCTTGGCGGCCCTCCCACGTGTGGTCTTGAGGACTAGTCGGCGACGTTGATGCCCATCGACCGGGCGGTACCGGCGATGATCTTCTCGGCCTGCTCGATGTCGTTGGCGTTGAGGTCCGACATCTTCTTCTCGGCGATCTCGCGCAGCTGGGCGCGGTTGATCGAGCCGACCTTCTGCGTGTGCGGCACACCCGAGCCCTTCTGGATGCCGGCGGCCTTGATCAGCAGGCGCGCGGCGGGCGGGGTCTTGAGGACGAACGTGAAGGTGCGGTCCTCGTACACGCTGATCTGCGCCGGGACGATGTCGCCGCGCGAACCTTCGGTGGCGGCGTTGTACGCCTTGACGAACTCCATGATGTTCACGCCGTGCTGACCGAGGGCGGGGCCGACCGGCGGCGCCGGGGTGGCCTGACCCGCCGGCAGCTGAAGCGTGAACGTCTTGACGAGCTTCTTCTTCGGAGGCATGTCTGTCTTCCTGGGCGTGGTGCTCGCCCGGCGCGTCGCCGGGCGAGACGGGTCTGCTTGGACTCGACCACCGGGAACGCGCGCACGCTGACGCGCCGGCGGTCGGGCCGGACGGTCTAGAGTACCCCAGCCAGATTAGAGCTTGGCGACCTGGTTGAAGTTGAGCTCGACCGGCGTCTCTCGACCGAAGATCGAGACCAGCACCTTGAGCTTCTGCTGGTCGGCGTTGATCTCGCTGATCGTCGCGGGCAGCGAGGCGAAGGCGCCGTCGGTGACGGTGACCGAGTCGCCCACCTCGAAGTCGAGAACCTTGACCTCGGGTTTGCCGGCCTTCTTCTCCTGCTGCACGGCCGGGGCGAGCCACTTGAGGACCTCGTCCAGCGACAGCGGAGCGGGCCGGTCGGCGCGGTCCGTGGCACCGACGAAGCCGGTGACACCGGGCGTGTTGCGCACGCAGGAGTACGACTCGGCGGTCAGCTCCATGCGTACCAGGATGTAGCCCGGGAAGACCTTGTTCTGCACCTGCAGCCGCTTGCCGTTCTTGACCTCTACCTCTTCCCGGGTCGGCACCTCGACCTGGTAGATGTAGTCCTCCATGTCGAGGCTGGTGATCCGGGTCTCGAGGTTGGTCTTGACCTTGTTCTCGTAGCCGGCGTACGAGTGCACCACGAACCAGTCGCCGGGCGCGAAACGCAGCGCGGCACGCAACTCGGCCACCGGGTCCGCGACGTCGCCGTCCTCGTCGCCGGGCCGCTCCTCAGCGCCGGGCAACTGCTCGGCGCCGGCCAGCTCGGCGGACTCGGCGCCAGCGGTCGCGGTCTCGTCGGCGGTGGCATCGGCTTCCGCCGGGGCGGAGTCGGCGCTCGCGGTCCCGCCGACCTCGTGGGCCGCCGTCGCGACGGTCGAGTCGGTGCCGGCCTCGGCAGCCTCTGCGGCCTCGACCTCGTCGTACTCAGGCACGTTGCTCACTTCCGTTGCTTTTTGCGGCTCCCGCCGCACAGGTATCGGCCGATAGCCGGACCGACTGTGTCACTTACCGTTGCCGGTGCCGAACACCTTGAGGATGACGTACCCGAACCCGGTGTCCAGTCCCCAGACGATCGCCATGATGATCGCGACGAACACGACCACCACGGTGGTGTAGGTCAGCAGCTCCTTGCGAGTAGGCCAGATGACCTTGCTCAGCTCGCTGATGATCTCACGGATGAAGTTGCGGAACCGGCCGAACAGACCCGGCCGCTCGCCCGCCTTGGTCCTGGCCTTGGTCGCGGTCCCGGTCTTGTCGACGCCACCCGCCCGCTTCGGCTTTTCCAGCCCCTCGTCGAGGGCATCGTCGCGGAGGGCGTCCTCGTCGAGCCCCTTGTCGAGGCGCTCGTCCACGGCGTCCTCGCCGCGGCGCTTGCTCTCGGCCACTTCCGCCCTCTTCCGTGATGTCGCGGTGGTCATCCCACGTCTACGGTCTACCCGGCGCTGGCCGGGCTCTGCTCCCACGACTGGCCCGCCACGGTCGCGACACCGCCGTCCGGCGATGCCAGCCACCGAACGCACTCGTCGGTGTCATCCGGCCGTCAGGCCCTTCGGCGCAGGGGCGACAGGACTCGAACCTGCAACCTGCGGTTTTGGAGACCGCTGCGCTGCCAATTGCGCCACACCCCTCTGCGAGGTCTGAAGTCCCTGACTCGGGCACGCGCCGAGACAGGGGTACATACCCCACGGGCGACCAGTGTACGGGTAAGTGCCCGGCTTTCCCAACCGCCCCGCTCAACCCGCCCGGTGTCGCACGATGGCGCGGGCTTGACCCAGGACCTTGTCGCCGCCGCACGTCGCCGTGATGTCCAGTCGCGCATGGCCCTGCTCGGTGAAGCCCTTGACCACGGCGGTGACCGTCACCTCGGTGCCCTCGTCGTCATCGGGGACGACGACCGGCTTGGTGAAGCGCACGCCGTACTCCACGACGGCCGCCGGATCACCCGCCCAGGCGAGCACCGCCTGCCCGGCCAGAGCCATCGTGTACATCCCGTGCGCGATCACCCCGGGCAGGCCCACCTTGGTCGCGACCCGGTCGCTCCAGTGGATCGGGTTGAAGTCGCCGGACGCACCGGCGTACCGGACAAGGTCGGCGCGGGTCACCCGGAACGTATGCGGCGGGAGCCGCTCGCCGATCTCCACGTCAGCCCTCCCCTCGTACGACCAGCCTGGACCAGACCGTGACGACCGGCTCGCCGTCCTCGGTCGCCACCTCGGTACGGGTGGTGACGAAGTCGTGCCCGGCCCGTGAGGTGATCTCGTCGACCGTGCAGACGCAGGTCAACCGGTCCCCCGCGTACACCGGGCGGGTGTAGCTGAACCGCTGGTCGCCATGCACCACCCGGCTGTAGTCGATGCCCAGCGCCGGGTCGTCGATGATCTGGGCGCCGGCGCTCATGGTCATGACGATCGGGAAGGTCGGCGGCGCGACGACATCGGGGTGCCCGAGGGCGCGAGCGGCGGCCGGGTCGGTGTGCGCCGGGTCGGTGGCGCCGACCGCGGCGGCGAACTCCCGGATCTTCTCGCGGCCGACCTCGTAGCTCGGCGTCGGCGGGTAGGTACGACCGACGAAGGAAGGGTCCAACGGCATGGCCTGAACCTACCGGCTCGCTACCTGGATCCGGGCCATGGCAGGGCCCGGAAGCGGAAGTGGCGGCCACCCCGGTACCGGG
>NZ_BOON01000035.1 GCF_016863255.1 Planosporangium mesophilum
GTCGTTGACACCAGGCAATTCGCTCTGTCGAGAGGGATCGGTCACTTCCTCGACTTGAGCCCTGATGCATGGCGAGATCCTGTGATGAGTTCGATTGCGGACGGAAGCATGCCACTGTATGTGAACACAAAGGGATTTGGGGCGGACTTCAAGACGATGGCGCTGAGAGGTCTCAAGCGGGATCCGGATTTCCCTAATCCGTATGCAACCGAGGAGGAGATGGGCTGGATCGCCAGGGCCGTCGCCAACGGGCAACGTGAATGGAGTTCGATGAAGTTCTTTGATCCCGACGGAAACCTCATGACCGTTCCCGAGCCGGACTGGTCCACCTTTGGGCGATTGGCGCCCCTGCCTAAATAGGTGGCTGGGCCATGTGGCTCCGACCACCAGAAGCCACGTGGCCCTGTCGGCGTATTCTGAATACCTGGTTACCTGTCCCGGAGGCGTGCCACGATGGCAGAGAGCGACGCGCAACCCGAACCTGCGCTCACCGAGGTCCTCGATCCCGACCTGTACCCGGATCTCATCCGGCAGGGTGGACTTGCCGCGGCAATGAGCGACGTGGCACGGCGCAACAATATTGATTTGGGAACGGTCGGCGTTCACTCCAGATCAGGACGATTCAACTCCGCCATGATCGACTCTGGCAGGGGGACTATTTCGGTCCTACTCGGGGCGGAGAGGCGGTTCTTTGATGTCAATATCTATGGCAAAACGCACCCTTGGGCCCGTGGCGCAACGGACGATCTCACGGCAACGGTGATGGTCGCTGACGCGTGGCGCAGAGGCGCGACGCTCACTGAGTTGACCGGAGAGTTCCCGTTCATGTCCTGCACTGAGTTGGCGCAGGCGTACGAGAGCGGTGACCCCGTCACGACACAATGGCAGCGACTTCTCGAGGATGGGGACCTGGAATCGATCCGACCTCTGTTACGGGCGGCCTACGCAAACAGTCGGATCCGAAGCTTGTTTCCGGTTGTCAGTCATACCACGCTCCTGCGTCTGGCCAGAAATCCCGTTGATCGGTCTGGTGACGAGACGTGGATCACGCAGACTTCGGACGACGCATATCGCGTCGAATTGACGAGGCGGGACCGCCCACAGCGTGTGGCCGGGTCCCCAGGCGAAGCCATTGAGGTGGCGCTTTCCTATCTGGATTGATGATGCTCCCGCAGAGGACTCATGCCGTTCAACATTTCACACCGGTCACCCGAAGAGATCGAAGACCTCAATCGACTTGCCGATGAGGTCGTTTCCGCTCTGTCCAGGGCGGGACTACCCGCCGCGATGGAGGTGGACGCCATAGATGACCACATGGGTGCTCTGGTGTACGTGGACACCGTCGCCGACGCCATAGGTGGCGTGCATGTCCGGTGGCGTCCGCATCCGGAGCTCGCTGCGGCATCCCGACGTGCCTTCGAAGCCGGCGATTACACCCACGCTGACATGGACTTCGATGGTGCGGTTGCGGAAGCGATGGCGGCGTCTATCATGCGAATCCTGCAGAGGGCGGGGTTTCAAGTACAGGACGCCGCTGAGCTCAACGACTACCAACCATTCGAGGTGCGTGTCCATAGGTGACTGACGCCCCCCACAATGAAGCGTGGGTCACGTACATCGAAGCACGAGTCGTAGCGCAGCGGGTGCGTGCCCGTGATCGTCGAGCAAGATCACGGCGGTCCATGTGATCGGTGTGCGATCGCCGGTCGGCGCTGTCGCTGCTGTTCGGTGGGTGAGCGTCCCTGACGCACGCTGATAGCCGCTGGCAGGTACCCTAGTGCCCGTCGCCCTCATAGCTCAGGGGATAGAGCAACGGTTTCCTAATCCGTTGCTGCTTGCAAGCTTGTATCCACCCGTGACCTGCCAGTCCTACTGGCCAGGCGAGCCGGCAGCACGCCGGTAGTGACGTGGCCGATACTTGCAACCTGACTGCAAGAGCCCCATCCGCGACACCGAGTGGCTGTTCCTGCCGGCGCGGGTCTCACGACGGTCAGCGACAGCAACTCGCCGACTGCCATGAACGGTGGCAGGGCTACACCAGCGGCTTCCGGGAGTGCGCAGCCCTACAAGGTGCGGCCCGTTCGCCCATGCCGTCATTGATGGCCCAGCACGATTTGGCGTAGCTGCTGAAGCCCTCGCTCGAAGTCCGCTGTGTCGCTCGGCGTTGCGGTGGCCGGCAGTGCGGCGAAGGCCTCGGCGGCTTCGTCAAGCGCGTCAAGGACGGCCATGACGTCTGGCCGAGCGTCGCCTGGCGGTTGCCCGCCGGCGGCCGAGTCGCCAGTTGAGTTCGGGCCGGCCCATTGGCCGGTTGGGTTCCTGGAGGCGGCGTCGGCGAACATCAGGTATTCCACGTCGGCGGGGGCGCACCCTAGCTCGAAGGCCCACTCGATGGCTGTGTGCACGTACTCGCGGTAGTCGGCCGCGTGCCAGTCGAGGCGGACTCGCCAGCCGGCGTGCTCACGTAGCCAGGCCTGTACCAGGCGGTCCAGTACGAGCGCCGGCGTCGCGGACGACCCAGCGCTGCAGAAGAACAGGTACTTGGTCGCGAACGCTACGCCGAGCCAGTTCAAGCGGTTCTTCGCCAGCCACGCGAACGCCTCCGGCCCACCATCGCTACGCACCCGATCGGCCGCCTCGCGCAATATGGGGGCGGCATCCTTGTTTTCGGTAAGCACGCGTGCGGTCCGAAACGGGCCGTACCCGACCCGGCCGTACCCCCACACCATGGCTGCGATAAATGCCTCCACAGCCGCTCGTTCGTCGTCACCGCGCACCGAAGCCACTACGGCGGCACGATCGATCGGGTTGGGCAACCGGGCAAGCAGTGGTGCGTGAACTGGCAGGAACGTCGACCACGACGACCGGCTCCACCCGATCGCCAGCTGCCCCGGCCGACCCTTCCGATCCCAAACAGCGAAGAGCCGACGCAGCCGCGCCGGGACGGCCCTACCGTTCGCATCGATCATGTGGACATCTTGTCCCAGTCCAGGCAGCCGCGGTTGTCGTTTGCCGCGCCTACGGGAGTGCATGCCCGATTGCCCGGGATTGAGCCAAGCCAGGACATCCACAAGCCCAGGCATCTACTCGGACAATCCGTTGACTACGTCGTGATGGCTCGACCTCCGTCTTAAGCCCGGCGCCCGCTGTAGGCGCCGGGCTTGCTTGTTTCCACCCCCGTTTCCGGCTTCATCGGCCGAACCCTTCGTCAAGGAGCCCGTCGCGTCCACCGCTCACCCCAATCCCCACCGTCATCTGGCCTGCCAAACGGCGCAGCGGTCTCTCGATCCCCACCTGTCGGCCGCGCCCTCGTCGACCGGGGAAGGCAATCAGTTGCTCTACACCCCATCCGAGGCCGCCGAACTGCTGCGGGTGCGTGAGTCATGGCTGCGGCGCAAGGCCGCCGCCCGGCAAATCCCGTGCACTTTCCTCGGCAAGCACCTGCGGTTCTCCGCGGCCGACCTCGCCGCGATCGTCGCCCAGCACGGCCAAGCCCCGACCGGCCGCCGGCCCCGCCGCCGCACGCCGCGGTCCACCGTCCGGGATCGTGACTTGCCCACCCGGCCGATGCGAAGCGTGGATCCACCCGACCGCGTTGACCACAACCACGACCAGGGGAGCAGTACATGGCATGGGTAGAACGTCACCGCAGCGCGTTTCGGGTCCGGCTGCGGCTACCCGACGGCACCGTGATCACCGACTCGCTGCACGAGGCCAAACCGGCCGCGCAGCTGCGGGCCAAGGAGATCGACGTGGACATGGCCCGCGACGCCTTCATCGACCCTCGTGACGGGAAGATCAGCTTGGGGGAGTGGGTGGAGATCTGGGCCGCCACCCACCAGGCCGCGCCCACGACCTGGGCGGCCTACCGCAGCCACCTGCGGATACACATCCTGCCCCGACTCGGTCATCTCCAGCTGGTGGCGATCCGCCGCCAGCACGTCAAAGCCCTCGTCGTCGAGCTACGCAAGACCCTGGCGGCGCGCTCGGCCGCCGACGTGGTCATGGTGTTGTCGATGGTGTTGCAGGAAGCCGTGGAAGATCGCAGGATCCCGTTCAACCCTTGCCGGGGAGTGCGGGTGGCCAACCCGAATCGCCCGGAACGCCCGCACGCCACCACCGAGCAGGTCGCCGCGATCGCCGCCCGGATGCGCCGGCCCATCGACGCCCTGATGGTCATCACCGCCGCATACACCGGGATGCGCTGGGGCGAACTTGCTGGCCTCGACCACGACAACATCGACCTGGATAGGGCGACCATCTACGTGCACCCCGAGGTCGGCGCGCTGCACGAGGTCGGCGGCAAGCTATTCCTCGGCCCGCCCAAGACCGCCGACTCCGTCCGGCACATTCAGCTGCCGCCCTTCCTGGTCGACCAGCTCACCCGGATGCTCGACGCCCATGACCATCCGATCGTGTTTCCCGGTGCCCGGGGGAGCTTCCAACGCCGCTCCAACTTCAACCGTCGGGCCTGGACCCCGGCGGTGGCCGGCGACCCGGCCGCCGGTATCCCGCCGGTCCTGGCCGGCATGCACTTCCACGACCTTCGTCACACCCACAAGACCTGGCTGATCGAGGACGGCATCCCCGAGATCGCCCAGGCCCGGCGGCTGGGTCACCGACTCGGCGGGGTGCGCGGCATCTACAGCCACGTCACGCCGGCCATGCAGCAGCGCCTGACCCAGGCGCTGCAACGCCGCTGGGAATCCGTGCAGTCAGCGCCGACCGAGCAGGGGCGGCCGGCCGCCGCGGCGTGACCGCCACGCGGGCGCGGTCCACGCCCGTCTGCCGGCCCGTCGCAACGTGAATGATCTTGTGCTCCCCATTTGCTCCCCACGTAAGGGACGCAACGGGAAACGCCCGTTACCGGCGAGCCGGTGACGGGCGTTTGACCTGCATCAATGCTGGTGGGCGATACTGGGATCGAACCAGTGACCTCTTCGGTGTGAACTACGGGCAACCTGGTCGCTTGAAGTCTCGTAGGAGGTCACGCGGTCTGTTGCAGTCGGTCGTGGTCTGGTTCGGTGCGGTCGGTTGCTGTACTTCGCTGCTGTACGGCACTATGCGATCAGGACGGCTGATGTCTGATCGCGTCGCGACTGGTGCTTGCTCCTGCCCCGTACCCTGGCTCAGTGTATCTAGCCGAAGCCCCGAAGATCACTGACTGGATGCAAGCCTGGGGCAGCATCGCGAGTCTGATTATTTCGACAGGCGCACTGGTCTTCACCGGCCTCCTACTGCGGCATGAGATTCGGATCCGACGCGAAGAGGAAACAGCTGCCAGCGCTAACCAAGCCCGCCTCGTATTCACGCGGATAACGGAGACAAGTTCTGACGGCAGGTACCTCCAGATAGGATGGGAGGTTGTAAATTTTAGTAGCGAGCCGGTGATGGACGTCAGGGTTAGAGCCTCGAAAACTGGTCGTCGTGGGACGGCGTTCTCGCAGTGGACTAAGGCCGATGAGATTGTCAAAGTGCGCCGGGAAGGCTCTTGTCTGATCCCATATCCGGGTTACCCCTCGGACTTTGGCGTTGCACTTGAGGTGCACTTCGTGGATGCGAACGGCCTTGAGTGGTCGAGGACGAATAGAGAACGTCCAGTCAGGCGGTTCGTGTGGGTCACGCCCGCCGATGACGAAGACCTCCTACTGCCCGACATCGGACGTAATCCGCTTGCGCGACTCGTCATTCGGCTTATTCATATCCTCCGTGCCGCCAAAGTAAGGCGAAGGTGGCGCAAGAGAGGGATGGAGGTAAAGATTGCTTCACCTCGCTTTTGGTAGCCAGTGTGGGTATAGAGGAGCACGACATGCCAAAGATCAGTGCCGCTCTGCGCGACCTCGCCACTCGACCCCATGCCCTCTATCGCTTTTGGGACCGCACGGACGTGCTTCTTTATGTGGGCATCACCGCTGATTTGCCGCAGCGGATGGGTGACCATCGGACCGATAAACCCTGGTGGTCTCAGGTCGCCCGAGTTACTGTCGAGCATTTCGATACTAGAGAAGCCGCACTTAAGGCCGAGACGGAATCGATTCGGGAAGAGCGTCCTCTCTACAATGTCCAAGGAAATATCCTGGTGCATGCACCCTCAAATGAGGGTGTTGAGGATGCGGTGCGTAACCAAGTCGATTTAATACTGAGGCACATGTGCGTACACCAAGACGAATACGACAAGGCCCTTAGTGATGCGACGGATGCAATTGATGAAGCCAAGAATGAACCGGATGACGGCCTTGCAGATGCCGATCCAACCTTGCTGGCGGCCGAGTTAAAGGCGGATAGTCTCACAACATCTATCTTTTATCTGGAACGCGCTTGGGAACACCTTAGTGAGTGGCTCCCTGATGGTCAGTATGAGCGGTGTCGTGCACTTGCTGAGGAGTACGAACGCCAATGGAACCTAGAAATAGGCGAAGCGGAGCTTCGTGATCGGACCGCCTGGTTCATCGCTCTTGAGTATGGCCGAGAATATCTGGCCAAGATGCCACCGGAAGAACGTGATGAGTGGTTCGAGGTCGCCCGAGGCTTTCTTGCTGAACATGTCGATGACGACCATCTTACGTTTCATGCCGCCCACTATGCGCGCGCCTACAAGGCCAACAGGTGGTACGGACGTGCGTATCAGATGTGCTCCGGATCTGGTCGACACAACGCAGCCTGCCGAAACAAAGCCGCGTTCAAGGTCTGGTATCGCGACGACCCAGCGTGTTCACCCGGTCCGTGCGTTGGACACTCAGAGTTGTGCCAGTCACACCTTCGGGCAGTTCTCGAAGGCCATTACACCTGGCCCCAGACGGGCTCACCAGTTGTCGTGAATAGGTATGAACCAGTGCCCGAAGACACCCCACCGTTCTGAACGCCTTTCGCCATCCCGTCCGCCGTCGACCCGCCCTCCGGGGAGCGGGCCGCCGCCTGGGCCGCCACGTCGTACGGGCCGTAACGCGAGTACGGGCGCTGGCGGCCCGGGCGGGGGTCTGCTCGGCTTGCCCGGGTCGACGGCGGACGGGATGGCTCCGCGCAACCACCCACCCACCGCGACGGCTGCACGGATCTTGGCCATCCCGGGGCCGGAGCGCCCCCGCCGGAGGCAAAGAGCCCGACCAGCGCGGCGCCCCAACCCGCGCTACGGCGCGGCGTGGCTGCCGCGCCGCGCCGCGCGTCCAGCTCGCCGTCGGCCGGCTGCCGGCCCCCCTACATCACGAGCCTCGGCGCTGCCCGTCCTTCGGCGGCCCTGGGGGCTTCTCGCTGTTCGCGCCAGCCGATGGGCGTCGGCCTGGTCGCCGCCGAGCGACAGCGGCAGCGGCGGCCAGGCGCCCGATCGGCGGCGCGTGCGGCCCGGTTCGGGCCGCCTTGAAGCCGTACAGAAACTCCTCCCGACTCGGAAGTAGCTTCCGGCGGCCGGCCGGTTTGTTGCCGGATATGGCACATCCCGAGCGGCACCCCCCGTCATCCACACTCAGCGCGTCACGATCGGCAGACGATCGCCTAACGGTGCCGCTCGCTGGTGCCCTGCGTCCCGGCTCTGGCTGCGGTAGTACCAAGGCTGTCGGTCTTTTGGCGTGTCACCCGGAAGTGGCGATGGGTTAGTGGACCGACAGCTTGAACATGACTACGCTCGCATCCCGAGCAACTTTATCCCCCGAAGTGCGGAACAAAGAGGAGCAATGGCGGGCTTCAGCGAAGAATTCCGGCAGTACCTTCCGCCAGACGAAGAGATGATCGGCCGCGTCTTCACCAAGGGGGTGATCACCCTCGACGCAAACGTGCTGCTGGATGCGTACCGATACGCTTCTGACGCTCGTGCAGAGCTTCTGCGTGTCCTCCATAGCCTCGGTGGCCGGCTTTGGGTGTCACACCAGGTAGCGTTGGAGTTCCACCGCAATCGCGTGTCGGTGATCTCGGGACACGGCGATTCGTATCGCGAAGTTTTGAAAGCAGGTCATGATTTCCGGCAGAAGTACGACGCTGAGCTGGCTAAACAGTTGCGCGAGTTTGCCAATCGGGTAGCTCTTCCTGACGGGGAACGTACCGAGATTCTTCGACATGTGACAAGCGGGCTGGATGCGCTTTCGGCTCATCTCAATCAGTTGCAGGCTCGCCACGGCGTATCTGATCGGTTTGTCAGTGACGACCCTGTATTGAAGCAGTTGCAGCATCTCCTAGACAATAAGGTGGGACCTCCGCTCGCCCCAGAGGAAGAGGCGGCCGTGAGGAAAGAGGCGCAACGAAGGATTGAGGAGAAGATCCCTCCGGGGTTCAAGGATGCAGGCAAGAGTGAGGGTGACCCGTGTGGGGATTACCTCGTTTGGCATCAAAGCCTTTTGGAGGCCAAAGCTCGATCCGTCCCACTGTTATTCGTTACCCGAGATACTAAAGAGGATTGGTTCCTTAGAGTAAAAGGGAAGACCGTCTCTGCGCTCCCAGAACTGATATTGGAGGCGCGGCAAGTAGCGGGAGTTGACTTCGTTGCTATGACTACGAAGACATTCCTGGTTCACTCGCAGCGGTATTTGGATACTGCGATTAGTAAAACAACCTTGGATCAGGCTGAAGCTATACGTCTGAACAGCAGGCAGCGTCAACTGAAGGGTCGGCTGATTTATCTCCTGCCAGAGGCCTGGAATGCTCTGATTCAGAGCATCAACGTTGAACTCCCATTGATTGAAGATCGGCAAGCGGAAATTGAGACGATCCTTGCTCATCTTCGCAAAACAAACCAGACGGAAGGGGACTATTACAAGGCCCTTCTGCCTGAGCTTAGGGGTCTGCGGTTGGAGAGGCTAATGCTCGAAGATGCCAGACGGGCCCTGCTCAGAGGTACCGTTGAATCCGATGATGGAACAATTGCCGTAGAGGTGGACAGTAAGGGCACCACTATAGCAATCTCGGAACAGTTGGCTCGCCTCTCCTCGGAGGTCGCTAATAAAGCTGAGATGCAGATGTTTAAATCAAAGCCGGGAAAGGTCCGGGCCATCCCCGGCGAAGTTCCGCTCCCAGGCCTTCTTGATGACGATCAAGATAATGGTGCTGGCTAGTGGTTCGGTTGTGACGGGTGTGGTGCAGTTGTAACAAGGGTACGACGTGTGCTTGGCTCCGGTACCACCTTTTGATAGGCGTCCGTGGCTCTTCGACGGTAAGCCAAGGTGGTCTTTTGGCGGCTTCAACGGGCGTGACCGGCAGGGACGTTTTGGGACGGATGTGGGACGTTCTCGTCTGCGTATCGGTTCTGGTCAAGATCGGCTCTACCGTCGTGGCCATGCCTTACTCAGTTACATGGGCGCGCGAGCTGGCTGCGGCTCGCATGGCTGAACCGCTGCCCCGACGATGGGGGCATGTGCAGGCGGTCGCCGCTAAAGCCGAGAGTCTTCGACCGCTGGCCGGCGAAGACGCTGACCTCCTAGTGGTCGCTGCCTGGCTGCATGACATCGGCTACGCCCCCGATGTGCAAGACACCGGCTTTCATCCGCTCGACGGGGCCCGCTACCTGCGCAGCCTCGACGCTGATCCCCGTTTGTGCGGGCTGGTCGCCAACCACTCAGGCGCCAAGTACGAGGCGGAGCTACGTGGCCTGGCCGACGAGCTCGCCGAGTTCCCCGACGAAAACACGCTCGCTCGCGATGGTGTTTGGTACTGCGACATGACCACCAGTCCGGTCGGCCTGCCGGTCACGTTCGACACCCGGCTGGCCGAGATCCGGGAACGCTACGGCGAAGACCACAGCGTCCCCCGAGCAATCATGGCCGCCTCGGACGAGATCCGCGCTGCGATCGATCACGTGCTGAGTCGGGCGCGCGCCTTCGGTGCGAGCGCCGTCTAGCGGACTGCGCCTCGCTCGCCGGCGAGGAAGTCGAGGATGCGAGCCCGGATCCGTGGATGCATGGGCAGCTTCTCGACTTCCTCGGGCGTGAACGCGCCCAGTTCGGTCGACTCGTCGCTGATCTGAAGCTGGCCGCCCTGCGCTCGGCACGCGATGCACACCGAGTACTCCTGGCGGACTTCGCCATCGTCATAGGCGAAGACATGTTCAGGGTCTGTGTACACGCCGATGATGTACTCGGGACGCACGTCCAGCCCGGTTTCCTCCCGGACTTCTCGAACCACCGTCTCCGCAACGGACTCGCCGATCTCCATCGCGCCACCCGGTAGCGCCCACAGGTCGTTGTCGGCCCGGCGCTGAAGGATCAGCCGTCCGGCCTGGTCGACCACAACCGCTGAAGCCGCGGGTACGAGGGAGTTTGCCTGAGGTGCGTCCGTGTCCCGGTAGTAGTCGATCCGCCCCATCGCATTCCCTGTCTAGCTCCTGGCACGTGTGCTCTTCTTCGGCCGATCATCCCTCACCGGCATTGTTGTCGCCCAGACGCTGTCGAAGTGCGTGGCGAAGCGGGAGAACATGCCGTTAGGGCCGAGCCTGCGAAGGTGCAACATCGGCGCGGACGCCCCAGGCGTGGCGTACAGGTGCGGCGTGACCAGCATTTCGTCATCGAAGCGGAAGACCGAGTTGTACAGCGGCACGTTCTGCTGGCGCATTTCGAAGTTCTCGCACTGCAACAGTGGCGCGAAGTACTTCATCGACGT
This sequence comes from Planosporangium mesophilum, assembly GCF_016863255.1. GTDB lineage: Bacteria > Actinomycetota > Actinomycetes > Mycobacteriales > Micromonosporaceae > Planosporangium > Planosporangium mesophilum. The sequence goes on from NZ_BOON01000035.1 coordinate 10,576, forward strand.
GTGGATGCGAACGACCAGTGTCATGGCTAGGTCTTCTTCGGCATCACGGTCCGCGACGTACTTCGACTCGGGGTCCGCGATCACGGCCCGAACCTTGCAGCCGTTACTGCACTTCTCCTGGAGCGCCTCGATCAACCGTGGGTGCTCCATGGGCAGGAAGTACAGCGTGTAGCCGAGCAGGTCGATCTGGCGCCCGGCACGTTCGATCAGCTCCCACCATCCCGAGTGCGGCATGTCGCTCCGATATGGATACGCCCCAACGATCTCGGCGTTGGCGGTCCCAGTATCAGCAGGCTTGCGCTGTGCTCCCGGCCAGAGAAACTCTTCGTCCTCGTTGAGGAACTTCGCCACCGTCCACCGGTGCCGAGGATGTGGCGTCCGTCCTCCGAGCCATCGACCGACTGTCTTCGGATCGACCTCGGCCGCTGTAGCCACAGCCTCAATCGATGTCCTACGGCGTTCCAGTGCTGCTCGCAACCGTTCATTCGCCATCAGGACCCCTCCCTGGGTCACGGGACGCATCGAGCGTACCGCAAGCGTCCTAAACGTCCCAGCGACGTTGTGTATGCGTCACCTCGCGCCCTGTCTCCTTGAGTTGCAAGCGAAAGCGCTTTGCATAACCGAGCAGTAGTCCACAAGGGACTCGCTCATGACAAGGAGGACGCAGTGAAGCTCATCGTGGACACCACCGGCAAGCAGGTGACGGCGACGAAGGAGCCGGTCGAGAGGCTGGACCAGAACGGCAGGCAGCGGTCGGACAAGGAGACGGGCCGGCTGATGTGGTCGACGCAGGTGTTCGTCCTGGACCAGGACGGCGGCGAGGTCATCACCGTTCACACGGCAGGAGAGAAGCCCGACGTGAAGGTGGGACAGCTCGTGGCCGTCTCCGATCTGGAGGCCCTGCCCTGGGCGACCAACGGGCGCAACGGCGTGAGTTTCCGCGCTACCGCGATCAAGCCAGTTCAGGTCCCCGCCTCCGGCAAGTGACCTTCACTCGCCGGTGCTGCTGACTGCTCCTGGTGTTCGTGGCTGAGGCCAACGCGGACCGTTTCGTCCGCTACCCCAACTGAATCCGGCTCCGGGGATGGTGACGGCTCCTACATCCCTGAACCGCTGACCACCTGTTGTGTGGTCGCACCGAAGAAGAACTGGCGCGGGGTCGGTAACGGCTCCTACACCTGCCGACCCCACGCCATCTACCCATCCAGCCCAATGTCTTGGGAGGACGTGTCATGTCCAAGTCTAACGGCCGCTGGTCGTCCGGGCGCTCCTGGAAACGTGGATCCGGAACGGTGACGGTCATCGAGGCCCGGGTGCACCGCACCTCGGAACGCAACGCCAAGCTGGCGTTCTTCCTGACCACCTTCGTGGTCGGCCTGCTGTCGGCGACCGTCGCCGCGTCCTACATCCACCCGATCCTGGCCCTGTTCGTCGGCATGGCCCTCGGCCTCGTGTGCGGCGCCATCGTCTGGGCGCTGGTCCGCATCTGGCCGGTGATCCGGCTGCTGTGGTGGTGGACCCCCGAAACCCTCCTCGGCCTGGCGGTCGTGTACGGCTTCACCGCCCTGGCCCACCACACCACCCTCGCCGTCCGCATCGCGGTCGTCGCCCTGATCGTGGGCGTGCCCGCCGCGGTTCCCTACACCCGTCGCCGCATCGTGGCCCTGGCGTGGTGTTTCATCGTGCGGCACCGGATCCGGACCTGCTTTGCGCAGTTCATCATCGCCAACCAGTCCGGCACCCTGCCGCTGATCCTGTGGGCCAAGCCCACTCCGGTCGGCGAACGCGTCTGGGTCTGGCTGCGCACCGGCCTGTCGCTGGCCGACCTCAACGCCCGACTCGACAAGATCGCCGTCGCCTGCTGGGCCTCCACCGTCACCGTGGAGCGGGCCAGCGACGGCAACGCCGCCTACGTGCGGCTCGACATCAAGCGCCGTGACGCGCTCACCGCCACCGTGGGTTCCCCGCTGGTCGGCCTGGTCGACCCCGACACCCCGGCCGCCGAACCCACCACCGTCGAGGTTCCGACCGCGCTGGATCTGCCCGACATGCCGGCCGAGCCGGCCACCGTCCGCATCCGCCCGATGCCCACCCCGCGCACCGCACCGGCCAGCAAGCCAGCCGCCGCCCCGGCGGTCGCCGGTGCCCGTGGCGAAGACCTCTCCGACTGGATCGACTGACCAGCCGTTTCGCCACATCACCCATCGATCGGGCGCGAGGCAGTCGCGTTACGGGGCTCCTCGCGCCCACCCAACGCCCTCGAATGGAGGCACCACCATGTCCACCGTCACCGCAGCAGGCGCTGCGGAACCCGACGAGCCCGGCCGGATTCCGAACTGGGCCACACCCGCCCCGGCCGAGGTTCCGGTCGGACCCATGCTGTCGATGTTCGATCCCGTGTTCCTGGGCATCGACGAGTTCGGCGCCCCCGTCTACCTCGAACTCATCTACCGCAACGTCCTCGCCGCCGGCGAACCCGGCGGCGGCAAATCCGGGCTGCTCAACACCATCGCCGCCCACGCCGCCCTGTCCGACAACACCCGCCTGGTGCTCTTCGACGGCAAGCTCGTCGAACTCGGCATGTGGGAGCAGGTCGCCGACGCCTTCGTCGGCCCCGACATCGACCACGCCCTGACCACGCTGCGCCGGTTGCAGCAGGTCATGAACAACCGCTACGCCTGGCTACGCGCCCACGGCCGCCGCAAAATCGCCCGCGACGACCGGCTGTCGGTCATCGTCGCCATGGTCGACGAGATCGCCTACTACTCCGCCACCATCGGCACCGAACAGCAGCAGAAGGAATTCGCCGCACTGCTCAGGGATCTGGTTGCCCGTGGCCGGGCCGCCGGGGTCATCGTCATCGCCGCCACCCAGCGGCCCAGCTTCGACATCATCCCCACGTCGCTGCGCGACATCTTCGGCTACCGGTGCGCGTTCCGCTGCACCACCAGCAACAGCTCCAACATCATCCTCGGCCAGGGCTGGGCCGAGCAGGGCTACAACGCCAACGACATCGCCCCCACCAACCAGGGCGCGGCCTACCTGCTCGCCGAGGGCGGCATCCCGCGCCGGGTCAAGGTCGCCTACCTCACCGACACCCAGATCGCGGCCATCGCCGACTACGCCGCCTGGATCCGCCGACCTACCGGCATCCACACCCCGGCTGGCACCACCGGCATCGCCACGGCCGCCTGACCACAACCCAAGAAAGCGCTCGGGGCCGGCTCATCGCCTGGCAGCAGACCGACCCCGAACCATCCGACAACCCACGAAGGGACGTGGACACCATGCACCCTACCCACAATCCGCCCACCACGGCCGGGGCCGACACCCCGGCCCAGGTGCTGCGCGACGCCGCGCTCTACCTCGAACGCCACGGCTGGACCCGGGGCGCCTTCTATGACTACCTCAACGGCCTGCACCGGATGCCGGCCGCCTGCGCCGTCGGCGCCATCCGCGTCGTCTGCTTCGGCACCCCCGTCGACGACGCCACCGACCTCGACGACCTGGCGGACGAGCCGCCGCGCGCGCAGGTCTTCGACGCCATCCGCGTTCTCGCCCAACGACTGGCCGGACCCCACGTCGCCCACGGGGTCGAGAACTTCGTCGTCACCGACTGGAACGACCGCGCCATCACCATCGGGCAGGTCGTGACCGTCCTCCGCGACGCCGCCGACCACTGGGACTACACCACCCACGGCGGTGCGGCATGACCACCACCACCGATGTGACACGTACGTGTCAAAGTCCGTCCCAGGACTTCACCACCGCGCGACTGCTCGCCGCGCTCGAACAGTGCTGGGCCGCCATCCGCACCCGGCACCCCGAGGTCCCCGCCGCCGTGCTGGTGGTCGCCTCCGGCTCCCCGGCCCGGGCCAGCCAGAACCTGAAGTGGGGCCACTTCGCCACCTCCCGCTGGCAGCACGGCGACAACCGGCTGCCCGAGGTCCTCGTGTCGGGGGAGGGGCTGTCCCGTACCCCCGCCGAGATCCTGACCACCCTGCTGCACGAGGCCGCCCACGGCCTGGCCGACGCCCGCGGCATCGAAGACACCTCCCGCCAGGGCCGCTGGCACAACAAGCACTTCGCCGCCCACGCCCAGGAACTCGGCCTGACCCCTTCCAAGGACGCCAAGCTCGGCTGGTCGCCCTGCACCCTGCGCCAGGAAACCGCGCAGCACTACACGGGCGAACTCGACCAGCTCACCACCGCGCTCGGCGCCTACCGGCACGCCGAAGTCATCGCCACCAAGACGCGCACGAACAACAACAACGGCGTCTCCGCCGAATGCGCCTGCGCCCGCAAGATCCGCGTCTCCCGCGCGGTCTACGAAGCCGGTCCCATCCTGTGCGGCCTGTGCGAGACCCGCTTCGCCGCCGACACCGACGACGAGGGGGATCCGGCATGAACCCCTCCACCGTCAAGACCGCCTTGACGTCCAACCGCCGACGGCGCGCCGTCGAGAACGACGAGTACGCCGCCTTCATCCGCCGCGCCATCGCCGCGCACGCCCGCCGCGTCGCATCCGGCGACGTCGAAGCCCTGCGGGATCTGGTCGGCCTGTCCGCCGACCTCGATGCCGCTCTCCTCAACGCCGTCAAGGGCCTACGGGCATTCGGCTACTCCTGGTCCGAGATCGCCGACCGGCTCGGCGTCAGCAAGCAGGCCGCCCAACAGCGCTGGGGCGGTGACCGGGATGCGTAACGCCTACCTCGACACCCTCGTCGCACTCGGCCGGTTCATCGAGTTCTACGACCCCGACGGCGACCGCCACGGGCTACCCACGTTCCCGTACCGGTGGGCGCCCACCGACCTGGCCACCCGCCGCCAGCTACGCGCCGCCGGACTGCGCCCGGCCGGCCAGCCCATCGCCGCCCAGATCCTGTGGCGGCACAAGAAGCAGCGCCGCGTCGCCTACCTGTACCCGATCGCCGGGGCCAAGGCCAAGCGCAGCGCCACCCCGGCTCAACAGGTCGCCATCGCCAAGGCACTGCTGGCCCGGCGCACCTGCCCGACCTGCCGTCAGGTCAAGGGCTACTACATCCCCCGCCGTACCGGCGAATGCCTCGACTGCATCCCGGGAGGTACCCGATGACCATCCGTCATGTGTGCACCTGGCCCGCGAAGCCGTGCGCCTGGTGCGAAGACACCATCAACCACCTGCAACGCTGCGGTCGCCTCGGCTGCAGCAACTACGTCGACGACCGCGACCCGGTCACCGGGCACCTCGTGACCACCGCCGACCCGGACAATCCGCACCACGCCATCGAGGTGTGGTGCTGCAACCTGTGCCTGGATCTGCTCGACACCTATCTCGGCCAATCCGGCTGCGGCTACTGCATCGACGGCTGGATGCCGGTTTCCCACGGTGTCCTCGGCCCGGCCTACCGCACCTGCCCCTACTGCCGGGACGCCTGCCCCGGCTGCCATGGCATCGGCCGGTTCGCTGCCGGTTTCTTCGACTACGACGAAGGCCAGCTCAGCTATGACAACAGCTACCTGATCGAGGCATTCGCCGAACACCACCTGAGGCCGTACTTCTGCGGCACCTGCCACGGCCTGGTCACTGTCGTGCCGCTACGTCACCCGGCCGGAGGCGACCGGTCATGACCGCCTCCACCACCATCAAGACGGGAGCCCACCACGGTGGGCTCCCCACCCCCGCCACACCGACCACGGCCGATAAGGCCGAGGGCTACGTCCAGGTCGCCATCATGCTCGGCGTCGCCGCCATGGCCGGCGCCGCGAGCTTCCGCCACGTCCACGACTGGACCATGCACAACAGCCCACCCGGCACCGGGGACTGGTTCGGCTGGGCCAACGCCATGGTCAGCGAACTCATCCCCCTCGCTGCTGGCTTGGAAGCCCGCCGCCGTCACCGCCGCTATGGCAAAGCCGGCGCCTACCCAATCGCTCTCATCCTCGGCGCGGTTGCCCTGTCATTGACCGGCCAGTTCGCCGAAGCCAAACCCGGCATCTCCGGCTGGATCATCTCCGCCGTCCCCGCCCTCGGGTTCCTGGCCCTGGTCAAACTCGTTCTGTCCCGGCCCACCTCGCCGGTCAGCGAACCCGCCGAACCTGCCCCCGAAGCCGTCGACGCCGGACCGTCCGATTGGCACCCCACCACCCAACCGCACGACCACGCCACGTTCGTCGTGCCCGAACCCGGTCCGGCCACCCTGACGGCTGAACCCGCGTCGGTCGACTCCACCTCCCGGCTGGAGGCCCCGGCCCATCTGATTCCCGGCGCCAGGTTCGCGCTCGCCCAGCACGAGCAGGCCACCGGCCGGGCCATCACCGCCGACGAGCTCGCCGCCCGCATGAGCCTCACCCCGCAGGTTGCCGGGCAACTCCTGACCGCCCTCGGCCAACCCGCCGCCCCGGCTACCCCGGCGCGGGTCAACGGCCACCCGGTCCTCGGCGGTGACGCATGACCATCTACGCCATCGAGGTCTTCCACCTCGTCCACACCTGCCCCGCCAACCCCGAACCCCACCCGGTCGACACCCGCCGCCGGATCGTCCACGTCACCCCTGGCCGGGACTGCCTCACGCCGAAGACCTTCGACAACGGCGTCACCATCCGCTGCGGCGATTACAACGCCTACGACCAGCAGTGCGCCAACTGCCGCACCATCATCACCATCACCAAGGTCACCACTCACGACCTCGGCTACCAAGGACCCGCGCACCTCGCGCCTGTTCCTGCCGAGGAGTCGGCGTGACCGCCTCGACGCTGGACACCGCGCCCCAGGCCACCCCGGTCTGGGGCGCGGTCTCGAACGCCGAGACCCCCATCGACCGCACCAGCCTGGTCGGACAGGTCATCCTGCGCACCCGAGCGGGCGACTACGACCGCTGGCTCGACCACGTCCGGCCCGCCGCCGGCTGCACCCGCCCCATCCGCCTGACCGGCACCATCGACACCCACGACAAGGCCACCGGCGCCCGGCTGGCCCGCGTCGACACCGCAACCCTGCCCGACGGCGTCCTCTACAAGGCCTGCGGCAACCGCCGCCACACCGTCTGCCCATCCTGCGCCGAGACCTACCGCCGTGACGCCTTCCAGCTCATCCGCGCTGGTCTGGTCGGCGGCAAGGGCGTCCCGGAATCGGTGGCGACCCACGACGCGGTGTTCCCGACCTTTACCGCGCCCTCGTTCGGCACCGTCCACACCCGGGTCGTGCGCAAGCACACCTGTACTGGCCGGCGCCGCTGCGACTGTCGCGCCGAGCCCTGCCACGTCCGCCGCGACAGCCCCGGCCGGTGCGAACACGGCCAGCCGACGGTCTGCTTCGCCCGCCACGAAGAGAACGATCCCCGGCTCGGCAAGCCACTCTGCCTGGACTGCTACGACCACGACCACCAGGTCGTGTGGAACTACCACGCCGGTGAACTGTGGCGGCGCACCAAGCAGGCCATCGAACGCCACCTCGCCCGCCTCGCCACCAAACGCGGTATCTCACCGGTCATCGTGCGCACTGCCACCGGCAACCTCCGCGAAGTGCCGCCGGTGCGGGTATCCCATGGCAAAGTCGCCGAATTTCAGGCCCGCGGCGCGGTCCACTTCCACGCCCTGGTGCGCCTTGACGGCGTCGACCCCGACGACCCGGACGCCATCGTTCCCGCACCCGACGGCATCACCGCCGACGACCTCGACGACGCCATCCACACCGCCGCCGCCCAGGCCGCGTTCACCACCCCACCGCACCCCGACAATCTCGAGGGCTGGCGTATCGCCTGGGGTGACCAATTCCTGGTCAAGCACATCACCATGCGCGGCGAGGGAGAGGTCACCGACCTCATGGCCGCTGCCTACCTGGCCAAGTACGCCACCAAATCCACCGAAGCCACCGGCCACCGCTCCGCCCGCCTCACCCCCGACACCATTGATGACCACGCCGACGCCGACGGCGACCACACCGCCCGCCTGCTCGACGCCTGCTGGCGTCTCGGCCGTCCCACCCACACCCCGCAACCGCTCGCGGACCGGCCCCGTCCCGCCCGGTCGGCCACCGCCCTACGATCGCAGTGGACGTGTCCGACCTGTGGGAACACCACCCGCCTCGCGGTCTGTCCGCACTGCCCGGCCTCCGCCCCGGTTGACACGTACGTGTCAAAACCGGAGATGGACAACCCCTACGCCGGGCTCCGCCGCTGGGCACACATGCTCGGCTTCGGCGGCCACTTCCTCACCAAGGCCCGCCGCTACTCGACCACTTTCGGGCTCCTGCGCGAGGCCCGCACCGCCTACCGGCGCACCGAACATCTCCACGGCCCTGACGACTGGGCTCACGCCGATGACCACACCGCCGAGGACACCACCCTCGTCGTCGGCACCCTCACCTTCGCCGGTGTCGGCTGGCACACCTTCGGCGACGCCCTGCTCGCCAACACCGTCGCCGCTCTCGCCCGCGCCCGACATGCCACCGGACGCGAAGAGATCGATCACGAAATCGGCACCGCCCTGGCCGTCGGCGTCCTGCCGGTAGCCGCCTGAGCAGACAACCGAGAGGAGAACGCATCCATGAGCAGCACACCCGTGCAGCTCACACCCAAGTGGTATTCACCCAAGCAGGTCGCGGCCCTGCTTGGCTATGGCCCATCCAAAGTCAAGATGCTGATCGCTACCGGTGAACTCCGGTCCATCAAGGACGGCAAGTACCGGCGCATCCTGCCCGAGTGGGTCGACGAGTACGTACAGCGCCGCGCTCAGCAGCAGGAGGCGGCCTGATGACCGCAAAAAGGACCCGCGCCAACGGTGAGGGCTCGATCTTCCCCTACCGCAGCGGCTTCGCCGCTTACGTCTGGGTGACGAAACCGGACGGCAAGCGGACCCGCAAATACGTCTACGGCAAGACCCGCGAGGACGTCCACGACAAGTGGATCAAGCTTCACGCACAGGCGAAAGCCGGGCCAGTCGCGACCAAGGTGCCCAGGCTGGGGGAGTACGTGACCGGCTGGCTTGAGGAGGTTGTCCGGCCCAACGTCGCGCCACTGACCTACGCCACCTACGAGACGTTCACCCGGCTCTACATCATTCCCGGCCTCGGTCCGGCGCGACTGGACCGGCTTCAGGTCCGCGACGTGCAGACCTGGTTGAACAAGATCCGTGAGACCTGCCAGTGCTGCGCGCAGGGCAAGGACGCCGCCCGGCCCGCTGCCAAACGGCGGTGCTGTGCGCTGGGCCGCTGCTGTCAGGACACGTTGTCCGGCCGTTCCATCAGCGACATTCGGGCGGTCCTGCGATCGGCGTTGTCCAGCGCGATCACCGAAGACCTGATCACCAAGAACGTTGCTGCGGCGGTCAAGCTGCCCACGGCGCGGTCGCGCAAGCGTAAGGCGTGGTCGGGCGACGAAGCTCGCCGGTTCCTGGAGTCCGCCCGGGCCGATGATGACCCGTTCTATGCCGCCTACGTCCTGGTCCTCGTGCTCGGATTGCGCAAAGGTGAGGTGCTCGGCCTGGCATGGGACGACGTGGATCTCGACAGCGCGGAGTTGGCGATCGGTTGGCAGGTGCAACGGGTCCGCCGCAAGCTCCTGCGCCGGGAGACCAAGACGGAGGGCTCGGACGCGACGCTGCCGCTGCCGGCCATCTGCGTCACCGCGCTGCGGCACCGCCAGGTACGGCAACAGCGAGCCAAGGCGACGGCGGGTAATAGCTGGCAGGACTCCGGTCTGGTCTTCACCACCCGGTACGGCACGCCGATCGAGCCGCGTAACTTCAACCGTTCCTACGACCGGCGCATCGCCAAGGCTGGCGTCCGCGACATCACCGTCCACGACGCCCGGCGCACCTGCGGCACGCTGCTGGCCGACCTCGACGTGCATCCCCGGGTGGCGATGACGATCCTGCGGCACGCCCAGTTCTCCATCACCATGGAGATCTACACCCAGGTCTCATCGGAGGCGACCCGGGCGGCGCTGAAGAAGCTGGGGGAGAGCCTGGATGGTTAGCCGCTGCTGTACTTCGCTGCTGTACAAGATCGAAAAGAGGCCGTCTCCGACATCGGAAACGGCCTCTGACCTGGGTGGGCGATACTGGGATCGAACCAGTGACCTCTTCGGTGTGAACGAAGCGCTCTCCCGCTGAGCTAATCGCCCGGGCGAGGTACGACTGTACCTGATCCTCCCCGCTGCCCGCATTCCCGGGGTGGTCACGTGTCGGCACCCCCTCCCCGGAGCCGGTCAGACGTCCGCCGGCGACCTACGCCGACATGAACAGCCGAGCGAGGCGCGCGGTCGGGTCGATGCCGAAGCCGTGCTTGAGCGAGAGCCACAGCGCCGCCATGACGATCACGAACAAGGCCGTCAGCAGGAGGGCCCGTACCAGCCAGTGCTGCTGGCGTTGCCAGGCGTTCCACTGGAACAGCCGTTCGTGGGTGTGGTGCAGCAAGCTCCTGGCCCATACGAACTCGATCGCCCAGACCCCGATGCCGGCGATCACGATCAGCCAGCCGGGTCCGGGGAGCGGTACGAGCACCAGCCCGAGGACCACGAAGACGAGCCCCACCAGCCCGACAAGGGTCCTGAAGAGCGTCTGCCCGCCCGGCAGTGTGTGGAACCAGGTGCGGATTGGGATGACCTTTGAGGTGAGTGGCGCTTTGGTAGGAGGTATGCCGGCCGATGGCCGTTCGTCGGGAACGTCCTCCGACATATCAGCCCTCCTTGTACGAACGTCCCCGTTACCGACGGCCTCGACCGAGCGTTGACCAGAGCAGTCGACGTCTGAACAAGCCCGGCGCCGAGCAGGTCCGACAACCTGAACCGAACAGGACATCCTACTTCTTTCCAGTGAATTCAGGGGTTAAACGGGTCTGCCACATCCCACTACTGGGTGAGATCAGCGGATGACTGAACGTAATGACCACGAGCGGCTGACCATGGGAATGGCGAGGCAAGATCGCCTCGCACGGTGCCGGGGGGAGTACGACATGAGTGCGATTCGACCGACCAGTGTCGAGGTTGAAACGTCTTTGAGGTTGGTCGCGCCGGACGCGACCGCGTTGCCGGTACGGGCGAGCCTGCGCTACGACCCCGAGGACCCGTACGCGGTCCACGTGCTCTTCCACGCAGAGACCTCCGCGGGCGAGCCGGTGGGCTGGTCGTTCGCCCGCGAGCTCCTGGTGACGGGGCTGGACGAGCCGGCGGGCATCGGTGACGTGCGGGTTTGGCCGTGGGCCAGCACGCGGGGGGACTTCGTCGCGCTCGCGCTGTCGTCGCCCGACGGTAACGCCCTGTTCGAGGTGCCGCGCAGCGTGCTCGTCCGGTTCCTGCGCCGCACGTACATCGCCGTCCCGCGGGGCCGCGAGAGCGAGCACCTCGACGTGGACGCGGCCGTCAGCCGGCTGTTGGCAGATCGCTGATCGGGTCTCCGGCACGCCCGGTGCCGGAGACCCCGACCAACGAAGCACCGACACGCACAACCACGTGTCGCGGCCGAACCGGCGGGTAAACCGCAACCATGCTCAAGCGATTCGACGACTACGACCGGGTGGCGGTGGTCACCGGCTCAGACTCCGGGATCGGCGAAGCCATCGCTGTCGCCCTGGCCAACGAGGGGTTCGACGTCGGGGTGACCTGGCATTCGGATGAGGCCGGCGCCCGCGGCACCGCCGAGAAGGTACGCGCGGCCGGCCGCAAGTGCGAGGTCCGCCAGCTCGACCTGACCCGGCTGCCGGATGCGGCGGCGATCGTGGACGAGCTGGCCGACGCCCTCGGCGGCCTCGGAGTGCTGGTCAACTGCGCCGGTACGGGCATCAACGCGAAGGCCGTCGACACCACGTACGAGCAGTGGCGGCAGGTGCTGTCGGTCGACCTGGACGGCCCCTTCCTGTGCTCCCAGCGGGCCGCCCGGCGGATGCTGGCCGCCGGGCGCGGCGGGCGCATCGTCAACATCACCAGTGTGCACGAGCACGCGCCGCGGGTCGGGTCGGGCGCCTACTGCGCGGCCAAGGGCGGTCTGGGCCTGCTGACCAAGGTGATGGCGCAGGAGCTCGGCGCCTCGGGGATCACCGTGAACGCCGTGGCTCCCGGTGAGATCGCCACCCCGATGACCGGCAACGAGGACGTCGACCCGTACACGATCGACCGCCCGGGTGTACCGGTCGGCCGCCCCGGGGACGCCAACGAGGTGGCCGCCGTGGTGGCGATGCTGGCGAGCCCCGCCGCCGCGTACGTCACCGGCTCCTCCTACGTCATCGACGGCGGCATGCTGCTGATGGGTCCGCAGGCCGGTTCCCACCTGCGAAGCGACGACTGGCGCGACGGCTAGCGGCTCCACGGCGGCCGAGCGGGCGACGAAGGCGCCGGGGCACCATGACCGTTCTCAGTCGCATCGCCAGGCGGGTGTTCGGCCTGCCGGCGCCGAGCGCCCGGCGGGTACACGTCCACCCGAGCGTCGAGGTGCCGATGCGAGACGGCGTCGTCCTGCGGGCCCACCACTACGCGCCGGACGTACCGGCGGCGCCGACGGTCCTGATCCGTACCCCGTACGGGCGCGGACTCCAGCCGCGCGTACTGGCCAGAACCATTGCGGCGCAAGGGTTCCACGTACTGATCCAGTCGTGCCGGGGTACCGCCGACTCCGACGGCGTCTTCGAGCCGATGCGCCACGAGCGCGACGACGGCCTCGACACCGTCGAATGGCTGCGCGGGCGGCCGTGGTACAGCGGCGAGCTGTGCACGTTCGGCCCGAGCTATGTCGGCTTCGTGCAGTGGGCCCTCGCCGCAGAGGCCGGCCCGGACCTGAAGGCCATGGCCACGATCGTGACGACGGCCGACTTCCGCGACTCCACGTACGCCGGTGGTGCGTTCTCCCTGGACGCCGTGCTCACCTGGGCCGCGCTGCTGAGCGCGCAGCGCGGCCCGCGCCTGGCCAACTTCGTGGAGCTGCGCCGGGGCCAGCCGAGGCTGCACCGGGGCCTGGCCCACCTGCCGCTGAGCGAGGCCGATCTGGTCACCACCGGCGAGGAGATCGCGTTCCTGCGGGCCTGGCTGGCGAGGCCGGGCGCCGAGTACTGGGACGTGCGCGGCCACGCGACGCGACGCGCCGACGTCACGGCGGAGGTCCTGATGGTCGGCGGCTGGCACGACATCTTCCTGCCGTGGCAGCTCGACGACTACGCGGCGCTGCGGGCCGCCGGCGCCCGGCCGTACCTGACGATCGGGCCGTGGACGCACGGCAGCTTCGATCTGGTCCGCCATTCGGTAGCCGAGTCGGTCGCCTGGTTCCGCGCCCACACCGGAGACCGGAACGTGCCACCACGCCGCGCCCCGGTATGCGTACACGTGGGCGGGGTCGACCGGTGGTGGGAGCTCGACGACTGGCCGCCGGACGGCGCCCGTACCCGGGACTGGTTCTTGTGGCCCGGTGGACGGCTCGGGGCCTGGCCGGCAGGGGCGGCGACAACCCCGGATGTGGCGCCGGCGCGGTTCCGGTACGACCCGGCCGATCCGACGCCGTCGGTGGGGGGCCCGCGCCTGGTGGCCCAGGCTGCGGGCCGGCTGGACAACCGCGGCCTGGAGGCGCGGCCGGACGTGCTGACGTTCAGCAGCGCGCCGCTGTCGCGGCCGGTCACGGTTCTGGGGTCGGTGGCGGCGACGGTTCACGCCCGCGCCACCGGGGAACACTTCGACCTGTTCGTCAGGCTGTGCGACGTCACTCCGGACGGTCGGTCGTGGAACGTGTGCGACGGGCTGGTACGCGTCGCGCCGGGCCGGTTCCCGGCAGGCGGCTCCGGCGTCCGGCCGGTTCGGGTCGACCTGTGGCCGGCGGCGCACCGGTTCGAGGCCGGACACCGGGTCCGGGTCCAGGTCAGCGGGGGAGCCCACCCACGGTTCGCCAGGAACACGGGTACGGGTGAGCCGATCGCCACGGCGACCCGGCTGCTGCCCGTCGAGGTCGAGGTGTTCGCCGACGCACGGCACCCGTCGGCGCTGCACCTGACCCAGGTTTCGGGGTGAACGACGGCGAGGGCCGCACCGGGACATTCCGGTGCGGCCCTCGCTCGCCGTACGCGTTCGTTACGGCACGGGCCGGCCGACGTCGCCGCGCCAGCCGCCCGTCTCGCGCTCACGGGCCTCGATGTACTCCCGGAACCGTTTCATGTCGCCCTTGATCCGCGCGTCGACGATGCCCGTCTTGTCGCCGACCTGCTCGACGAAGCCGTTCGGCTCGATCTCCATCTGCGCGGTGACTCTCGTGTGGCTGTCGTCCAGGCGGTGGAACGTGACGACGCCCGCGTGCCGTGGTCCGTCCACGGAGGTCCAGGCGACCCGCTCGTCCGGGTGCTGCTCGGTGATCTGCGCGTCGAACTCGCGATGCACACCCGCTATGTCGATCACCCAGTGCAGTCGGGTGTCGTCGAGTTGGCGTACCTCGGTGACACCCTCCATGAACTGCGGGAACTGCTCGAACTGTGTCCACTGGTTGTAGGCGGTACGCACCGGCACCGCGACGTCGACAGATTCGACGACCGTACTCATACCTACTCCTTCCTGGAGGCTCGTTCTCCTCAATGGCTACCCGATCTGCCGGCGGCGGAAACCCATCTCATCGACCCGCTCTTGTCGGGGACGGGGCACGGCCATAGGCTGCCGGAGACGTGTGAGCGGGGTCCCATTCGCCGGTATTGATGCGCCTATTTGAACTCGGGCACCCGCCGAAACGTCTGTATGGGCAGGAAGCGACGACCGTCCCGCGTTCGTACGCGGCGGCCGACGGACCGAAAAGGTCGAAGGTGGCTCAACCACATAGGTTGGTCTCGAGCGCCCGGCGTCACCCTCGTGGGCCGCTGGCAACGGAAGGGGTTTCGTGGCGGAGGTTCATCACTTCGCGTTCGGGTGGATCAACCCGACGTTGGCGTACGTCATGTCGTTCATGGGTTCGCTGCTCGGCCTCATGCTCGCGGCCCGGGCGCGCGACGTGAGCGGTGTGGCCCGGGCCCGGTGGCTCGCCCTGGCGGCCGTCGCCATCGGCGGCACCGGCATCTGGCTCATGCACTTCATGGCGATGGTCGGTTTCGACGTACCGTCCACGGTGGTGCGTTACGACGTGCCGAAGACGGTGTTGAGCGTGGTCCTCGCCGTGGTGATCGTCGGCCTCGGCCTGTTCATCGTCGGCATGGGCCGTCCCCGGGTGTGGAAGCTGCTCATCGGTGGTCCGATCACCGGCCTCGGGGTCGCCGCCATGCACTACACCGGCATGGCCGCGATGAACATGGGCGGCGTCGTCACGTACGACCGCACGAAGGTCATCCTGTCGATCGTGATCGCGGTCGTCGCGGCCACCGTCGCGCTGTGGTTCGCGCTCGTCATCCGGGCCGCGTCCGCCAAGGTCGGCGCCGCCGCGCTGATGGGTGCCGCGGTGTGCAGCATGCACTACGTCGGCATGTCGGCGATCCAGGTCAGGCTGGCCCCGGAGACCGCGGTGATCGAGGGCGTCAGCCCCCTCGTACTGCTGCTGCCGATCAGCATCCTGGCGTGCGTCGTCATCGCCGTCCTCGCGTACGCGACGGTCGGGTTCTCCACCGACCGCGCGGACGACGACGTGATCGCCCCCGCGACCGCGGACGGGGCCCCGGGCGCGACCCCGAACGGGATTCCCGGCCAGCGCTCCGGTGCGCCTGCCGGGCAGTTCGCCGGCCGGTTGCCGACCGCCGCCGGGCTGATGACCCCGCGCCCGGGCCGCGACCGCTGACCTCGGATAGCGAAAAAGGGGGCCCCGGACCGGGGCCCCCCTTTTTTTCGCGTCAGCTCGTCACGTCACGCCCGGCGAAGCGGGCCCAGGCGGCCGTCCAGAAGACCAGCGCGTACGCCCCGGCGACCAGCGCGCCCTGGCCGGTGCCCGACCACGACACCGGGTCGCGCAGCAGGTCGCCGTAGTTCATCCAGTAGTGCGTCAGCAGGTACGGGTGCAGCCAGCTCAGCTGCGGGATCGAGTCCAGGACGAAGCTGAGCACGTTGACGATCAGGATCGCGACGGTCGCCCCGATCGGCTGCTCGGTCAGCGTCGACACGAACAGCCCGATCGCCCCGAGCGCTGCCAGGCCGCAGGCGATGTAGACGCAGACGCCGAGCAGCCGCAGCACCCCGTCGGCGAACGACAGTTGGGTACCGGAGAGCGTCGTGACCGGGCCACCGCCGAACAGCGCCAGGCCGAGCAGCGCGCCGACTGCGGCGACCAGCAGGGTCGCGGTCAGTGCGAAGATCACAATCGCGGTGTACTTGACCGCGAGCATCCGGACCCGTTCGACCGGGACGGTCAGCAGGTAACGCAGCGTACCCAGGTTGGCCTCGCCCGCGATCGCGTCGGCGGAGATCGCCGCCACGGCGAGCGGCAGGAACAGCGGTAGTTCGACGGTGAGCGCGGCGAGCGCCACGAACAGGCCGTTGCTGGTGATCGAGGCGAAGAAGTTCGGCCCCTCGCCTCCGCCGCCCGGTGGCGAGACCTTGACCGCGATCGCGATGATCGTCGGTACGACGGCGAGGATGGCCAGCCCGGCCCAGTTGCGGCGCCGTCCGAAGATCAGCCACAGCTCGGAGCGCAGCAGCCGGGTACTGGGACGGCGGACCGGTACGACCGGTGCCTCAACCACTGACATCGAAGCCCTCCCCGGTCAGGGACACGAACATCTCCTCCAGATCCGGCGCGACCACGGCGAACCCGCGTACCGGCACGTCGTGGCGTACCAGCTCGGCCACGATCTTCTCCGGCGCCAGCCGGCCCAGCGGCGCTGTGGCGGTCTCCGTCGCCGTCTCCACCCCGGACATGCCCAGCTCGCGCAGGACCCGGGCGGCCGCCTCGGGCCGGTCGGTCTCCACCCGTACCCGGGGAACGGCCCCGGCGCGCAGTTCGGCCAGCGGCGCCTGCGCGACGAGCCGGCCGAGGTGCATGACGCCGACGTGGGTGCAGATCTGCTCCACCTCGCTGAGCAGGTGGGTGGAGAGCAGGATCGTGGCGCCCTCGGCGGCGAGGTGGGTGAGCAGGGCCCGCACCTCGCGGGTGCCCTGCGGGTCCAGCCCGTTGGTGGGCTCGTCGAGGATCAACAGTTCGCGCGGGGCGAGCAGGGCGGCCGCCAGCGCGAGCCGCTGACGCATGCCCAGTGAGTACGCCCGGTAGCGCTTGCCCGCCGCGGCGAGCAGCCCGACCCGGTCGAGCGCCGCGTCGACCCGCCGCCGGGCCGTACCCGGTTCGGCGGTCCGGTCGGCGGCGTCCAGCCGCAGCAGGTTGGCCCGGCCCGACAGGTACGGGTGGAACGCCGGCCCCTCGACGAGCGCGCCGACCCCGGGGAGTACCCGAGCCGCCGCCTGCGGCATCGGCTGGCCGAGCAGGCTGTGGGAGCCGGCGGTGGGCCGGATGAGGCCGAGCAGCAGCCGGATCGTCGTGGTCTTGCCCGAGCCGTTGGGGCCGAGGAAGCCGTAGACCGATCCGCGCGGTACGGCCAGGTCGATGCCGTCGACCGCGACCTGCCGGCGGAACCGTTTGGTCAGGCCGGTGGACTCGACCGCCAAGGACCCGGCCGGCTGGCCGGGTCCAGAGGTGGTGGTGGCGGTCGCTGTGGCGGGGGCGGTCACTTCGCCCCTGCCTGAGCCGCGGCCTGGTACAGCATCGCGGGCGGCACCGCGCCGGCCAGTACCCGGCCGTCGTCGGTGAACAGCACGTTGAACAGCCTGCTGCTCAGCAGGTGGCCGCTGCCCCAGGGGCCGCTGACCGCGGGCAGGTTCTGGATCGAGAAGCCGGGCCTACCGCTCGGGCTCGCCTGCGGAGTGGCGGTGGCCTGCGGCGGGATCTTCTTGATCACTATGCTCGTCCAGCCCTTGCCGACGACCGTCGGCTGCTGCTGCTGCATGCCGTGCGGCTTGTGCGGCTTGGCCTCCTTGACGGTCGCGCCCGCCGGCGGCGTGAAGTTGAACTGCGCCGGGTTCGGCTGCGCGAAGTTGACCTGGGTGAACGCCAACTCGAAGGCCGGGTTGGTGTACCTCTTCGCGAAGATCTGGACCCGCAGCGGCACCTTCTTCTGCGCGTCGACGGCCAGCGTGACCCGGTCGACGAGGGACCTCGCGTCGCGTGGGCTCAGCATCAGTTCGTTGGCGGCGCGGCCGGCGACCCGGACCCCGCTGCGCGTCGAGATGTTCGTGTACGGGTCGAGCTTGGCAATGATCGTGTTGGAGAGCTCCTGCGGCGTCATCGCCGTCGCGCTGGCCGAAGGAGTCCCGCTCGGAGTCAGGCTCAGGCTCGGCGTCTCGCTCGCACTCTCGGATCCGCTGGGGCTCGGGGTCTGGACGTTCGCGGCCCCGGTCGTACTGACGGATCCGCCCGGGCTCGGACTCTCGCCGGCGCCCGACTCGCTCGGCGACGGGCTCGGGGTCAGGCTCGGGGTGGCGGACGCCCCGGCCCCGCCGGGCAGCGTCATGTGCGTCGCGGTGTTCTTCTGGCTGTCCCACACCCACAGGTCCTTGCCGTTGCGGATGACGTCGGTCTCACCGAGCGTGGTGACCAGCGCGATCCGTGACCGGTTCGGTCCGGCGTACCAGACCCGCAGCGTGTGGGAGCCGGCGAGCAGGGACCGCAGGTTCGAGCCGCCGCCGCTCGGGCTGGGCATCGCGGGTAGGCCGAGGTCGGCCCGTTCCACGAGGGTGCCGGAGACCGGCTGGCTGCGGGCGTTCTGTATGTCGGTCAGCAGCTGGGCTGCCGAGGACGTGGGCGGGCTGGTGGTCTGGGCTGAAGCGGTGAGGGTACGGGCTGACGCACCGCCACCGATCATCGCCACGAAAACAGCGACCGCCACTGCCCAGCGCAGCGCCGGTCGAGACGTGAAGATCGACATCGGTTATCTACCTCCTAGGACCATGCTGCTGCCAGGCCGCTGTGAGGTGGCTGAGAGCTCGCCGTGTTCGCTGAGAACCGGCTGAGAGGAGCGCTTGGAGTCCGCTGAGAGGTGACTGAGAGCCGCTACCGCCGCGCTGGCGCCGTCATGACACCCTGAGACAATGCGGTTGCTCGTGGTGGAGGACGAGGCGCGACTGGCCAACGCCCTTCAGCGTGGCCTGGCCGCCGAGGGCTTCGCCGTCGACATCGCGTCCGACGGTCCGCGGGGCCTCGAACTCGCCCGCCACGGCGAGTACGACGCGATGATCCTGGACGTGATGCTGCCCGGCCTTTCGGGCTACCAGTTGGTACGGGTACTGCGCGCCGAACGCAACTGGCTTCCGGTCCTCATGCTGTCCGCCAAGGACGGCGAGTACGACCAGGCCGACGGGCTGGACTGCGGCGCCGACGACTACCTGACCAAGCCGTTCTCGTACGTGGTGCTGCTGGCCCGGCTGCGGGCGCTGCTGCGCCGGGGCGCGCCCGAGCGCCCGGCCGTGCTCACCGTCGGGCAGCTCATGCTCGACCCCGCCGCCCGCCAGGTCATGCGCGACGGCATCGAGGTCGTGCTGACCACCCGGGAGTACGCGCTGCTGGAGTACCTGATGCGGCGCGCCGGCCGGGTCGTGTCAAAGGTCGAGCTGCTCGACCACGTGTGGGACGCCGGGGCCGACAGCGCACCGAACGTTGTCGAGGTCTACATCGGATACCTGCGGCGCAAGGTCGGCCGTGACGTCGTCGAGACGGTCCGGGGTGCCGGGTACCGGGTGGTCCCGGCTTGAGGCCGAAGGCGCTGCTGAGCTTCTGGGACCGACTGAGCCTGCGCTCCCGGCTCCTGCTCATCGGCGCCGGCGGTCTCGCCGTGGGGTTCGCCCTGGGCGGGATCGTCCTGATCGCCGCGCTCCAGTACGCCCTGCAGCGCGGCGTCGACACCGACGTGCGCAGCACCGCCAGCGGCGTGGCGGACCTGGTCAACGTCAGGGCGCTGCCGCAGCCCGTACCGGTCTCCGGCGACCAGATCGTGCAGGTCGTCGACGTGCAGCACCGGGTGCGGTCGGCGTCCATCGGAGCCGACCGCCTCGTCCCGCTGCTGCGTCCGGAGGAGCTGGCCAGGGCGCGGGCGGGCAAGGGCATGAACGTCGACGGCGCCCGCGTCGGCATGGACGGTCCGCTGCGGGCCGTGGCGGTACCGGCCGGCCCGCCCGACGATCCGCAGAGCGTCATCGTGGCCCGGCCGGTGTCAAGCGTCCGCGAGAGCGTGACCGTGGTACGCACGGCGCTGCTCGTCACGTACCCGCTGCTCATCGCCGTCCTGGCGCTCTTCGCGTGGCGGGTGGTGGGCGCCGCGCTGCGCCCGGTGGAGCAGCTGCGTACTGGGGCCGAGACGATCACCGGTGGGGGTGGCAGCGACCGGCTGCCGGTACCGACCTCGCGCGACGAGATCCACCGGCTCGCGGTCACCCTCAACGACATGCTCGACCGGCTCGCCCTCGCGCGGGCCCGTCAGCGCGCGTTCGTCGCCGACGCCGCGCACGAGCTGCGCAGCCCGCTCGCCAACATGCGGACCGAGCTGGAGGTGGCGCAGCGTATCGGCGACCCGCCGAACGTGGACGGCCTGCTGGTGGACGTGGAGCGGCTCACCGGGCTGGTGGACGATCTGCTGCTGCTGGCCCGCGCCGACGATGCCCCCGGGCCGGCGCGTACCGAGCCGGTCGAGTTGGGGGCGCTGCTGCGGGAGACGGCCGAGCGCTACGCCGCCGCCCGGGTACCCGTGACCGTGGCCGGCGGGTCTCCGCAG
This sequence comes from Planosporangium mesophilum, assembly GCF_016863255.1. Classification (GTDB taxonomy): domain Bacteria; phylum Actinomycetota; class Actinomycetes; order Mycobacteriales; family Micromonosporaceae; genus Planosporangium; species Planosporangium mesophilum. The sequence goes on from NZ_BOON01000035.1 coordinate 31,244, forward strand.
TGGACCTCCGGTGATCCGCAGGCGCTGCGGCACGTACTGAGCAATCTGGTCGACAACGCGGTCCGCCACGCCGCGTCGCGGGTGACGCTCGCCGTCGTACCGGGCGGGTTCACCGTCATCGACGACGGCCCCGGCATCCCGGCCGCCGACCGCGCGCGCGTCTTCGAGCGGTTCACCCGCCTCGACGACGCCCGGGCCCGGGACGCCGGCGGGGCGGGGCTGGGGCTGGCCATCGTGCAGGAGCTGGTACGCCGGCACGGCGGCACGGTCACCCTCGCCGACGCCAATCCGGGAGTACGGGCCCGGGTCCGGCTGCCGGTGCTTCCCAGCAAGGTTCCCCTGCCACCGCAGCCCGTCAGTGGTACGTCAGGCACCCATGGGCGAGAGCCGTAGGTGCCTGACGTACCACTCACAAGGATTTTGTCGGCCGTGGTTAGTGGGTGGCGGCCGCCTCGTAGAGCCGCTCGGGGCGCACGGCGCCGGCCAGTACCCGGCCGTCGTCGGTGATCAGCACGCTGAACAGCTTGCTGGTGACCAGGTGACCGCTGCCCCAGGCGCCGCTGACGGCGGGCAGGCGGTCGACGGAGAAGCCCGTCCCGTCGCTGCTGGACGGGCTCTGTGCCGGCAGCTTGGCCATGACGACGCTGGTCCAGCCCTTGCCGACGACGGTCGGCTCGGGCAGTTCGGCGGGGGCCGGACGGTCGGTGCGGGCAGCTGCCTGCTCCCTCACGCGCGCGCCGGGCGGCGGGGCGAAGCGGAACTGCGCGGGGTCCGGGCGGGCAAAGCTGACCTGGGTGAACCTGACCTCGATCGCGGTGCTGTCCGAGCCGGCGGGGTAGACCTGTACGCGCAGCGGCACCCGCCGCTCCGCGTCGATGGCGAGGCTGACCCGGCCGACCAGCGAGGTGGTGTCGCGCGGGGTGAGGGTCAGCTCGTACGCCGGCCGTCCGGCGACCCGCGCGGAGCCGCTCGTCCTCACCTCCGTGGACGGGTCGATCGCGGCCAGCGCGGCGTTCGCGGCCTCCTGCGGGGTCTTGGGCAGCCCGTCGGGCGACACCGGCGGTTTCTGGGCGCTCGGGTCGGCGGCCGGGAGTACCGAGTGGGTGGCGGTGTTCTGCTGGCTGTCCCAGGTCCAGACGTCGCGGCCGTCGCGGATGACGTCGGTCTCGCCGAGCGTGCCGAGCAGGGCCAGCCGGGCCTTGTCCGGGCCGGCGTACCAGACCCGCATCGTGTGCGAGCCGCTGACCAGCGACTGCAGGTCGGAGCTGCCCTGGCCGAGGCCCGGCAGCGGTGGCAGGCCGAGGTCTGCCTGCTGCACGACCGTGCCCGACACGCCGTCGAGGCGGGCCGTCTGCAGATCCGCCAGCAGTTGCGCGGCCGTCCGCGCAGGCAGGCTGGGGTCGGCCGAGGCCGTGAGGGTACGGGCTGCCGCACCACCACCGACCACGGCCAGGAGTACGGCGACCGGCACTGCCCAGCGCAGCGCGGGTCGGGACGTCACGATCGACATGGTTGCACCTCCTGCCCTAGATGCTGCGGGTGGCGGCTGAGAGGCGGCTGAGACTCCCGCCGAGACATTGACACTGCAACGGTGACAGTGTCACGGTGGAGGGGTGTGGACAATCGACGAGCTGCTGGACCGGGTCCGCACCGCGCTGGCGCAGGCGGAGTACCCCGGCCCGCCCAACGGGCGGGTCCGTGACCTGCCGGATCGCCGTGCCGTCCGGTGGTACGCGACGACCGGACTCGTCGACCGGCCCGCCGGGATGCGGGGGCGCAACGCGCTGTACGGGCCTCGGCACCTGCTCCAGCTCGTCGCCGTGAAGCGCCGTCAGGCCGAGGGTGAATCCCTGGCCCGGATCCAGGCGGAGCTGAACGGCGCGACCGACGCGACCCTGGCCGCCATCGCGCGGGTACCGGACCGGCTGCTCGCGTCCGGCGACGCCGGGGTGGAGGTCGGGCTGCCGCGGACCCGCTTCTGGGCCGCGCCGCCCGCGGTCGCGCCGCCCGCGGTCGCGTCGCCCGCGGGCGTGCTGGAGCCCGCGCCCGTGCCCGCGGTCACGGATGACGGCGCCGTCGCCACGCTCGCCGGTGTGCCGCTGCCCGGCGGGGCGGTGCTGCTCCTGCCGGCCCACCCCGACCCCGACGACCTCGCCGCGATCCGCGCGGCCGCCCGGCCCCTGCTCGACCTGCTCGCCGACCGGGGCCTACTTCCGAACCCGTAGGAGCGCGTCATGACCCTCTCCGTCACCACGATGAGCCCGGCCGAGGCGGCGCGGGCGGCCGCACCCGTGGAGGAGGCCGGCCTGGGGGCGTTGCGCACCGGGCGCGGCAACCTGCCGCTGGACCGCCTCGACGTGCAGGCGCAGCTCACCGGCCTGGTCAGCCGGGTGCGGCTCACCCAGGAGTTCGTCAACACCCACGACACCGCCCTCGAGGCCACGTACGTGTTCCCGCTGCCGGACAGGGCCGCCGTCACCGGCATGACGATGACCGCCGACGGCCGCGTCGTCGAAGCCGACCTGCGCGAGCGCGGGGAGGCGCGCGAGGAGTACGACCGGGCGATCGCTGCCGGCAAACGCGCCTCGATCGCCGAGGAGGAGCGGCCCGACGTGTTCACGATGCGGGTGGGCAACATCCGGCCCGGCGAGCGGGTGAGCGTCGAGCTGAGCCTGGTCGGGCCGCTGCCGTACGCCGACGGCGCCGCCACCTTCCGGTTCCCCCTGGTCGTGGCGCCGCGCTACGTCCCGGGCGCCCCGCTGCCGGGCCCGGGCGTGGGCGACGGGTACGCACTGGACACCGACGCCGTACCGGACGCGTCCCGCATCACGCCCCCGGTCCTGCTGCCCGGCTTCCCCAACCCGCTGCGGCTGTCGCTCGACGTCGACATCGACCCCGCCGGGCTGCCGCTCGGCGAGGTCCGCTCCAGCCTGCACACGGTGGTGACGGAGGGGAGCAGGGTGAGCCTGCGGCCGGGCGAGCGCGCCGACCGCGACTTCGTGCTGCGCCTGGCGTACGGGTCCACCGACGAGTCCTCGACGCTGGTGTGCGTACCGGACGACGACGGCGACGAGGGCACGTACCGGCTCACGCTGCTGCCGCCGGCCGGCGGCGGGCCGGCCCGCGGCCGCGACGTGGTCCTCCTGCTGGACCGCTCCGGCAGCATGCGGGGCTGGAAGATGGTCGCCGCCCGGCGGGCCGCCGCGCGCATCGTCGACACGCTCACGGACGCCGACCGGTTCGCGGTGCTCACCTTCGACCACGAGGTCGGGCACCCCGACGACCTGCCGGCCGGCCTGGTCGTGGCCACCGACCGGCACCGCTTCCGCGCGGTCGAGCACCTGGCCAGGGCGGACGCCCGGGGCGGTACCGAACTCCTGGCGCCGCTGCGCGACGGGCTCGCGCTGCTGGCCGGCGACTCGCCCCGGGAGCCCGTACTGGTGCTGGTCACCGACGGGCAGGTCGGCAACGAGGACCAGATCCTGCGCGAGATCACGCCCGGCCGGGTACGGGTGCACACCGTCGGCATCGACCGCGCCGTCAACGCCGGGTTCCTCGGCCGGCTCGCGGCCCTCGGCGGCGGCCGGTGCGAACTGGTCGAGAGCTCCGACCGGCTGGACGAGGCGATGGAGCACATCCACCACCGCATCGGCGCGCCGCTCGTCACCGACCTGACGGTCACCGCCGACGGGCTCGCGCTCATCGACGACACCCGTACGCCGGGCCGGCTCCCCGCGCTCTACCCGGGCGTACCGCTGGTGATCTCCGGCCGGTACCGGGGGCCGGCGACCGGCTCGCTCACCGTGACCGGGCGTACCCGCGACGGCCGGCCGTGGCGGACTGCCGTGGCCGCGTCCGGCAAGGAGGCCCCGGCCGTCACGGCGCTGTGGGCCCGGGCCAGGCTGCGGGATCTGGAGGACCGGTACGCGGCCGGCTCCGGCGGCGCCGACCTGGAGAGGCTGGCCGTCACCACGTCCCTGCGCTTCGGCGTGCTGTGCCGCTTCACCGCGTACGTGGCGGTCGACAGCCGGGTGGTCACCGAGGGCGGCCAGCCGCACCGGGTGGTCCAGCCGGTGGAGCCGGTGTCGGGCTGGGACCTGCTGGCCGCGCCCGCCCCGTCGGGCGGTGGGCTGCGGATGATGGCGATGGGTGGGTCGGGCCCGGCACGGGGGTCCATGATGATGGCGGCCGAGATGACGGCGGCCGACGCGCCGGTCCACGGGCGCCGGCAACCCGGCGGCGTGCTGCCCGACCTGCGGGCGGCGGTGGCCGCGGCGGCGGGCGCGCCGTGGCACGCGGGGTCTACGGCCGGGGTGGATCTGCGGTCCCTGCGCGAGGTCGCGGCCGTCGAGGCGCGCCGCCTGCGCGAGTCGGCGCAGCGACCGGAGTACGAGCGGCGCGAACTCCTCGCCGACCTGGCCAGCCGGCTGACCGTGCTGGTCGGTGGCCGCACCGAGGCGGAGTACGAGCCGTTGCGCCGGCTCGCGGAGGCCCTGGACGGCGGTGGCGACCTGGCGGCGATGTGGGCCGAGGCGCTGCGGGTACTGGACGCGTTCGCGGCGGGCACCCCGGCGGTCGAACCGGATCGCAGCCGGACCTTCTGGAAGCGCGGCTAGCCGGCCTTCGGGTACTCGGTATCTGAGCGCCGTGCCCGCTTGGCCCGGTACATCGCGCTGTCGGCGCGGTTCAGCACGTCGTGACTGGTCTCGCCGGCGGCGTACAGGGTGCCGTCCACGCTCAGCCGAACGGCGACGGCGACCCCGGCGATCGCGACGGGCTCGCGGAACGCCTCGCGTACCCGCTGGGTGAGCCGCCGCAGGTCGGTCTCGGTCTCCAGCGCGGGGGACAGGATCACGAACTCGTCGCCGCCGAGCCGGGCGACCAGGTCGCCGGCGCGGGTGCAGCCCTGCAGCCGGCCGGCGACCGCGGCGAGCAGGTCGTCGCCGGCGGCGTGGCCGAGCGAGTCGTTGATGCCCTTGAACCCGTCGAGGTCGATGAAGAGCACCGCGCCGGGACCGGTTCGTACCGCCTCGGCGAGGTGGGTCATGAACGCCCGGCGGTTGGGCAGGCCGGTCAGCGCGTCCAGGTGGGCCAGTCGCCAGGTCTCGTCGAGCAGTTCGCACGTGCGCAGCACGGTGGCGGCCTGGTCGGCGACGCCCAGCATGCGGGCCACGTACGACTGGACACCGGCGGCGGCCTGGCCGACGAACCCGGCGACGAGGACGCCGTACATCCGGTCGGGCAGGGCGATGCCGACGACCGCCATCAGGTCCATGCCACCCCGCTCCAGGAACCCCCGGATCATGGGGTCCTCGGTGGTGTGGTCGTAGAGCGTGGTGGTCTCGGGTTCGCCCCGGCGGGACGCGAAGATCAGCGGGCTCTCCTCGGTGTCCAGGACGATCGCCGAGATCCGCTCGTGGAGCTCCGAGGGCCAGCCGACGTGGGCAGCCATGCGCAGTGCGCCGGTGTCGTCCATCAGCAGCATGGCGGCCTTGTCGGCGTGCAGCACGGCGTACGCCGCCTCGGTCGTCACCCGCGCGACGTCGGCCGGGGTCCGGGCGCGGGTGAGCGCGCGCGCCAGCCCGAGCAGGCTCTCGGCGCTGCGCTGCCGCTCGGCCGCGGCCTCGAAGGCGGTCAGCGCGTCGAGCGTGACCGCGGCGAGGTTGGCGTACGCGTCCAGCAGCGGGCGTTCGGCGTCCAGGAACGCGTCGTTGAACGCGACCAGGTAGCCGTAGTGCCGGGTGGGGGAGACGATGTCGGCGATCAGCCGGTCCGGGCCCGGCTCGACCCGCCCGCCCGCGGTCAGCCGGCCGATCTCGGCCTGGGACAGGCCGAACCCGTGTACCTGGGCCGGCTGGTCCGCCGACGGCTGCGCGACGAGTACGAACGCGTGGGCACTGACCGCGAACCCGGCACGGTCGGCGACCATGGCCAGGACCCGGTCCGGCGCCTGGGCCGTGACCAGCTCGGACACCGTGTGCTGCAACTGGGTGAGCTGGTCGACCATCGCGCCCCGCAGGTGCTCGCCGGCCTCGCCCCGGCTCCGCGAGAACAGACGCGGCTGGCGCCAGCGCAGCTCGTACACGCAGGCAGGCGCGCCCAGCACCTGGCACTCGGGGTGGGCGACGGTGGCGAGCGGCAGCCCGAACGCGGCGGGGACCTGGGTCAGCAGACCCTGGGTGTACAGGCAGTCGTGCCTGTCGGGCCGGAACTGCGGGTGGAGCTGGTAGCGCAGGGTGGCCGAGCCGCGCCGTACCCGGACGGCCGTCATCTCGGCGCAGGTGGAGAACCTGAGGTTGGCCGTGGCGATCAGCCGCAGCAACTGGGTCGGCCCGCCGACCACCGACAGGGCGAGGATCAACGGCGTGCCGACGGTGTGCTCGATGATGGTCAGCCCGACCTTGTGGGCGACCTCGGGGTCGTCGAGCGCGATCGCGGCCGACTCGAAGAGCCGGATCTTGAAGTCGTACGACCACCAGCGGCGCGGGTCGTCGTACACCTCGGGCTCGTGCGCCGCCCCGGCCAGCGCGAGCGTGCGGGCGACGGCCTCGTCGCCGCCCGTCGCGCGAACATGCCGAAGGATGGCGCGTATCGTCACGCCGGACGTCTGCCGTATCGAGTCCATGGCCGCCCTCCGACCGCCACGATCGACACCGGCGGCGCGGTCCTGAGGAGACTTCGTGGCTCGGTCTGACGAGACGGATAGCATCGTCGGGTAGCCGCATGACCTTCAGGGAGTGAAACCGTGTCCGCACCTCGTACCGCAGCCGTGACCGACGCCGTCCTCGTGCCGGCGCGAACGACGGCCGCCGACGCGGTGGCGGCGGCCGGACTGCCCGCGTCCGGGCCCAACGCGATCGTGGTGGTCCGGGACCCGGAGGGGCGGCTGCGTGATCTCGACTGGGCACCCGAGGCCGACACCACGGTCGAGCCGGTGGCGATCTCCTCGCCCGACGGTCTGAACGTGCTGCGCCACTCGACCGCCCACGTACTCGCGCAGGCGGTCCAGGACGTGTTCCCGGAGGCGAAGCTCGGCATCGGCCCGCCGATCGACAACGGCTTCTACTACGACTTCGACGTCGCCCGGCCGTTCAACCCCGAGGATCTCGACAAGCTCGAGAAGCGCATGCAGGAGATCATCAAGTCCGGCCAGCGGTTCCAGCGTCGCCGCTTCGACTCGCTCGAGCAGGCCAAGGCCGAGCTGGCGAACGAGCCGTACAAGCTGGAACTCGTCGCCTGGAAAGGCGAGCAGGATTCCAGTGACATCAAGGGCGCTGTCGAAGACAGCGAGGTGATGGAGGTCGGCGGCGGCGAGCTGACGATCTACGACAACATCAACCCGAAGACCGGTGAGCGCTGCTGGGGCGACCTCTGCCGGGGTCCGCACCTGCCGTCGACCCGGCTCATCCAGGCGTTCAAGCTGATGCGCAGCGCCGCGGCGTACTGGCGGGGTTCGGAGAAGAACCCGCAGCTCCAGCGGATCTACGGCACCGCGTGGCCGACCCGCGACGCGCTCAAGGACTACCAGCGGATGCTGGAGGAGGCCGCCCGCCGCGACCACCGCAAGCTCGGCACCGACCTCGACCTGTTCAGCTTCCCCGACGAGCTGGGCTCGGGCCTGCCGGTGTTCCACCCCAAGGGCGGCATCATCCGGCGGGAGATGGAGAACTACTCCCGCCAGCGGCACGAGGAGGCCGGGTACTCCTTCGTCAACACCCCGCACATCACCAAGGGCCACCTGTACGAGGTCTCCGGCCACCTGGACTGGTACGCCGACGGCATGTTCCCGCCCATGGAGCTCGAGGGCGCGAAGTACTACCTCAAGCCGATGAACTGCCCGATGCACGACCTGATCTACCGGTCGCGCGGGCGGTCCTACCGCGAGCTGCCGCTGCGGATGTTCGAGTTCGGCACCGTGTACCGGTACGAGAAGTCCGGCGTCATCCACGGCCTGACCCGGGTCCGGGGCATGACCCAGGACGACGCGCACATCTTCTGTACCCCTGAGCAGGTCGAGGGTGAGCTGGCCTCGCTGCTGAAGTTCGTGCTCGACCTGCTCTCCGACTACGGCCTGACCGACTTCTACCTGGAGCTGTCGACCAAGAACCCGGAGAAGTACGTCGGCAGTGACGAGGTGTGGGAGGTCGCGACCGAGACCCTGCGCCGGGTCGCCACCGAGTCCGGGCTCGAGCTGGTGCCCGACCCGGGTGGCGCGGCCTTCTACGGGCCGAAGATCTCGGTGCAGGCCCGGGACGCCATCGGCCGTACCTGGCAGATGTCGACCATCCAGCTCGACTTCAACCTGCCCGAGCGCTTCGAGCTGGAGTACCAGGCGGCCGACGGCACCCGGCAGCGGCCGGTGATGATCCACCGGGCGCTGTTCGGGTCGATCGAGCGGTTCTTCGGCGTGCTGACCGAGCACTACGCGGGCGCGTTCCCGGCGTGGCTGGCACCGGTACAGGTGATCGGGATCCCGATCCGGGCCGACCACGCCGACTACCTGCGCGCGTTCGCCGACCGGCTGCGGGCCGAGGGCATCCGGGTCGAGGTCGACGACTCCGACGAGCGGATGCAGAAGAAGATCCGCAACGCCCAGCAGCAGAAGATCCCGTTCATGGCCATCGCCGGTGACGACGACGTGTCCGGCGCGACGGTGTCCTTCCGGTACCGCGACGGGTCGCAGCGCAACGGCGTACCGCTGGACGAGGCGGTCGCGCACGTGGTGGACGTCGTGCGGTCGCGGACCAACGTGGGGCCGTCGGCGGCGTAACAGTCTGTGCTCTTGGACACGTGGTGGAGTCATGGCCCCGCCACGTGTCCAAGATCTAGGGCGGAGGGCAGGGATGGAACCAGACGAGTTGGACCGGCTGTGGACGCCACACCGGATGGCGTACATCAACAGCGACGACCGGCGAGACGAGGACTTCGACCGGCCGTCCGGGTGTCCGTTCTGCCGGGCGCCGGGGCGTGACGACGCCGACGGGCTCGTCGTCGCGCGTGGCAAGACCGTGTTCGCGGTGCTCAACCTGTACCCGTACAACCCCGGTCACCTGATGATCTGCCCGTACCGGCACGTGGCCGACTACACCGACCTCGACGAGGCGGAGACGGTCGAGCTGGCCCGCTTCACCCAGACCGCGATGCGGGTGGTGCGCCGGGTCAGCGGCGCGCACGGGTTCAACCTGGGCATGAACCAGGGCTCGGTGGCCGGTGCCGGCATCGCCGCGCACCTGCACCAGCACGTCGTACCGCGGTGGGGCGGCGACACCAACTTCATGCCGGTGGTGGCGCGCACGAAGGTTCTGCCGCAGCTGCTCGGCGACACCCGGCGGCTGTTCGCGGAGACGTGGCCGCAGGTCGAGGCGGAGACCGCCGCCACGTCCTGAAGGGCGCTGCCTGACGGCGCCGTCCGTGTGAATGACCCGTATCTGCCCGGCCGGGGGACCCGCCCCGGCCGGTCGCCGTGTCACGATTTTTCGTTACCGTCCCGGATTCGCCCGGGTGGATGTCCGGGATGTCACCCGGGTGGAACCGGGGAGATACGGATGAACGTGACCAGGCGTGCGCTCCTGCGGGGGTCGCTGCTGGTCGGCGGCGGCGCCGTTGCCGGCGTCGCCGCCACCAGGGCGCACCGCTGGTTCGGCCCGGACCGCCAGCCGCTCGACGGCGGCTACGCGGCGGCCGCCGACCGGCTCGCCGCCGTGCGGCACCCCAGCACGTCGGTCACGTACTACGTGCGGACCGCCGAGCCGGTCGTGGCGTTCACGTTCGACGACGGCCCCGGGCCGAACTGGACCAAGATGGTGCTCGACACGCTGGACGAGTACCGGGTGCCGGCCACGTTCTTCATGGTCGGCCGCAACCTCGATGCCCACCGCGACCTGGTGCGCGGCCGGCTGGATCGCCACGAGGTCGGCAACCACTCGTGGTCGCACCCGGATCTCGCCGAGCTCGATTTCACCGCGGTACGCAGGGAGCTGACCCGTACCCACGACGTGATCCGGGCGGTCACCGGCCGGGAGGCCACCCTGATGCGCCCGCCGTACGGGCACCTCGGCGGCTCGACCCTGCTCGCTGCGGACTCCCTCGGGTACGACGTGGTGCTCTGGTCGCAGGCGATGCACGAGAAGACGTACCTGTCGAACCCGGCCGGGCAGGTGACCGACATCGTCGAGCACGCCACGCCCGGCGCGATCGTGCTCGCGCACGACGTCGGCAACGACACCCGCCTGGTCGCGCTCCGCCGGCTGGGCGAGATGTTCAAGGGCCTGCGGGACCGGGGCTTCCGGTTCGTCACCGTCAGCGAGCTGATGGCGATCGGGCAGCCGGCTTCGGTGGAGGCGCCGCAGGCCCGCGCCTGACCCCGCCCACGGCCCGGTCGCTCACCGCACCCTCCGGATCGTCGATCCAGGAGAAGTGGTCGCTGGTTCGCCCGGTTCGGGCCGCCATTTCTCCCAGATCGACGCGAACGTCACGGCTTCACCCGTGGCGGGCGGCGGCTTCCTTCTTCACCTGCTCGGCCAGGTGGGACGGCATCGCCTCGTGCCGGGCGAAGGAGCGGCTGAACGTACCCGAGCCCGAGGTCATCGCCCGCAGTTCGACCGCGTACCGGATGAGTTCGGTGGCGGGCACCTCGGCCCGCACCACGGACCGGTCGTTGTCGGTCTCGGTGCCCAGGACCCGGCCGCGACGCCCGGACAGGTCGCTCATGACGGCGCCGACGAACTGGTCGGGCACCCGGATCGTCACCTCGTCGACCGGTTCGAGCAGGACGACCTGGCCCTTCTCGGCGGCGTCGCGCAGCGCTTGGCCGCCCGCGGTCTGAAACGCCGCGTCGGAGGAGTCGACCGAGTGCGCCTTGCCGTCAACGAGCGTCACCCGCACGTCCACGACCGGGTACCCGGCCGCGATGCCCCGCTCCATCTGGGCCCGTACGCCCTTCTCCACGCTCGGGATGTAGTTGTTGGGCACCGCGCCGCCGACGACCTTGTCGACGAACTCGAACCCGGCGCCGCGCGGCAGCGGCTCCACGTCGATGTCGCAGACCGCGTACTGGCCGTGGCCCCCGGACTGCTTGACGTGCCGACCGTGGCCCCGGCCGCCGGTGCCGAACGTCTCGCGCAGCGCCACCCGTACCGGCTCGGTGTCGAGATCCACCCCGCCGGCGCGCAGCCGGTCCAGCACCACGTCGGCGTGCGCCTCGCCCATGCACCACAGCACGAGCTGGTGGGTCTCGGGGTTGCGCTCCAGCCGCATCGTCGGGTCGCCGGCGACCAGCCGGCCGAGGTTCTTGGCCAGGGCGTCCTCGTCCGACCGGGACTTGGCGACGATCGCGATGGGCAGCAGCGGCTCGGGCATCTCCCACGGCTCGATCAGCAGCGGGGCGTCCTTGGCGGAGATCGTGTCGCCGGTCTCCGCGGTCGTCGACTTGGTCACCGCGACGATGTCACCGGCGACCGCCCGGGGCACCTCCCGCAGCCCCGAACCGAGCGGCGAGTACAGGTGGGCGAAGCGCTCGTCGGCGTCGTGGTCGGGGTGGCCGCGCCGGCTCATCCCGTGACCGGCGATGTGCACCGACTGGTCCGGGGTGAGCGTGCCGGAGAACAGCCGTACGAGCGAGACGCGCCCCACGTACGGGTCGATCGTCGTCTTGACCACCTCGGCCACCAGCGGGCCGGCCGGGTCGCAGGCCAACGGTTCGCGCGGCGAGCCGTCGAGGCCCGTGATCGCGGGCAGCGGGTGCTCCAGCGGCGACGGGAAGCCCTGGGTGAGTACCTGGAGCAGGGCGTCGAGGCCGAGGGAGGTCTCCGCGCAGACCGGGACCGCCGGGTAGAAGTGGCCGCGGGCCACAGCCTTCTCCAGGTCCGCGATGATGACCGAGCTCTCGATCTCCTCGCCGGCCAGGTACCGGTCCATCAGGGTCTCGTCCTCGCTCTCGGCGATGATGCCTTCGAGCAGGGCGTTGCGGTACTCCTCGATCGCCGGCAGGTGCTCGGCGTCGGGCTCGCGCACGACGGGCGGGTAGCCCTCCGAGTAGTCGAAGACGCGCTGGGTGATCAGCCCGATCAGCCCCGCCACGGTCTCCCCGTCGTCACCGAGCATCGGCAGGTACAGCGGCAGCACGTTGTCACCGAAGACCCGCTGGCAGATCGCGATCGTCTCGTCGAAGTCGGCGCGCTGGTGGTCCAGGCGCGTCACCGCCACCGCGCGGGGCATCCCCACCGCCGCGCACTCCTCCCACAGGGAGCCCGTCGCCGCGTCCATGCCGTCCGCCGCCGACACCACGAACAGGGCCGCGTCGGCGGCCCGCAGGCCCGCCCGCAGCTCGCCGACGAAGTCGGCGTATCCGGGTGTGTCGAGCAGGTTCACCTTGATGTCGTCGTACAGCAGCGGCGCGCAGGCCAGCGCCACCGAGCGCTGCTGCTTGACCGCGGTCGGATCGTGATCGCACACCGTGGTGCCGTCGGTGACCGAGCCCGCGCGGCTGATCGTGCCGGTGGCCGCCAGCAGCGCCTCGACCAGGGCCGTCTTGCCGGCGCCCGAGTGCCCGACGAGCACCACGTTGCGCACCCTCCCGGGTTCTTCCACCACCGGCGCCGGGCCGGTGACCCCTTTCTCCTGACTCTTCTGTGCCATCGCACGCCTCCCGTCAGGCGACAACTGTCAGTTACCTTGTGATCCAGCTCACGTAGCGGGTCTCTTCATTGATCCCACACCCGAAACCATGCCGGCACAAGCCCGGCATGGCTCTCGCGGGGTGGCGGTATGCCGAGCTGCCGGGGCGCCGATAGGGTGAGAGCGCCATGGCGAAGATCTTCAGTGTCGTGACCAAGCCCGTCGTACTCCGTGTCGTCGATCCGGTGGCCCGGGCACTGCTGCGCGCCGGCGTCTCGCCGGACGTCGTGACGGTGCTCGGTACCGTCGGCGTGGTCGCCGCGGCCGTGGGGTTGGCCACCCGCGGTCACCTGGTGATCGCCGCCGTGGTGATCACCGCGTGCGCCCTCACCGACATGCTCGACGGGGCGATGGCCCGCGCCCGCGGTACCAGCAGCCGCTTCGGGGCGCTGCTGGACTCCACGATGGACCGGATCGCCGACGGCGCGATCTTCGCCTGTCTAGCGTACTGGTTCGCCGTCACGCCCCAGCCGCGACAGCACGCCCTTCTCGCCGCGACGCTGATCTGCCTGATCGCCGGCCAGGTCGTGTCCTACGTCAAGGCCCGCGCCGAAGGTCTCGGCCTGGACGCCAACGTCGGCATCGCCGAGCGGACCGAGCGTCTGCTCATCATCGGGTTGGGCGGGCTCGCCTGGGGGCTGAAGATCCCGTACGCGCTGGACGTCGCGCTGTGGCTGCTGGCCGTCCTGTCGGTGGTCACGGTGGGGCAGCGGATGGTGCACGTCTACCACCGGGCCAGGGCGTCGTCGTGAGCGCGCGCAGCGAGCGAGGCGGTCGTCCCGCCACCGCGCGGGGTCGGCTCAGCGCGGCCGAGCTGGGGTACGCGGCCGGTTGGCGGGTCGTACGCGCGCTGCCGCGCGGGGCGACCTGGCCGGTCTTCGCCGCCGGCGCCGACCTGACCGCGCGCCGGCGCGGCCGCGCCGTCCGGCAGTTCGCGACCAACCTGCGCCAGGTCGTCGGCCCCGACGTGTCCGACGCCGACCTCGACGACCTCGTCCGCTCGGGGCTGCGTTCGTACGCCCGGTACTGGCTGGAGGCGTTCCGGCTGCCGGCGCTGAGCCGCGACGACATCCTGCGGACCTTCTCCCTCGACGGCGAGGACCTCCTCGCGGCCCACGTCGCGGCCGGTCAGGGCGCCGTGGTGGCGCTGCCGCACGCCGGCAACTACGACCTCGCCGGAGCGTGGGTCGCCGCGAAGGGCTGGCCGATCACCACGGTCGCCGAACGGCTCAAGCCGGAGAGCCTGTACGAGCGCTTCCTGGCCTTCCGGCGTGGGCTCGGCATGGAGATCCTGCCGCTGACCGGCGGCGACCGGCCGGCGCTGGAGGTCCTCGAAGAACGGGTGCGGGCCGGTGCGGTGGTGCCGCTGCTGGCCGACCGGGACCTGTCCGCCCGGGGCGTCGAGGTGGAGTTCTTCGGTGCCCGTACCCGCATGCCGCCCGGTCCGGCGCTGCTCGCGCTGCGCACCGGCGCGCCGCTCTACACCGCCAGCCTGTGGTTCGAGCCGGGCGGTGCCCGGGCCCGGCTGTCCGGGCCGGTAACGCCGCCGGACGCCGGAACGCTGGATGTACGGGTGCGGCACCTCACCCAGCGGGTGGCCGACGGGTTGGCGCGGGGCATCGCGGAGCATCCTGAGGATTGGCACATGCTGCAGCGAATGTGGTCTGCGCCGCCGGCCGGCGCGTCGAACGGCCGGGCGCCCACGGCCGGTGCCCCGGCTGGTCCGGGCCAGGGTTAGAGAAGGGACCTGGAGTGCGCATCGGCATCGTCTGCCCGTACTCCTTCGACGTGCCCGGCGGCGTGCAGAACCACGTCCGGGACCTCGCCCAGACCCTGATCCGGCTCGGTCACGAGGTGAGCGTGCTCGGCCCGGCCGACGAGGACGCGGAGCTTCCGCCGTACGTGGTGTCGGCCGGTCGGGCCGTACCGGTGCCCTACAACGGCTCGGTCGCCAGGCTCGCCTTCGGGCCGCTGTCGGCCGCCCGGGTCCGCCGCTGGCTGGTCGCCGGCGACTTCGACGTGCTGCACGTACATGAGCCGTTCAGCCCGAGCCTGTCCCTGCTGGCCGTGCTCTCGGCCCGCGGGCCGGTGGTGGCCACCTTCCACACCGCCATGACGCGCTCACGGGCGATGGCGGCGGCTCAGGGCGTGCTCCAACTGGTCTCGGAGAAGATCACGGGGCGGATCGCGGTCAGCGAGCTGGCGCGCAAGGTGCAGGTCGAGCACCTGGGCAACAGCGCGTGGGAGATCCCCAACGGGGTCGACGTCGCGCGCTTCGCCGGCGCGCAGCCGCTGCTCGGCTGGCCGGGTACGGGCGGCGCGATCGGTTTCCTCGGCCGTTACACAGAGCCACGCAAGGGTTTCTCGCTGTTGCGCGACGCGTTCGCGCTGCTCGCGCCGCGGCGTCCGGGGTTACGGCTGCTGGTCGCCGGACGGGGCGAGCCCGACGACGTCGTCCGCGATCTGCCCGCCGACATCCGTGAGCGCATCGTCTTTCTGGGCATGGTCTCGGACGAGGAGAAGGCGCGGATGCTGGGCAGCGTCGACGTGTACGTGGCGCCGAACACCGGGGGAGAGTCGTTCGGGATGATCCTTACCGAGGCGATGGCGGCCGGAACCGCCGTGGTGGCCAGCGACCTGGACGCGTTCCGTCGGGTTCTGGACAATGGTCGGGCCGGTGCGCTGTTCCGTACCGGCGACGAGAAGGCCCTGGCGGCGCTGCTCGACCGGCTGCTGGACGATCCGGTGGCCCGCAAGGCGCTGGTCGCGCGCGCGACCGAGGTGGTCTCCGGGTACGACTGGCCGGTGGTGGCCGCCCGGGTCCTTGAGGTCTACACGACGGCGATCGAAGCCACTGCGGGGGTCGTGATCGACGAAACGGTGGACCCCCTTCCATAGGGCGGGGCATTACGATGCGCGGCATGTGGTGGGTCGTCGCCGTCGTGGCCGTCGTGATGCTCGTTGCCACCTATCTCACCTGGACGGCGGCCCGGGTGGACCGACTGCACGGCCGGGCGGCGGCCGCGTACGCCGCGCTCGACGCGCACCTGGTGCGCCGGGCCGCCGCGGCGCTCACCGTTGCCGAGGCGGTCCAACTGCCGGATCTGATGTACGCCGCCCGTATCGCCCTGGATGCCCACTCCGGCGAGCGCGACGTCGCCGAGAACGATCTCACCCGCCAGCTGCGCGGTATCGTCGGCGAGCCGGTCACCCCGACCCTCGCCGAGCTGGTCGCGATGAGCCGCCGGGTGGCGCTGGCCCGACAGGTCCACAACGACGTGGTGCGCGACGCCCTCGCGGTACGCCGCCGCCCGCTGGTCCGGGCGCTGCGGCTGGCCAGCCGGCATCCCCGGCCGGCGTACTTCGACGTCGACGACCCCACGCTGGAGCCGGTGGTAGCGGTCACCCCACCGGTCGTACAGGCCTGATCCGCCGCCCCGCGGCCCCGCCAAGCAGGCCGCGACCTGCCGATTGGCTGTCGGGGACGGCGCCGCGCCGACGTACCATGAGGCAACGATCCTTCCCCTTCCCGCTAGGAGTCCGTACCGCCGTGTCCGAACAGACCTCGTCCCCCAGCAGTACCGCGCCCGCGACCGGAACCGCCCGGGTCAAGCGCGGCATGGCCGAGATGCTCAAGGGCGGCGTGATCATGGACGTCGTCACGCCGGAGCAGGCGAAGATCGCCGAGGACGCCGGCGCCGTTGCCGTCATGGCGCTCGAGCGCGTGCCGGCCGACATCCGTGCCCAGGGTGGCGTGTCCCGGATGAGCGACCCGGACATGATCGACGGCATCATCAACGCCGTGTCGATCCCGGTGATGGCGAAGGCCCGGATCGGCCACTTCGTCGAGGCGCAGGTGATCCAGGCGCTCGGCGTCGACTACATCGACGAGTCCGAGGTGCTCACCCCGGCCGACTACGAAAACCACATCGACAAGTGGGCGTTCACGGTTCCCTTCGTGTGCGGCGCGACCAACCTCGGTGAGGCGCTGCGCCGGATCAACGAGGGCGCCGCGATGATCCGGTCCAAGGGCGAGGCCGGCACCGGCGACGTGTCCAACGCGACCACGCACATGCGCAAGATCCGCCAGGAGATCCGCCGGCTCACCTCGCTGCCCTCCGACGAGCTGTACGTGGCGGCGAAGGAGCTGCAGGCCCCGTACGAGCTGGTGCGCGAGGTGGCGGCCACCGGCAAGCTGCCGGTGGTGCTCTTCACCGCGGGCGGCATCGCCACCCCGGCGGACGCCGCGATGATGATGCAGCTCGGCGCCGAGGGCGTCTTCGTGGGCTCGGGCATCTTCAAGGCCGGCAACCCGGCCCAGCGCGCCGCCGCGATCGTCAAGGCGACCACGTTCTACGACGACCCGGACGTCATCGCCAAGGTGTCGCGCGGCCTGGGCGAGGCGATGGTCGGCATCAACGTCGACGACATCCCGGTACCGCACCGCCTCGCCGAGCGCGGCTGGTAAGCACTTTTCGCGATCTTGGACACTCGGCGGGTGACAGGCCCGTCGAGTGTCCAAGCTCCGTTCTAGGAGAACGATGATCATCGGTGTACTCGCCCTTCAGGGCGACGTCCGCGAGCATCTGAGCGCGCTGGCCGAGTGCGACGCGATCGCCCGGCCGGTGCGCCGCCCCGAGGAACTGGACTCGGTCGACGCGCTGGTGATCCCGGGCGGTGAGTCGACCACGATGAGCAAGCTCGCGATCGACTTCGGCGTCCTCGAACCGCTGCGCAAGCGGGTGGCCGGCGGCATGCCCGTCTACGGCTCCTGCGCCGGCATGATCATGCTGGCGACCGAGGTCCTGGACGGCCGACCCGACCAGCAGAGCCTGGCCGGCATCGACATGGCGGTACGGCGGAACGCCTTCGGCCGGCAGGTGGACTCGTTCGAGGGGCCGGTCGAGATCGATGGCATCGACGGCGGACCGTTCCATGCCGTTTTCATCCGGGCGCCGTGGGTCGAATCGGTCGGCGACGAGGTCGACGTGCTGGGGCGCGTCACGGAAGGGCCGGGCGCCGGTAGGATTGTCGCGGTTCGGCAGCGGAATCTGCTCGCGACCGCCTTCCACCCCGAGCTGACCGGGGACCTTCGGGTCCACCGGTACTTCGTGGAGATGGCGCGGGCGGCTGACATGACGGAGGGGTAATGTCCGGCCACTCAAAGTGGGCGACGACCAAGCACAAGAAAGCGGTCATCGACGCCAAGCGCGGCAAGCTGTTCGCTCGACTCATCAAGAATGTCGAGGTGGCGGCGCGTACGGGCGGCGGCGACCCGGCCGGTAACCCCACGCTCTTCGACGCCATCCAGAAGGCGAAGAAGAACTCGGTGCCCAACGACAACATCAACAACGCGGTCAAGCGCGGCTCCGGGCTGCTCGCCGGCGGCGCCGACTACCAGACGGCGATGTACGAGGGCTACGGCCCCAACGGCGTCGCCATCCTGATCGAGTGCCTGACCGACAACCGCAACCGGGCGTCGACCGAGGTGCGCACCGCCCTGACCCGCAACGGCGGCAACCTCGCCGACGCCGGCAGCGTGTCGTACATGTTCTCCCGCAAGGGCGTCATCATCGTGCCCAAGGCCGGGGAGCTCACCGAGGACGACCTGCTCCTGGCCGTGCTGGACGCCGGCGCCGAGGAGGTCAACGACCTGGGCGAGGCCTTCGAGGTCGTCTCCGAGCCGACCGACCTGGTCGCGGTCCGGTCGGCGCTGCAGTCGGCCGGTATCGAGTACGAGTCCGCGGACTCGTCGTTCGTGCCGAGCGTGACCGTGCCGCTCGACGAGGAGGGCGCGCGCAAGATCTTCAAGCTCATCGACGTGCTCGACGACTGCGACGACGTGCAGAACGTGTACGCCAACTTCGACGTCTCCGACGACGTGATGGCCGCCGTCGGCTGACACCCGCTTTTCATGATCGCCGAGTGTTTGTGGTGCCGTAGCGCCGTGAACGCTCGGCGATCACGTATGTGGGGGAGCGGGCCACCGGTCCGCGTCTGGCTCTCGTAAAGCGTTTCCGGTCCCACCTAGCGTCGGGTCATGGACGTTTCCAGCGCGCAGAAACTGTGGGATCCCGAGCCGGGCTGGCTCAACACCGCCAGCTACGGCCTGCCGCCCCGGCCGGCCTTCGAGGAGTTGCAGGCCGCCCTCGGCGACTGGCGGATCGGCCGCACCTCCTGGGAACCGTGGGGTGAGTCGACCGTACGGGCCCGCGCGGCGTTCGCGCGGCTCGTCGGTGTCCACCCAGACGACGTCACGATCGGCAGCACCGTGTCGCAGCTGCTGGCCCCGGTTGCCGCGGCGCTTCCCGCCGGTACCCGCGTCGTGGCACCCGACATCGAGTTCACCTCGAACCTGTTCCCCTGGGCGGTCGCGCCCGGCGTCGAGGTCCGTACGGTGCCCGCCGACCGAGTCGCCGACAGCGTCGACGCGAGCACCGACCTGGTCGCGTTCAGTCTCGTGCAGTCGGCCACCGGGGCGGTCGCCGACTACGACGCAATCGTCTCGGCCGCCCGCGCCCACGGCGCACTCGTCGTCGTCGACGCCACCCAGGCGTGCGGCTGGCTGACCTTCGACGCCGGCCGGGCGGACGCCGTCGTCGTCGGCGCGTACAAGTGGCTGATGTCGCCGCGCGGTTCGGCGTTCGCGTACCTGTCGCCGGCGCTGCGGGAGCGCCTGACGCCGTACGCGGCGGGGTGGTCCGCAGCCGAGGATCTGCATACCTCGTACTACGGACTACCGCTGCGGGTGGCCTCCACGGCCCGGCGCTTCGACATCTCGCCGGCGTGGTTTTCGTATGTGGGCACCGCGCCGGCCCTCGAGCTGGTGGAGGAGATCGGAGTCGAGGCGATCGGCGCGCACGACGTGGCGCTGGCCAACCGGTTCCTCGCCGGCCTCGGGCTACCGCCGGGGGACAGTGCGATCGTCACGGTTGACGTACCCGGGGCCGAGGAGCGCTTGGCGCGTGCGGGCGTACGGGCGGCGATCCGGGCCGGCCGGGTCCGGGCGTCCTTCCACGTGTACTCGACGGAGGCGGACGTCGACACGGCCCTGGAGGCGTTGACCGGCTGATCATCACGGGACCCTGGCCCGGACGACACCGATCTTGTGACCTCGCACGCCCGTGTCGTGACCCGGGATCGAGGCGATACCGCGGGTAGGGTGTCGAACAAGCGTTCGGCGGAGGTGCGGGGAGGGGCTCGGTGCGGGTACTCGGCGTCGATCCGGGACTGACCAGGTGCGGGGTCGGTGTGGTCGAGGGCCGTCCCGGGCGTCCCTGCACGCTGATCGACTACACGGTGGTACGCAGCGACCCCGGCGACGATCTGGCACACCGCCTGCTCAACCTGGACCTGGCGCTCACCGAGCTGGTCGCGCGGCACCGCCCCGACGCGGTGGCCGTCGAGCGCGTGTTCAGCCAGCACAATGTGCGTACCGTGATGGGCACCGCGCAGGCCAGCGCGGTCGCCATCCTGGCCGGAGCGCGGGCCGGGCTGCCGGTGCAGTCGTACACGCCGAGCGAGGTGAAGGCCGCCGTGACCGGGTCGGGCACGGCCGACAAGGCGCAGGTCACCGCGATGGTGACCCGCCTGCTCAGGCTGGACGCCCCGCCCCGCCCGGCTGACGCCGCGGACGCGCTGGCGCTCGCGATCTGTCACGTATGGCGGGGCGGCATCAAGTCCAAGCTCGCCGCGGCGACCGCTGCCGCGGTGGCCGGGCGGAACGGAGGCCGGCTGTGATCGCGAGCGTTCGAGGGCGGGTGGCCGCGGTCGGGCCGGACCGCGCGGTGATCGAGGTCGGCGGGGTCGGCCTGGCGGTGTCGTGCACCCCGAACACCCTCGCCACGCTCCGGACCGGCGCCGAGGTGCAACTCTCGACCACCCTGGTGGTACGGGAGGACTCGCTCACCCTGTTCGGCTTCGCCGACGACGACGCGCGACAGCTTTTCGAGCTGCTGCAGACCGCCAGCGGGGTGGGGCCGCGGCTGGCGCAGGCCGTACTCGCGGTGCACTCACCCGATACGGTGCGCCGGGCCATCGCCGGCGGCGACACGGTCACGCTCACCCGGGTACCGGGTATCGGCAAGAAGGGCGCCGAGCGGCTGGTGCTCGAGCTGCGCGACAAGGTCGGCCTGATTCCCGGCGGCGACGGCGCGCTGCCGGTGGCCGGCCCGGCCTGGGCCGACCAGGTACGCCAGGCGCTGGTCGGGCTCGGCTGGACGGCCGGGCAGGCCGACCAGGCGGTCGCCGCCGTGGCCGAGAGCCTCGACGGGCAGCCCGCTCCGCCCGTACCCGAGCTGTTGAAGCAGGCCATCCGGCTGCTCGGGCGGGCCCGGTGACCGAGTCGCTCGTCTCCGCGTACGCCTCGCCGGAGGAGCGGGAGGCCGAGGCCAGCGTGCGCCCGCGCACCCTGGACGAGCTGGTGGGGCAGGACCGGGTACGGGAACAGCTCGAGCTCCTGCTGCACAGCGCGCTGCGCCGGGGCAGCCCGCCCGATCACATCCTGCTCTCCGGTTCGCCGGGGCTTGGGAAGACCACGATGGCGATGATCGTCGCCGCCGAGCTCGGCGTCGGGCTGCGGATCACGAGCGGGCCGGCGATCGAGCGGGCCGGCGACCTCGCGGCCGTGCTGACCAGCATCGGACCCGGCGACGTGCTGTTCATCGACGAGATCCACCGGATGGCACGGCCCGCCGAGGAGCTGCTCTACAGCGCGATGGAGGACTTCCGGGTCGACGTCGTGGTCGGCAAGGGCCCCGGCGCGACCGCCATCCCGATCGACCTGGAGCCGTTCACGCTGGTCGGGGCGACCACCCGGTCCGGTCTGCTGACCGGGCCGATGCGCGACCGGTTCGGGTTCGTCGGGCACCTGGAGTTCTATGAGCCGCCCGAGTTGGAGCGGATCGTGCGCCGGTCGGCGCGGATCCTGGGGGTGCCGATCACTGACGACGGCGCCGCCGAGGTCGCCGGGCGCTCCCGTGGTACCCCCCGCATCGCCAACCGGCTGCTGCGGCGGGTGCGCGACTACGCCGAGGTGCGCGGCGACGGCGTGGTGACGGGGGACGCGGCGCGGGCCGCGCTGCGGGTGTACGACGTCGACGAGCGGGGACTGGACCGGCTGGACCGGGCGGTCCTCAAGGCGCTCGTGCTGTCCTTCGGCGGCGGGCCGGTCGGCCTGTCGACGCTCGCCGTGGCGGTCGGCGAGCAACCGGATACCGTAGAGGAGGTGTGCGAGCCGTTCCTCCTCCGGGAGGGCCTGATTGCGCGTACTCCGCGCGGCCGCATCGCCACCGCCGGAGCCTGGCGTCACCTGGGACGTACACCCCCGCCGGGAACGGCGGGGACTACACCGGACCTGTTCAGCGTTGAGCCCTGAGAGGGCCGTGACCGGACCGTGATCGATGCCGAGTCCAGTGGTATGGCACACACCGATTAGACTCGCCGCGGTCCGTACTGGCCGCGTTACCTCGTTTCCGGCGGTGTTCCGCCTGATTTGAGCCGATCGGAAGGCAGGCATCGTGCTCCTCGCCGCAAATCAGCAGAGTGGCAGCCCCTTCGGGATGTGGATCCTGTTGGCGCTGTTCATGCTGGCCGCATACTTTTTGATCATTCGACCGCAGCAGCGCCGTCGCAAGCAGATGGAGACACTGCAGTCGTCGATCGGCCCGGGCGACGAGATCGTCACTGTCGCCGGCCTGTACGGCAAGGTGGTCGACATCGACGACAAGACCGTGACGCTCGAGGTCGCTCCGGGTGTGACCAACCGGTATGCGCGGCAGGCTATCGGACAGGTGGTGAAGTCGGCGGACCGACCCGCGTCCGAGTCCGAGACGCCGGCCTCCGACACCACCCACACCGAGTAACACCCGCCCGCCCGACCCGACGTAACCGCACACACCTAGGAGAACGACCGCCGTGGCCGCACCTTCCGGACAGCTGAAGGCGTCGCGATATTTCATAGCCCTCGCGCTGATTCTCGTCGCGCTGTACTCGCTGGTGTTCTTCACCGGTGACAAGAAGGCGCATCCCAAGCTGGGGCTGGACCTCCAGGGCGGGACGAGCATGACGCTGTCGGCGGCGACGCTCGGCACCAACCAGGCTCCGGACAAGGAGCGGCTGGAGCGCGCGCGCGAGATCATCGCCAGCCGCGTCGACTCGACCGGCGTCTCCGAGCCCGAAGTGATCACCGAGGGCGCCAGCAACATCGTGGTGAACGTCGCCGGCAAGACCAACGAGGCCGACCTGCGCAAGCTGGTCGCGCCGGCGGAGCTGCGCTTCCGCCATGTCGGTGGGACCGCGCCGGACACCGGCGGCGCCGAGCCGACCCCGACGCCGTCGGCTTCGGGGTCGGCCGCGCCGTCCGCCGCGCCCAACGCGAGTGCCTCCCCCAACGCGAGCGCCGCGCCCGGCGCGAAGCCCAGCGCCAGCGCGTCGGCCGCGGCCGGTGCCAGCGCGGCCCCGAGCGCGTCGGCCAGCGCCAGCGCGGCGCCGATCAGCGAGTCGCTGGAGAAGCGGCGCGCGGCGGTGATCGCCAAGCTCGGCCCGGCGTACCAGGCCGCCCAGACGATCCAGAGCCCGGAGCAGGTCAACCCGCAGCTGCTCGCGACGCTCAAGCCGTTCGGGCAGCTCAGCTCCGCCGAGGTCGCGGCGCTGCCGGCCGACATCCAGTTCAACGTGCCGACGATCACCTGCAAGCAGCTCAACGGGCGTGACCCGGGTTCGATCAGCGACCCCAAGCAGACCGTGGTCGCGTGCGGCACCGAGCGCGGCGCCGGCGCCAAGTACAAGCTGGACCCCGCCAAGGTCGTCGGCGAGGACGTCAAGGAGGCGTCGTTCTCCAACGAGCCCACCCAGGGCTGGATCGTGCGCCTGGCGTTCCGTAACCCGGACAAGTGGGCCAACCTGACCGGTGAGGTCTACGGCAACGGCAGCGTCCCGGACACCCAGCGCCAGGTCGCGATCGTCCTGGACAACACGGTCGTCTCCGCCCCCGTCATCCAGGAGAAGATGACCGGCGACGCGACCATCTACGGCCAGTTCACCCGCTCGGACGTGGAAACGCTGTCGCAGCAGCTCAAGTACGGCTCGCTGCCGCTGAGCTTCAAGATCCAGGACTACTCCGACGTGACGGCGACGCTCGGCCTGCAGCAGATGAAGATGGGCCTGCTCGCCGGCGCGATCGGCATCCTGCTGGTCGTCCTGTACTGCCTGTTCTACTACCGGGCGCTCGGCCTGGTGGTGATCCTGAGCCTACTGGTCTCCGCCGCGCTGGTCTTCGCCTCGCTGGTGCTGCTGGGTCGCTTCATGGGCTACACGCTCAGCCTCGCCGGTATCGCCGGCTTCATCGTCGCGATCGGTATCACCGCGGACTCCTTCGTGGTGTTCTTCGAACGCCTGAAGGACGAGGTGAAGGACGGCAGGACGGTCCGCAGCGCGGTGCCGAGGGCCTGGGTACGGGCCCGGCGCACGATCCTCTCGGCCGACACGGTGTCGTTCCTGGCCGCCGCGGTGCTGTACTTCCTCGCGCTCGGCCCGGTCAAGGGCTTCGCCTTCACGCTGGGTATGTCGACGCTGATCGACGTGCTCGTCGTGTTCCTGTTCACCCACCCGCTGGTCGCCGTGCTCGCACGGCTGAGCGCGTTCACCTCGCCGAGGTTCTCCGGGCTGGGTAACCTCCGCTCGGACAAGGCGGTCGGGGCAAGTCAGGCGACCAACCGTTTCGGCGCCGTGCGTACGAAGGAGTCCTGAGAATGAACACCCTTCGCCGGCTCTACCGGGGCGAAACAGATATCAACTTCATCGGTCACCGCAAGCGGTGGTACATCGCCTCGGCGGTCCTCGTCCTGATCTGCCTGGTCAGCCTGGTTTTCCGGGGCTTCAACTTCGGCATCGAGTTCGCCGGCGGCAGCCAGTTCCAGGTGCCGACGAAGCCCGGCGTCTCGCTGGAGAACGTGCGCGGCGCCGTGGAGGGCCGGGGCATCACCGTGGTGTCGGCGCAGAGCGCCGGTAGCGGTAGCTCCCAGCGGTACGTGGTCCGCACCCCGCAGCTCGACGAGGACCAGCGCAACACGGCGATCGACGCCATCACGCGGGCCGCGCACGTGACGCCGGAGGAGGTCACCAAGACCGAGGTCAGCTCCTCGTGGGGCAGCACGGTCACGAACAAGGCGCTGCTGGCCCTGGTGGTCTTCCTGGTCGTCGTCGGCGTGTACATCTGGATCCGGTTCGAGCAGAAGATGGCCATCGCGGCCCTCGCCGCCCTCGTCCATGACCTCCTGCTGACGGCCGGCGTCTACTCGCTGGTCGGGTTCGAGGTCACCCCGGGCACGATCATCGGTCTGCTCACGATCCTCGGTTTCTCGCTGTACGACACCGTCGTCGTGTTCGACAAGGTCGACGAGAACGGGCGCGGGCTGCTCGGCAGTTCCCGGTACACGTACGCCGAGGTGGCCAACCAGGCGGTCAACCAGACCCTGATGCGGTCGGTCAACACCTCGCTGATCGGTCTGCTGCCGGTCGCGGGCCTGCTCTTCGTCGGCGCCGGCCTGCTGGGCGTCGGCACCCTGAAGGACCTGGCCCTGGTGCTGTTCGTCGGCATGTTGACCGGCGCGTACTCGTCGCTGTTCCTGGCGACCCCCTGGCTGGTCGACTTCAAGCTGTTCGACCAGCGCTACAAGCTGCACACCCAGCGGGTGCTCGCCAAGCGCGCCGCGGCGGCCAAGCAGGCCGAGGGCGGCGCCGAGGCCAAGCCGGGTCGCGCCCGGGCGAAAGACGCCGAGGCCGACGTGGACTCCGACCACCAGGCGCGGATCGACGCCCTGGCCGCGTCGTCCGCGCCCCGGGTGGGGGCCAGGCCCACGGGCGGCAAGCAGGCGCAGTCGCGTAAGCGGCCGGGTGGCGGCAAGCGTCGCTGACACTCGAACACAAGACGATCACCGTGAAGACCTTCCCGGCCGAGCCGCGGAAGGTCTTCACGATCGTGAGGGGAGCGACATGGTAGACGGCGACAGCGGGCCCGAGATGGCCCGGCGGGTGGCCGACCTGGCGGTGGATGTCCGGGACTTCCCACAGCCGGGCATTGTGTTCAAGGACCTGACCCCGCTCTTCGCGAGCGGACCGGACTTCGCGGCGACGATCGACGCGATCGTGGAGCACTACGGCGCGGACTCGTTCGACGTGGTGGCCGGCATCGAGGCCCGTGGCTTCATGATCGCGTCCGCGGTCGCGTACGCGGCGGGGGTCGGGGTCGTGCCGGTCCGCAAGGTCGGCAAGCTGCCGCGGAAGACGCTGCGCGAGACGTACGCCCTCGAGTACGGCGAGGCCACCCTCGAACTGCACACCGACTCGTTCACCCCCGGGCAGCGGGTGCTCGTGGTCGACGACGTGCTGGCCACGGGCGGTACGGCGGAGGCTTCGCTGAGCCTGGTCGAGCAGGCGGGCGGCGTAGTGACCGGATTCACGGTCCTGCTGGAACTCGCGTTCCTGGAGGGGCGGAAACGCCTGAAACCGCGGACGGTACACGCGCTTTTGACGGTTTGACGGCCCAACCGGACCCTGGCCGTTCGGTTTGTACCCCGGACGATCTGGTCGGAAAGCTTCCGTGAGCAGGTAGGATTGCCTTTCCGCCGACGGCGATGAGGAGCGGCGTGTGTCAGGCGATATCGCGCCTCCCGTGGAGGGCACAGTCAAGCCGATGAACCCGGCGCGCGGGGGATCCGGAGACGGGGTGACCGGCGAGCCGACCAACGGTCAGCCGAGCGCCGCCGATGGGTCGCGGCCGGTCGCCCCCGACGCCGCTGCCGGCGGTCCGGAACCGACCACCGGAGTCGTGCTGCCGTTCCGCGCCGCCGAGGGCGGCACCGGGACGCCGGCCGGCCGCCCGTCGCCGGGTTCCCGGCCGTCACCGGCCGCTCGACCGTCGCCCACCCCGGCCGCCCGGTCGGCGCCCACGCCCCCGACCCCGGCCACCCGGCCGGCGCCGCCGTCGACACCGTCCGGCGCCGGCGGATCCACCGCCGCGTCCGGGGGCCAGGGGTTCACGTTCGCCAGCGCGCCCACCGGCCGGCGGGTACGGGCCCGACTCGCGCGGTTCAACGCCCCCTGGCAGACGCAGACCGTCAGCGAGGCCCTCGAACCGCTGATCGCCAATCACCGGGCCAGCCACCCGAAGGCCGACATCCAGGTGCTCCAGCGCGCCTACGACACCGCCGCGCGCTGGCACAACGGGCAGTACCGCAAGTCCGGCGACCCCTACATCACCCACCCGCTCGCGGTCGCCGGGATCCTGGCCGAGCTGGGCATGGACACGACCACCCTGGTCGCCGCGCTGCTGCACGACACGATCGAGGACACCGCCTACACGCTCGACCAGATGCGCGCCGACTTCGGCGGTGAGGTCACGCTGCTCGTCGACGGCGTCACCAAGCTCGACAAGGTCAAGCTGGGCGACGCGGCCAAGGCCGAGACCATCCGCAAGATGGTGGTCGCGATGGCCAAGGACCCTCGGGTGCTGGTCATCAAGCTGGCCGACCGACTGCACAACATGCGTACCCTGACCTTCCTGCCCAGCACCAAGCAGGAGCAGAAGGCCAAGGAGACGCTCGAGATCCTCGCGCCGCTGGCCCACCGGCTCGGTATGAACACGATCAAGTGGGAGCTCGAGGACCTGTCGTTCAAGACGCTGTTCCCCAAGCGCTTCGAGGAGATCAACCGGCTCATCGGCGACCACGCACCGCAGCGGGAGGCGCTGCTGCGGCAGGTCACCCAGAAGGTCGCGATCGACCTCAAGTCGGCGAAGATCAAGGCCGAGGTCAACGGGCGGCCGAAGCACCTGTACTCGGTCTACCAGAAGATGATCGTGCGGGGCCGCGAGTTCGCCGACATCTACGACCTCGTCGGCGTCCGCATCCTCGTCGACACCGTCCGCGACTGCTACGCGGCCCTCGGTGTGATCCACGCGAACTGGCAGCCCGTTCCGGGCCGGTTCAAGGACTACATCGCGATGCCGAAGTTCAACATGTACCAGTCGCTGCACACCACCGTGATCGGTCCGACCGGCAAGCCGGTGGAGATGCAGATCCGCACGTACGCGATGCATCGCACCGCCGAGTACGGCATCGCCGCGCACTGGCGGTACAAGGAGACCAAGGGCGCCACGATCGCCGGCCCGCCGGCGCACATCGACGAGATGACCTGGCTGCGCCAGTTGCTGGACTGGCAGCGCGAGGCGAGCGACCCGAGCGAGTTCCTCGACGCGCTGCGCTTCGACCTGTCCAGCCAGGAGGTGTACGTCTTCACGCCGAAGGGCGACGTGATCGCGTTGCCGACCGGCTCCACCCCGGTCGACTTCGCGTACGCGGTGCACACCGAGGTCGGGCACAAGTGCATCGGGGCGCGGGTCAACGGCAAGCTGGTGCCACTGGAGAGCACGCTGTCCAACGGCGACGTCATCGAGATCTTCACCTCGAAGTCGGACACCGCCAGCCCCACCCAGGACTGGCTCGGCTTCGTCAAGAGCCCCCGCGCGCGTACCAAGATCCGGCAGTACTTCAACAAGGAGCGGCGCGAGGAGGCGATCGAACTCGGCAAGGAGGCGATCGTCAAGGCCATGCGCAAGCAGGGCCTGCCGCTGCAACGGCTGCTGACCACCGACGCGCTGCTCACGATCGCCCGTGACCTGCACCTGGCAGACGTCGCCTCGCTGTACGCGGCGGTGGGGGAGAGCCAGGTCTCGGCGCAGTCGGTGGTGCAGAAGCTCGTCGCCGGGTACGGCGGCGAGGAGGGGGCGGTCGAGGACATCGCCGAGACGGCGCTGCCGACCCGGCCCACCCGCCACCCCGGCGCCACCGCCGACCCCGGGGTGGTCGTCAAGGGCGCCGACGACGTCTGGATCAAGCTGGCGCGCTGCTGCACGCCGGTACCGGGGGACAAGGTGTTCGGCTTCGTCACCCGCTCCGGCGGCGTGAGCGTGCACCGGGAGGACTGCGCGAACGCGGGCGACCTGCAGGCCCAGGAGGAGCGGATCCTCGACGTGGCGTGGAAGCCGACGTCGGCCTCGACATTCCTGGTCGCGATCCAGGTCGAGGCGCTCGACCGGCACAAGCTGCTCGCCGACATCACCAAGTCGCTGTCCGAGGAGAAGGTCAACATCCTCTCGGCGACGGTGACCACCACCCGGGACCGGGTGGCGGTCAGCCGGTTCAGCTTCGAGATGGCCGACCCGAAGCACCTCGGGCACCTGCTCGCCGCGGTGCGGCGCGTCGACGGCGTCTACGACGCCTACCGGGTCACGTCCGGGGCCTAAATTCCTCGGCGCATGGGTCGGACATCGGTCCGGCCACCGTGCGTGCGCGAATCGGCGTGGAAAGCGGCTCGGAAGGGCATCGCGCTCAAAGCGGCCGGTGGGTGGAATCCTCCACCCACCGGCCGCTTTTCCGTACGGTGTGGATCAGCCCTTGTTCGGGGCGCCGACGGTGACCGAGAGGAACTTGAACTCCGTCTTCGGGCGACCGCCGCCGGGCTGCGGCTCGTACGCGCCGTCGTCGCCGCCGGCCGCCACCTTCTCGATGATGTCCATGCCCTCCACGACCTTGCCCCACAGGCTGTAGTCCGGAGACAGGCGCTGGCTGTCCACGTCGTTGAACAGGAAGAAGAACTGGCTGCCGTTGGTGTCCGGGCCGCTGTTCGCCATGGCGACCGAGCCCTTCGGGTACGCGGGGCGGCGGTCGGTCGGCAGGTTCTCGTTGGCGAACCGGTACGTCGGGCCGCCGGTACCCTGGCCGCCCGGGTCGCCGCACTGGAGGGCGCTGATGCCGGCGACGAGGCGGTGGCACGACGAGTTGTCGAGGAAGTGCTTGCTCGCCAGGTGGGCGAAGCTCGCGGCGGTGCAGGGCGCCTTCGCCAGGTCCATCTCGATCTTGACGACGCCGAGGTTGGTGTTGATCGTCATCGTCTGGGTACCGGACCGGGGCTCACCGGACGCCGGCGGCGTGCCGACGTCCTTGACGCCCGCCGGCAGTGCCTGCGTGGGCGCGCTGGGATCGACCGCGGAGTTCCACTTGCACGAGGTGGGCGAGGACGAGGCCGAGGCGGCGGTGTTGTTGGTCTTCTTGTCGCTGCCGGTGAGGGTCACCAGCAGGACGACGCCGACGAGCACGACCACGACGGCCAGGCCGGCACCGATCATCGCCTGCAGCCGGCGGCGCCGCTGGGCGGACTCGGCGCGCAGCGTCATCTCGCGCTCCAGCCTCGCGCGCGCGGCCGCGCGCTGTTGCCGGTCCCGGTTGGATGTCACGGTCTCTCCCTGCGATGAACGTACGGGTGGTGTGGTCAGTGGGTGCCGGGCAAGGTCACGCCGACGGTGCTGGCGAGGCCGGCGATGCCGGGGCGGGCGCCGGCCCGTTCGTGACGGTCAGGCTCTGGATCGTCACCTCGGTCTTGGGCTCGCCGTCGGTCGCGCTGGTCTTCGGGTTGACCCCGGCGGCCGCGATCTTCTGGACGAGGTCCAGACCCTTGGTGACCTTGCCGAAGACGGTGTACTTGGCCTCCAGCGACGAGCCGTCCTTGTACACGATGAAGAACTGGCTGCCGTTGGTGTCCGGACCGTTGTTGGCCATCGCCAGGGTGCCGGCGGGGTAGAGATTGGTGCTGGGCGGGGTGCCCGGGGACGCCGACGGCTCGGGCTGGGGCGTCGGCAGTTTCTCGTCCGGGAACTTGTAGGCCGGGCCGCCGGTACCGGTGGCCGACGGGTCGCCGCACTGCAGCACGTAGATGCCGTCAGTGGTCAGGCGGTGGCACTTGGTGTTGTTGAAGAACTGCTTGCCGGCCAGGTGCGCGAAGCTGGCGGCGGTGCAGGGCGCCCCGGCCCGGTCGAGTTCGGCCTCGACCACGCCCTGGTTCGTGGTGATCGTCATCGTGGCGGTGCCGGTCTTGGCGATCCCGGTCGTCGGCGGCTTGCCGACGTCTTTGACGGTGCCCTCGGCCGGTACCGGGGTCCAGGCGCAGTCCTCGGCGACGGTGGCCTTCTTGCTGCTGTCGAAGCCGCCGACGGCCCACACGATGCCGACCACGACCGCGACGACCGCGAGCCCGGCGGCGACCGAGGCCTGGATCTGACGGCGTCGACGCGCGGCCACGGCGCGGCGGGCGATCTGGCGCTCGACCTTGGCGCGGGCCAGCGCGCGCTGCCGGGACTTGCTTGGAGGCACCGGACGCTCCTTTTCGGGACTGTCGACAACGGGTGAGGCACGCGCCACACGCCCGCCAGAGTGTACGGGGCCACGCGGGTCGCAGGTCAATCCGGCAGGGCGCCCTGGGCAGATATCCGCTCGTCGGCGCGGTTAGGCTCGGATGGCTGCGCCGTTACGCTCAGCGGAAAGTACGCACGGAGGGTCGAGAGCTTGCTGGTTGCCGGATTTCCCGCCCAGGCGTTCGGGACGAACTGCTACGTCGTCGCGCCGGGCGTGGGGGAGCAGTGTGTGGTGGTCGACCCGGGCATCGGGGTCATCGACCAGCTCGACGCCGTGCTCGCCGAGCACCGCCTGCACCCGGCCGCGGTGCTGCTGACCCACGGGCACCTCGACCACACGTTCTCGGTGACGCCGGTCTGCGGTACGCGGGGGATCACGGCCTACATCCACCCGTCCGACCGCGAGCTGCTCGCCGACCCGACCAAGGGCCTGTCGATGGACATGACCGCGCTCTTCGGCGGCCGGCTGCCGTGGACCGAGCCCGACGACGTCGCGGAGCTGCCCGACGGTGGCACGATCAGCATCGCGGGCCTTTCGATCACGGTCGACCACGCGCCCGGCCATACCGGCGGGTCGGTGCTGTTCCGGATGCCGGGTGACGACGTGCCGCTGTGCTTCAGCGGTGACGTGCTGTTCGCCGGCTCCATCGGGCGCACCGACCTGCCGGGCGGCGACTCCGCGGCGATGATGGCGAGCCTTCGCGACAAGGTGCTGCCACTCGCCGACGAGACCGTCGTCCTGCCCGGCCACGGGCCCGAGACGACCATCGGCCGCGAGCGCGCGACCAACCCGTACCTGCGGGAAGCGGGCGCGGCCTTTCCCACCAGAGGCTGGTAGAGACTTTCATGACCCGTCCCAAGCCGATCAGTGGCTTCCCCGAGTGGATGCCGCCGCAGCGCACGATCGAGCAGTACGTCGTCGACCGCATCCGGAACACCTTCGAGCTCTACGGGTTCGCGCCGCTGGAGACCCGCGCGGTCGAGCCCCTCGACCAGCTCCTGCGCAAGGGCGAGACCTCCAAAGAGGTGTATGTGCTGCGCCGGCTGCAGGCCGAGGAGGGCGCGACCGACGACGACTCGCTCGGGCTGCACTTCGACCTCACCGTCCCGTTTGCCCGGTTCGTCCTTGAGAACGCCGGCAAGCTCCAGTTCCCGTTCCGGCGGTACCAGATCCAGAAGGTCTGGCGCGGCGAGCGGCCCCAGGAGGGCCGCTACCGGGAGTTCCTCCAGGCCGACATCGACGTCGTCGACCGGGACACCCTGCCGTTCCACTACGAGGCCGAGATGCCCCTGGTGGTCGCGGACGCGCTGGGTGGCCTGCCGATCCCGCCGATCCGCATCCAGGTCAACAACCGCAAGGTCTGCGAGGGCTTCTACCGCGGCGTCGGAATCGGCGACCCGGAGGCGGCCCTGCGGGCGGTGGACAAGCTCGACAAGATCGGGCCCGACCGGGTCGCGGAGCTGCTGGTCGAGACCGCCGGTGCGACCCAGGCACAGGCCAAGGCCGCGCTGGCGCTGGCCGAGATCTCGGCGACCGACGCCTCCTTCGCCGACGCGGTACGCGCCCTCGGCGTGGAGGATCCGCTGCTGGACGAGGGCCTGGCCGAGCTCGTCCGGGTCGTCGAGACGGCCAACGAGGTCGCGCCGGGCCTGGTGATCGCGGATTTGAAGATCGCTCGCGGCCTCGACTACTACACCGGCACGGTCTACGAGACCCAGCTGCGCGGGTACGAGCGGTTCGGCTCGATCTGCTCCGGCGGCCGGTACGACAACCTCGCGTCGACCGGTACCGAGCGCTTCCCCGGCGTCGGCATCTCGATCGGCGTCTCCCGGATGCTCGGCCTGCTCTTCGGGCACGACGCGCTGACGATCAGCCGGTCGGTACCGACGTGTGTGCTGGTCGCCGTGCCCACCGAGGACGACCGGCCGGCCTGCGACCGCACCGCCCGCGCGCTGCGGTCGCGAGGCGTCCCGACCGAGGTGGCGCCGACCGCCGCCAAGTACGGCAAGCAGATCAAGTACGCCGAGCGGCGGGGCATCCCGTACGTCTGGTTCCCCGGCGAGCCCGACACGGTCAAGGACATCCGCTCCGGTGAGCAGGTCGAGGCGGACGCGGCGACGTGGCAGCCGCCCGCCGAGGACCTGCGCCCGGTGGTGAGCGGTGCTTGATTGCCGGTAGGGCGCGGTGTTTCCTGGGTACATCCAGCAGTCGAGCCCGATGAGCCGGCCGTCGCCCCCGCGTCCGGCTCCCGGGCTACCACCCGATCCGAGCCGGGTAGGAGCGCGATGTCCCACGTCGATCCCGCCGCCGTCGGCGCATCCGCCGGCGGCGGGACCGCGAGCGTGCTGAACGGTGAGATCGGTCCGCCGCCGGGGGAGACGTCGAGGGAGACCGGGGCGTCGGCGGGACTGGACACCCGGTGACCCTGACCTGGGACATCGAGACCGATCCGCCGGTGGCGGTGATCTGGCTCATCGGCGAACTGGACGTGGAGACCGCGCCCGAGGTACGGCTCGCGGTGGCGACCGCACTGGCGGCGCAGCCGGCCGCGGTGGTGGTGGAGCTGTCGATGGTCACCGCGGCCGACGACGTCGTTCTCACCGTCTTCAGCGCACTGGCGCGGTCGGCGGTGGAGTGGCCGGGCTGCCCGGTGGTGCTCAGCGGGCCGACCGGTGAGGTCGCTGCCGGGCTGGAGCAGATGTCGATCAACCGGTCGGTCCCCGTACACCCGGACCGGGCACGCGCGCTCGCCGCGCTGGAGGGGGTGCCGGCGCCCCGCCGGTTCCTCCGGCGGCTGCCCGCCTCGCCCTCGGTCGCGGGGCCGGCCGCCCGCGCGACGGTCGCCGCGGCCTGCGAGGCGTGGCAGCTGACGCACGTCACGGACCGGGCCGAACTGCTGGTCACCGAGCTGATCAGCAATGCGATCCTGCACGCGAAGACCGAGATAGAATTGCTTGTCGCGCTGCGCGAGCCGTACCTGCACATCTCGGTGGTCGACGGCAGTAGCGCGCCACCCCGGCTCATGTCGGCCGACCCGACCGAGGTCCTGGGTGGTCGCGGGCTGATCCTCGTCGACGCGTTCGCGACGAAATGGGGGTTCCTGCCCACCCGGGACGGCAAGGTGGTGTGGGCCATGCTTCGTCTCGATTCGCCCCGCTACGGTGGGACGTCGCCCTGATGGGGTTGTGGCATCCTCCCGGTCCGCCGGTTGAGAGAATGCCGTTGGAACCCTGTGCCGTTTGAGCCAAACTGGGCCCGCACCCCGGGCCAGGCCATGAAGGAGAAGTACCCGTGATCCGTACCCATGAAGCCGGCACGCTGCGCGCCGCCGACGCCGGCACGACCGTGACGCTCGCCGGGTGGGTCGCCCGCCGGCGCGATCACGGCGGGGTGATCTTCGTGGATCTGCGGGACGCCTCCGGCACCACCCAGGTCGTGTTCCGAGGAGCGGAAGCGACCGAGGACCAGGAGCACGGTCGAGGAGCGGACGCGGCCGAAGGCCGCGGGCTCAGTCGGGAAGAGATTGGCGGCCTGAGCGAAGCTCACGCCCTGCGCAACGAGTTCTGCGTCCTGGTGACCGGCGAGGTGTCGCGCCGGCCGGCCGGCAACGAGAACCCCGAGCTGCCCACCGGCGAGATCGAGGTCACCGCGACCAACCTGGAGATCCTGTCCGAGGCGGCCCCGCTGCCGCTGCCCGTCGACGACAACGTCGAGGCCAGCGACGACATCAGGCTCAAGCACCGGTACCTGGACCTGCGCCGCAGCGGCCCGGCACGGGCGCTGCGCCTGCGCTCGAAGGCCAACCAGATCGCGCGCCGGGTGCTGCACGACCGCGACTTCTTCGAGATCGAGACGCCGACGCTGACCCGCTCCACCCCGGAGGGTGCCCGCGACTTCCTGGTGCCGGTGCGCCTGCAGCCCGGTTCCTGGTACGCGCTGCCGCAGTCGCCGCAGCTGTTCAAGCAGCTGCTGATGGTCGGCGGCATGGAGCGGTACTACCAGATCGCCCGCTGCTACCGCGACGAGGACTTCCGCGCCGACCGGCAGCCGGAGTTCACCCAGCTCGACATCGAGATGTCGTTCGTGACCCAGGACGACGTGATCGCGCTCGGCGAGGAGATCGTCTCCAACCTCTGGCGCGAGCTGGCAGACCACGAGATCACCACGCCGATCCCGCGGATCACCTGGCACGAGGCGATGGACAGGTACGGCTCCGACAAGCCCGACCTGCGGTACGGCCTCGAGCTGACCGAGCTGACCGACTACCTGCGCGGCACCGAGTTCCGGGTGTTCGCCGGCGCCATCGACGCGGGCGGGTACGTCGGCGCCGTGGTCATGCCCGGCGGCGCGTCGCAGTCCCGCAAGGAGCTGGACGGCTGGCAGGACTGGGCGAAGGCGCGCGGCGCGCGCGGCCTGGCCTACGTCGTGCTCGACGAGCAGACCGGCGAGGCGCGCGGGCCGGTCGCCAAGAACCTCTCGGCCGAGCACCTCGCCGGCCTGGCCGAGGCGGTCCAGGCCAAGCCCGGTGACGCGGTCTTCTTCGCCGCGTCGCCGTTCCGGCGCGAGGCGCAGGAGCTGCTGGGCGCCGCCCGGCAGGAGATCGCCCGCCGTACCGGCGTGATCGACCCCGACGCCTGGGCGTTCTGCTGGGTGGTCGACGCCCCGATGTTCGAGCGCACCGACGACGGTGGCTGGACCGCGGTGCACCACCCGTTCACCTCGCCCAACGCGGAGTGGATCGACCGGTTCGAGGACGCGCCCGACCAGGCGCTGGCGTACGCGTACGACATCGTCTGCAACGGCAACGAGATCGGCGGCGGTTCCGTGCGTATCCACCGCGCCGACGTCCAGCGCCGGGTGTTCGCGCTGCTCGGCATCACGCCGGACGAGGCCGACGAGAAGTTCGGCTTCCTGCTGGAGGCGTTCAAGTACGGGCCGCCGCCGCACGCCGGCATCGCGTTCGGCTGGGACCGGGTGACCATGCTGCTGGCCGGCGCCGACTCGATCCGCGAGGTCATCGCGTTCCCGAAGACCCGGGGCGGGTACGACCCGCTGACCAGTGCCCCGACGCCGATCACGCCGCAGCAGCGGGCCGAGGCGGGCGTGGACGCCAAGCCGAAGACGCCGGCGATCCCGGGTACCTCCGGGATCGCGGTTCCGGTCGAGCACAGCCGCTGACGTCGCCGAAGTCGTGGTCTCCCGAGCCTCGGGAGACCACGACTTCGTTGTTTCGCGGCAATGGTGACGCCGGCCGCGTGCCCGGAGATCGTGGCATGCCATGATGTCGCCCGTGGTTGTCTCCGCCGGTCAGTTCGACGCTCCCCAGGCAGCGACGCCCCCGCTGGGGACGCCCCCGCGTCTGCCCGCGCAGCCGGCCGCCGGGGAGTCCTCGCCCGGCGGTCGGACCGGTGGCCGGCTGGCGGTCCTCGACGGGCTGCGCCTGGTCGCGGCGCTCGCGGTCGTGACGTACCACTACACGTACCACGCGCCGCGCACCTGGGGAGCGCCGTCCACGGAGGTCTTCAGCAGGACGTCACTGGTCACCGGGTACGGCTGGCTCGGCGTCGAGCTGTTCTTCGTGATCAGCGGCTTCGTGATCTGCATGAGCGCCTGGGGCCGGGGCCTGGGCCGGTTCTTCGTGTCGCGGGTGGTGCGGCTGTATCCGGCGTACTGGTTCGCGGTCCTCGCCACCACCGCCGTGGTCGCCGCGGTCATGGTCGGGCATCCCCGGCCGAGCGGGACCGACCTGCTGGTCAACCTGACCATGTTGCAGCGGCCGATGGGCGTGCCGGAGATCGACGGGGTGTACTGGACGCTCTGGGAGGAGCTGCGCTTCTACCTGCTGTTCGCGATCGTGATCTGGCGCGGGCTGACCTACCGCAGGGCGGTGCTGTTCTGCCTGCTGTGGACGGTCGCGTCGGTCGTGGTCAGCGGTTCGCCGCACGCGGTCCTCCACCTCGTCGTGGGCGACGAGTTCTCGCCGTTCTTCATCGCCGGCATCGCGTTCTACCTGATGCACCGCTTCCGCCCCACCATCCTGCTGTGGGGCATCGTCGGGGTGTCCTGGGCGCTGGGCCTGAAGCGGGTCTACCCCACCGCCGAGTACGTCGCGCGGTCCGGCGACCGCCCCCACCTGTGGCTGGGCGTGGTCCTGGTGGTCACCGGCATCTTCGCGGTCATGGCCGCGATCTCCCTCGGGTGGTTGAACTGGATCCGCGGCGGATGGTTGACCATCGCAGGCGCCCTGACGTACCCGCTCTACCTGCTGCACCAGGAGATCGGGTACGTGGTGATCGTACGGCTGCACGACCGGGTGCCGAAGTGGCCGCTGCTGATCGGGCTGCTCGCCGCGATGCTGCTGGCCGCCTGGCTGGTGCACCGCTTGGTGGAGCGCCCGCTGGCGCCGCGGCTGAAGCGCGCCCTGACCGCCGCCATGGCTGACGCCGCCACCGCCGACACCGCCGCAGGCGGCACCGCAGTGGATCAGCAGCCGCGACGCTCCGGGTAACCTCGTCGCGGTGGACGACACGGGACTATTCGAACTCGGCGGGGGGCAGCCCCGCGCCGGTGGCGGCGACGCGACGGCGGGCGAGACGTTCGCCGCGCCGCTCCAGGACGCGCCGCTGGCGGTCCGCATGCGTCCCCGTACCCTCGATGAGCTGGTCGGCCAGGACCACCTGCTGACGCCGGGCGCACCGCTGCGCCGCCTGGTCGAGGGCGACTCGCCGATGTCGGTGGTCCTGTGGGGGCCGCCCGGCTGTGGCAAGACCACGATCGCCCACCTGGTCGCGGGCGCGACCGACCGCCGGTTCGTGGCCATGTCCGCGCTGTCGGCCGGGGTCAAGGACGTGCGCGCCGTGATCGACACCGCGCGCCGGACCCGTCGCTCCGGCGGCGCGCAGACCGTGCTCTTCATCGACGAGGTGCACCGCTTCTCCAAAACCCAGCAGGATTCGCTGCTCGCGGCGGTGGAGGACCGTACCGTCACGCTGCTGGCCGCGACCACCGAGAACCCGTACTTCTCGGTGATCTCGCCGCTGCTGTCCCGCTGCGTGCTGCTCACGCTGCAACCCCTCGACGACGATGCGGTGCGGCTGCTGCTGCGGCGCGCCGTCACCGACGAGCGCGGCCTGGGCGGCGCGGTCACCCTCGCGGCCGACGCGGAAGATCACCTCGTCCGCTTGGCGGGCGGTGACACCCGGAAGGCCCTGACCGCGCTCGAGGCGGCCGCCGGCGGCGCGCAGGCGCAGGGCGCGGCCGAGATCGACCTGGCGACCGCGGAGAAGGCGGTCGACGTGGCGGCGCTGCGCTACGACCGGGCCGGCGACGAGCACTACGATGTGGTGAGCGCGTTCATCAAGAGCATGCGCGGCTCCGACGTCGACGCCGCGCTGCACTGGCTGGCCCGCATGCTGGTCGCGGGGGAGGATGCCCGGTTCATCGCCCGCCGCATGGTGATTTTCGCGAGCGAGGACGTGGGGATGGCCGACCCGATGGCGCTGGTGGTGGCGAACGCCGCAGCAGCCGCCGTCGAGTACGTGGGCCTGCCCGAGGTGCAGCTCAACCTCGCCCAGGCGGTGATCCACCTGGCCACCGCGCCGAAGTCGAACGCGGTCACGACGGCGATCTTCGCGGCGATGGGCGACGTGCGGTCCGGTACCGGCGGTCCGGTGCCGCGCCACCTGCGCGACGCGCACTACCAGGGTTCGAAGGGGCTCGGCCACGGGGTCGGGTACGCGTACCCGCACGACGACGCGCGCGGGGTGGTGGCCCAGCAGTACCCGCCGGACGGGGTGGTGGGTCGCGACTACTACCGGCCCACCAGCCACGGCGCCGAGCGCCCGGTCGCGGAGCGGCTGGCCAGGCTGCGCCGGATCGTCCGCGCCGGGGCGGCCGGATCGGCACCGGAAGGGCGGTCGGCACCGGAAGGGCGGTCGACCCCGGGAAAACCACCGTCGGAAAAGAGTTAGGGCGGTAATCGGCTGGGTCTCACGATGGTGGGACCGTGGCCGAGGTGGTCGAGCGACCGGAGCGAATCGGGTGGATCGGCGCCGAATGCGAAACGGCGAGTCGGACAGTCGCGACGCGACCGGTCGATACCGACGGTAGGGTCTTGCGGAGTTGGCGGATGTACAGGTGTGCCCGAAGGAGGAAGTCGTGCAGATGCATGGCTGGGAGATAGCGCTGCTGATCGTTTCCGGCGCGTTCGCGTTGCTCGTCATCGCGCTGATCGTGCCGATCCTGCGATTGCGGCACACCGTCGACGCGGCGACCAGGACGCTCCGTGACGTCGCCGACGCCACCGGGCCGCTGCTTCGCAACGTCAACGAGACGGTCGAGAACGTCAACACCGCTCTGGGCCAGGCGCAGACGTCGCTCGACGGCGTCAACGTGCAGCTCGCGCGGCTGGACAACATCACCGACAACATCCAGCACGTCAGCGCGAACGTCGCCAACCTGTCGACCGTGGTCACCGCGGCCGCGGCCAACCCGCTGGTGAAGGTCGCCGCCTTCGGGTACGGCGTCCGTAACGCCGCCGCCAGGCGGCGCCGCTCCGACGAGGAGTCCGAGGTGCGCGACGAGCTCAAGCGCCGCCGGCGCCGGCCCCGCCCGTTCGGCGCCTGAGGAGGGACGAGAAGATGCGACGCTTGCTGTGGCTCGGCGTCGGCCTCGCGGTCGGTGCCCTCGCGGTCCGGGCGATCAACAAGAAGATGCAGGCCCTGACCCCTACCGGAATCGCCGGCTCGGTCCGGGAATCCGCTGTCGGTCTCCTCGGCGAGGTGCGTAGCTTTGTAGAGGACGTCCGAGAGAGCATGGCCGAGCGCGAGGCGGAGATCCACGACGCGTTCCAGGCCGGCGCCCTACTCGATGAGCACGACGAAGAAGGAAAACAGAACTGATGAGGACAGCGGAGATCAAGCGGCGTTTCCTGGCCCACTTCGAGGCGAACGGCCATGCCGTCGTGCCCAGCGCTCCGCTGCCCGCTATCGACGACCCCAACCTGTTGTTCGTCAACGCCGGCATGGTGCAGTTCGTGCCGTACTTCCTGGGGCAGCGCACGCCGCCGTGGAAGCGGGCGACGAGCGTACAGAAGTGCATCCGCACCCCGGACATCGACGAGGTCGGCAAGACCAGCCGGCACGGCACGTTCTTCCAGATGAACGGCAACTTCTCGTTCGGCGACTACTTCAAGGAAGGCGCGATCACCCTCGCCTGGGACCTGGTCACCAAGTCCGTTGACGAGGGCGGCTTCGGCCTGGACCCCGAGCGGATCTGGGCGACCGTCTACCTCGACGACGACGAGGCGTTCGACATCTGGCACCACAAGATCGGGTTGCCCAAGGAGCGCATCGTGCGCCGGGGCAAGGCCGACAACTACTGGTCGATGGGCATCCCCGGCCCGTGCGGCCCGTGCTCCGAGATCTACCTCGACCGTGGGCCGGAGTACGGCCGCGAGGGCGGCCCGGAGGTCGACGAGGACCGGTACATGGAGTTCTGGAACCTCGTGTTCATGCAGAACGAGCGGGGACCGGGCACCGACAAGGAGAACTACCCGATCCTGGGCGAGCTGCCGGCCAAGAACATCGACACCGGCATGGGCCTGGAGCGGATGGCCTCGATCCTGCAGGGCGTCGACAACATCTACGAGATCGACGAGATCAAGCCGATCCTCAACAAGGCCGCGGAGTTGACCGGCAAGCAGTACGGGGCGCGGTCGGGGCATCTGGCGAGCGAGTCGCACCCGGACGACGTGCGGCTGCGGGTCATCGCCGACCACGTGCGCACCTCACTGATGCTCATCGCCGACGGCGTCACGCCGTCCAACGAGGGCCGCGGCTATGTGCTGCGCCGCATCATGCGCCGGGCGATCCGGGCGATGCGGCTGCTGGGTTGGCAGGGCCGGGCGCTGCCGGAACTGCTGCCGGTGGCGCGCGACTGCATGGCCCCGTCCTACCCCGAGGTGGTCAGCGACTTCGAGCGGATCGCCAGCTACGCGTACGCCGAGGAGGAGGCGTTCCTGTCGACGTTGCGCGCCGGTACGACGATCCTCGACACGGCGGTGGCGGAGACGAAGCGCGCCGGCGGCACCAGGCTGACCGGCGAGCAGGCGTTCCAGCTGCACGACACGTACGGCTTCCCGATCGACCTCACCCTGGAGATCGCGGGCGAGCAGGGGCTCTCGGTCGACGAGGAGGGCTTCCGGCGCCTGATGGGCGAGCAGCGCAGCCGGGCCAAGGCCGACGCGCAGGCGCGCAAGACCGGCCACGTCGACCTGTCGGCGTACCGGGCGGTGCTCGAGTCGGGCGGCCCGGTGGAGTTCACCGGGTACGAGGAGACCCGCCGGGAGTCGCGGCTGCGGGCGCTGCTGTCCGGCTCCGGTACCGGGCTGTCCGGTGCCGGCGTGGGCGACACGGTCGAGCTGGTGCTCGACGCCACCCCGTTCTACGCGGAGGGCGGTGGCCAGCAGCCCGACCAGGGCATCATCACCGTGGGCGGCGGCAGCGTCGAGGTGTTCGACGTCCAGCAGCCGATCCCCGGCCTGATCGTGCACCGGGGGCGCGTGGTCGAGGGTGAGATCCGCCGGGGCGAGACCGGGTACGCCGAGATCGACGTCCTGCGCCGCAAGGCCATCTCGCGCGCCCACACGGCGACGCACCTGGTGCACACCGCGATGCGGAATTTCCTGGGCGAGTCGGCCACCCAGGCCGGTTCGCTCAACGCCCCGGGCCGGTTGCGCTTCGACTTCAACACGCCCGGCGCGGTGTCGCCGAGCGTGCTGCACGACATCGAGCAGCAGGTCAACGAGGTGTTGATGAGCGATCTCGACGTGCACGCGTTCATCACGTCGCTGGAGGAGGCCCGCAAGCTCGGTGCGATGGCCCTCTTCGGGGAGAAGTACGGCGACGAGGTTCGGGTCGTCGAGGTCGGTGACTACGCCCGCGAGCTGTGCGGTGGTACTCACGCCGCCCGCTCCGGGCAGCTGGGCCTGGTGAAGATCGTCCAGGAGTCGTCGATCGGCTCCGGGGTGCGCCGGGTCGAGGCGCTGGTCGGCATGGACGCGTTCGGCTACCTGGCGCGCGAGCACGTGCTGGTCAGCCGGCTCGCGGAGCTGTACCGGGTGCCCGGCGACCAGGTGGCCGACCGGGTCGAGCAGACCGTGGCCCAGCTGCGCGAGGCGGAGAAGGAGCTGGAGAAGCTCCGGGCCCAGCTCGTACTGGCCAACGTCGGCGCGCTCGTGGCCGGTGCGCGCGACGTCGGTGGCGTGTCTTTCGTCGGCGTCGAGGCGCCGGAGGGTACCGGCGGCAACGAGGTGCGGACCCTGGCGCAGGAGATCCGCGGCCGGATGCCGGCCGACCGGCCGGGCGTGGCCGCGGTGACCGCGAGGTCCGGCGGCAAGGCGTCGCTGATCGTGGCGACCAACCCGGCCGCGCGGGACCGGGGCCTGTCCGCGGCGGACCTGGTCAAGGGCGCGTTGTCCGGGCGCGGCGGCGGCAACGCCGAGCTGGCCCAGGGCGGTGGCGCGCCGGCCGGTGACGCGCCCTCGCTGCTGGCCGCGGTGGAGAAGGCGATTGCCAACTCGTAATCCTGGATCTTGGACACTTGGCGGGGCCATGACCCCGCCAAGTGTCCAGGAGTGCCAGTGGGGTGAGTGGTGATCCGCGGAGTGCGTCTCGGCGTGGACGTCGGCTCGGTACGGGTCGGCGTGGCCAGCTCCGACCCGGACGGGATCCTCGCGACTCCGCTCGCGACCGTGTCCCGAGATGTCACCCAAAGTAGCGATATTCCTTCCGACATGGCCGAGATCGCCCGGCTTGTCCGGGAGTACGAGGCCATCGAGGTGGTGGTCGGGCTGCCCATCAACCTCGCTGGCAAAGAGGGTCCAGCAGCCGCCTCCATCAGGCAATACGTGGAGATTCTAAAGGCAGTTGTCGATCCCGTCCCGGTGTTGTTCGCCGATGAGAGGCTGTCTACCGTCATAGCGACGCGTAGGCTGTCGGATCGAGGCGTGCGAGG
Organism: Planosporangium mesophilum; assembly: GCF_016863255.1. GTDB lineage: Bacteria > Actinomycetota > Actinomycetes > Mycobacteriales > Micromonosporaceae > Planosporangium > Planosporangium mesophilum. The sequence continues at coordinate 74,182 of NZ_BOON01000035.1, forward strand.
GAAGCGCCAACGGGCTGTCGTCGACCAGGTGGCCGCCGTAGAGATTCTTCAGTCCTGGCTAGACGCGCAACGGAGGCGAAGCTGATGTTGGACGAGCTCGAGCTTGCGTTCGACGACCAGGATCGTGAGCGTGGGCGGAGCCGGCATCGGCGGTCGGCGGCGCGCCGCGCCCAGAACGGCGGCGGTGCGCGCCAGCCGAAGGGGCGCGGCCGGTCCCTGCTCGCGCTGGCGCTGTCGATCGTGCTGCTCGGCGTCCTCGGCGCCGGCGGCTGGTACGGCTACACGAAGGTCACGGAGTTCTTCTCGGCCGCCGACTACTCGGGCCCCGGCACCGGAAAGGTCGAGGTGCAGGTGAAGTCGGGCGACTCGGCCGCCGACATCGGCCAGAGCCTCTTCAATGCCGGCGTCGTCAAGAGCGCCCAGGCTTTCGTCGACGCGGCCGCGGACAACCCGCAGGCCAAGAACATCCAGCCGGGCACCTATCAGCTCCGCAAGGAGATGCGGGCGAAGGACGCCCTGGCGCTCCTGCTGGGTGACGACAGCAAGCTGGTCAACAAGATCACCATCCCCGAGGGTCTGACCATGCAGGCGACCTTCAAGAAGCTGTCCGAGTACACCCACCTCCCGGTGGAGGAGTTCCAGGCCGCAGCAGCGGACCCGGTCGCGCTCGGTGTGCCGGAGGCCTGGTTCACCCGCGGCGACGGCAAGCAGCCCGCCAAGAGCGTGGAGGGCTTCCTGTTCCCGGACACGTACCACTTCGACCCGGGCGTGACGCCGAAGCAGATCCTGCAGAAGATGGTCGGCAACTTCCTCGCCGTCGCCGACGAAAACAAGATCATGGATCTCGCGCAGTCCAAGCAGGTCGCGCCGTACGAGGTGCTGATCACGGCGTCGCTGGTACAGGCGGAGGCCGGCACCCCGGCCGACATGCCGAAGGTCTCGCGGGTGGTCTACAACCGGCTCAACCACAAGCCCAACGCGATGCCGCTGGAGTTCGACTCGGCCACCAACTACTGGCGCGAGCTGCGCGGTCAGGAGCGCAAGCACAACCTGACCACGCCGGAGCTGAACGACCCGAACAACCCGTACCGCACCTACGGGGTGACCGGCCTGCCGCCGGGGCCGATCAGCAACCCCGGCAAGGAGGCGCTGCTCGCGGCGGTCAACCCGACCCCGGGGCCGTGGCTGTTCTTCGTGCTCATCGACAAGCAGGGCAACTCGGCGTTCACCGACAACCTGGCCGAGCACGAGCGCAACATCGCGACCGCCCAGCGCAACGGTGCGTACTGACGTGTCGAACCGCCGCGCCGCCGTGCTCGGCAAGCCCATCGGCCACTCGCTGTCCCCGCTGATCCACAACGCCGGGTACGCCGCCGCCGGGTTGACCGACTGGAGCTATACGGCGATCGAGTGCGTCGAGTCGGAGCTGGTCGGTCTCGTCGCCGGGCTCGGCCCCGAGTGGGCCGGGCTGTCGCTGACCATGCCGCTCAAGGAGGCGGCGCTCGCGGTGGCCGACGCCGTATCGCCGGTCGCGGCCGCGATCGGCGCCGCCAACACCCTGGTACGGGTGGAGCACGGCTGGCGCGCCGACAACACCGACGCGCCGGGGATCGTCGACGCCCTCGGCGTCGTCGGGCTCCTCACCGCCACCCGGGTCGCCGTGCTCGGCGCCGGCGGCACCGCCCGCGCCGCCCTCGCCGCCGCGGCCGCCCTCGGCGCCGGCGTCACCGTGTACGCCCGGCGGCCCGAGGCGATCGCTCAGCTCGAGCCCGTGGCCGCGGCGCTCGGGGTGGAGCTGACCGGCGCCGACTGGGCCTCGGCGGCGAACTGCGTCGACGCCGACGTGGTGATCTCGACCGTGCCCAAGGGGGTCGCCGACGGGCTCGCCGAGGCGGTCCGGTGGCGGTGCGGGGTGGTCCTGTTCGACGCGCTGTACGACCCGTGGCCGACCCCGCTCGCCACGGCGGCCGCGCGGGCCGGCTGCCCGGTCGTGTCCGGGTACGACCTGCTGCTGGCCCAGGCCGTCCGCCAGTTCGAGTCCTTCACGGGCGTACCCGCCCCGGTCGACGCGATGCGCGCGGCCCTGCCCGTCTCTCCGTGATCATGGGATGGGCCGGGAGCGGACGCGGGGACGGTTACGCGACGTGTCAGACTGTCACCCGTGCTGCGCTGGTTGACCGCTGGAGAATCCCATGGTCCGGCCCTCGTGGCGATCCTGGAGGGGGTACCCGCCGGGGTCGCGGTGACGAGTGCTGAGATCGCCCATGAGCTGGGCCGCCGCCGCCTGGGCTACGGCCGGGGCGCCCGGATGAGCTTCGAGCAGGACGAGGTCGAGATCATCGGCGGCATCCGGCACGGGCTCACCCAGGGCAGCCCGGTGGCCGTGCGGGTCGGCAACAGCGAGTGGCCCAAGTGGGAGACGGTGATGTCGCCCGACCCGGTCGACGCCGGGGAACTCGCCGGGCTGGCCCGCAACGCTCCGCTCACCCGCCCCCGGCCCGGCCACGCCGACCTCGCCGGCATGCAGAAGTACGGCCACACCGACGCCCGCCCGATCCTGGAGCGCGCCAGCGCGCGGGAGACCGCCGCGCGGGTGGCGGCGGGCACCGTGGCGAAGTCGTTCCTGCGTCAGGCGCTCGGCGTGGAGATCGTCTCGCACGTGATCGAGCTGGGCAGCGTCGCGGTCAAGCCGGGACTGCTGCCGCACCCCGAGGACGCCGAGCGCATCGACGCCGACCCGCTGCGCTGCCTCGACCCGGAGGCGAGCGCCCGCATGGTCGAGGAGGTCGACGCCGCGAAGAAGGACGCGGACACGCTCGGCGGGATCGTCGAGGTTCTCGCGTACGGGGTGCCGCCGGGCCTGGGCAGCCACGTCCAGTGGGACCGCAAGCTCGACGCCCGGCTGGCGACCGCCCTGATGTCGATCCAGGCGATCAAGGGGGTCGAGATCGGTGACGCCTTCACCCAGGCCCGCTCGCGCGGGTCGCAGGCGCACGACGAGATCGTCCCGAGCCCGGACGGGGTGCGGCGGGTCACCGACCGGGCCGGCGGTCTGGAAGGCGGCATCACCAACGGCGAGCCGGTGCGGGTACGCGCCGCGATGAAGCCCATCTCCTCGCTCAACCGGGCGCTGTCCACGGTGGACGTGTCGACCGGCGAGCCGGCGACCGCCATCAACCAGCGCTCCGACGTGTGCGCCGTGCCGGCCGCGGCCGTCGTCGCCGAGGCGATGGTGGCGCTGGTGCTGGCCGAGGCGGCGCTGGAGAAGTTCGGCGGTGACTCGGTCGCCGAGATCCAGCGCAACCTGCGCGGCTACCTCGACAACCTGGTAATCCGATGACCGCTCCGAAGTGTGTGCTCGTCGGGATGATGGGCGCGGGCAAGACGACGGTCGGCCGGTTGGTGGCCGAGCGTCTCGGCGCGCCGTTCCGCGACGTCGACGCCGAGATCGAGGCGGCCGCCGGAAAGCCGATCTCCGAGATCTTCATCGACGAGGGTGAGGAGCACTTCCGGGCCCTGGAGCGCCAGGCCGTGGCCGACGCGCTCGACGGCTTCGACGGCGTGGTGGCCGTCGGCGGTGGCGCGATCCTGTCCGACGAGACCCGCAAGCGCCTCGCGTACCACCGGGTGGTGTACCTGTCGGTGGAACTGGCCGATGCGCTCAAGCGCGTCGGCCTGGGCGCGGGCCGGCCGATGCTGGCGATGAACCCCCGCGCCACCCTCAAGTACCTGCTCGACCAGCGCCGGCCGCTCTACGAGGAGGTCGCCACGCTGGTGGTCCGCACCGACGGCCGCGCCCCGGACGAGGTCGCCGCCGAGGTCACGGCCGCGCTCAGCGCTTGACCTGTACCGCGTACACCCCGCCCTGCTCGCCGAGCAGGACGCGGTTGCCCAGCGGGGCGTCGAGGGTGACCGGGTAGCGGGCCGTCCGCAGCATCATGTCGCTGATGCACTCGCCCTTCTCTGCGTGCGCCACGGCGCCGGTGGGCACGGTGCGCAGCGCGATCGTCACGGTTTCCCGCGTCGACGTCGTGACCGGCTCCGATCTCGTGATCGGTTCGCCCGGGCAGGGTGGCCCCGGCGCGGGCAACTCGACGGTGACGGTACGGCCGTCGGGGTCGAGGGCGGCGTGGCCGAGCGTCGTCGGCGGCACCGCGCCCGCCCGCCAGAACACCTCGGGACCGACCGCCGGCCAGGCGATCGGTCCCAACGCGTCCACCGGGTGGAACAGCCAGGCCGGTAGCTCGACCTGGCCCCGGTCGGTGGCGAATGTCGTGCTGCCCAGTTCCACGCGGGTGATGCGCAGCGGTGTGGTCTGTTCGACCGTCTTGACGTCGGGGTGGGCGCAAAGCTCGGCGAAGGCGTCCTGGGCGCCGATCAGGGGCAGCTCCCTGGTTCCGTCGGGGAGCGCGACCGGCCGCGGACCCGGCAGGAACGCCGGCAGCGGGGTGTCGAGCCTGAGGTTGCCGCTGACGGCCGCCACCTTCGCCTCGTCGGAGGTGTACCCGGCGTGCTTGGCCACCGGGCCGAGCAGCACGATCGGGCGGGGCGTCCGGTCGACCGGGAAGTCCCGCCAGTCGCCGTCCGTGGCGGGCGGAACGGGCGTCCTCGCGACGGGCGTGCGGGGCAGTGAGTGGGCGCAGCCGGCGAGGAGGAGGGCGGCGGAGGCGGCCAGCAGGCCTCGGTACAGCGAGGGCATGTCGTTGTGACGCCCGTCATCCCCGCCCGGTTTCCGTCACTTCCATGATCACGGGGATTTTTCCGTGTCCGAGCACGGAAAATCCTCCCGGATCATGGGCGGTGCGGCGGGACCAGGAGGTGCTTCGGCGCTCGGAGTAGGATCCGGACGCGATGAGTGAACCCACCGTGATCACGGTCGCCGGGGACCAGCCGTACGAGGTGGTCGTCGGCCGTGACCTGCTGACTTCCCTGCCGCCGCTGCTGGAGGGCGCCGCCCAGGTGGCCGTGCTGTTCGCGGCCCCGCTGCGCGGGTACGCCGACCGGGTCGTCGCCGCGCTGCGCGACGCCGGGCTGGCCCCGCTGCCGATCGAGGTACCCGACGCCGAGGCGGGCAAGGGCATCGAGGTCGCCGCCCGGTGCTGGGACGCGCTCGGCGGGGCGGGCTTCACCCGTACCGATGCGGTTGTCGGGGTGGGCGGGGGAGCCGTCACCGACCTGGCCGGCTTCGTCGCCGCCTGCTGGCTGCGCGGGGTACGGGCGGTGCAGGTGCCGACCAGCCTGCTGGGCATGGTCGACGCCGCGGTCGGCGGGAAGACCGGCGTCAACACCGCCGCCGGCAAGAACCTGGTCGGCGCTTTCCACCCGCCGGCCGGTGTGCTCTGCGACCTGTCCACCCTGGACACGCTGCCCGCCGACGACCTGCGGGCCGGCCTGGCCGAGGTCGTCAAGTGCGGGTTCATCGCGGACCCGCGGATCCTCGGGATCGTGGAGGCCGACCCGGCCGCCGCGGCCGACCCGCGCAGCGCCGCGCTGCGTGAACTCGTCGAGCGGTCGGTGCGGGTCAAGGCCCGGGTCGTCGGGGAGGACCTGCGCGAGTCGGGCCTGCGGGAGATCCTCAACTACGGCCACACGCTCGGCCACGCGATCGAGAAGATCGAAGGGTACCGCTGGAAGCACGGTCATGCGGTCTCGGTCGGCCTGGTCTACGCCGCGTCCCTGGCCCGCCGCGCGGGCCGGCTCGACGACGCCACCGCCGCCCGGCACCGGGCGGTGCTGACCTCGCTCGGGCTGCCGGTGTCGTACCGGGCCGAGGCGTGGGCGGACCTGCACGCGGCGATGCGGGTGGACAAGAAGGCGCGCGGCGCCCGGCTGCGCTTCGTCGTGCTGGACGGTTTGGCAAGTCCGTCCATTCTGGACGGGCCGTCGGATGAGCTGCTGCGGGCGGCGTACACGGAGGTGGCGCAATCGTGAAGGTGTACGTGCTCAACGGGCCGAACCTGGGGCGGCTCGGCACCCGCCAGCCGGAGGTTTACGGCCGCACCACGTACGCCGACCTCGTCGAGTTGTGCGTAGCGGCCGGCAAGGAGCGCGGTCTCGACGTCGAGGTGCGCCAGACCGACGCCGAGCACGAGATGCTGGGCTGGCTGCACGAGGCCGCCGACGCCGGCGTCGCGGTCGTGCTCAACCCCGGAGCGTGGTCACACTACTCGTACGCGCTGCGCGACGCCTGCGCCATGCTCCGCGCCCCGCTCGTCGAGGTGCACATCTCCAACATCCACGCCCGGGAGGAGTTCCGGCACCACTCGGTCGTCTCCGCCGTCGCGACCGGTGTGATCTGCGGGCTCGGCGTCGACGGGTACCGGCTCGCGCTGCACCACCTCGCCGGGCCGGCCCGCGAGGCGTAGGTGACGCGCCCGCGCCGGGATCTTGGACACCGCGCGGTGCGACGGGCCCGCCGGGTGCTCACGATCCCGGCGGGAGCGTGGGGGCCATCGACGGGTGATCACGTTCGGGTCGGTACACTTCTTCGGTTCAGTAGGCGAGCCGAAGACGGAGACACGCGTACGTATGGCCACCACCAATGACCTCAAGAACGGCCTGGTCCTCAACCTCGACGGCGAACTGTGGGCCGTCGTGGAGTTCCAGCACGTCAAGCCGGGCAAGGGCGGCGCCTTCGTGCGGACCACGCTGAAGAACGTGCTCTCCGGCAAGGTCGTCGACCGGACCTTCAATGCGGGTACCAAGGTCGACACCGCCACCGTCGACAAGCGGACGATGCAGTACCTGTACGCCGACGGCGAGGACTTCGTCTTCATGGACCTCGACACCTACGACCAGATCCACGTACCGGGCGCCACGGTCGGTGACGCCTCGAAGTACCTGCTGCCCGAGGCGGAGGCGACGGTTGCCACCCACGAGGGCGTGCCGCTGTACGTGGAACTGCCCACCAGCGTCGTCCTGGAGATCACGTACACCGAGCCGGGCCTGCAGGGCGACCGGTCCACCGGCGGCACCAAGCCGGCGACCGTGGAGACCGGGGCCACCGTGAACGTGCCGCTGTTCATCTCCAACGGCGAGAAGATCAAGGTCGACACCCGCGACGGCCGTTACCTCGGACGGGCGTGAGTCAGTCATGAGCAAGCCCGGCGGCCGCAGCTTCACCGGAGACGTCACGTCGACGATGTCGTCGCGGCGGAAGGCCCGCAAGCGCGCACTGGACGTGCTGTACGAGGCCGACCTCCGCCAGGCGCCGATCACCGACATGCTCGAGGCGTACCTGGAGCGGCTGCCCGAGCCACGGCCGGAGCAGTTGGACTTCACGGTGTCCCTGGTCGAGAGCGTTGCCCGCGAGCGCGACCGGATCGACGAGCTGATCTCCAGCTACGCGGAGGGGTGGACCCTCGACCGCATGCCGGTGGTCGACCGCAACCTGGCCCGCATCGCAGTGAACGAGCTGCTCTACCGCGAGGACATCGACGACGCGGTGGCGATCACCGAGGCCGTGGAGCTGGCCAAGATCCTGTCGACCGAGGACTCGCCGCGCTTCCTCAACGGCGTGCTCGGGCGGATCGCCGAGTACGCCACTCGCTGAGGACCGCTGACAACCACAGGACCGCTGTCGACAACAGCGCCGGTCCAGGAGGAGTGGCCGCCCCTTGTGGGGCCACCGCTCTTTCTGGGCCGGCGCTGTTGTCGACAGGCGTCGGTCAGGAGTTGAACAGGCTGCGCGGGTCGGCGACGGTCACGCCGGCCTCGGTGAGCCGCTCGACCAGGGCCGAGGGCGAGAAGTCGTAGACGATGGCGAGCGCCCGCAGGTCGTCGGCGCGGATCGAGAGCACCCGGCCGTTGTAGTCGCCGCGCTGCTGCTGGATGGCGCGCGCGTACCGGGCGACGTAGGCCAGGTCCTCGCTGCTCTGGTCGTAGAGCTTCTCGAGGTCCAGGACGATCTTGTTGGTCGGCTCGTGCCGTACGCCGCTACCCTCGGGAAGCAGTTCCGCGACGGGTACCCGGTAGAACTCGGCCAGCTCGGCGAGGCGCGAGACGGTCACGGCGCGGTCGCCGCGCTCGTACGAGCCGACAACGACGGCCTTCCAGCGCCCGGCCGACTTCTCCTCCACGCCCTGCAGGGAGAGGCCCTGCTGCTGTCGGATAGAGCGCAGGCGGGCACCAAGAGACTTGGCGTATTCAGACGGCATACGGACACTCCCAGTCACTGGCCCGAGGATTCTCCCGAGCAATCGCTACGGAGCGTGACCGTAATCGGGTTGAGACACGTGGTCAAGTGGTCGTGACCCTTCCGTTTCCCTGGTCAGCCCGGTTGCTAGGCTTGCGGACGGCCCGACGTCCTTTAACGACCCGTCCCGTGAGGCGGGGAAGGAGGTCCTTCTTTGTCGTACCCACCATCCGGCCCACCGGCGGATCCCGGCGCCTCAGACCGCGCCGATTCCCCTGGTAGCGCCGCAGATCGGCTCGCTAGCACGGGCGGCACCGCGGCCCCGCCCCGCCCGCCGGCCGCCACCTTCTCCTCAGCCCCGGCAGCCTCCGGTGGGACGGACGCGCCGTCACGGTCGCGTGACGCCGGCACCCCTGACCGGCCCGTCAAGACGATCCTCTCGGCCGCCGACATCGCCCGGGTGGTCGACAGGATCGCGCACCAGATTCTGGAGAAGACCTCCGGCGCCGCCGACACGATCCTGCTGGGCGTGCCCACCCGGGGCGTACCGCTGGCGCGCCGGCTGGCAGAGCGCATCCACACCTTCGAGAACGTGGCCGTGCCGGTCGGCGCGCTCGACGTCACCCTGTACCGCGACGACCTGCGGCTGCGCGGAGCGCGGGCGCTGGGCCGCACCGAGCTGCCGCCGGGCGGCATCGACGGCCGCCGGGTGATCCTGATCGACGACGTGCTCTTCTCCGGCCGCACCGTACGGGCAGCCCTGGACGCGCTCGGTGACCTCGGCCGGCCGCGCTCCGTGCAGTTGGCCGTGCTGGTCGACCGGGGCCACCGCGAGCTGCCCATCCGCGCCGACTACGTGGGTAAGAACATTCCGACGGCGCTGGCCGAGATCGTGCGGGTCGCGCTGGCCGAGACCGACGGCACCGACGAGGTGCGCCTGCTGGGAGGTACCCGATGATCCGACACCTGTTGTCGGCCGCGGACCTGGACGCGGCCACCGCGACGCTGGTCCTGGACACCGCCCACGAGATGGCCCTGCTCGCTGACCGCGAGGTGAAGAAGCTGCCCACACTGCGTGGTCGTACCGTGGTCAACCTCTTCTACGAGGACTCCACCCGGACCCGCATCTCGTTCGAGGCGGCGGCCAAGCGGCTGAGTGCCGACGTGATCAACTTCTCTGCGAAGGGGTCGAGCGTCTCCAAGGGCGAGAGCCTCAAGGACACCGCGCTCACCCTGCAGGCGATGGGCGCCGACGGGGTCGTGGTCCGGCACCCCGCCTCCGGCGCGCCGCACCGGCTCGCACACTGGGTCGACGGGAGTGTGCTCAACGCCGGTGACGGCACCCACGAGCACCCGACCCAGGCGCTGCTCGACGCGTACACGATGCGCTCCCGGCTGGGGCGGCTGGAGGGACTCAACGTCGCGATCGTCGGCGACGTGCTGCACAGCCGGGTGGCCCGCTCCAACGTCCTGCTGCTGCACACCCTCGGTGCCAAGGTGACGCTGGTCGCGCCGCCGACGCTGCTGCCGGTGGGGGTCGAGGCGTGGCCGGCTCGGACCAGCTACCAGCTCGACTCGGTGCTGCCGGACTCCGACGTGGTGATGATGCTGCGGGTGCAACGGGAGCGGATGGACGAGGCGTACTTCCCGTCCGCCCGCGAGTACTCGCGCCGCTACGGCCTGGACACCGCGCGGATGCGACGGCTGCCCGAACACGCGATCGTGATGCACCCCGGCCCGATGAACCGGGGCATGGAGATCACGCCGGAGGTGGCCGACTCCGTGCGCTCCACCATCGTCGAGCAGGTCGCCAACGGCGTGAGCGTCCGGATGGCAGTGCTCTACCTACTGCTCGGGGGGAAAGTGTGACCACGTATCTGATCAAGGGTGTGAGTGTCCTCGGTGGACCGGCGACGGATCTGGTGATCCGCGACGGAGTCGTTGCTCAAATGGGCAACGACCTCTCCGCCGTCGACGCGCGCGAGATCGACGCCGGCGGGCTCGTCGCCCTGCCCGGTCTGGTGGATCTGCACACCCACCTTCGCGAGCCCGGCCGCGAGGACGCCGAGACGGTCGAGACCGGATCGCGCGCTGCGGCAATGGGTGGCTACACCGCCGTCTGCGCGATGGCGAACACCTCGCCGGTCGCCGACACCGCCGGCGTCGTCGAGCAGGTCTGGCGGCTCGGCCGGGAGGCGGGCCTGGTCGACGTGCAGCCGGTCGGCGCCGTCACCGTCGGCCTGGAAGGTACCCAGCTCGCCGAGCTGGGCGCCATGGCCGACTCCGCCGCCCAGGTGCGGATCTTCTCCGACGACGGCCACTGCGTGTCCGACCCGCGCCTGATGCGGCGCGCGCTGGAGTACGTGAAGGCCTTCGACGGGGTGGTGGCCCAGCACGCCGAGGAGCCGCGGCTGACCGTGGGCGCCCAGATGCACGAGGGCGAGGTCGCCGCCGGCCTGGGCATGACCGGCTGGCCGGCGGTGGCCGAAGAGTCGATCATCGCCCGGGACGTGCTGCTCGCCGAGCACGTCGGCGCCCGGCTGCACGTCTGCCACGTCTCCACGGCGGGCAGCGTCGAGATCCTGCGCTGGGCCAAGCGGCGCGGTGTCCGGGTCACCGCCGAGGTGACCCCGCACCACCTGCTGCTCACCGACGAGCGCGCCACCTCGTACGACCCCGTCTTCAAGGTCAACCCCCCGCTGCGTACCGCAAGCGATGTTGCGGCCTTGCGCACTGCGTTGATCGAGGGAGTGGTCGACATCATTGCCACCGACCACGCGCCGCACACCCTGGAGGACAAGGAGTGTGAGTGGGCCTACGCACGTCCGGGAATGGTGGGGCTGGAGACGGCGCTGTCGATCGTCGTGGACGTAGCGCTGGACACGCTCGGATGGGACGGGATCGCGGAACGCATGTCGCGTACCCCGGCCCGCATCGCCGGGCTCACCGACCACGGCCTCGACATCGGTGTCGGTGTGCCGGCCAACATCACCCTGGTCGACCCGGCCGCCCGCTGGCGGGTGGAGCCGGCCGACCTGGCCAGCCGTAGCCGCAACACCCCGTACGCAGGCTTGACCCTGCCGGCCCGGGTGGTCGCGACGTTCCTGCGCGGCGAGCCGACGGTTCTCGACGGAAAGGCGGTCAAATGACCCGCAGACCCAGCGCCGTACTCGTACTCGAAGACGGCACGACCTTCCGCGGCGAGGCGTACGGCGCCGTGGGGGAGACCTTCGGTGAGGCCGTCTTCTCCACCGGCATGACCGGGTACCAGGAGACCCTGACCGACCCGTCGTACCACCGCCAGGTCGTGGTCATGACCGCGCCGCACGTCGGCAACACCGGCGTCAACGGCGAGGACGACGAGTCCGGCAAGATCTGGGTGGCCGGGTACGTGGTCCGGGACCCCTCCCGGTCGTACTCCAACTGGCGCGCCAAAGGCGGCCTGGAGGATCGGCTGGCCGCCGAGGGCGTGGTCGGCATCTGCAACGTCGACACCCGGGCGCTCACCCGGCACCTGCGCGAACGCGGCGCGATGCGGGTCGGTATCTCCAGCGTGGACGACGACGTCGCGGGCGTGCTCGAGCGGGTACGCCGGTCGCCGGAGATGACCGGCGCGGACCTGGTCGGTGAGGTGACCACGGCCGAGCCGTACACGGTCAAGGCCGAGGGCGAGCATCGCCTCACCGTCGCCGCGATCGACCTGGGCATCAAGCGCAACACCCCGCGCCGGATGGCGGCCCGCGGCATCACCACCCACGTGATGCCGGCGACCGCGAGCGTCGACGACGTCCTCGCCACCGGCGCCGACGCGGTGTTCCTGTCCAACGGCCCGGGCGACCCGGCCGCCGCCGACGACCAGGTCACGCTCACCCGGTCGCTGTTGGAGCGCCGGGTGCCGCTGTTCGGCATCTGCTTCGGCAACCAGATCCTGGGCCGGGCGCTGGGCCTGGGCACCTTCAAGCTCAAGTACGGTCACCGCGGCATCAACCAGCCGGTACTCGACCGGTCCACCGGCCGGGTCGAGGTGACCGCCCACAATCATGGGTTCGCGGTCGCGGCCCCGCTGGACGAGACCGTGGCGACGACCTTCGGCCCGGCCGAGGTCAGCCACGTCTGCCTCAACGACAACGTGGTCGAGGGGCTGCGACTGCTGGACGCCCCGGCGTTCTCCGTGCAGTACCACCCGGAGGCCGCGGCGGGCCCACACGACGCCGACTACCTGTTCGACCGCCTGCTGGAATTGGTGAAGCGTGCCTAAGCGGACCGACCTCAAACACATTCTCGTCATCGGCTCCGGGCCGATCGTCATCGGCCAGGCCTGCGAGTTCGACTACTCCGGCACCCAGGCCTGCCGGGTGCTGCGCGCGGAGGGCCTGCGGGTCACGCTGGTCAACTCCAACCCTGCGACGATCATGACCGACCCGGAGTACGCGGACGCCACGTACGTGGAGCCGATCACTCCGGAGTTCGTCGAGCTGGTGATCGCCAAGGAGCGGCCGGACGCGCTGCTGCCGACGCTGGGCGGGCAGACCGCGCTCAACACCGCCGTCGCGCTGCACGAGTCCGGCGTACTGGAGAAGTACGGCGTCGAGCTGATCGGCGCCGACATCGAGGCGATCCGCCGCGGCGAGGACCGGCAGCTGTTCAAGGACATCGTCGCCAAAGCCGGTGCTCGCATCGGCTTCAGCGATGCCGCCGGTGGCGACCTCGTTCCTCGGAGCCGGGTCTGCCACTCGATGGACGAGGTCCGCGAGACCGTGGCGGAGCTCGGCCTGCCGGTCGTGATCCGGCCGTCGTTCACCATGGGCGGGCTGGGTTCCGGAATGGCACACACCCCCGAGGATCTCGACCGGCTGGCCGGCAGCGGGCTGGCCGAGTCCCCGGTGCACGAGGTCCTCATCGAGGAGAGCGTGCTCGGCTGGAAGGAGTACGAGCTCGAGCTGATGCGCGACCGCAACGACAACGTCGTCGTGGTCTGCTCCATCGAGAACGTCGACGCGATGGGCGTGCACACCGGCGACTCGGTCACCGTCGCGCCGGCCATGACGCTCACCGACCGCGAGTACCAGCGACTGCGTGACCTCGGCATCGCGGTGCTGCGTGAGGTCGGCGTGGACACCGGCGGCTGCAACATCCAGTTCGCGGTGAACCCGAAGGACGGCCGGATCGTCGTCATCGAGATGAACCCGCGCGTCTCCCGGTCGTCGGCGCTCGCGTCCAAGGCGACCGGCTTCCCGATCGCGAAGATCGCGGCGAAGCTCGCCATCGGGTACACCCTCGACGAGATCCCCAACGACATCACCCGCGAGACGCCGGCCGCGTTCGAGCCGACGCTCGACTACGTCGTGGTGAAGATCCCGCGCTTCGCGTTCGAGAAGTTCCCGGGCGCCGACCCGGAGCTGACCACGACGATGAAGTCGGTCGGCGAGGCGATGGCGCTGGGCCGCAACTTCACCGAGGCGCTGGGCAAGGCGATGCGGTCGGTCGAGACGAAGGCGTCCGGATTCTGGACGCTGCCGGATCCCGACCGGACGCTGGAGGAGACCCTCGAGGCGTTGCGGGTACCGCACGACGGCCGGCTGTACACGGCCGAGCGGGCACTGCGCCTGGGTGCGTCGGTCACGGACGTGTCGGACGCCTCCGGCTTCGACCCGTGGTTCGTCGACCAGCTCGCCTCGCTGGTGGACCTGCGCACCGAGATCCTGGAGGCGGCCGTCCTCGACGAGCCGCTGCTGCGCAGGGCCAAGCGCGCCGGGCTGTCGGACCGGCAGATCTGCGCGCTGCGGCCGGAGTTCGCCGGTGAGGACGGGGTACGCACCCTGCGCCACCGGCTCGGGCTGCGGCCGGTGTACAAGACCGTCGACACCTGCGCCGCCGAGTTCGCCGCGAAGACGCCGTACCACTACTCGTCGTACGACCACGAGACCGAGGTGACCGGGTCCGACCGGCCGAAGGTGCTGATTCTCGGCTCCGGGCCCAACCGCATCGGCCAGGGCATCGAGTTCGACTACTCGTGCGTGCACGCGGTGCTGGCGCTCCGCGAGGCCGGCTACGAGACCGTCATGGTCAACTGCAACCCGGAGACCGTCTCCACCGACTACGACACCGCCGACCGGCTGTACTTCGAGCCGCTGACCTTCGAGGACGTCCTCGAGGTGTACCACGCCGAGAACTCGTCCGGCCTGGCCGCCGGCGGCCCCGGCGTCGTGGGCGTGGTCGTCCAGCTCGGCGGTCAGACCCCGCTCGGCCTGGCCCGGCGCCTGGCAGAGGCGGGCGTGCCGATCGTCGGTACCTCGCCGGAGTCGATCCACCTGGCCGAGGAGCGGGGCGCGTTCGGCAAGCTGCTCGACGAGGCCGGGCTGCGCTCGCCCGCGCACGGCACCGCGACCAGCTTCGCCGACGCCAAGACGATCGCCGACGAGATCGGGTACCCGGTGCTGGTGCGGCCGTCGTACGTGCTCGGCGGGCGGGGTATGGAGATCGTGTACGACGAGGAGACGCTGCGCGACTACATCGGCCGCGCCACCGCGATCTCCCCGAACCACCCGGTGCTGGTCGACCGTTTCCTCGACGACGCCATCGAGATCGACGTGGATGCGCTCTGCGACGCGACCGGTGAGGTGTATCTCGGCGGCGTCATGGAGCACATCGAGGAGGCCGGTATCCACTCCGGCGACTCGTCCTGTGTGCTGCCGCCGATCACGCTGGGCGCGGCGCACATCGCGGAGGTGCGCCGCTACACCGCCGCCATCGCGCGCGGCGTCGGGGTGCGCGGCCTGCTCAACGTCCAGTACGCGCTGAAGGACGACATCCTGTACGTGCTGGAGGCCAACCCGCGCGCCTCGCGTACCGTGCCGTTCGTGTCCAAGGCCACGGCGGTGCCGCTGGCCAAGGCGGCCGCCCGGATCATGCTCGGGGCGTCCATCGACGAGCTGCGGGACGAGGGGATGCTGCCGCCCTCCGGTGACGGCGGGAAGCTGCCGGAGAGCGCGCCGATCGCCGTCAAGGAGGCGGTGCTGCCGTTCAAGCGGTTCCGCACCCCGGCCGGCAAGGGCATCGACAGCCTGCTCGGCCCGGAGATGAAGTCCACCGGCGAGGTCATGGGCATCGACCGGACGTTCGGCCATGCGTTCGCGAAGTCGCAGGCCGCCGCGTACGGCTCGCTGCCCACGTCGGGGAAGATCTTCGTCACGGTGGCCAACCGCGACAAGCGGGGCATCGTCTTCCCCGCCAAGCGCCTGGCCGACCTGGGCTTCTCCATCCTCGCCACGGACGGCACCGCGTCGGTGCTGCGCCGGTACGGGGTCGAGTGCGAGGTGCTGCGCAAGCACTTCGAGGGCGACGACGGTACCCGCGACGCGGTGGAGCTGATCGCGTCGGGTGAGGTGAGCCTGGTGATCAACACGCCACAGGGCTCCGGGGCGCGGCTGGACGGGTACGAGATCCGTAGCGCCGCGGTGGCGGCGGACATCCCGTGCATCACCACCCTGCCGGGCGCCGCGGCGGCCGTCATGGGCATCGAGGCGCTGATCCGGGGCGAGATGACGGTACGCCCGCTGCAGGAACTGCACGCGAAGCTGCGTCCGGAGACCACCTCGGACTGAGCCGGCCCCGCGCGGCCGACGCGGGTCCACCTTGTGGCGACGCGGCGCGGTCACGATGCTGAGAGCGTGGATCTACTTCCCACCGTGCTCTCGGCCGTGGCCGCGTCCGTCGCCGCGGTGTTCGCCGGGGTGAACCTGTACCTGTCCGGGCGGCGGGAACACGTGAAGTGGGCGCGCGACGCGCTCGTGGAGACGTTCCGGGCGTTTCTCGACGCGAGTTTCCAGAGCAAGGACGCGGTCAAGGCGGCGGTCCGGCTGAGCTGGTCCGGCGGTGACCCCGGCCGGCTCGCCGAGCTGCGGCGCGAGGCGGTGGCCGTCGAGCACGAGATGCGGCGGCTCCAGACCCGGCTGCGGCTGCTGACCTCGTCCGAGGTCGTCGCGTCCGCCCACGCGCTGCGGTCGGCGGTAGCGGAGTACGTGGCGGTGCTCGACGCGATCGACCCGGTGTCGGCCGAGACGGACCGCGAGCTTCGCCGTCGGCTGTGGACACTGCGCGAGGCGTTCATCGCGGCAGCCAAAGGTACCCTCGCCCTTTAGCGCGGTCAGAACGTCGGCCGCCGACGCAGGCCGGAGCCACCGGCCAGGATCTGATCATGGGCGGCCACCAGCGCGAGCGCCCGCTTGGCGGGTGGCAGGTCCTTCTGGTACGTGCGACGCAGCAACTGTTCGGCGAGGGCGACGTGCCACTCCCACCGCCGGCGCTCCTGCTCCAGCGGCGGCAGCACGTCGTACCGGTGCTCGGCGATCCAGCGCAGGGCGGCGACCACCGACGCGTTGCGCTCCTCGTCGTCGTCGATGGCCGGGTCGAGGTCCCCGAGCAGCCACGCCACCCGGCGCCACCGGGCGAACCGGTGCCAGAAGAAGGACTCCACGCCGGCGTCGAGGCTGCGCAGTACCAGGTCGACGGCGAGCCGGGCCACGTCGTTCGCCCAGTGGTGGGGCCCGAACCTGGCGAGGTCCACCAGCAGCGGCTGCGCGTCGTGCTTCGCGACC
Organism: Planosporangium mesophilum; assembly: GCF_016863255.1. GTDB lineage: Bacteria > Actinomycetota > Actinomycetes > Mycobacteriales > Micromonosporaceae > Planosporangium > Planosporangium mesophilum. The sequence continues at coordinate 90,913 of NZ_BOON01000035.1, forward strand.
AGCACGTTGCCCCCGTGCAGGTCGCCGTGGCTCACGCACAGCAGGAGATCGTCGGCGGCGTCGGTGGCCGCGACGTCGCCGAGCCGGCCGTCCCAGCTGAAGCCCTCGACCACGTCGATGACGGCCTGCAGGTCGTCGATACCGGCGCCGGCCGGGTGGGCCAGGGCGGGCCCGAGTTCGTCGACGGCGGCCCGGACGAGCACCCGGCGGAACGCGGGCAGGACGAGCCGCTTGATGGCCCGTTCGCCGTCGGAGACCACGCCGTCGCGGTACCCGACGCTCAGGCCACCACGCAGGAAGAGCCGCTCCATCACCTGCGGCACCACGGGCGCGACGGCCGGGTCGGTGATCCAGCGCCGCAGCGGCAGCGCCTCGTCGGCGAAGGCCATGCCCAGCGCCGCCCAGCCGTTGCGCGGCCCGACGGCCCCGATGTAGGGCACCACCAGCGGGTGGGCGTACAGGCCGGCGCTCCTCTCGGAGTTGCGCTGCTCGAGCCGCAGCGCCTCCACGTCCTTGCTCACCTTGATGAACAGTTGCCGGTGCGAGCCGTCGGCGAGCGTCGCCGCCGCCCGCATCACCCGCGCACCGGAGGCACCCGGCGTGACGTAGCTGAGGGCGATCTCGGTGGGCGTCATCTCGCGCGCCGCGAAGACGTCCGCGAGCAGCAGCCGGAGGGTGGGGTGCCCGGCGTCGTGGACCACCGACTGCATCCCCGGTTCCTCGGGGATCTTCAGGCTCGGCCCGAACGGGACCATGTCGCGCTCGCACAGCAGTGCGTACACCTTGCGGACGAGCTCCTGATGCCCGCCCTGTTTGGCGTCGGCCAGCAACTGCTGACGGCGAAGCACGATATCGGCGCCGCCGTCGGCCGCCTCGTGCTCCAGCCGCGGCTGGTGCACCGAGCCCTGGGTCAGGGCGACGATGACGGTCTTGTCCGACGCGGTGCGGGCCTGCTCCACGACCTCGATGCCGCGCGGCGCCAGTGGTGCGTTCGCCTCCGCGTCGTGGCGGACCGGCCGGGTGGGGAACAGCAGGTCCGCGATGACCACCGGGAACGGCTCGGACCGGTCGCGCCGCGAGATGCGGTCGCACGCGGAGTCGACGTCGTCGTCGAACACGATGCGAAGCTCGCAGCCGAGCTTGTCGAACGAACGCACCAGGCGCTTCTCCAGTACCTTGAGGTTGTCCTCCTCGTCGTCGACGAAGAGGATCTCGACGGTCTGCTTCGGCATGGTCATCGGCGTGCTCCGTTCCCGCCGGCGGTGGTCCACCGCGACAGGCGCAGGTGGGCCTCGAAGCTCCACCCCTCCGCCGGGTCCACGGTCTCCAGGCCACCGTCGAAGTCGCGAAGTTTGCGCTGCACGGAGGCGATTCCCTTGCCCGGCCGGGCGGCGGCCCGGGTGCCGGTGTTGCGGCACACGACGGTGACGTGATCCGGCCCGGGACGTACCAGGATGTGCAGATCCACCCGCCGGTCCGCGCAGTCGGGGTCGCGGTGGGTGACGACGTTGTCGATGAGCTGCATGACGGCGTTGCCGAGCAGCTCCTCGTGGCAGAAAACCTCGACCTCGTCACCGTGCTCCGGTTCGATCGTGATGTCCACCGGCAGCTCGAGGCCGTGGGCCTCGTCGCGGCACCGCACGAGGGTCTTGTGCAGCGGCGCCGGGCAGGCGCTGATGAAGGCGGCCAGCGTCGCCGGTCTGAAGGCGTCGCCGTCCACCGACAGCACATTGCGCCGGAGCTCGTCGAGTTGGCCGGCGACGTTGCTCCACGCCATGTCCAGCTCCTGGGGCGGCAGGTCCAGGGCGTGCAGCTCCTGCAGGGCGGAGGCCAGCTCGGTCAGCTTGCGGGCGGCCTCGTCGGCCAGCAACCACACCCGCTCGGCCGGTCCGAAGTGCTCCTCGGCGAATGTCCCGAGCAGCGGCCCGGACAGCGGAGGCAGGAACGGCAGGACGTGTACCTGCAGGAACGCTTCGATGCTCAGCCAGCTGCGCCACATCACGGCCCACTCGTCCGGCCCACTGTCCCTGGTCAGCGGCTCCTCCATCTGCAGCAGGAGCCGGATCATCGCCGCTTCCGCATCGGGATGGTGGCGCAGCATGTCGATGTAGTGCTCTCGTAGCCGCGCCCAGGCCTGCTGCGCGTCGAGGGTCTCCTGCTCGACCGAGGCGCGGTCGACCGCGAACAGGATCCTGGTGAGCAGCCACCTCATCTCCTCCGCCTGCTGCTCGGTGGCGGACCTCGGGCCTGACGCCTCCCGGCACCGGACGATCTGCGCGCGCAGGTCCGGCAGCGAGACCGGGATCTCGCCCGGTGGTCGGCGGACGACGTGGTGGAGCTGGTACACGATGTGCAGCAGCAGCGTCGAGCTGTGCAGCGACGCGGACCACAGCTCGGGCAGGTATGCCACCAGGCTCTCCGGGGCCGCGGTCGCGAGGACCACCAGCGCCTGTAGCCGCAGCCGCTCCGGGGCGGCCTGGTCGCGGGCCACCCCGCAGGCCAGTTGCGCCACATGGCTGCGGCACCCGGTGAACCGCAGCGGTGGAAGCTTCAGCCACTGCCGCTCCGCGGCCAGCAGCCGGACGGCGGCGTGGGCGGCCGGGCTGCCCGGTTCGCCGGCGAGGCCGGCCATGAGGTCGGCGAGCCGTTGCGAGCGGGACGTGGAGCGCAGCGCGGCCACCAGGTGGCCGCGCAGCCGGATGTACTCCACGGCCTCGTCGGACCTGACCGGTACGCCGAAGGCGTCGGCCTGCCGGGACACCGCCTCCTCCCGGGTGACCGGTGTGAGCTGCCTGGCCAGCTGCCGGGCGTGCTGGGCCACCTGCGGTGACAGCAGGCCGTCGTCGGCCTCGCCGGACAGCTGGGCGGCCAGGCGGCACAGTGGACAGTTGCCGCGGGGTACGGCGGAGATTTCGAGCGCGGTGAGGAAGCGCACCCGGGTGGGCACGGCGTCCGCGGCCGATCCGTCCACCGACCGGATCATGGTCAGCGCCCGCTCCTCGTGGTCGTGCAGTTGGCTGAGCAGCACCACGCCGAGGATCCGGGCCGCGCCGGCCTCCGCCGCGAGGCGGATGAGCTGCGTCATCGTGGCGGCGTTCAGGCATCCCCAGTCGGCGAGCACGACGTCGCACCCGGGCGGCAGGGGGTCGAGGGCGTCCGGGAACGCCCACCGCGAGCCGGCGACGGAGCGGGGTACCGCCAGGGTGGGCACCGGCCGGCGGGCGCGCAGACTGCGGGTGAGCCGCCGCGCGATGAGGCGGGCGAATCTGGCGGCGTAGTCGTCGGCCCCGCCCGGGTAGCAGACCACGATCTGGCGGTCGCCCGTCGCCCGCCCGGTCTCGTCGAGCCACTGCAGGACCGTCGAGGTCATCTTCTCGGCCACCTGCTTGCTGAGCGGGCTGTCCGAGTCGATGACCCGGCCGGCGTCGAGGTAGACGGTGAAGTGGCCGTGTGCGGACCGCTCGATGTGTCCGAGGCCGATCACCCGGGACTGCTCGGCGCATCCGGCCAGGAACTCGTCGGGTTTCCAGATGTGGGGCCGGCCGCGCTCGGCCCGGCTGTCCGGCGCCGGCGACCGCAGCAGCGGGTCGATGTCCACGATCTGGTCCGCCGGTACCCGGGGCTCCTGGATCTCGGCGCGGACCAGTCGCACGACGGGGACGACCTTGCCGTACACCTCGATCGGTCCGTCCGTCGGCCGGGCGTCGATCGGCACGATGATCGCCCGTGGGATCGCGCCCCAGCTCAGCACCTCGGCCAGCGCGCGCCGCACCTCGTTCTCGGTCAGCAGGATGTCCGCGCAGAGCACCACCTGCGTGTGGGCGCGGATCCGGTCCACCCCCTGGGGCGCGTCGAACTGGTCGGCCATGACGTAGACCGATCCGCGTAGCCCCGCGCTCTCCACGAAGGTCTGCGACAGGTTCAGGGCGACGGGCCCGACCTGGACGATGTGGGTGTCCGGATGCAGCGCCTCGGGTACGTCCGCGGCCAACTTCTGCATCAGCAGGAACGCGGCGGTCGCGGTACCGATCGTGCTCTCGACCAGGACGTCGACCTCGAACCAGCGGTCGGTCAACCGCAGCGTCGGGGTCCGGTAGGCGCCCCGCAGGATCCCCGGGCCGCCCCGGTCCATCGCCTCGCGCAGCGCCTCGTGCGCCATGCGCTGCAACTGCCCGATGACGTCGGCGGGCCGTACCGACAGCCGGACCCAGTCGCCGTCGGGCTCGACCAGGCGGTCCTGGTCCCTCAGCAACTGCCGCATCGCGGCCGCGTCGGGGGAGCGCGAGACCGGCAACCGCTCCCGCGCCAGCAGTTCGTCGAGCAGCCCGCGGACCTCCGGCGCGCCGCCGCACCAGTGTGAGTGGCCGGTGTCGTCGATGAGCAGGAACGGGCCACCCCGCAGCTGGTCACCGGCCTCCGCCGCCGGCTGGTGATGCAGCGCGTCGACCGCGGCCTCCAGCCGTACCGGGTTGACGCCGGTCACCACGACGCCGACCACCGTCGGCGCGGCCAGCCTCGCGGCGGCGCGGAGGATCTCGACCAGTCGTTCGTGGGGCACGCTGCGCCCCATGCCGCCGTCCACCGTCACGATCACGTCGTGCTCGCGGGCGAGGTCGTACGCGGCGTCGAACGCCTTGGCGTCGTCGGCCTTGACCGGTACCCACCGGAAGTCGAGCCGGGTGCCGGCGGCCCGCGGTGCCACGGCGACCGGGTCGAAGCGCGTGGCCTGCGGCAGCACCGTGACGTCCACGAGCGTGCCCGCGGCCGGTACCAGCCCGGACTGCCGGACCGGTTCGGTCACGTCGCCGGGCCCGTACACGTAGCCGCTGAAGGCGTCGGCGCTGCGGATGAGGACGGCCCCGCCGTAGGTCCGTACCAGTCGCAGCACCCGCCACAGGCCGCGGGTCCCCAGGCGCGGGTCGGTGCCCTTCGGATCGCTGGTGGACCAGCGGTCGAACGCCCAAAGGATCGTGCCGTCGCCGAGTCCTCCGGGCGCGGCCCACGGCCTGCCGGCGACCTCGCCCGCGGTGGTCCGGGGCAGGTGCGGCGACAGCCGCGAGACGAGGCCTGCGCCGGAGTCGCCGACCACGAGCCGGATCATCGTGGAGCCGGAGGCCGTCACCCACCGGGTCAGGTCGTGCAGGTGCGCCGGTGTGCCGTCGGGGTCCGTCGGCCCGTCCGGCCCCGGCAGGTGGGCGCCGACCAGGGCGTGCAGCGGCGGCCCGGTCAAGCCGTCCGCGGCGTAGATGGCGGTGTTCTCCACCAGTTCGTGTACGGCCACGTCGACCAGGAGCCGGGCGTCCCGTTGCGACAGTCCGATGTCGCGCAGCCCGGCCTGGACGGCGCCGAGCGCCTCCGACTGCAGCAGCGGTTCGCCGGTACCGGGCGGAATCCAGCGAAAGGGGAGGTACCGGTCGCCACCGGCCGTCGTGGGGTGATCGGCGTCGAAGCCGGTACCCTCGGCCGGTCCGCGGACCTCGACGCTCGCCTGCGGCAGGTGCGGCATGCGGATCGCCGACGTGAAGCCGGTCGCGTCGAGCATCTGCAGGCAGCGCCCCCGGCGCCACCCGGCGCCCGCGTCTTCGCCGGGCGTCCCGGCGCGGGGCGCCGCGACCGGCAGGTCCACCCCCAGTCGGGTTCCGCCGCGGGCCGCGCGCTCCGCCACCAGCAGCAGCTGCGCGAGCGAGCCGAACTCCGCGCACTCCACGGCCGCGAGGTCGAGGTGCAGATTCACCGGCCGGCGGTCGGGCGGACGTCGGCCGGACAGCAGCGGCCGGAGGGCGTGGTCGAGAGTTGCGGTGGTGAGTGCCTGAGGGAAGGTCAGGATCACATCGACTCCCAGGGGACGGCCGGACCGTCAGTCGCTCGCGAGCGGCGAAACCAACAGTGGAGTCGGCCCAGTCTATTCGCAGAGAGCAATGTGTTGTCTACTGAAAGCAACACATGCGACTCGGTCCCGGTCGGGGCGCGGGTGATCCTGTGGCGGAATCGACGCATCTCCGCCGGTGGGGACCTATCGTCTTTCTTGCCGACGGGTAGAAAACGCCGACTGGCCGGCCCCCGGGCTCTGGCCCACAGGCTCTGGCCCCTCCGGGCGTACCGGCGACTGCGCTAGCATCCACCGCGCTCAATATCATGAATCCCGCATGCCCTATCTACCGCCAAGGGGACGCCCCATGACACGGCTGGTGGCTCGCGAACCGGAGGCGTCGTCGACGTCGCTTCGGATCCGTCGACCCGACGACTTCCACCTACACCTGCGGCAACACGACATGCTCCGGGCGGTGCTGCCGGCGACCGGCCGGCACTTCGCCCGGGCTCTGGTGATGCCGAACACCGACCCACCGGTCGCCGACGCCGACGCGCTGGCGCGGTACCGCTCGGAGATCGTCTCGGCCAACGAGTGGCCCTTCGAGCCGCTGATGACCATCAAGCTCACCGCCGGAACCGGCGACAAGACGGTACGGCTGGCCGGCGAGGCGGGAGCGGTGGCGGCGAAGCTGTACCCGCGCGGGGTCACCACCAACTCGGCGGACGGGGTCGACGAGGTCGACGACCTCTATCCCGCGTTCGCGGCGATGGTCGACGTCGGCATGGTGCTCTGCGTGCACGGCGAGAGCCCGGACGCGTTCTGTCTCGACCGCGAGGAGGCGTTCCTGAGCGCCGTCCTGCCACGGATCACCTCCGAGTTCCCGACGCTGCGGGTCGTGGTGGAGCACGCGTCGACGGCGGCCGCCGTGCGGTGGGTGCGCGACCACCGGGACCGCACCGGTACCTCCACGGTCGCCGCCACCATCACCGTGCACCACCTGTTGCTCACCCTCGACGATGTGATCGGCGACCTGCTGTCACCGCACCACTTCTGCAAACCGGTGGCGAAGCGGCCCGAGGACCGGGCGGCGCTGGTCGAGGCCGCCACCAGTGGCGACCCGGCGTTCTTCCTCGGTACCGACAGCGCGCCGCACGCCCGCGAGGCCAAGGAGTGCGCGTCCGGATGCGCGGGGGTTTTCACGGCGCCGGTCGCCCTGCCGGTGCTCGCCCAGGTCTTCGAGTCCGCCGGTGCCCTCGACCGGTTGGAGCGGTTCACCTCCGTGGCCGGCGCGCACTTCTACGGGCTGCCGCTCAACGAGGGCGTCGTGACGCTGCGGCGCGAGCGCTGGCGCGTGCCGGCCGAGTACCACGGGGTCGTGCCCTTCCTGGCCGACCGGTACCTGGACTGGCGCGTGTCCGAGGACGGTGAGTGACCCATGGACGTACTGCGGCAGTTGGCCGAGCGGGGCGCCATCTCCACCGACCGGCACTTCGTGTACGCCAGCGGCAGGCACGGCGCCGCCTACATCAACCTCGACCACGCGCTACCGGACACGACGCTGATGGCGCGACTGTGCCGCGAACTGGCGGCGCCCTTCCAGGGGCAGGCCGAGATCGTGGCGGCTCCCGCGGTCGGGGGCATCGTGCTGGCCGTCCTCACCGCCCAGGCGCTCACATCGGACGGCGGCGCCGCGATCCCCGCGGTCTGGGCAGACAAGACGGGCGGCGGCGGCCTCGCGGTGGAGCGGGCCGGCTTCGCCGACCTGCTGCGCGGCCGGGCGGCACTGGTCGTGGAGGACCTCATCACGACCGGGGGCTCGGTGGCCGCGGTGTGCCGGGAGGTCGAACGGCACGGCGCCCGGGTCGTCGGGGTCAGCGCCGTCTGCAACCGCGGCGGCGCCACCGCCGGAGAGTTGCGCGTACCGCGCCTGCACTCGCTCGCCGAGGTCGAACTCGCCGCGTTCCCGGCCGACGCCTGCCCGCTGTGCGCGGAAGAGATACCGATCGTGGCTGACGTGGGCCACGGCGGCGAGTTCCAGGCGTTGCGGCCGGACTATCCCGGCGGCTTCGTACCGCTGATCTCCGTCGGCGGTGAGTGCCCTGGTCGCGGCGTGTAGGCGCGCCGCACCTGGGTAGCGGGCCGTGGCCGCGACAGGCCACGGCGGCGGGTCCATCCGGTCCCGCTACCGTTGGGCAGTCGTTTTGTTGTTCAACTTACTCGGCCCGCGGAACCGGTGAAGAGTTCGCGGGCCGGGACCGGATCGACGGTGAGGAAACGTGCTGTACAGGCGGGTGGCCCGACCGGTGCTCTTCCGAGTCAAGGGGGGCGACGCCGAGGGTGTGCATGAGCTGACGCTGCGGTGGCTGGGCCGGCTCGGCTCGGTCGCGCCGGGCGCTCCGTACTCTCCACCCGGGGCCGGGTGCACGGTGTTCGGGGTGCGCTTCCCCAACCCGGTGGGGCTGGCCGCGGGCATGGACAAGGACGGCCGGGCGCTGCGGGCGTGGCCACGGCTCGGGTTCGGCTTCGTCGAGGTCGGCACGGTCACCCGGTACGCGCAGCCGGGCAACGACCGGCCGCGGCTGTTCCGGTTGAAGGACAGCGGGGCTGTCATCAACCGGATGGGCTTCAACAACGCCGGCGCCTCCGCCCTGGCCGCCCGCCTGGCCTCGGTCGGCAAGCTGCCGGTGCCGCTGGGCATCAGCCTCGGCAAGTCGAAGGTGACGCCGCTGGAGGAGGCCGTCGACGACTACGTCGCGTCGATGCGTGAGCTGTACCCGTACGGCGACTACTTCGCCGTCAACGTCTCCTCGCCCAACACTCCGGGGCTGCGTACCCTCCAGAACGCCGAACACCTCGACGCGCTGCTGGGCGCGCTGTGCGCGGAGGCGGACGGGCGGCTGGGCCCGCCCAAGCCCGTACTGGTCAAGGTGGCTCCCGACCTCACCGACTCCGCCCTAGGCGAGGTCCTCGAGGTCTGCGACACCCACGGTGTCTCGGGGCTCATCGCCACGAACACCACCCTGCGGCGTGACGGGGTGGCACCCGCCGACGAGCGGCTCGCCGCCGAGGCGGGTGGGCTGAGCGGCGCGCCGCTCACCGACCGCGCCCTCGAGGTGGTGCGGTTCGTCAACCGGGAGACCGGCGGCCGGCTGCCGGTGATCGGGGTGGGCGGCATCATGCACCCCGACGACGCGCTGCGGATGCGAGACGCCGGCGCGAGCCTGGTCCAGTTGTACACCGGCCTGATCTATGCCGGGCCGGCCCTCGTACGCGGATGCGTACGGACACTTTCGTCTACAAGGAGCGGTCAATGAGTGACGGACGGTTCGGTGCGCGACTGCGCGCCGCGATGGATGCGCGCGGACCGCTGTGCGTGGGCATCGATCCGCACCCGGCGCTGCTGTCCGCGTGGGGGCTGCCGGACACGGCGGCGGGCCTCGAACGATTCACCCGAACGGTGGTTGAGGCGGTCGGCGATCGGGCCGCGGTGGTCAAGCCGCAGTCCGCCTTCTTCGAGAGATTTGGGTCACAGGGCATCGCGGTCCTCGAGTCGGCTATCCGACAGTTGCGGGAAGCAGGGTCATTGATCTTGCTCGATGTCAAACGAGGTGACATCGGCTCGACCGCGGCGGCGTACGCCGACGCGTACCTGGACCCGGCGAGTTCGCTGCGCGTTGATGCGATCACGGCGAGTCCCTACCTGGGGTTCGGATCACTCACGCCGATGATCGAGAAGGCGGTCGCCACGGGCGCCGGCGTTTTCGTGCTGGCCCTCACCTCCAACCCCGAGGGGTCGTCGGTCCAGCACGCGCGTACCGCCGACGGGCGGACCGTCGCGCAGCTGGTCATCGATGAGATTTCGCAGCTCAACAAGGGTGTCAGTCCACTGGGGGACATCGGCGTCGTGGTCGGCGCGACGGTTGGGCAGACCGGGCACGACATGAGCGAACTGGGCGGTCCGGTGCTGGTTCCGGGCCTCGGTGCGCAGGGTGGCCGCCCCGAAGACCTGCGAACCGTCTTCGGCGACGACCTGAGTGCGGTGCTGCCCGCGTACTCCCGGGAGATCCTGTCGCGGGGGCCCTCGGTGGTCGCGCTGCGGGACTCGCTGGAGCAGCTTATGGACGCGTGTCGGAGGGTGGTGCAGCCGATCGGATGACGCGACGCGGATGTGATCAAGCCACTCCGACGTTGCTGAAACCGCCGCCGACCGCTAGTTTTCCCGGCGCTGGCAACGCATGATTCAGCTAGCGCCACAGATTCATGGACCACCGTTTCGTCAAGGGACCCGAGGAGACCTGGTGCCGCTCCCGTCATTGAGCCCCGAACAGCGCGCTGCCGCTCTCGAGAAGGCTGCGGAGATTCGTAAGGCTCGTGCTGAGCTCAAAGAGCAGCTCAAGCAGGGCAAGACCACGCTCGCCAAGGTACTCGAGCAGGCTGAGGCCGACGACGTCGTCGGTAAGCTGAAGGTGTCAGCCGTCCTGCAGGCGATGCCCGGTATTGGCAAGATCCGTGCGACTCAGATCATGGAGAAGCTCAAGATCGCCGATAGCCGGCGCCTGCGTGGCCTCGGCGAGCAGCAGCGTAAGGCACTGCTTGGGGAGTTCTCTGCCAACGGCAAGTGAGCGTTGTGTAGAAACAAGCAGTGAGCAACGATGACGAGGCGCGCCCGGTTTCAGTCCGATTGACTGTCTTGTCCGGCCCCAGCGGGGTCGGGAAGGACAGCGTGATCGAGCTGATCCGGGCGCGCTCGCCTTGGGTGCGCCTGTCCGTGTCGGTCACCACTCGGCGTAAGCGCGACTACGAGGTCGACGGAACCCACTACCACTTCGTCAGCCGGACAGAGTTCCAGCGGATGGTGTCCGCCGGGGAGCTGCTGGAGTGGGCGGAGTTCGCCGGCAACCTGTACGGCACGCCCCGCGCCCAGGTCGAGGGGTACCTCGCCCAGGGCATCCCGGTGCTGCTGAAAATCGACATTCAGGGCGCCCGGCAGGTCCGCGCGGCGATGGCCGACGCGCAGTTGGTCTTTCTCGCCCCGCCGAGCGTCGAGGAGCTGGAACGCCGGCTCACCGGCCGCGGTACCGAGGATCCCGACATGATCGCCCGCCGCCTGCAGCACGCCCACGAGGAGCTCGCGGCCGCCAAAGACTTCGACGAGATCATCGTGAACGACTCGATCGAACACGCCGCGGACGAACTGGTAAGCTTGCTCGGTTCTCCAGCACTCCGCTGAGAACATCGTCTAGCCCGTCTCGAGGATTTTCATAGTGTCCGGAATCGTGGCCAACCCCGAGGGCATCACCAACCCGCCGATCGACGAGCTGCTGGAGAAGACCACCTCCAAGTACGCCCTCGTGATCTTCGCGGCGAAGCGCGCCCGGCAGATCAACGCGTACTACAGCCAGCTCGGCGAGGGCCTGCTGGAGTACGTCGGTCCGCTGGTGGAGACGACGCCGCAGGAAAAGCCCCTGTCGATCGCCATGCGCGAGATCAACTCGACGCTGCTGACCGCCGAGCCGATCGAAGGCTGAGCGCCTTACCGAGCGGAGCGGGGCCATCGACACGTCCGGCCGTCGTCACGGCCCCGCGGTGGAGCGGAGCGAGGCCGTGACAGAGGTCGTACTGGGAGTTTCCGGAGGGATCGCCGCCTACAAGGCGTGTGAGCTCCTCCGGCTGTTCACCGAGTCGGGGCACCGGGTGCGGGTCGTACCCACCGCCTCGGCGCTGAAGTTCGTCGGCGCGCCCACCTGGGCCGCACTGTCCGGCCAGCCGGTGAGCACCGAGGTCTGGGACGCGGTGCACGAGGTGCCGCACGTCCGCCTCGGCCAGCGCGCCGACCTCGTCGTGGTGGCTCCCGCGACCGCGGACGTGCTGGCCAAGGCCGCCACCGGCCAGGCCGACGACCTGCTCACCAACACCCTGCTGACGGCGCGGTGCCCGGTCATGTACGTGCCGGCGATGCACACGGAGATGTGGGAGCACCCCGCCACCGTGGAGAACGTCGCCACCCTGCGCCGGCGCGGTGCCGTGGTGATCGAGCCGGCCGTCGGCCGACTCACCGGCGTCGACACCGGCAAGGGCCGGCTGCCCGACCCGGCGGAGATCTTCGCCATGGCCAGGCGGGTGCTCGCCCGCCCCGATCAGCAGCCCGATCTCGTCGGCCGCCACGTGGTCGTCACGGCCGGCGGTACCCGCGAGCCGATCGACCCGGTCCGGTTCATCGGGAACCGGTCCAGCGGCAAGCAGGGGTACGCGTTCGCCCGCGCCGCCGTCGCCCGGGGCGCCCGGGTGACGATTGTCTCGGCCAACGTCGCGCTGCCCGCCCCCGCCGGCGCGGACATCGTGCGGGTCGGCACCACCGAGGAGCTGCGGCAGGCCACCCTCAAGGCCGCCGAGGAGGCCGACGCGGTGGTGATGGCGGCCGCTCCCTGTGATTTCCGGCCGGAGCACTACGAGGCCGAGAAGATCAAGAAGCGGGACGGCGCGGACGCGCCCACGCTGCGCCTGGTCGCCAACCCGGACATCGCCGCCGAGCTGGGCGCGCGCAAGCGGCCCGGCCAGGTGCTGGTCGCGTTCGCCGCGGAGACGGCCGCCGAGCCGGTCGCGCTGGAAAACGCCCGCGAGAAGTTGCTGCGCAAGCGCGCGGATCTGATAGTTGTCAACGAGGTCGGAGTGGACCGTACGTTCGGGGCCGACACCAACGCCGCGATCGTCCTCGGCCCGGAGATTGAACCCATCCGGATCGGGGAGCGCTCCAAGGAGGAGCTCGCCGATGCGGTACTGGACCTGGTCTCCGGTCGGCTGTGTCACACACCCGGCGCCGGGTGAGCCCTGGCCGACAACGCCAGCAACTGGTCTTACACTCTGCCGATAGTTTTCAAGCCGCAAAGGAGCACCGTGGCACGGCGAATGTTCACCTCCGAGTCGGTAACCGAGGGCCATCCGGACAAGATCGCTGACCAGATCAGCGACGGGATCCTCGACGCCCTGATCGGCGCTGATCCGCGCAGCCGCGTCGCGGTGGAGACGATGATCACCACCGGTCAGGTTCACGTGGCCGGTGAGGTCACGACGACGGCGTACGCCGACATCCCGTCCATCGTCCGCGAGACGATCCTGGGCATCGGGTACGACTCGTCGAAGAAGGGCTTCGACGGCGGTTCGTGTGGCGTGAGCGTGTCCATCGGCTCCCAGTCGCCGGACATCGCGCAGGGCGTGGACGCGGCGCTGGAGGCGCGCACCGGCGAGGCCGGTGACGACCTGGACGCCCAGGGCGCCGGCGACCAGGGCATGATGTTCGGCTTCGCCTGCACCGAGACGCCCGAGCTGATGCCGCTGCCGATCGCACTGGCGCACCGGCTGGCCCGCCGGCTGTCGGCCACCCGCAAGGACGGCACCATCCCGTACCTGCGCCCGGACGGCAAGACCCAGGTCACGGTGGAGTACGAGGGCCTCCGGCCGGTGCGGCTGAACACCGTCGTGGTGTCCAGCCAGCACGCGCCGGACATCTCGCTGGAGTCGCTGCTGACCCCCGACGTGCGCGAGCACGTGATCGCCCCCGAGCTGGAGAACCTCGGCCTGGACATCGAGGGCTACCGGCTGCTGGTCAACCCGACCGGGCGGTTCGAGATCGGTGGCCCGATGGGCGACGCCGGCCTGACCGGCCGCAAGATCATCGTCGACACGTACGGCGGGTACGCCCGCCACGGCGGCGGCGCGTTCTCCGGCAAGGACCCGTCCAAGGTGGACCGGTCGGCGGCGTACGCGATGCGCTGGGTGGCCAAGAACGTCGTGGCCGCGGGCCTGGCCGACCGGTGTGAGGTGCAGGTCGCGTACGCGATCGGCAAGGCGCACCCGGTCAGCCTGTTCGTGGAGACCTTCGGTACCGAGGTGGTGCCCGTCGATCGGATCGAGAAGGCCATCGGCGAGGTCTTCGACCTGCGCCCGGCCGCGATCATCCGCGATCTGGACCTGCTGCGCCCGATCTACCGGCAGACCGCCACGTACGGTCACTTCGGCCGCGAGCTGCCCGAGCTGACCTGGGAGCGCACCGACCGGGTCGCCGACCTGAAGTCCGCCGCCGGCGCGTAGCCGCCACTTTTCGCGATCGTGGACACGCGGCCGGGTCATAGGCCCGCCGCGTGTCCACGATCGCAGAATTTTCGGGTAAGAATGTCCGGTGAGTGAGGCGGCGTCCAAGCCCAAGGCCCCGGTGAAGGCACCGGCCCGCCGGGCGCCACGCGCCCGTCCGGAGCCGGCGGCCACGCTGCCGGTGGCCCGTATCTGCGTCGACCTGCCGCTGGCCCACCTCGACCGGCCCTTCGACTACCTCGTCCCCACGACCGCCGACGCCGACGCCGTGCCCGGCAGCCGGGTACGGGTCCGGTTCGCCGGCCAGCTCGTCGACGGGTACCTGCTGGAGCGCGTCGAGGACTCCGCGCACGGCGGCAAGCTGGCCTTCCTGGAGCGGGTCGTCTCGTCCGAGCCCGTCCTGCACCCCGAGACCGCCCGGCTGGCCCGGGCCGTTGCCGACCGCTACGGCGGGACCCTGGCCGATGTGCTGCGGCTGGCGGTGCCGCCGCGGCACGCCCGCGCCGAGACAAAGGCCGACGCCGCGCCCGTCGACACCGAGGCGCCGCCTCCACCGGATCAGACCGGATGGTCGGCGTACCCGGCGGGCGCCGCGTTCCTGCGCGCCGTCGCCGACGGCCGCCCCGCGCGCGCGGTCTGGAGCGCGCTGCCGGGGGAGGACTGGCCGGCGCGGCTGGCCGAGGCCGCGGCCGCCGCGGACACCGCCGGCCGGGGCGCCGTCCTCGTCGTCGCCGACGCCCGTGACCTCGACCGGCTCGACGCCGCGCTCGGCCGCGTCCTCGGGCCGGGCCGGCACGTCGCGCTGTCGGCCGCCCTCGGGCCGGAGGAGCGGTACCGGCGTTTCCTCGCGGCCAGCCGGGGGCGGGTACGCGTCGTCGCCGGCACCCGGGCGGCCGCGTTCGCCCCGGTCGAGCCGCTCGGCCTGGTCGCGATCTGGGACGATGGTGACGACCTGCACGCCGAGCCGCGCTCGCCGTACCCGCACGCCCGCGAGGTCCTGCTGACCCGCTCCCAGCTCGCCGGCTGCGCCGCGCTGGTCGGCGGGTTCGCCCGCAGCGCCGAGGCGCAGCAACTGGTGGAGACCGGCTGGGCCAAGGAGATCGCCGCCACGCGCGAGGACGTCCGCCGCGCCGCGCCGCACGTCCAGGCGGTCGGCGACGACGTCGAGCGGGACCGCGACCCGGCCGCGGCCTCGGCCCGGCTGCCCAGCATCGCGTGGCGGGCCGCCCGCGAGGCCCTCGCCGCGGGCGCGCCGGTGCTCGTCCAGGTGCCCCGCCGCGGGTACCTGCCCTCCGTCGCCTGCGCCGACTGCCACACTCCCGCGCGCTGCCCGTCCTGTTCCGGGCCGCTCGCGCTACGCGAGGCCGCCGGCGCGCCGGGCTGCCGCTGGTGCGGGAAGGTCGCCGCGGCGTACTCCTGCCCGCACTGCGGCGGCCGTCGGCTGCGGGCGTCCGTCGTGGGCGCCCGGCGTACCGCGGAGGAGCTGGGCCGAGCCTTCCCGGGCACTCCCGTGCGCACCAGTGGCCGCGACGGCGTACTGGCGAGCGTGCCGGCCCAGCCGGCGCTCGTCGTCTCCACGCCGGGCGCCGAACCGGTGGCCGAAGGCGGCTACGGAGCCGTCCTGCTGCTGGACACCTGGGCCCTGCTCACCCGCGCCGACCTGCGCGCCTCCGAGGAGACGATGCGCCGCTGGCTCGCCGCCGCCGCACTGGCGCGCCCGGCCCGTACCGGTGGCCGGGTCGTCATCGCCGCCGACGCCGGCATCCCGACGGTGCAGGCCCTCGTCCGGTGGGACCCGGCCGGGCTGGCGGCCCGGGAGCTGGCGGAGCGGCGCGAGCTGGCGTTCCCGCCCACGGTCCGGTTCGCCTCCCTGACCGGCGTACCCGACGCCGTCGCCGAGATGCTCGCCGCGGCCGACCTGCCGCCCGACGCCGAGCTGCTCGGCCCCGTACCCGCCGCCGACCCCGACTCCGAGCGCATGCTGGTACGGGTACCGCGCTCGGCGGGCCGGGCGCTCGCCGCCGCCCTGCACGCCGCGGCCGGGGTGCGCAGCGCGAAGAAGGCGCGCGACCCGGTCCGGGTCCAGGTCGACCCGCTGGAGCTGCTGTGACGGGGCCCTGCCGGCTGCGTGCTCGGCCTACCGGCCCCGGATCACGCTCCGCGGTACCCGTACACTCGGAAGGTCTTGACAAGCGTGGAAGGAGCGTGCCCGGGTGACCGTGCAGCCGATCCGCCTGTTCGGCGACCCGGTGTTGCGTACTCCGGCCGAGACGGTGGTCGATTTCGACAAGGAGCTGCGCAAGCTCGTCGAGGATCTGACCGAGACGATGCGCGACCAGTCCGGCGCCGGGCTCGCGGCCCCGCAGATCGGCGTGGGCCTGCGGGTGTTCACCTTCGACGTGGACGACGTCCTCGGGTACATCGTCAACCCGGTGCTGGAGTTCCCCGATTCCGAGGAGCAGGACGGCCCCGAGGGCTGCCTGTCCATCCCCGGGCTGTACTTCGACACCAAGCGCCGGCAGAACGTCGTCGCCAAGGGCTTCAACGTCCACGGTGACCCGATGCAGATCGTCGGGACCGGCCTGATGTCGCGCTGCATCCAGCACGAGACCGACCACCTCGACGGCGTGCTCTTCGTCGACCGGCTGGACCGCGCCGCCCGCAAGGAGGCGCTGCGGGCCATCCGCTCCGCGGACTGGTACGACCCGGGCAGGCCGCCGCAGATCAAGGTGAGCCCGCACGGTTCACGGGGTATCTTCGGCTAGCCATGCGACTCGTCTTCGCCGGTACTCCCGCCGTCGCCCTGCCCGCGCTCGACGCCATCGCCGCGTCGGGCCACGACCTGGTGGCCGTGGTCACCCGGCCCGACGCACCCGCCGGGCGCGGGCGGCAACTGCACCGTTCGCCGGTCGGCGCCTGGGCCGACGAGCGGGGGATCGAGGTACTGACCCCGCAGCGCCCCCGCGAGCCCGAGTTCCTCGACCGGCTGCGGGAGATCGCGCCGGACTGCGTACCGGTGGTCGCCTACGGCGCGCTGGTCCCCCCGGCCGCGCTGGAGATCCCGCGCCACGGCTGGGTCAACCTGCACTTCTCGCTGCTGCCGGCCTGGCGCGGCGCGGCCCCCGTGCAGCACGCCATCCTGCACGGGGACGAGCTGACCGGCGCGAGCGTGTTCGGACTCGAGGAGGGGCTCGACACCGGGCCGGTCTACGGCACCCTGACCGAGCCGATCAAGTCGTCCGACGACGCCGGCGAGCTGCTGGACCGGCTGAGTGTCGCCGGCGCCGGGCTGCTGGTGAGTGTGCTGGACGGAATCGGGTCCGGAACGCTGGAGCCGGTACCGCAGCCGCACGAGGGCGTCACCCTCGCGCCCAAGGTGACCGTCGAGGACGCCGCGGTGCGGTGGGGCGATCCGGCCTTCGCGGTCGACCGCCGGATCCGTGCCTGTACCCCCAACCCCGGCGCGTGGACCACGTTCCGGGGCGAGCGGGTCAAGCTCGGGCCGGTGACCGTGGTGCCGGGCGGCCCGCGGCTGCACCCCGGTGAGCTGCTGGTCGAGCGCGGGCGGGTGCTGGCGGGTACCGCCACCGACCCGGTCGCGCTGGGGGAGGTACGCGCGGCGGGCAAGAAGCCGATGCCGGCGGACGCGTGGGCCCGTGGGGTACGCCCGGACGCCGGTGAGCGGGTCGGGGCCGACGGCGGCGCGTGATGAGTGATTCGGGCGGGCGGCCGCGCCGCCCGGGACCGGGGGCCGACCGCGATCGTGGGCGGTCAGGCGGCGATCGCGACCATCCGCGGCGGGGCGCTGATCGCGACCGTGGGCCACAGGGCGGCGATCGCGACCGCCAGCGGCCGCGCGGTGACCGGGGCCACCGGCGCCCGCCGGCCGATCCGGCACGCCGGGCCGCGTACGAGGCGGTGGCGGCGGTGCACCGCGACGACGCGTACGCCAACCTGGTCCTGCCCCGGCTGCTGCGCCAGGCGCGGCTGCACGGGCGCGACGCGGCCTTCGCCACCGAGCTGACCTACGGCACGCTGCGGCTGACCGGCACGCTCGACGCGATCATCGCCGTCGCGGCCGACCGCGACGTCGCGCGCATCGACCCTCCCGTACGCGACGCGCTGCGGCTCGGCGCCTACCAGCTCCTGCGGACGAGGGTGGCGCCGCACGCGGCCGCGAGCACGACCGTCGACCTCGTCCGCGCGGTCGCGCCGGGCGCCATCGGTTTCGCCAACGCCGTCCTGCGCCGCATCGCCGAGCGGGACTGGGATGGCTGGATCGACCGGCTGGCCCCGAGCGCCGACGGCGACCCGGTACACCGGCTCGCGCTGGCCCACGCCCATCCCGAGTGGATAGTCCGGTCGTTCTCGGACTCGCTGCGTGCCGGTGGCGATCCCGAGGAGACGGCCCGCGCCCTGGCCGCCGACAACGTGGCCCCGCCGGTGCACCTGGCCGCCCGGCCCGGGCTGATGACCGCGGCCGAGCTGGCCGAGGAGGTCGGCGGCAAGGTCGGCCGGTACTCGCCGTACGCGGTCTACCTGCCGGGCGGGGCGCCGGGCGACGTCGCGGCGATCCACGAGGGACGGGCCCACGTACAGGACGAGGGCAGCCAGCTCGTCGCCGCGGCCCTCGCCGACGCCCCCGTGGACGGCCCGGACGACCGCTGGCTGGACCTGTGCGCCGGGCCTGGCGGCAAGTCCGGTCTGCTCGGCGCGCTCGCCGCCCAGCGGGACGCCCGCCTGACCGCCGTCGAGGTCACCCCGCACCGGGCGCAGCTCGTCACCACCGCCACCCGGGACCTGCCCGTCACCGTGATCACCGCCGACGGCCGGGACGTCGGCCAGATCGAGGAGCTGCCGGAGCAGGGCTTCGACCGGGTACTGGTGGACGCGCCGTGTACCGGTCTGGGTTCGCTGCGCCGGCGGCCGGAGTCGCGCTGGCGTCGCCAGCCGTCCGACCTCGCCCCGCTGACCCGGCTCCAACGGGAGCTGCTCGCCGCCGGCCTGCGCGCGGTGCGCCCCGGCGGGGTGGTGGCGTACGTGACCTGCTCGCCGCACCTGGTCGAGACGGAGGTCGGAGTCACCGAGGCGTGCCGGCGCTCCGGGTACCCGGCCGATCTCGTCGACGTGCGGCCGCTGCTGCCGGTCGACATGCCCGACCTCGGCGGCGGCCCGAGCGTGCAGCTGTGGCCGCACCGGCACGGTACCGACGCGATGTTCCTGGCCATGCTGCGCCGGGGCCCCGGCCCCTCATGATCATGAAGGATTTTCCGTGCCAGGCAGGGAAAATCCTTCATGATCATGAGGGGTGGACGGGCGGCGGCTGGCGGGCGGAGCATTCATCCGTACACTGACCGCGTGGTTGGTTCGTCGCTCATCGTCGCTCCCAGCATTCTCGCCGCCGACTTCGCTCGTTTGGGGGAGGAGGCGCGCGCGGTCGAAGGCTCGGCCGACTGGCTGCACGTCGACGTGATGGACAACCACTTCGTGCCCAACCTGACGATCGGCCTGCCCGTCGTGGAGCATCTGCTCAAGGCGACCACGCTGCCGTTCGACACCCACCTCATGATCGAGGCGCCGGACCGGTGGGCGCTGGGCTACGCCGAGGCCGGCTCCTACAACGTGAGCTTCCACGTCGAGGCGGCGGCCGACCCGGTCGGGCTGGCCAAGAACCTGCGGGCGGCCGGCAGCAAGGCCGGGCTGGCGATCGACCGGGACACGCCGATCGAGCCGTACCTGGAGATCCTGCCGCACTTCGACACCTTGCTGATCATGACGATCAAGGCGGGCTTCGGCGGGCAGAAGTTCATGCCGGAGCTGCTGGACAAGGTGCGTACGGCCCGGCGACACCTGGCCAGCGGGCACCTGGAGCTGCGGATCGAGGTCGACGGCGGTATCGCCGAGGACACCATCGAGGCCGCCGCCGAGGCGGGTGCCGACGCGTTCGTGGCGGGTACCGCCGTGTACGCGGCCGACGACCCGGCCGACGCCGTGCGGCGGCTGCGCCGGCGGGCCGAGGCGGTGGTGGCCGGCGGGTAGGCGCAACCCGGCCACCGCGAGGCCCGGTGCGGCGGACCAGCATGATCACGGGGTGAGACGACGAGGTGGACGAGGAGACTGCCGTGAGCGTCGAGGGGGTTGCGGTCGGTACCGGCGTGACCGAGCGCGACGGTGACCTGCTGATCGTGGTGGACGACGACGTGGACATCGCCCGCTTCGTCGAGGTCAACCTCACGTTCGAGGGGTTCCGGGTGCTGCTGGCCCACGACGGCGAGGAGGCGCTCGGGTTGATCGAAAGCCATCAGCCCGCGCTCGCCATCGTCGACGTGTCGATGCCCAAGATCGACGGTCTGGAGCTGACCCGGCGGCTGCGCGCCAACCCGCTGACCACGGCGATGCCGATCATCCTGCTCACCGCGCGCGGCCTGACCGCCGACAAGGTGATGGGGCTGACCGCGGGCGCCGACGACTACCTGGTCAAGCCGTTCGACACGATGGAGCTGGTGGCGCGGGTCCAGGCGACCCTGCGGCGAAACCAGGAGGCCCGCGAGATCTCGCCGCTGACCGGCCTGCCGGGAAACACCCGGATCCTGCGGGAGATCGCCGACCGGGTCAACGGTGGCACCGACTACGCCGTGTGCCACATCGACATCGACCGGTTCAAGAGCGTCAACGACGTGTACGGGTTCGCGCGCGGCGACGAGTTCATCGGCGCGCTGGCCCGGTGTCTGCACCGCGCCGTCGTGGGGGTGGGGCTGCCGCCCGCGTTTCTGGGCCACATCGGCGGTGACGACTTCATCCTGGTGTGCACCCCCGAGCAGGTGTACCCGGTGACTGAGAAGGCCGTGGTCGACTTCGAGGCGGCGGCCGACGCGCTGTACGACCCCGAGGACCGGGAGCGGGGCTACGCCGAGGTGGTCAAGCGCAACGGCGAAGTGCAGCGGGCGAACCTGGTCACGCTCTCGATCGGGGTCGCGGTGTCGAGCAACCGCGGGAACGCCAGCCCGCACGAGATCATCGAGATCGCCACCGAGATGAAGACCGTGGCCAAGCGCCACGACGGCTCGTACGTGGCGATGGACCGTAGACGATCCTGAGACGCGATCGTGGTGTGACGTGCGTCGCTCGTGGCGGGTCACCCTACCGGTCGGTGTGCAAGACTCGCAGGGTACCCACCACGCGCTGGCGGGGCTCGGTGAAAGTCCGAACCGGCGGTGACCCGGCCTGTACGGCCGGCAGCCCGCTACCCGGTCACATCCAGTGACCGGTGGATCCGGTGAAATTCCGGAGCCGACGGTGAAAGTCCGGATGGGAGGCAGCGCGCGGGAGTAGGCCGTATCCGGCGGCCGTGGGGTGCCGCGCCTGCGTTTCGCGGCAGCCCGTCCCTCCTGCTCGTCGTCGCCCGCCACCTCCGGCGCGCAAGCTGAGCGAAGGAGGCGGGCGTGTTCACCGGCATCGTCGAAGAGCTGGGCGCCGTCGTCGGCTGGAACGCCGACCATTCCCGGCTGGTGATCCGCGGCGAGGTCGTCGCCGCCGACGCCGGCCACGGGGACTCGATCGCCGTCAACGGCGTCTGTCTGACCGTCGTCGAGGTCGACGCTGACGTCTTCACCGCCGATGTCATGCAGGAGACCTTCGACCGCACCTCGGTCGGTGCCCTGGCACCCGGCGACCCGGTCAACCTGGAGCGCGCCGCGACCCTCGCCACCCGCCTGGGCGGCCACCTGGTGCAGGGACACGTCGACGGCGTCGCCACGATCGTGAGCAGGGTGCCGGGCGAGCACTGGGAGGCGGTCCGCTTCACCCTCCCGGAGCGGCTCGAACGGTACGTGGTGGAGAAGGGCTCGATCACCGTCGACGGCGTCTCCCTCACGGTGACCGCGGTCGGCCCGGACTTCTTCGAGGTCGGTCTGATCCCGACGACGCTCAAGCTCACCACGCTGGGTTCCAAGGGCGTCGGTGACCCGGTCAACCTGGAGGTGGACGTGATCGCCAAGTACGTCGAGAAGATGCTGGCCCGCCGGGACGGGGACGCCCGATGAACGCCCTGCTCTGGCTGCTCGACGCCCGCCTGGAGATCGCCGGTTCGCACGTACTGTGGCGCGAGATCGTCGGCAACGTCTTCGGCCTGGCCTCCGCCCTGCTCGGCATGCGCCGCCTGGTCTGGGCCTGGCCGGTGGGCATGTTCGGTAACGCGCTGCTGTTCACCGTCTTCCTCGGCGGGGCGTTCGCCACCCCGCAGGCGGTCGACCTGTACGGGCAGGCCGGGCGCCAGGTCTTCTTCTTCGCCGTCAGCGTGTACGGCTGGTGGCGCTGGTCGCGCAACCGCCGGCTGGGCACGTCGCCCGACGCCGGTGCGGTGGTGCCGCGCTGGGCCAGCGCCCGGGAGCGGGTCGGGCTGGTGGCCGCGGCGGTGATCGGTACCGCCCTGGCGTACCCGGTGCTCAAGGCGCTCGGCTCGTGGGGTCCGCTGCCGGACGCGTGGATCCTCGTCGGCAGCCTGCTCGCCACGTACGGAATGGCGCGCGGCTGGGTGGAGTTCTGGCTTATCTGGATCGCCGTGGACGCCGTCGGCGTGCCGCTGCTGCTGCAGGGCCGGTTCTACCCGTCGGCCGCGATGTACGGCGTGTACGGATTCTTCTGCGCCTGGGGCTTCGTCTCCTGGCTGCGCACGTCGCTCGCGTTGCGGCGCCGCACCGATCAGGCGCCCACCAGCTACGTGGAGGTGACGGCATGAACGGCTTCTCGGACATCGAGCGGGCGGTCGCGGACATCGCGGCCGGACGCGCGGTGGTCGTCGTGGACGACGAGAACCGGGAGAACGAGGGCGACCTGATCTTCGCGGCCGAGCTGGCCACGCCGGAGCTGCTTGCGTTCACGGTGCGGTACACGTCGGGCTTCATCTGCGCGCCGCTGACCGAGGCGGACGCCGACCGGCTGGAGCTGCCGCCGATGTACCACACCAACCAGGACCGGCGCGGCACCGCGTACACGGTGACCGTCGACGCCCGGGAGGGCGTCAGCACCGGAATCTCCGCCGCCGACCGGGCCCACACCATCCGGCTGCTCGCCGACGCGGGCACCACGCCGGCGGACCTGGCGCGGCCCGGACACGTCGTGCCGCTGCGCGCCCGCAAGGGCGGGGTGCTGCGCCGGCCCGGCCACACCGAGGCCGCGGTCGACCTGGCCGAGCTGGCCGGGCTGCGGCCGGCGGGGGTGCTGTGCGAGCTGGTCAACGACGACGGCACCATGATGCGCCTGCCGGAGTTGGAGAAGTTCGCCGCCGAGCACGGCCTGACGTTGATCTCGATCGCCGACCTCATCGCGTACCGGCGCCGCACCGGGACCCAGGTCGAGCGGGTGGTCGAGACCCGCATCCCCACCGCGCACGGCGTCTTCCGGGCGGTGGGCTACCGGGCCGACTTCGACGACACCGAGCACGTGGCCCTGGTCCACGGCGACCTGGGCGACGGCGAGGACGTCCTGGTACGCGTGCACTCCGAGTGCCTGACCGGCGACGTGTTCGGCTCGCTGCGCTGCGACTGCGGCCCGCAGCTGGAGGCGGCGCTGGGCCGGGTGGCCGCCGAGGGGCGCGGCGTGGTGCTCTACATGCGCGGCCACGAGGGGCGCGGCATCGGCCTGCTGCACAAGCTCCAGGCGTACGAGCTGCAGGACCAGGGTCGCGACACGGTCGACGCCAACCTGGAGCTGGGGCTGCCGGCGGACGCGCGTGACTACGGCACGGGCGCGCAGATCCTGGTGGATCTCGGTATCCAAAGCATGCGGCTGTTGACCAACAATCCGGCTAAAAGGGCCGGTCTGGAAGGGTATGGTCTTAAAATCACCGGTCGGGTGTCCCTGCCCGTACGCCCGCACCCCGAGAACGTGCGGTACCTGCGCACCAAGCGGGATCGCATGGGACACCTGCTCGAGGAGCTGGACCAGATCACGTCGGAAGGGCTGGCATAACACATGGCGGGCAAGGGGATCCCCGATCTCGAGGTCGTCGACGCCGCGGGGTTGACCCTCGGCATCGTGGTCAGCCGCTGGCACGACGACCTGACCATGCAGTTGCTCGACCGCGCGATGGAGGCCGCCAAGGCCTGCGGCGTGGAGCACGTCACCGTCGCCCGGGTGGCCGGTTCGGTCGAGCTGCCCGTGATCGCGCAGGCCCTGGCCCGTCGGTACGATGCCGTCGTCGCGCTCGGCGTGGTGATCCGCGGCGACACCGCGCACTTCGACGTCGTCTGCCAGGCGGTGACCGACGGGCTCACCCGGGTCGCCCTGGACGAGTCGACCCCAGTCGCGCAGGGGGTGCTCACCGTGGACACGTACGAGCAGGCCCGCTCCCGCGCCGGCTTCCCCGACTCCGCCGAGGACAAGGGCTGGTACACCACCATCGCCGCGCTCGACGCGGTGCTGACCCTGCGCCGGGTGCACCGCGCCTAACGCGCCTCGATGACAGTGTCGGCGGTCAACCGGCCGCGCTCCGGGGCCCGGCACACCTTGCCGGCGGTCACCAGCCCGCCGATCGCGGGCAAGGCGTCCGAGGCCCGGTACATCGTCTCGGCGCGGGTGTAGTCGCGCAGCTCGCCGGCGGAACACCCGCCGCGCGCCGCAACCCGGTCCAGCAGCGCGCGGCGCAGCGGGCCGAGGCTTGGCTGAAGCGAGATGTCCACCAGCGCGTGGTCGTGGTCGCGCGGGTCCCGGTACCGCACGCCGGCGAACTCGTCGACGGCCCACAGCTCGTCCTTGAACCGGTCGAGCGCCTTGGCCGAGCCGGTGGCGAAGAGCAGCAACTGCGCGTACCCGTCGTCGCCCACCAGCTCGACGTGCGTGACCCCGGTCAGCCCGGCGTGGGCAAGCGCGCCGCGGTAGCAGGTGACCAGGTACGGGTACCGCTCGGTGTCCGGTAGGTCGGCCGCCGCCCGCCACTGCGGTGACGGGCCGAAGAGCCGCTGATCGACCAGCGCGGCCGGGTCCAGGGCGAGCAGCACGTCGGTGTGCTGGCCGGCCCCCAGCCGGGCCAGCGTCTGGTATCCGGGCGCGGACGCGCCGACCGCGTCCAGGTACGCGAGGATCGGGGCGCCGAACGCGTCGGCCCGTTCCAGGGCGGGGACGAGCTGCTCGTCGCAGTCGCCGGACGCGGCGTCCACCCGTACGCCCGCCGCCGCGCCGAGCTTCTCGCGAGCCCGTTCCAGCAGCCGGCTCAGTGCCGCGAGCCGGGCCGGGTCGGCGCCCACCAGCACGATCGACCTCCGCCCGCGCAGCCGGTCGGCGAACTCGGCGAAGACCCGCAGCGCGGCGACCGCCGAGGACTCCCGGCCACCGTCGCCGCCCGCGTACCCCTCGGCGTACGTGAAGCCGCCGTGCGTGGCGGACATCGCCGAGTCCAGCAGGCGTACCAGTAGCTCCCGCTTGACCGCCCCGTGTGTCGCCGGCTCCATCAGTTGGTTGTACCGCCCGGCACCCCCGTCGCGCCACGGGCGCGGCAACCCCGGTGGGTGTATGGGGGTGCTGCGCAACGCTTTGCTCTGCTCCCGGATAGGCAGCGATAGGGAGCACCTATTGCCCCGCTACCGGTGTTGCCCGCCCGGCAGCAGAGCAAAGCACGTGGCACGTAGCCGGGGTGGCGGCTGGCTCGAGCCGGTGCCAGGCTTGGAGGTTGAAGATCGATTGGAGTTGACATGACTAACCTCGATCAGCCGACCGACCCCACCGAGGGCTGGCAGGCCGACCACATCCGGCGGTACCTCGACACCGACGGCCGTGACGGCCACGAGTGGCGGCCGGGAGTGTTCACCCTGTTGCTGACCACCCGGGGCCGCCGTTCCGGACAGGCCCGGCGCAACGCGCTGATCTACGGCCGCGACGACGACCGGTACGTGGTGGTGGCGTCCAAGGGCGGCCATCCCGAGCATCCGGACTGGTACCGCAACCTGTCCGCCGACCCGAACGTGCGGGTACAGGTCCTCGGTGACCGGTTCGACGCCCGGGCCAGGACGGCCACGCCCGAGGAGCGGGACCGGCTGTGGCCGGAGATGGCCCGCGTCTTCCCGCCGTACGACGAGTACCAGAAGGGCACCGACCGGGAGATCCCGTTGGTGATCCTGGAGCCGACGGGCCGGCCCGAAAGCTAGGGCTGTCAGCTTTGGTTGACGGACTCACGCGTGTCAGCTGAAGCTGACACGCGTGAGCGAACTGGGCGACCTGGCCACCGCCGCGGACAGTCCCGACCCGGCGGTCGGGCTCGCAGCGGTGGCCGCCCTGGGCCGGTTGCTGGAGGAGTTGGAGGCGCTGCACGTCGCCAACGCCCGGGCCCAGGGCTGGTCCTGGGAGACGATCGCCGACGCCCTCGGCGTGCGGCGGCAGACCGCTCACCGCAAGTACGCCCGCCGCATCGCCGATCGGAGCGCACGTTGACCCTCTTCGCCGGCTTCACCCCGTCCGCAACCGACACCGTCGTGCGCGCCGGCCGGCTCGCCGCCGAGACCGGCGCGCCCCGGCTGCGTACCGACTTCCTGCTGCTCGCCCTCGCCGAGGGCGGCTACCTCACCCCGCCGCTGGACGCGCTCGCCGGGCACGGCAGCGCGGTCCGCGGGCACATCCCCGAGTACGTGTCGGGCCGCACCGACCGGGAGCTGTTGGCGCTCCTCGGCATCGACCTCGACGAGGTGCGCCGGATCGCGGAGGCCAGCACCGGCCGCCGGCTCGACGACGCGACGCTGTGGCGCCTGGAGCGGTCCCGGCTGCGGCGGCTGCGGTACACGCTGCGCGGCCCGGCCGGTGAGCTCCGCCTCGACGGCCGGAGCCGCAAGGTGGTCGAGGTCGCCCAGTACTGGGCGCGCCGCCGGGGGACCCCGGTCGGGCCCGAGCACCTGCTGTGGGGGCTGCTCGCCGACGGCTCCAACGAGTCGGTACGTGTTCTTCGTCGCATCGGCGTCGATCTGCCGCGCCTGGGCGAGAGCCTGCAGCGCTGGTACACCCGCTCCGCCGACGCCCGCTGAGTGGAACCGATGTGACGCAGGGTCAGGTCGCCTGGCAGACTCGGTGCCCGTGAAGACCTTCGACGACCTCTTCGAGGAGCTGCGGGCCAAGGCCGCGGCGCGCACTCCCGGCTCCGGCACCGTCGCGGCGCTCGACCGCGGCGTGCATGCCATCGGCAAGAAGGTCGTCGAGGAGGCGGCCGAGGTGTGGATGGCCGCCGAGCACGAGGGGCGGGAACGCACCGCCGAGGAGATCTCCCAGCTGCTCTACCAGTTGCAGGTGATGATGCTGGCGACCGGTCTGGAGCCCGAGGACGTGTACCGACATCTGTGACTCCCGGTCAGATGTCCCACGTTCTTCCCAAGGAGCTTTGAGAGTGCTACGCATCGCCATCCCCAACAAGGGCACCCTGTCCGGGCCGGCCGCCGACATGCTGCGCGAGGCGGGCTACCGCCAGCGCACCGACGGCCGTGACCTGGTCTGCGCCGACCCGGCCAACGACGTCGAGTTCTTCTACCTGCGCCCGCGCGACATCGCCACCTACGTCGGCTCCGGCGACCTCGATCTCGGCATCACCGGCCGGGACCTGCTGATCGACGCCGAGACCGGCGCCGAGGAACTGCTCGACCTGGGCTTCGGCGGCGCGACGTTCCGCTTCGCGGCCCGCCCCGGCACGCTGACCGCGCCGGCGGACCTCGCAGGCCGGCGCATCGCCACCTCGTACCCCGGGGTGGTGGCCCGGTACCTGGCCGAGCACGCCATCGCCGCGGAGGTCGTCCGGCTGGACGGCGCGGTGGAGAACGCGATCCGCCTCGGGGTCGCCGACGTGATCGCCGACGTGGTCTCCACCGGTGCCACGCTGCGCCAGGCCGGCCTCGAGCCGGTCGGCAAGCCGCTGCTGGAGTCGTCGGCGATCCTGATCCGCCGCCGCGGCGCCGGGGATCCGACGCCGCCGGTCAGCCAGCTGCTGCGGCGCCTGCAGGGCGTACTGGTCGCCCGGCGGTACGTGATGCTCGCCTACGACGTGCGGGCCGACCTGCTGGAGCGGGCCTCCGCGCTGACGCCGGGCATCGAGTCGCCGACGATCTCCCCGCTGCACCGGGAGGGTTGGGTGGCGGTCCAGGCCATGGTCCTGCGCGACGAGGTGCACCGGATCATGGACGAGCTGTACGAGATCGGCGCGCGGGCGATCCTGGTCACCGGTATCCACGCCTGCCGCCTCTGACCCGCATTTCCCATGATCACGGAGCCTTGGTGCCGTCCTGGCGACCGCACCTTTCCGTGATCATGGGACAGGGCGTGGCAGACTCGTTGTCGTGAACGAGTGGGGGAGCCAGTGAGCCAGTCGGTGATTTTCCGTCCGCGTCGACTGCGGATGGTCTGCTGGGTGGCGGCGGCCGCCGTCCTGATCGTGTTCACGGCCATCTCGTTCGGCCTGCACGGGCCGCTGGGCGACGGTGCGCCGGGTACCTTCCAGCGCGGTGACCAGGCGGCCATGATCGGTCTGGGTGTACTGGCGGCGCTGGGCATCCTGCTGTTCAGCCGGCCCCGGGTCGTCGCCGACGGGAGCGGCATCCACGTCCGCAACGTGTTGGGCGGCTACGACCTGCCGTGGGAGATCATCCGGGCGGTCCGCTTCTCGCGCGGCGCGCCCTGGGCGAGCATCGAACTCGACGACGACGACGTGGTGAGCGTGCTGGCGGTCCAGTCCGCCGACAAGGAGTACGCGGTGCAGGCCGTGCGTGCTCTGCGCACGATGCTGGAGTCGCACCGGGCCGCGGCGGCCGCCGACGGCGCCTGAGGGCGCGGCTCACCCCTGCTGGATTGGCGTGCTGTCAGGTACGCCTGGTAGTCTGGCGCTGTCGACCATATCGTGCCATTGATCCGCGCAAGCGGTCAGTAACACACGATGTTCAAAGCGGAGCGTCCCGCTCCCACCCGAGCAGCCATGAGGCGGCCGGGTCCGGTCAGCCGACACCGGGAATTCCGGTGATCGGTAGCGCGTTGTGCGCTGTGACCGGTCGAGCGGGCCCTGGCATGCGCCGGGGCCTTCTGCTTTCCGGTTGGCTTTGCCAGGAAAGGCCTGACAAAACTGCAAAGACATTGACTTTAGGAGGCCACATCAGCACCGAGCCACGCGTCAACGAGCAGATCCGGGCACGAGAGGTCCGGCTGGTCGGCCCGGAGGGTGAGCAGGTGGGTATCGTCCCGCTGGAGCGTGCCCTTCAGCTGGCCGCGGACGTCGATCTGGACCTGGTCGAAGTTGCGCCCCTGGCCCGCCCGCCAGTGTGCAAGCTCATGGACTTCGGCAAGTTCAAGTACGAGAGTGCACTGAAGGCGCGCGAGGCCCGGCGTAACCAGCAGCAGACCGTTATCAAGGAGATGAAGCTCCGGCCGAAGATCGACCCGCACGACTACGAGACCAAGAAGGGTCACGTCGTACGGTTCCTCAAGGCTGGTGACAAGGTCAAGGTGACGATCATGTTCCGCGGCCGGGAGCAGAGCCGCCCGGAGCTGGGTTTCCGGCTCCTGCGCAGGCTCTCCGAAGAGATCGCGGAGCTGGGGTTTGTCGAGGCCAGTCCCAAGCAGGACGGCCGTAACATGATCATGGTGCTGGCGCCGCACCGCGCGACGAAGGTCGCCGCGTCCGACGCCAAGGTCGCCGCCTCCGAGGCGAAGGCGACCGCGTCGGCGGAGGCGAAGACCGCCGCCGCGGCCGCGAAGGCGACGCACCGGGAGGCGACTGCCGACGAGGCACCGGCCCCGCAGGCAGAGACGGTCAACGCCGCGGCCACCGCAGACCGCGGTGCGGGCGAACAGTAGGGGAGAAGCAGTTTCAATGCCGAAGATGAAGAGCCACAGCGGCATGGCCAAGCGGGTCAAGGTCACGGCTAAGGGCAAGATCCTCCGTGAGCCGGCCGGCAAGCGCCACCTTCTGGAGGGCAAGTCCTCCAAGGTCACCCGCCGCATGACTGGCAACGTGGAGCTCGACAAGGTCGAGACGAAGCGGATCAAGAAGCTGCTGGGCCTCTGACAGGCGCGCCACCAACTGACGAGAACCACTTCGACCGGCCCGCCCACCGGGCCGGTCCTTGATGAGGAGTACGAACCGTGGCACGCGTCAAGCGGGCTGTAAACGCCCAGAAGAAGCGCCGTACCGTCCTTGAGGCCGCCAGCGGCTACCGCGGGCAGCGCTCGCGGCTGTACCGCAAGGCCAAGGAGCAGATGCTGCACTCGATGCAGTACGCCTACCGGGACCGGCGCGACCGCAAGGGTGATTTCCGGCAACTGTGGATCACCCGTATCAACGCCGCCGCTCGGGCGAACGGCATGACGTACAACCGTCTGATCCAGGGTCTGCGGCTGGCCGGCATCGACGTCGACCGCAAGATCCTGGCAGACCTGGCGGTGACCGACGACAAGGCGTTCGCCGGCCTCGTCGAGGTGGCCCGCAAGGCCGTCGCCGCCGCCTGATCGATCATGCACACACGACCCGGGGTCGAGCCGTACACCACGCGCACGCCCCGGGTCGTTGCTGCCCGGCGCCTGCAGCGCCGTCGGGAGCGCATGCAGGAGCGCCGGTTCCTCGCCGAGGGGCCGCAGGCGGTACGGGAGGCGCTGGCCGAGGGCGTCGTCGTGGAACTGTTCACGACCCTGGAGGCCGCTTCGCGGTACGCGGACCTCGTCGAGGCGGCGGAGCGGTCCGGTGTCCGGAGCTCGCCGGTCACCGACGACGCGCTCGCCGCGCTGGCCGAGACCGTCACGCCGCAGGGCCTGGTCGCCGTCTGCGAGTTCGTGGACGTACCGCTGGCCGAGGCGCTGTCCCACCAGCCCCGACTCGTCGCCGTCCTGGCCGGCATCCGCGATCCCGGTAACGCCGGGACCGTGCTGCGCACCGCCGACGCGGCCGGCGCCGGCGCCGTCGTGTTCGCCGGGGACGCCGTCGACCCGTACAACGGCAAGTCCGTGCGGGCCTCCGCCGGCAGCCTGTTCCACGTCGACGTCGTCCGGGACGACGATCCGCTGGCGGTCGTGGAACGGATCCGGGCCGCGGGTCTGACCGTCTACGCCGCCGACGCCTACGGCGCGCAGGACCTCGACCACGTACCGCTGGCACAGCCCACCGCCTGGTTGTTCGGCTCGGAGGCGCACGGGCTGCCGCCGCAGCTCGCCGACGCCGCGGACGCCCGGGTACGGGTGCCGATCTACGGCCGTGCCGAGAGCCTGAACCTGGCTGCTGCCGCAGCCGTCTGCCTGTACTCTTGCGCCAGAGCGCAGCGTACGGAGGGGACATCCCGATGAGGCACTTGTTTAGCCAGCCCGCCGGTGGCGGCGGGCGACGGGGCTGATTCTTCCTCCACGCTCTCTTCGCGAACACCGGCGGGCTGCGGCGAAGCCGCGCGCCCTAGACTCTGTCCGGTTGTTTTCAGGGGAAGAGAGCCCTTTGCCGTGAGTTATCGAAACGATCCGTACGACCCGAAGCAGGTCGCCCTGCTCGATCAGGCGGCCCTCGACGAGGCCGTCACGGCTGCGGAGAAGGCCTTCGCCGACGCCGGCGACCTCGACGCGCTCGCGTCGATCAAGCATCTGCACCTCGGCGACCGGGCACCGGTGTCGCTGGCCCGCCGCGAGATCGGCGCGCTGCCGCCGCACGCCAAGTCCGACGCCGGCAAGCGCGTCAACGCCGCCCGTACCGCCGTCTCGGCCGCGTTCGACGCCCGGCACGCCCAGCTCGTGGCGGACCGGGAGCGCCGGGTCCTGCTCGAGGAGACCGTCGACGTCACGCTGCCGACCACGCGGCGGCCGCGCGGTGCCCGGCACCCGCTGACCACCGTCATGGAGCGCATCAGCGACCTGTTCGTCGGCATGGGCTACGAGGTCGCCGAGGGGCCCGAGGTCGAGCTGGACTGGTACAACTTCGACGCGCTCAACATCAGCAAGGACCACCCGGCCCGCTCGATGATGGACACCTTCTACGTCGACCCGGCCGAGCGCGAGCTGGTGCTGCGCACCCACACCTCGCCGGTGCAGGCGCGCACGATGCTCACCCGCAAGCCGCCGATCTACATCGTTTGCCCGGGCCGGGTCTACCGCACCGACGAGCTGGACGCCACCCACACCCCGGTCTTCCACCAGGTCGAGGGCCTGGTCGTGGACAAGGGGATCACGATGGCCCACCTCAAGGGCACGATCGACCACTTCGCGAAGACGATGCTCGGCGAGGACGTGCGTACCCGCTGGCGGCCCTCGTACTTCCCGTTCACCGAGCCGTCGGCCGAGTTCGACGTGTGGTTCCCGCAGCACCGCGACGGGCCGCGCTGGGTCGAGTGGGGCGGCTGCGGCATGGTCAACCCCCGGGTGCTGGTCGCCTGCGGCATCGACCCGGACGAGTACTCCGGCTTCGCGTTCGGCATCGGCATCGAGCGGGCGCTGCAGTTCCGCCACGGCGCCGCCGACATGCGCGACATGGTCGAAGGCGACGTGCGGTTCAGCCGCGCGTTCGGAATGGAGGTCTGAGGTGCGGGTACCCCTCTCGTGGCTGCGCGAGTACGTCGACCTGCCGGCCGACCTCGACACCGACGCGCTGGAGAAGGCGTTCGTGCGGGTCGGGCTGGAGGTCGAGGAGATCCAGGACCTGCGCGAGACCGTCACCGGCCCGCTGGTGGTCGGCCGGGTGTCCTCGATCGAGGAGCTGACCGGCTTCAAGAAGCCCATCCGGTACTGCCTGGTCGACGTCGGCAACGCCGAACCCCAGGGGATCGTGTGCGGCGCCCGCAACTTCGCCGAGGGCGACCTCGTCGTGGTCTCGCTGCCGGGTGCCGTGCTGCCGGGCGGCTTCGAGATCGCCGCGCGCAGCACGTACGGGCACGTCTCCAACGGCATGATCTGCTCCGCCCGCGAGCTGGGCCTGGGCGACGACCACTCCGGCATCATCGTGCTGCCGCCGGACACCGACGCCGCCCCCGGCGTGGACGCCCGGCCGGTGGTCGGCCTCGACGAGGTCGTCGTCGAGCTGGCGATCACCCCGGACCGCGGGTACTGCCTGTCCATGCGCGGCGTCGCCCGGGAGCTGTCGCACTCGCTCGGCGTCGCCTACCGCGACCCGGCCGCCGCGGTGCTCCCGCTGACCAGCGAGGAGCCGGGCTACCCGATCAAGGTCGAGGACCCGGCCGGCTGCGACCGGTTCACCGCGGTCGCCGTCCGCGGGACCGACCCGATCGCGGAGAGCCCGGCGTGGATGAAGCGGCGGCTCACCCTCGCCGGCATCCGCTCCATCTCGCTGCCCGTCGACATCACCAACTACCTGATGCTCGAGCTCGGTCAGCCGATGCACGCCTTCGACCTGGGCCGCATCTCCGGCGAGCTGGTCGTACGCCGGGCCCGCCCCGGCGAGCGGCTGACCACCCTGGACGGTGCCGACCGGAAGCTCGACCCCGAGGACCTGGTCATCGCCGACGCCACCGGTGTGATCTCGCTGGCGGCTGTCATGGGAGGAGCCAATACCGAAGTCTCCGTTGGAACCGTGGACCTTCTTTTCGAAGCGGCGCACTGGGATCCGGTCACGGTTGCTCGTACGGCGCGCCGGCACAAGCTGCCCAGCGAGGCGAGCAAGCGCTTCGAGCGCGGGGTGGACCCGCAGCTCACCCCGGTCGCCATCGCGCGGGCGGCGGCGCTGCTCACCGAGTACGGCGGCGGCACCGTCGACGAGCGGGTGACCGACGTGTACGCGGTCGCCCCGCCCGCCCCGATCGCGATGCCGGCCGACCTGCCGGCCCGTACCGCCGGCGTGGACTACCCGGGAGAGCGGGTCGTCGAGCTGCTCACCGAGGTGGGCTGCGCGGTCGAGCGGGACGACGACCGGCTGCTGGTCACCCCGCCGACCTGGCGGCCCGACCTCACCGACCCGGCGGACCTGGCCGAGGAGGTGATCCGGCTCGACGGGTACGACAAGGTGCCGACGGAGCTGCCGGTCGCCCCGCCCGGGCGCGGCCTCACCGCGACCCAGCGCCGCCGCCGTACGGTCGGCCGGACGCTCGCCGAGGCGGGCTACGTCGAGACGGTCAACTACCCCTTCGTCGGGCAGGAGACCCTCGACGCGCTCGGCATCCCCGCCGACGACCCCCGGCGGCAGGCCGTGCGGCTGCGCAACCCGATCTCCGAGGAGGAGCCGGAGCTTCGGACCACGCTGCTCCCGCCGCTGCTCGCCACGCTGCGGCGCAACATCGGCCGGGGCCACCGCGACGTCGCGCTGTACGAGATCGCGATGGTGTTCCACCCGACGTCGGCGCAGGGCACGCCGCCGAGCATGGGCGTGGACCGGCGACCCGACGACGAGGACCTGGTGCGGGCCAACGCGTTCGTACCGGACCAGCCGTGGCACGTCGCCGCGGTGCTGGCCGGCGAGATCGAGCCCGCCGGATGGTGGGGCGGGGGCCGGGCCGGTGACTGGTCGGACGCCATCGAGGCGGCCCGCCTGGTCGTGGCGGCGGCGGGGCACACCGCCGAGGTGCGGGCCGCCGCGTACGCCCCGTGGCACCCCGGCCGTGGCGCCGAGATCCTGGTCGACGGCACGGTCGTCGGGCACGCCGGTGAGCTGCACCCGCAGGCCTGCGCCGCGCTCGACCTGCCCCGGCGGACCGCGGCCATGGAGATCAACCTCGATGCGGTACCGCTGCCCGGCGTGACCGACGCGCCGCCGATCTCCGGCTTCCCGCCGGCCCTCATCGACGTCGCGCTCGTGGTCGACCGGGCCACCCCGGCGGCCAGCGTCGAGTCGGCGCTGGTCGACGGCGCGGGTGAGCTGCTGGAAGGGGTGCGGCTGTTCGACGTGTACACCGGCGAGCAGCTCGGCTCCGGGCGCAAGAGCCTGGCGTACAAGCTGACGTTCCGCGCGCCGGACCGTACCCTCACCGTCGAGGAGGCGGTGGCCGCCCGCGACGCCGCGGTGGCCCTCGCCGCCGAGCGGGTGGGCGCGACCCTGCGCGGAGCGTGACGCTCCACCCACGCAGGGATCAGATTCGTCGATCCAGGAGAAGTCGTTCATACTGACGACTTCTCCTGGATCGACGTGTATAACCGCACGGTAGGGTGATCACGTGCACCGTATCGAAGCCGAACTGATGATCCCCGGTCAGGGCGAACCGGTGCGGAACGCCGCCGTCATCCTTGACGGGCCGACAATCTCCTACGCCGGGCCGGCAGCCGGCGCCCCCGCTGCGCCTGACGCCACGGTGACCCGCGCGGCCACCGTCATGCCCGGCCTCTGGGACGCACACGTGCACCTGCTCGGCGTACGCTCGCTCGACCTGTCCCTGGTGCCGCAGTTGCCGGTGGCGCTGCGCGCCGCGCGGACCACGACGGACCTGCGCGCCGCGCTCGACGCCGGCGTGACCAGCGTGCGCGAGGTCGGTGGCCTCGGTGTGCACCTGGCCAGGGCGGTGGCCGAGGGCAGCATCGAAGGGCCGGCCATCTACGCCGCCGGAGCGGTGCTGTCGACCACCGGCGGCCACGGTGACCTGCATGGATATCCGCTGCCGTGGGTGGCCGAGGTGGGCGATTTCCGGCTGGCCGACGGTCCGGCCGAGTGTGCCCGCGCGGTACGCGAGCAGTTACGCAACGACGCGAAGGTCATCAAGGTGTGTGCCTCCGGCGGCGTACTGTCTGAAGTGGACCATCCCATCCACCAGCAGTTCACGCTCGCCGAACTCACGACGATCGTCGAGGTCGCCGGCATGGCCGAACGGGTCGTCGCCGCGCACTGCCACGGCAAGCCGGGCATCATGGCGGCGCTCGAGGCCGGGGTACGCACCATCGAGCACGGCACCTACCTCGACGAGGAGGCCGCCGACGCGATGCGCGAGTGCGGCGCGATCCTCGTACCGACCCGCACCATCGTGCAGGAGATCGTCGACAGCGGAGCGGCGCCGGCGTTCGCCGTGGCCAAGCTCGCCGCGATCGCGGAGCGCCACGCCGATACCGTCGCGCTCGCCCGGGAGGCCGGCGTCACCGTGGTGATGGGTACGGACCTCTCCGTCAGCGGCTCGGACCTGCCCGCCTCGTGGGGACGCCACGGGCGCGAGCTTTCCTTGCTGGTGGAGGCGGGGTTCAGCCCGCTCGAAGCGATCGAGGCCGCGACCGCCGCCGCTCCGGCCACGCTGGGGCCGCAGGCGCCCCGTTCGGGCCTGCTCGCCCCCGGGTACGACGCCGACGTGCTCGTACTCGACGCGGATCCGCTCGCCGACATCGCCGTTCTCGCCCAGCCCGCCCACATCACCGGGGTGTGGCGGGCCGGTCGCCGGGTCAAGGGTTGAGTAGGTGAGCGTGTACCGAGAGTCGCGCTGCGTAAACAAACTGCCGGGGAGACTCGCGTGAGCACCCCTGATGGAGGCAGACTCGCAACCGTGGTGAATACCCGGCCGTCCACCCCCATCGGCCGCGGCGAGATCCTCGACCAGGCCCGTGCCCGGCTCGCCGCCGGCGGCAGCGTCCTGCTGTACGGGCCGGCGGGGATCGGCAAATCCACCATCCTGCAGGCCCTCGCCGCGGACGCCGACCCCGCCCTGGTCCTGCGCGCCAACGCCGCTGAAGCCGAAGCCGAACTGCCCTACCTCGCACTGGTCGACCTGTTCGACGGCGTGCTCGACGAGTACGCCGGCGAACTTCCGGCACATCTACGCGCGGCGCTGGATGGGGCGCTGCTGCGTAGCGCGCTACCGGACACCGCGCACGACCAGCTCGCCGTCCGGCTGGCCGTGCTGGAACTGGTCCGCGTGCTCGCCGCCGACCGGCCGGTGTGGCTGGTCCTCGACGACGTGCAGTGGATCGACGAGCCGAGCGCGGGCGTGCTGCGCTTCGTCACCCGGCGGCTGGGCAACGTGGCGGCGCGGGTGCTCGCCGCCGAGCGGGTGACCGACGGCGGTGCCCCGGCCGCCCTCGACCTGTGCCCGCCCGGGTGCCTGGAACTCGCCGTCCCGCCGCTGCCCGAGTCCGACGTGGCCGACCTGCTGCGGTCCAGGCTGGGCGGCCCCGTGCCGCGCAGCCGGCTGGACCGGGTCTACACCGCCAGCGGCGGCAACCCGCTGTTCGCCGTGGAGCTGGGGCGGGCGCTGCGCGAGCGCGATCAGGACTCGCCGGCCGCGCCGCTGCCAGTGCCCGACCGGCTGCGGTCGCTGCTCGCCGCCCGGATCGCCACGCTGCCCGGGTACGCCCGGCCGGCGCTGCTGGTGGCGGCGGCGACCGCCCGGCCGACCCGGTCACTGCTGGAGCACTGCGGCGTCGCCGTCGAGGCGGAGCTCTCCGACGCGGCCTGCGCCGGGGTGATCTCGGTGGACGGCGACGCGGTGACGTTCACCCATCCACTGCTGCGCGAGATGGTGTACGCCGACGCGAGCCCGGTCGAGCGGCGCCGGGCCCACGAACTGCTCGCTGAGGCGGTCAGCGACCCGGTGGAGCGGGCCCGGCACCTGGCACAGGCCCGGCCCGAGCCGGACGAGTCGCTGGCGGGGACGCTGGCCGAGGCCGCGTCGGTGGCGCGGCTGCGCGGCGCCCCGGCGACCGCCGCGGACCTCGCCGCGCTCGCGGCCGCGCGTACCCCGGCGTCCGAGCCCGGCCTCGCCGCGGCGCGCCGGCTGGCGGCCGCCGAGCACGCGTTCGACGCGGGCTCTCCCGCCGACGCCACCCGGTACGCGACCGCCGCGCTGGAGACGGCCACCGATCCGCGTACCCGGGTCGGCGCGCGGCTGCTGCTGTTCGACCTCGCCGGTCAGGACAAGTCGGGCGTGGCGCCGCTGCTGGACGCGGCCTTCCGCGACGCCGCGGACGACCCCGAACTGCTGGCCCGGGTGCGGCTGTACCGGGCGGTCAAGGCCTACTACGACCGGGACGTCGAGGCCGCGCTGGCCGAGCTCAAGCGCGCCGAGGAGACCGCCGTGCAGGCCGGCGACCGGCTGCGCCTGGTCGAGGCGCTCGGTTGGCGGGGCAATATCATCGAAGGTCCCGAGGGCGACGAGATGCTCGAGCGCGCCGCCGAGCTGACCGCCGGGCTGCCGTTGACCCGGTCGGTTGTCGCGGCCCGGCAGTGGGCGGCGATGAGGTGGCAGTTCCGCGGCGACATGGCCGAGGCGATTCGGCGCGTCGAGTCGCTGCGCGCCGCGGTGGAGAGCTCCGGCACGGTGCACGACCTGGCGGTCATCCTGGTCGCGGCCACCGGGATGTACTGGCGGGCCGGCCGCTGCGCCGACGCCCTGACCACCGGCCGGTACTGCGCCCGTCTGTACACCGACGTGGAGACCACGCCCGGACCCGGGCTGGTGGTGGCCGGGCTCGGTGAGCTGTTCGGCGGCACCGCCGAGCAGGCGGCGGTCTACCTGGAGCAGGCGGTGCGCGCCATCCAGGACACCGGCGACGAGGACTGGCTCAAGGGGGCGTACGCCACCCAGGGCATGCTGTACATGCTGCGCGGCGACCCGATGGCGGCCGCCGACGTGATGCGCCAGGCCTGGGTGCTCGAGCAGCGCGAGGGGCGGCTCGACCCCGGCAACATCCCGTGGCATGCCGACTTCATCGAGTCCCTGGTCGCCTCGGGCGCGCGCGGCGAGGCGGCCGAGATCCTCGCCGAGGTGCAGCGCTCCGCCGAGCGGCTGGGCCGCGACGTCGCCATGCTCGGCCTGGCCCGCGCCGGGGCGGTGCTGTCCGCAGCGAGCGACCCCCGCGAGGCCGCCGAGTCGCTGGTGCGGGCGATCGAGAAGTGGGGCGACCACCCGTACCCGCTGGAGGTCGCGCGGGCCTGGCACGCGCTGGGCGGTCTGGAGCGCCGGGCGCACCGCCGGGGCGCGGCGCGGGCGGCGCTGACCGAGGCGGTCCGCCGGTACGCCGCGGCGGAGGCGGCGCCGTTGCTGGCCGTCGCCTCGGCGGAGCTGGCCCGGCTGGACGGCGGTCGCGGTGCCGGTCTGTCCGAGACCGAGCGGCGCATCGTCGAGTTGGTACGCGGGGGAGCCACCAACCGGGAGATCGCCCGGGCGATGTTCCTGTCGATCAAGGCGGTCGAGGCCAACCTGACCCGTCTGTACCGGCGGCTCGGCGTGCGTAACCGGGCCCAGCTCTCCCGCGCGCTCGACTCCACCGACTGACTCGCCACGTGCCCGAGGTCGTCGCCTCGGAGCACCCCCGAGGCCGCGGCCTTGCGGAGGTTGTGGCGATCTTGTCGTGTCACTGGTCACCATGGGTTATAACCGGTTGCACCCTTATGCGCACGCCTATACAGTCGATCGCATAGTCATGCAGGAGGCGGTATGGGCATACGAATCGCGGTCGCCGGAGCCAGCGGGTACGCCGGTGGCGAGCTGCTGCGGCTGATCGACGGCCACCCGCACTTCGAGCTGGCCGTCGCGACCGGCCAGAGCCAGGCGGGTGCCCGTCTGGGCGCGGTACACCCGCACCTGACGACCCTGGCCGACCACGTCCTCGCGCCGACCGACCCCGCCGCCCTCGCAGAGGCCGACCTGGTGTTCCTCGCCCTGCCGCACGGGGAGTCGGCGGCGGTGGCAGCGCAACTGCCGGCCCAGACCAAGCTCGTCGACCTCGGCGCCGACCACCGGCTCGTCGACGCGGACGCCTGGAGCGGCTACTACCCGGGAGCCCACGCCGGTACCTGGACCTACGGCCTTCCCGAGTTGCCCGGCCAGCGCGCGAAGATCGCGGAGTCCACGAGAACCGCCGCCACCGGCTGCTACGCCGTAGCCACCACCCTCGCGCTCGCCCCGCTCCTCGCCGCCGGTATCGCGAGCCCGGACGACGTCGTGGTGGTGGCCGCCTCCGGTACCTCGGGGGCCGGCAAGTCGCCCAAGGCGAACCTGCTCGGCAGCGAGGTGATGGGGGACCTGAGCCCGTACAAGGTCGGCGCACACCAGCACACCCCCGAGATCAAGCAGGCGACCGGCGCCCGGACGCTGTCGTTCACCCCGGTCCTCGCGCCGATGCCCCGCGGCATCCTGTCGACCGTCACCGCCGTCGCCACCGGAGCAGCCGACGTACGGCAGGTGCTGCTGGACGCGTACGCGGGCGAGCACTTCGTCCGGGTCCTCCCCGAGGGCCTGTGGCCGCACACGGCCGCCACCTTCGGGTCGAACGCCTGCCACCTCCAGGGCACCGTGGACCGCGACTCGGGCCGGCTGATCGTGACGTCCGCGATCGACAACCTCGGCAAGGGCGCGGCCGGCCAGGCCGTCCAGTGCGCCAACCTGATGCTCGGCCTGCCGGAGACGGCGGGCCTGACCGCGAACGGAGTCGCTCCATGACCGTCACCAGCCCGAAGGGGTTCCGGGCGGGCGGCGTGACCGCCGGGCTCAAACCGTCGGGCAGCCCGGACCTGGCGCTCGTCGTCAACGACGGGCCGGACGCCACCGCTGCCGGTGTGTTCACCAGCAACCGGGTCAAGGCCGCGCCGGTGCTGTGGAGCCAGCAGGTCCTGCGCTCCGGCATCGTGCGCGCGGTCGTGCTCAACTCCGGCGGTGCCAACGCCTGTACCGGCTCGCAGGGTTTCCAGGACACCCACCGCACCGCCGAGCGCGTCGCGGCCGCGCTGACCGCCGCCTCCCGGCAGCCGTTCGGTGCCGCCGACGTCGCGGTCTGCTCGACCGGCCTGATCGGCGAGCGGCTGCCGATGGGCAAGCTGCTGCCCGGCGTCGACGCGGCCGTACGCGGGCTCGCCCGCGACCGCGGTGCCGCCGCCGCGGAAGCGATCATGACGACGGACACCCGGCCCAAGACGACCGTCCAGGCCGGTGAGGGGTACACCGTCGGCGGCATGGCCAAGGGCGCCGGCATGCTCGCGCCCGCCCTCGCCACCATGCTCTGCGTGCTCACCACCGACGCGGTGGCCGACTCGGAGACCCTCGACGCCGCGCTGCGCGAGGCGTGCCGGGTCACCTTCGACCGGATCGACTCCGACGGCTGCATGTCGACCAACGACACGGTCCTGCTGCTGGCCAGCGGCGCTTCCGGGATCGAGCCGTCACCCGAGGAGCTGACCGCCACGGTGACCGCCGCCTGCCACGACCTGGCCCAGCAGCTGCTGTCCGACGCGGAGGGCGCCACCAAGGACATCAGCATCGAGGTGACCGGCGCCGCGAGCGAGACCGACGCCGTCGAGGTGGGCCGGTCGATCGCCCGCAACAACCTGGTCAAGTGCGCGTTCTTCGGCAACGACCCCAACTGGGGGCGGATCCTCGGCGCGATCGGTACCACCGCCGCCGAGTTCGACCCGGACGCGCTCGACGTCGCGATCAACGGGGTGTGGATCTGCCGTGGCGGCGCCGCCGGCGACGACCGGGGCAAGGTCGACCTGACCGGCCGCAAGGTACACGTCCGCGTCGACCTGCACGCCGGTGACCAGGAAGCGACCATCTGGACCAACGACCTGTCGCTCGGCTACGTGC
Source organism: Planosporangium mesophilum (assembly GCF_016863255.1). Lineage (GTDB taxonomy): Bacteria > Actinomycetota > Actinomycetes > Mycobacteriales > Micromonosporaceae > Planosporangium > Planosporangium mesophilum. The sequence continues at coordinate 132,235 of NZ_BOON01000035.1, forward strand.
ACGAGAACTCGGCGTACTCGTCATGAACGGGCGGGATCTGGGCATCGCCCTGGGCAAGGCGACCACGCTGATCGAGGCCCTGCCGTGGCTGACCGAATTCCACGGCGCGACCGTGGTGGTCAAGTACGGCGGCAACGCCATGGTCGACCAGGAGCTCAAGCGGGCGTTCGCCGCCGACATGGTCTTTCTCCGGTACGTGGGGATCAAGCCCATCGTCGTGCACGGCGGCGGGCCGCAGATCTCGTCGATGCTGGGGCGCCTCGATATCGAGAGTGAGTTCCGCGGCGGCCTGCGGGTCACCACGCCCGAGGCGGCGGACGTGGTCCGGATGGTCCTCGTCGGCCAGGTCGGCCGGGAGCTGGTCAACCTCATCAACGGGTACGGGCCGTTCGCGGTCGGCATGTCCGGTGAGGACGCGCAGCTGTTCACGGCGGTACGCCGGACCGCGTTCGTGGAGGGCGAGCCGGTCGACGTGGGCCAGGTGGGCGACGTCGCCGAGGTCAACACGTCCGCGATCATCGACCTGGTCGGCGCCGGCCGGATCCCGGTCGTGTCCACCGTGGCGCTCGACGCCGACGGCGTCCTGCACAACCTCAACGCCGACACCGCCGCGGCGGCCTTGGCGGTCGCGCTCGGGGCGCGCAAGCTGGTCGTGCTCACCGACGTCGAGGGCCTGTACGCGAACTGGCCCGACACCGACAGCCTGATCACCCAGCTCACCGCCGCCGAACTGGACGCGCTGATGCCCACGCTGAGCGCCGGGATGGTGCCCAAGATGGAGGCCTGCCTGCGCGCGGTCAAGGGCGGGGTACCGGCCGCGCACGTCGTCGACGGCCGGGTACCGCACTCGATCCTGCTCGAAGTGTTCACCGAAGAAGGGTTCGGAACGATGGTGGTGCCGTCATGACAGTCATGGACCGGTGGACCTCCGCCGTCATGAACACGTACGGGGCACCGTCGCTGGCGCTGGTCCGCGGTGAGGGTGCCGTCGTCGTCGACGAGGACGGCAGGTCCTACCTGGACTTCGTCGGCGGGATCGCCGTCAACGCGCTCGGCCACGCCCATCCGGCCGTGGTCAAGGCCGTCACCGAGCAGATCTCCACGCTCGGGCACGTGTCCAACCTGTACGCCTCGCCGCCGGCCGGTGCGCTCGCCGAGCGGCTGCTGGCGCTCGCCGGTGACCGTCCCGGCGCGGTGTTCTTCGCCAACTCCGGCGCCGAGGCCAACGAGACCGCCTTCAAAATCTCCCGGCGCACCGGCCGCACCCACATCGTGGCCGCTCAGGGTGCGTTCCATGGCCGGACCATGGCGGGGCTGGCGCTGACCGGGCAGCCGGCCAAGCGCGACCCGTTCGCGCCGCTGCCGCCGGACGTGCAGCACGTGCCGTACGGCGACGTCGACGCCCTCGCCGCCGCCGTCACCGACCAGACCGCGATGGTCATCCTGGAGCCGATCCAGGGCGAGGGCGGAGTGGTCGTACCCCCGGCGGGGTACCTCACCGCCGCCCGCGAGATCACCGCACGGCACGGCGCGTTGCTCGCCCTGGATGAGGTGCAGACCGGCATCGGGCGTACCGGGTACTGGTACGCCTTCCAGGCCGAGGGCGTGGCTCCGGACGTGGTGACCCTGGCGAAGGGGCTCGGCGGCGGGCTGCCGATCGGCGCGTGCCTGGCCTTCGGCGAGGCGGCGACGCTGCTCGGCCCGGGCAGCCACGCCAGTACCTTCGGTGGCAACCCGGTCTGCTGTGCGGCCGCGCTCGCGGTGCTGGACACGATCGAGTCCGAGCACCTGCTCGAGCACGTCAAGCGGGTCGGCGAGCGGCTGCGCGACGGCGTCGAGGCGCTCGGGCATCCGCTGGTCGCCGAGGTCCGGGGTGCCGGGCTGTTGCTGGGCGTCGTGCTCGCCGAGCCGGTCGCCGGTGCGGTCGCTGCCGCCCTGACCGGCGCCGGTTTCCTCGCCAACGCGGTCCAGCCCGGGGTGATCCGACTGGCCCCGCCGCTGATCCTTACGCCTGCGCAGGCCGACGCCTTCGTCGCCGCGCTGCCCGCAGCCCTGGAGGCGGCGAAGTGACCCGCCACTTCCTGCGCGACGACGACCTGAGCCCGGCCGAGCAGGCCGCCGTGCTCGACCTCGCGGCCACGCTGAAGGCCGACCGGTTCGCCCGGCGCCCCCTCGCGGGCCCGCAGTCGGTCGCGGTGATCTTCGAAAAGCAGAGCATGCGTACCCGCACCTCGTTCGAGGCCGGCATCGCCGAGCTGGGTGGGCACGCGATCATCATCGACGCGCAGAGCACCCACCTCGGCCGCGGCGAGACGATCGAGGACGCCGCCCGGGTGCTCTCGCGGTACGTGGGGGCCATCGTCATCCGTTCGCACGCCGACGCCCGGCTGGCCGCACTGGCGGCGGCCTCCTCGGTACCGGTCGTCAACGCGCTCACCGACGGCTTCCACCCGTGCCAGCTGCTGGCCGACCTGCTCACGATCCGCGAGCGGCTCGGTGCAACGGCCGGCCGCACGCTGGCCTACCTCGGCGACACCGCCAACAACATGGCCCACTCGTACCTGCTCGCCGGCGCGACCGCCGGCATGCACGTACGGCTGGCCGGCCCGGCCGGGTTCGACCCCGACCCCGCCGTCGTGGCGAAGGCCGCACAGATCGCGGCCACCACCGGCGGATCGGTCGAGGTGGGCCACGACGCGGGCGCGGCGGTGGCCGGCGCCGACGTGGTCGCCACCGACTGCTGGACCTCGATGGGGCAGGAGGACGACGGGCTGGACCGGATCACGCCGTTCCTGCCGTACCAGATCAACGCCGACCTCCTCGCCGGCGCCAAGCCGCACGTGGTCGTGCTGCACTGCCTGCCGGCCCACCGCGGTGAGGAGATCACCGGCGACGTCCTCGACGCCAGCGCCGCCTGGGACGAGGCAGAGAACCGTTTGCACGCGCAGAAGGCCCTGCTGACGTGGCTGCTGTCATGACCGCCGCACCGCAGACCCGAGCCGCCCGCCACGCCCGCATCGTGGGGCTCATCCGGCAGCGCCCGGTGCACTCCCAGACCGAGCTCGCCGAGCTGCTGGCGGCCGAGGGCACCCAGGTCACCCAGGCCACGCTCTCGCGTGACCTGGAGGAACTCGGCGCGGTCAAGGTCGGCGGGGCGTACCTTATCCCTGAGGACGGCAACCGGCCGCTGCGCCAGGCCGAGCAGGCGCCGGCCCGTCTGGTACGCCTGCTGCGCGAACTGCTCACCGGCGCCGACGCCAGCGGCAACCTCGTCGTCCTGCGCACCCCGCCCGGTGCCGCCCAGTTCCTCGCCAGCGCCCTGGACCGCTCGGGCCTGCCGGACGTGGTCGGCACGATCGCCGGGGACGACACGATCCTCGTCGTCTCCCGGGACGTCACCGGCGGCCCCACGCTGGCCGCCAAACTCACCACCTGGGGCCGTACCGACTCCACGGCCGACCCCGCCGGTACCGAATCCGCAGCCGCTCCCGGCGGCCCGCACCTGTCTCAAGAGATATCTGAAGGGAGCCCGTCGTGACCGACCGGGTCGTGCTCGCATACTCCGGAGGGCTGGACACCTCCGTCGCCATTCCGTACCTGGCCGAACAGACCGGCGCCGAGGTCATCGCGGTGGCCGTCGACGTCGGGCAGGGCGGCGAGGACATGGACGTCATCCGCCAGCGGGCGCTCGACTGCGGCGCCGCCGAGGCCGAGGTCGTCGACGCGCGCGACGAGTTCGCCGCCGACTTCTGCCTGCCGGCGCTGCGCGCCAACGCCCTCTACATGGACCGCTACCCGCTGGTGTCGGCGCTGAGCCGGCCGCTGATCGTGCGGCACCTCGTCGCGGCGGCCCGCACGCACGGCGGCACGATCGTCTCCCACGGCTGCACCGGCAAGGGCAACGACCAGGTGCGCTTCGAGGTCGGCATCGGCTCCCTCGCCCCCCACCTCAAGGTCATCGCCCCGGCCCGCGACTTCGCCTGGACCCGGGACAAGGCCATTGCGTACGCCGAGGAGAAGGGCCTGCCGATCGACGTGACGCGCAAGTCGCCGTACTCGATCGACCAGAACCTGTGGGGCCGCGCCGTCGAGACCGGCTTCCTCGAGGACATCTGGAACGGTCCGATCGAGGACGTCTACAGCTACACCCAGGACCCGACGGTACCCAAGGACGCCGACGAGGTCGTGATCACCTTCGAGGGCGGCGTACCGGTCGCCATCGACGGCGAGACCGTCACGCCGTTCCAGGCCATCGCGGAGCTCAACCGGCGCGCCGGTGAGCACGGCGTGGGCCGCCTGGACATGGTCGAGGACCGGCTCGTGGGCATCAAGAGCCGCGAGGTGTACGAGGCGCCGGGCGCGATCGCCCTGATCACCGCCCACCAGGAGCTGGAGAACGTCACCGTCGAGCGCGACGTGGCCCGCTTCAAGCGCAACGTCGACCAGCGCTGGGGCGAGCTGGTCTACGACGGCCTGTGGTTCTCGCCGCTCAAGAAGGCCCTCGACGCGTTCATCGCAGAGACCCAGACGCACGTCAGTGGCGAGATCCGGCTGACCCTCCAGGGTGGCCGCGCCGTCGTCACCGGCCGGCGCTCGGAGGCCAGCCTGTACGACTTCAGCCTGGCCACCTACGACGAGGGCGACATGTTCGACCAGTCGCTGGCCAAGGGCTTCGTGGACCTGTGGGGCCTGCCCAGCCGGCTGGCCGCCGCCCGCGACGCCCGCCTGGAGCGCTGACCCGGGTTCCGGCGATCTTGGTGGGTTTGGCATCGTATCCGGTGTCGAACCCACCAAGATTCGCCCGCCGTGCCCGGCGTGCGGCCGGGTGAGGATCGAACACACCGCAACAAGGAGCGCGAGCGTGACGCAGACCGACGGCCCGACCCGACTGTGGGGTGGCCGCTTCGCCGGTGGTCCGGCCGAAGCCCTGGCACGCCTGAGCGTGAGCGTCCAGTTCGACTGGCGCCTCGCCCCCTACGACCTGGCCGCCTCCCGGGCGCACGCCCGGGTGCTGGCCCGCGCCGGTCTACTCGACGCCGAGGAACTCGGCCGGATGCTCGCCGCGCTCGACGACCTCGAGTCGGCCTGTGCCGCCGGCGAGTTCCGGCCCGGGATCGAGGACGAGGACGTACACACCGCCCTCGAACGGGGCCTGCTGGAGCGCCTCGGCACCCTGGGAGGCAAGCTGCGGGCCGGGCGCTCCCGCAACGACCAGGTCGCCACCGACCTCCGGCTGTACCTGCGCGACCACGCCCGCGGCGTAGCCGCGCGCATCGTGGAGCTGGCCGACGCGCTCGTCGAGCAGGCCGGCCGGCACATCGACACGCCCGCGCCGGGCTTCACCCACATGCAGCCGGCGCAGCCGATCACGTTCGGCCACCAGCTCCTCGCGCACGTCCAGGCGCTGCTGCGCGACCTCGACCGGCTGCGCGACTGGGACCGCCGGGCCGCCGTGTCCCCGCTCGGCTCCGGCGCGCTCGCCGGCTCGTCGCTGCCGCTCGACCCGGCCGTCGTCGCGCACGAGCTCGGCTTCGACGCGCCGGCGGCGAACTCGATCGACGCCGTCTCCGACCGCGACTTCGTGGCCGAGTTCCTGTTCGTGGCGGCCCTGACCGGCGTGCACCTGTCCCGGCTGGGGGAGGAGGTCGTGCTCTGGACCACGCCGTCGTTCGGCTGGGTCGAGCTCGACGACTCCTTCGCCACCGGCTCGTCGATCATGCCCCAGAAGAAGAACCCCGACATCGCGGAGCTCGCCCGCGGCAAGTCCGGCCGGCTGATCGGCCACGTGGCCGGGGTGCTCGCCATGCTCAAGGGGCTGGCGCTGGCGTACGACCGGGACCTCCAGGAGGACAAGGAGCCCGTCTTCGACGCGGTCGACACCCTCGAGGTGGTGCTGCCCGCGCTCGCCGGAATGATCTCCACCATGACGGTACGGGTGGACCGGTTGGCCGAGGCGGCGCCGCGCGGGTACACCCTGGCCACCGAGGTCGCCGACTGGCTGGTGCGCCGGGGCGTGCCGTTCCGGGAGGCGCACGAGATCACCGGCAAGCTCGTGATGATCTGCGCCGCCCGCGACTGCGCGCTCGACGAGGTCTCCGACGACGACCTGACCGCCTGCAGCCCGCACCTGACCTCCGAGGTACGCGAGGTGCTGTCGGTGCGCGGGGCGCTCGCCGCGCGTACCACGCCGGGCTCGACCGGCCCGGCGCCGGTGAGCGAGCAGTACGCGGCGGTGGAGGACCGCCTGCAGACCTGGCGGGAGTGGGCCGCGGAGCAGGTCGTACCCCGGTAGGGCGACATCCCGCGTTCGGGATGCGAAACCCGGTGCGGTTGCCTACTGTCGAGCGGTACTGCTGCATCGGCGGAGGGAAATATGACCATGCGGGCACGTCGCCGCTGGGCGCCGGTCGTGGCCGCGTTCACGAGCGATCCGCGGTGGCCCGGCGCCGGTAACGCCCGCTACGCCCCGTCCCGCGTACTGCTCGACCTCAACCGGTCCACCCCGCGGTCCGTACCGCACGCCTCGATCGAAGGCTGGCGCGAGGCCCTGCGCCGCGACGGCGCGATGCGGGCCGCGCTGCTCAACCCGGCCCGTTACGAGCCGCGCTGCCGCTGACGCCGGCCCGGGTCGCCGCCCCGTGACCTGAAACAATGTCTGAGGGTGCAAGCCATGGGCGGTCGGGTTTGACGAGGGTGCACTTTGGAATGTGGAGCGTGTGAGTGAGCCAGAACCTGGCCGACCTACTCGCGGGCCCCGCCGACGAGGCTGCCCGAGGGCTGCTCGGCTGCCTGCTGACCGCGGGCGACGTGACGGTCCGGCTGACCGAGGTCGAAGCGTACGCCGGCACCGGTGGCGACCCCGCCTCGCATGCGCACCGCGGCCGCACCCCACGAAACGCGGTGATGTTCGGGCCGCCCGGGTATGCGTACACATATTTCACCTACGGCATGCATTGGTGCATGAACGTCGTGTGCGGACCCGAGAACGAGGCGGCGGCGGTCCTCGTGCGCGCTGGCGAGGTTGTCGACGGTATCGAGACGGCCCGAGCCCGCCGGCGGCTGCGGGTCCCCGATGATCGCCAGCTCGCTCGGGGCCCGGCCCGGCTCTGCTCGGCGCTCGGTATCGACGGCGCGGCCTACGGCACGTACCTGCTCGGCGGTGGGCCGGTGACCCTGCGCCCGGGAACGGAGCCGGTGCCCGACGACCTGATCCACACCGGCCCCCGGGTCGGCGTGACGGGCGGCCACGACACGCCCTGGCGCTTCTGGATCAAGGGTGACCCGACCGTCAGCGAGTACCGGCGGCACACGCCGAAGCGATCATCGAAGCTGAGCCCCCGCCCGGCCCGGTGAGCAGCCCGCTGCCCTTCACTAAACCGGTTGGGACCATCCGCCGCGGATGAGGGACAATCGCGGACGTGACCGACGTACTCGATGACTTGCAGTGGCGCGGCCTGATCGCGCTCTCCACCGACCTCGACGCGCTGCGCGCCGAGATGGCGCGTGGACCGATCACCTACTACTGCGGCTTCGACCCGACGGCGCCCAGCCTCCACGTCGGCAACCTGGTACAGATCCTGACCGTGCGCCGCCTGCAACTGGCCGGCCACAGGCCACTTGCCCTGGTCGGTGGCGCGACCGGCCTGATCGGCGACCCGCGGCCGCAGTCCGAGCGTGTGCTCAACACCCGGGAGACCGTCGCCGTGTGGGTCGACCGGATCCGCGGGCAGATCGAGCCGTTCCTGGACTTCGAGGGCGAGCACGCCGCCCGGATGGTCAACAACCTCGACTGGACCGAGGGGCTGTCTGCGCTCGACTTCCTGCGCGACATCGGCAAGCACTTCCGGGTCAACAACATGCTCGCCAAGGACGCGGTGAGCGCGCGGCTCAACTCCGAGGCCGGCATCAGTTACACCGAGTTCAGCTACCAGATCCTGCAGGGCATGGACTTCCTGGAGCTGTTCCGCCGGTACGGGTGCCGCCTGCAGACCGGCGGCAGCGACCAGTGGGGCAACCTCACCGCGGGCACCGACCTGATCCGCCGGGTCACCGGCGAGTCGGCCCACCTGCTGGCGACGCCGCTGGTGACCAACGCGGCCGGGGAGAAGATCGGCAAGTCCACCGGTGGCGGCAACCTCTGGCTCGACCCGGAGATGACCAGCCCGTACGCGCTGTACCAGTACTTCATCAACGTCGACGACGCGACGGTCGGCCAGCTGCTGCGAATCTTCACGTTCCTGGACCGCGAGGAGATCCTCGAACTGGAGAAGGAGACCGCCGAACGGCCGGCGGCCCGGACCGCCCAGCGGCGCCTGGCCGAGGAGGTCACCCGCCTGGTACACGGCGAGGAGGAGACCCGCGCGGTCATCGAGGCCAGCAAGGCACTCTTCGGTCGGGGTGACCTTTCCACGCTGCCCCCGACGACGCTGCGGGCGGCGCTGGCCGAGGCCGGTCTGGCGCGGATCGAGGGCTCGTTGCCGCCGGTCGCGGCGCTGCTGAAGGAGGCCGGCCTGGTCTCGAGCATGAACGAGGCACGGCGGACGATCGCCGAGGGCGGCGCGTACATCAACAACGTGCGCGTCAGCGACCCCGAGGCGCCGGTAGCCGACGACGTCCTGCTGCACGGCCGGTGGCTGGTCCTGCGCCGGGGGAAGAAGACGATCGCCGGCGCCGAACTGGTCCGGTAGCCCAGGGGTGGGGGAATGCCGCCCGTCAGGGAGGCGTTCCCTTTCCTGTCTCCGACACGGCTTGACGGTGTCGGCGTCTGCCGCCCGCTCGGGGCGGCCGGGCCGGGAATTGTCCTCCCGGCGTCGGTGTTGTATCTGGTCCGGCGGTTTGCTACCGCGGTGTTGCCATCTCCCCACACGGAGCGGGGAATACTGCACCTGGTGGTGAGCGTTGGATTCTTCGCGTCGCGAGGTGCCGGTTCCGGCCGGTGCCGGGAATGCCTTCCGGGGCTGCGGCGTTGAGACAAGGGCCCTAGCCGCGCCGATTCGGTGTGGCAGGGCCGCTGGGCCGGAATTGTTCTTCCGGTCCTGGTGTTGAACCTTCTGCCTCTTCCGTCTGTGCGGCTGGTCCGCGCGGCGGGAGCGCTGGGTCTCCCGGAATGCATCCCGGAGAGCAGGCGTTGTCACAGGGGCTGTCCGGTCCGCGCCGACGATGTCGGTACGGGACGGGACGCGGTCGGCCGGGAATGAAGTTTCCGTGGTCGGCGTTGGAGAAAGGGTCCGCCCGCCGGGCGTCACGGATGTGACGCAGCGCAAGGTCGTCTGATTTGACGATCATGCCCGGGCGGGCGTAACTTTCTCTCTGCCCGTGGGCCGGAGATTAACTCCGGAGACGCGGGCCAATCCAGGCGGGTGGCGCGACAGCGTCGGCCTCGACTGGCGGCCAGATGGGGTGACGACTTCAAGCGGATGTCACATCCGGTTGGAGCTGGGACGACCATCGGGTAGTGTGAGCGACCGGCAGGGAACCGGACGGCGTGGCGCGAGAGCGCTACTGCGGACGTCCTGCCAAATCCCCGCATTGCTGGTCCCGACGAGAGTCGGGGGCGGTGTTGCGCGGTTCGGACAGTGA
>NZ_BOON01000036.1 GCF_016863255.1 Planosporangium mesophilum
CGCCAACCGGGCGCTACCCCCGCGCGATGGCGACCGCCGTGTACGGCGTCGTGGGCGTCGGTGTGGTGGTGAATCGGGCGTTCGGCAGGTAGAGCCGCTTGCCGTACGCGGCGACCGTGGTCGGCACGTCGAACCCGGGGTCGGTGAGACGGGTGACGAGTCGACCCCGCGCGCCCTCGTCGTCGAGCTGGAACACCGCGACCCTGTTCAGCCGGTTCTGCACGACGTAGAGCGTGTGCCCGTCGAGGAGCAGCCCGTCGCCGTTGGTGAGCAGTTCGCCGCCGAGGTCGACGGTACGGGTGACGCCGGTCGCCGGGTCGACGCGGAACAGCTTCCCGGTGTTGGACTGCACGATGAGCAGCGCCTTCCCGTCCGGGGTCCGGGCGATGCCGTTGGCGTTGATGCCGCTGCCGTACACGATGTCGCCGGTCAGCGGCAGCCGGGTCACCTCCTCGGGCGCGGCCAGCCGCCCGGCACGGTCCAGCGGCACCCGGTACAGGAACGGGTTGGTGGAGTCGGTGAACCAGGCCGCTCCCGGCGTGAGTACCACGTCGTTGACGAAGCTGGGCGACGTGGTGAACCGGTAACTGGCCAACAGTTCGCCGGTCACGGCGTTGACGACCCGCCCGTCGCCGCCGCTGCCACCGGCGACGAAGAGCCGCCCGCGATTGTCGACCTTCATGCCGAGCGACGGGGTACCCGGTCCGGCGTTGATGACCGTACCCTCGCCCGTGGCCAGGTTCGCGCGGTAGATCGCGCCGCTGGCGCGAGACCCGAAGAACGCGTATGGCAGTGCGTCGATCGCGATGCCCTCCGGCTGGAAACCGTCAGGGAGCGCAATGGTCCGGGGGAAGAAGTCCTGAGCATGGACCGGCTCCGACCGGACCGGCTCGGATCGGACCGGCTCGGATCGGACCGGTTCAGCGCTGGCCGGGACGGATTGGACCGGTTCAGCGCTGGCCGGGGCGGACCCGGCGATCGGAACCACGAGAAACGCGGTGAGCGTGAGAACGGCACCGAAGCGGATTGACACGGTACGTACCCCTCATCATCCATGGGCATCACTGATTCATCGAAATCACTGATTCATCGAGATCACTGATCCGTCGAGATCACTGATTCATCGAGATCACTGCTCGCCCATCCGATGGTGCCATGGATCGTGCCGTGCGACAGGTGGCCCTCCGGTTGGAATACCCGTGACGAGCGGTCCGGTCAGCGGGGCGTGACCACGAGCGTCTGCATCCCCTGCCCGACCGCACCGTCGCGATCGGACAGTCGGCTCGCGGCCAGCGCGGCGCCGTCCGGGCCGATGGTCGTCACGGCGTCCAGCAGTACCCATTCTCCGCGCGGCTGTCGGTGCAGAACGACCGTCAGGTCGACGTTGACGAACAGCCACCGGGCCGGGTCGAGGTGTGCGCTCACCCCGTTACCGGAGTCGGCCACCATCATGGTCCGGCAGACCGGGCTGGTCTCCTCCCCCGCCACCAACGGCAGCCGGGGCCGCATCCACACCGCCGCCGGACCGGGGAGGGTCATCCCGCCGCGGACGAAGCGCCACTCCATCGCCGCCATGTAGCCGGCACTGTGCGCCCCGGGCCACACCTCGGCCGGGCCGGCGGCCGGCAGGTCGGGGACCTCACCGCCGGGGACCCCGCTGGCCGGGACCGCGCCGCCGGGGACGCCGCCGCCAGGGACGCCGCCGCCGGGGACGCTGCCGCCAGGGACGCTGCCGCCGGGGACTTCACCGACGGCCGCCGACTCCGGTGACCTCGCCAGGCGCCAACCGCGCGCGTGCAGTACCTCCAGGCCGTCGGCCTCCGCGACCCCCTCTACGAGGGTGATGCGCCGCCCGGGGCGAACCGTGCGTACCCGCAGGGTCAGCGGCGCCACCGGCACGGGCCGCAGGATGTCGACCGCGACCCGGGCCAGCTGCTGGCCGTCGACCGGTTCGTGGCGCTCGAACGCCCGGGCGAACAGGGCCGACGGCGGGCCGGCGTGCTGGGAGCGGGCGTCCCAGGGACCGGCGGTGGCCGGCGTGGCGACGAACGTGTCGCCGCCCGCCGGCTCGTAGAAGGCGTCGTAACCCACGCCTGGAACATACCTGTCGGTAACGTCAGCCCGCCGGCAACCTCAGCCGGTCGGTACGGTCCACTTCTGGTTGGCACCGCCGGTGCAGTCCCAGATCTGCAACCGGGTGCCGTTGGCCGAGCTGGCCCCGGTGGCGTCCAGGCACTTGTTGGCCTGCGGATTCACAAGATCACGACCACTGGTGTACCGCCACTGCTGCGCACCGCTGCCGTTGCAGTCCCACAGTTGCACCTGGGTGCCGTTCGCAGTGCCGGCCGAGGTGACGTCCAGGCACTTGCCGAGGGCGCGCACGGTGCCGTCGGTGGCCATGGTCCAGCGCTGCGCGCCGGTACCGTTGCAGTCCCACAGTTGGACGGCGGTGCCGTTGGCCGTGTTGGCGCCCGCGACGTCGACGCACTTGCCACCGACACCGGTGATCTGGCCGGTCGCGCCGCTACCGCCACCACCCCCGCCACCGCCGGAGTCGGACGAGTACACGCGCACGTAGTCGATCACCATCTGCTGCGGGAAGACGGTGCTGCCGTCGGGCGAGCCGGGCCAGACGCCGCCGACGGCGACGTTGAGAATCATGAAGAACGGGTGGTCGAACACCCACGGGTTGCCGTTGGTCTCGGCGGACGTGTGCCGCAGGTACTGCACGCCGTCGACCGACCAGGCGACCGCGCCGGGCGTCCAGTCGACGGCGAAGGTGTGGAAGTCGTCGGCGAACGGGCGCCCCAGGTTGTAGGTACCGGTAAGCGGGTTGCCGCCGGAGTACCCCGGTCCGTGCAGGCTGCCGTGCACGGCGTTCGGCTCCTTGCCGACGTTCTCCATGATGTCGATCTCGCCGCTGTTCGGCCAGCCGACGCTGCCGATGTTGTTGCCGAGCATCCAGAAGGCGGGCCACATGCCCTGGCCACGCGGAATCTTGATGCGCGCCTCGAACCGGCCGTACGCCTGGGTGAACTTGCCGTTGGTGGTCAACCGGGCCGAGGTGTACTGGCAGGAGCCGTACCAGCAGCTGTAGCCGGCCGGGTTCTCCCTGCGCGCGGTGATGACGAGATTGCCGTTGCCGTCGAGCGCGGCGTTGCTGGTGCTGGTGGTGTAGTACTCGAGTTCCTGGTTGCCCCAGCCGCCGCCACCCGTCTCGCGGACCCATTTGCTCGAGTCGGGGGCGGTGCCGGCGGCACCGTTGAACTCGTCGGCGAACGTCAGCGCGGCTGCGGCCGACACATCAGCTGGTGCGACAGCGGCCGGAGCCGGAGCAGGTGCCGGTGCCGCGATCGCGGTACCGGTGCCCGCCACGCCCAAGGCGGCGATGGCAAGCAACGTGACCGAAACACGGCGTCTGTTGATGCGAGGCATCGCGTGTAGGAGCATGTGCCTGTCCTTCCGGAGAGAGCGGAGGGGTGCTGCGGCGGCGGCCCGTGGGCCGGGCCGCCGCCGCCCTGGCGGGGCGGAGCCAGCGCTACCGGCTCCACAGCGCGGGCGAAGCCGCGCTAGCAGAGCAGTAGCACTAGCAGAGCAGTGGCACTAGCAGGAGCAGTGGCACTAGCAGGAGCGGTGGCACTAGCGAACCGTGAACGTTGCGGTGGAGTCGCCGGCGGAGAGTTGGTACGAACCGGCTTCCACCCGCGGCGCGCCGGCGCCGTTGACGTCTCCCGGGGTCACCGCGAGGCGGGACGCCGGGAAGGTGAGGTGGACGGTGCGGGACTGCCCGGGTGCGAGCGTGACCCGGGTAAATGCGACCAGCCGCTTGGCGGGTACCAGGACCGCACTGACGGGCTGGCTGACGTAGACCGGCACGACGAGGTCACCGGCGCGTGACCCGGTGTTGGCGACGGTGACGTCGACCCCGACGGTGTCACCGGGGCGTATCTGCGACCGGTTGGCCGTCAGATTGCCGATCGTGTAACTGGTGTAGGACAGGCCTGCGCCGAAGGCGAACGCGGGGCTGTACCCCGAGTCCGGGCCGCCGTTGGTGCCCGGCAGTTGCTGGTAGTACATCGGCTCGTTGCCGAGGTTCTTCGGCCACGAGACCGGCAGCCGGCCGCTCGGGTTGGCCTTGCCGTACAGCAGGTCGGCGACCGCGTTGCCGCCCTCGGTACCCGGCAGCCAGGCGGCCAGCAGACCGGCCGTGTTGCCGGCGGCGCCGAGGACCAGCGGCCGCCCGGAGACGACCACGAGCACGACCGGGACGCCGGTGGCCTGCAGCGAGGCGACAAGCTGCTGCTGGTCGGCGGCGAGCTCCGGCCGCGGCGAGTCGCTCTCGCCCTCGGCGCCCGGCTTCTCACCGACGACGACCACGACCGCGTCGGCCGACTTCGCCCGGTTCACCGCCTCGGCGCCGTCCGGGACGTACGCCACGTCGGTACCGGCCGGGGCGCCCGCCTTGAGCCCCTGCGCGATGGTGGTACCGGGCACCGTGACCCCGGCCGGGATGCCCTGCCAGCCGATGGTCCAGCCACCGGTCTGGTTGGCCATCGAGTCCGCGCTCGGCCCGGTCACCACGATGCGCTTGCCGGCCGCGAGCGGCAGCACGCCGCCGGTGTTGCGTAGCAGCACCATCGACTCGGTGGCGGCCTTACGGGCCAGGTCCTTGTCGGTACCGAGCACCGCCGCGTCGGCCTTCGACTCGTCCACGTACGGGTGCTCGAACAGCCCCAGGGTGAACTTCAGCCACAGCACGCGCCCGACCGCCTCGTCGAGCCGCTTCTGCGAGATCAGGCCGCGCTTGACGGCGTCGACGGCGGAGGCGTGGAAGGTACGGTCGTCCGGCGGCAGCATGGCCATGTCGACGCCGGCGTTGACCGCCGCCGCGATGGCGCCCGGGTAGTCGTTGACGACGTGGTACGCCCGCTGCAGGCTCAGGACGTCGTTCCAGTCGCTGATCACGACGCCCTTGAAGCGCCACTGGTTGCGCAGCACGTCGGTGAGCAGGTAGTGCGACGCGTGAGCCGGTACGCCGTTGACGGCGCCGGAGTTGACCATGACGGTCAGCGCGCCGGCGTCGACGGCCGCCTTGTACGACGGCAGGATCGTGTCCTGCAGGTACCGCATGGACATGTCGCCCGGTACCCGGTCGTGCCCGTTGGACGGCTCGGAGTACCCGGCGAAGTGCTTCACCGACGACGCGACCTTCCGGCCGCTCCTGCCGTTCTCGAGCCCGCGTACGGCGGCCGCCGCGTTCTCGCCGGCCAGCAGCGGGTCTTCGGAGTACGTCTCGTAGTAGCGGCCCCACCGCTGATCCCGGGCGAGGTCGGCGACCGGGGCGAAGTTCCACGTGGCGCCGGTGGCCGCGACGGCGCGCTGGGTCGACTCGGCGGTCGCGCCGGTCAGCGCCGGGTTCCAGGCCGCACCGAGACCGATCTGGTGCGGGAAGATCGTCGCGCCGAGGACGTTGTTGTGCCCGTGTACCGCGTCGACGCCGTACACGATCGGGACGCGCAGCCGGGAGTGCTCCAGCGCGTACCGCTGAACCGTGTTGATCATAATGGCCCAGTCCTTCGGGGTGTTGGACTTGGGCCCCATGCCGCCGCCGGACAGGATGGAACCGGTGGCCTCGTCGGCGAGCACCTGCTTCATGCAGGCCTCGTTGAAGTCGCCACCGCTCCAGGTGCAGTCGCCCAGCAGTCGGTTGACCGCGATCTGCTCCAGCTGGCCGACCTTCTCGTCGAGCGTCATCCGCTTCAGCAGATCCTGTACCCGTGCCTGGACCGGCGCGTTCGCGCGAAGGTAGACCTCACCTTTGTCGGCCGCGGCAGGTGACGTGACCGTGAACCCGACGCAGGCGGTGGTGATCACAAGAGCGGTTAATCGCCGCACGTTTAAGCGCGACAGCCGGCGTCGACCGTGGGGGCTGCCGATGGGCATTGCTGACTCCGTTCTGTCCGGACGGCGCTGCCCTTCTCCCCGGGTGCCGGGAGAGAGCGCTCCATCGACCGGACGCTATGCCCTGACCGCGAGGCGCGTCAATATAAGGTTTAAATAAAGCCCGTACAGGGTGGACTCGGGCGCGTCGCTCCGCCGGCCATACTCCGCCGATCTAGGAGAAATGGCGGCTCGACCGAGCGGGGGCCGACGCCGGTGACGAAGCCGGCGCAGCCGAAGCCGGGGCAGCCGAAGCCGGGGCAGCCGAAGCCGGGGCAGACACCGGCGACGTAGCCGGGGCAGACGTGCCCGGCGACGCGGGGGCGGCGGGCAGCGGGATACGCGCGCCGCGCGCCAGCAGGTCGGCCACCGGGAGCGTCGCGGCGCCGACGGCCACCGCATCCGGGCCGAGCCGGCACAGCTCGATCGTGGTCTGGCCGAACGGGTGCGCCAGCGCCTGGGAGGCGGCCGCCTCCTGGATCCGGGGCAGCAGTTTCGCGCCGAGCGCGAGCCCGGCCCAGCCGCCCAGCACGATCCGCTCCGGGTTGAACAGGTTCACCAGGTTCGCGATCCCGGCGCCGAGGTAGCCCACGGTTTCGTCCAGCACCCGCGCGGCCTTGGAGCCGTCCGCAGCCGAGATGAGCGCCGCCAACTGCGACTCCTCGTCGGTTCCCGGCACATCAGACCCACCGCTGGCCTCCCGGTACCGGTCGAGGATCCCGGCCGCGCCGACATACGTTTCCAGGCAGCCGCGCGCGCCGCACCGGCAGTTCCGGCCCCCGTACACGATCGTGGTGTGGCCCCACTCGCCGGCGCTGCTGCTGGTACCGCGGTAGGTCGCGCCGTCCGTGACGATCGCGGCGCCCACGCCGGAGCCGACCAGCGCGATCACCGCGTGCCGGACGCCCCTACCGGCGCCGAACCACATCTCGGCCTGGCCCATGGTCTTCGCGCCGTTGTCGAAGAAGAGCGGTAGGTCCGTACCGGCGCGCACCAGCGCCTCGAGGGGTACCGCCTCCCAGCCCACGGTCGGGGCGTGGACCAGCACGGCCGGCCCCTGCTCGACGGTGCCGAAGACGCCGATGCCCGCGCCGAGCACCCGGTCCGCCTCGACCCCGGCGCCGGCGATGACCTCATGCAGCCCGGTGATGACGAGGCCGGCCACCTGGTCGGGGTCCGGAGTCGCGGAGTCCAGCGGATGGTCGACCGTGGCAAGTGCGCGCATCGACAGGTCGAACAGCTCGACCTTGATGCGGGTCTCACCGACGTCGACGCCGATCACGTACCCGTAGCTCGGGTTGATCGCGAGCAGGACGCGCGGGCGACCGCCGTCGGACTCCACCAACCCCGCCTCGACCACGAGGCCCTCGTCGATGAGCTCGCCGGTGACGTTGCTGACGGTACCCGCGCTCAGCCCCGTGAGCCGGCTCAGTTCGAGGCGGCTCACGGGACCGTCCAGGAACAGCCTGGACAGGAGGACCGACCGGTTGGTACGCCGCACGTCGCGCACGGTGGTCCGCTGGCGGTTCACGATTCGGCCTTCAGGAGCGGGCACGCTTCCGTCAACGTCAACACGTCAGCAGTCTAGGACCATATTTCAGTACTTGAAATTAGCGGCCGGGTACCGTCCACTGCTGGTTGGCCCCGCCGGTGCAGTCCCAGATCTGCAGCCGGGTGCCGTCGCCCGCGTTGTTGTCGGTCACGTCGAGGCATTTGTTGGCCGCTGGATTCACCAGGCCGTGTCCGGCGGTGTAGGTCCACTGCTGGTTGGCCCCGCCGGCACAGTCCCAGAGCTGCACCTTGGCGCCGTTGGCCGTGCTCCGGTCGACCACGTCCAGGCACTTGCCGAGGGCGCGGATCGTGCCGTCGGTGCCGACCGTCCACTGCTGCGCGGCGCTGCCGTTGCAGGTGTACAGCTGCACGGCCGTACCGTTGGCCGCGTTGGCGCCGGCGACGTCGACGCACTTGCCTGCCAGGCCGGTGATCGGGCCGGTCGACGCCGATGGGCCGCCGCTCTGGGCGCCGCTCCAGGTGAACGTGGCCGAGGTGGCGGCGGGCAGCGGGTACGTGAACGACTGGTTGCCCCAGTTGACCTTGACCGACTGGGTGCTGCCGCTGCCGTTGTACGCGATGAGCGCCTTGGACCCGTCCGGGTTGCGCCATGCCACGTTGGGCACGGTCGCGTTCGCGCTGGAGTCGATGCGGTACGCGCCGGGGCGCACGAACTTCGTCAGGTGCCCCATGTCGTAGTACTCGACGGTGTAGTCCACCTGCCCGTGCCGCGCGTCACCGTTGTGCACCGTGACCAGGCCGGTGCAGGTGCCGCAGCCGCCGTTGTGCGGGCCCATGTTCTGGTCGACCGCGAGGCTCCACTTGGTGACCGTGCGGCCCCAGTTCCGGGTGTAGTCGATGATGTTGCGCATGTCCTCGGACTGCTGGTTGCCGACCCAGGTGCCGCCGGAGTGCTCGGTGTCGAAGGCGTCGACGTTCGGGTGCTGGTTGTGCACCGTGGTCTGCTGACTCACGTCCCCGCCGTAGCCGTGCCAGGCGATGCCACCGAAGTTCGGGTCGCCCGCGATCGCCGGGTCCGCCAGCAGCGGCGCGCCCCAGGTGTTCCACCCGTCCCAGTTCCAGTCGTGGATGAGGACCTTGGTGTTGAGCCCGGCGGCGTGGAACGCTGGCAGCAGGTTGCTGGCGGTGAAGTAGTCCAGGCCGCTGGCGTTCCACTGCATCGACGGGTACCCCGGGCAGCAGCCGGGCTCGTTCTGCGCGGTCACGTAGTCGACCGGGATCCCCTGCGCGGCGTACGCCTGGAGGTACTTGACGAAGTACTGCGCGTAGGCGCCGTAGTACTGCGACTGCAGCCACCCCTGGTTGAAGCTGTTGTTGTCCTTCATCCAGGCCGGCGCGCTCCACGGCGACGCCATGACCGACAGTCCCGGGTTGAGCGACCGGGCCTGCCGGGTCAGCGGTACCACGTCGGCCAGGTCGTGGCCGATGGAGAAGTCGTTCAGGTCGCAGCAGGTGTCGTCGTAGGAGTAGCTGTAGCGGGCCAGGTCGGACGCGCCCATCGGGTTGCGCAGGAAGCTCAGCCCGATGCCACTGTTCGGGTCGAACAGCCGACGCATCACGGCGTCGCGCGCGGCCGGGGTCAGTGCGCCGCTGCCGTTGATCAGCCATGCGGCGGTGTCGGTGAAGGACGCACCGGCACCGACGAACCGCTGGTACGCGGTGTTCTCGTTGACCGTGATGGTCTGCGCTCCGGCGGGGCTGGTGGTGGCGAACGCCACCGGGCTCTGCTGCTGCAGGCCGCGGGTGACGTTGCGGCCGCCGCTGTCGTTGGTCGTGGTCAGCCAGATGTTCACGGTTTCGTTGCTGGCCGGCGTCACGGCGGCGTGCACGGCGCGTGGGGGCACCCAGACCAGCGCCAACGCGATCAGGACGGCGGTCGCGGCGACGGAGGCGAGGCGCTGACCCCTCCCCCGGCCGTCAGGACATTCGGGTACGGGCATGGCGGTCCTTTCGCGGAACGATCCTGTCGGGTGACTGCGGCGGAGTGGAAGTCCGCAGCACGGGCGGCCGCACTGGGCAGACAACTTCGGACGCAGACAACACCGGACATCGATACCTGTCAAGACGTTCACGCCACGAAACACGCCCCTGGTGACAATAAATACCCTGCTCACGTACTTTATTTAGACCTTCACAAGAAAGTTTGAGCGACGCCGTCGAAGGGGCTGCAAGAATGGGTACGGTGTCCGAGGTCCCAACCGCCCATATCCACGCCCACGTGCATCTGGCTGCGGTGCCGTTCCTGCCGGAGCTCCGGCTGCACCAGGCCGACGAGCCGATCGGGCTGTTCGAGCTGGCCGGCGGTGGGTACAGCAGCGACCGGCCGCCCCCGTTCTGGGCCTTCGCCTGGGCCGGCGGGCAGGGACTGGCCCGCTATGTCCTCGACCACCCCGACACCGTGAAGGGGCGCCGGGTACTCGATCTCGCCGCCGGCAGCGGCCTCGTCGCGATCGCCGCCGCACTGGCCGGCGCGGCGGCGGTCCGGGCCGTCGACGTGGACGCCGACGCGGTACGGGCGATCGGGCGCAACGCGAGCGCCAACGGGGTCGCGGTGGAGGCCACGCTGGGCGACGTCCTCGCGGAAGACGCGGGAGACGCCGAGGTGATACTGGCCGGGGACGCCTTCTACAGCAAGGCGATGGCCGACCGGGTCCTCGCCTTCACCCGGCGCGCCGCCCGGAACGGCACGCGGGTGCTCGTCGGCGATCCGGACCGCGCGTACCTGCCCCGCCGGCTGTTCCGCCTGCTGCACACGTACGACGTGCCGACCGGCCCGGCGCTGGAGGGCGTACCGGTCAAGCGGACGATGATCTGGGAACTGCCCGGTCCCGCGTAGTTTCACCCCACCCGGAGCGGAGAACACCCCAGAGGGCGGTGGACGCGTACAGCCTCCGCTCAGTCACCGATTGGGATCAGCCACCGATTGGGAGAAGCACCGTGGCCCTGCCCGTCAGATCCCTGCCTGTCAAACCGTGGCACATACCGGCCCGACTGGCCTCGGGCATCGTCATCCTCAACTCCGGCCTGTCCAAGCGCGACCCCGACGAGCAGACCGCCGCCGCGCTGCACGGCATGGCCGCCGGGACGTACCCGTTCCTGCGCCGCATTCCGCCGCGCCGGTTCGTCCGGCTGCTGGCGGCCTCCGAGATAGCGCTCGGCGCGGCGCTGCTGGCTCCCGTCGTGCCCACGGCGCTGGCCGGGGTCGGGCTCACGGCGTTCTCCGCCGCCCTGCTCGGCCTGTACCTGCGCACGCCTGGGATGCGGCAACCCGGCAGCCTGCGCCCGACCCAGCAGGGCACCCCGCTGATCAAGGACCTGTGGCTGCTCGGCATCGGGCTCGGCTTCATCGTCGAGGACGTTGTTGTCGAGGATGTTGTTGTCGAGGACGTTACCCGCGACGAGCTGGGCCGCGATCAACACCGGCCGGAGTAGGGCGACCGTTACCGGTCGGTGCCCCCCGCCCCGGAGTCGGCGACGACCAGGTCGCGCCCGAGCCGCTTGGCCCGGTACAGGTACTCGTCCGCGCGGCGCAGCAGGGACGCGTAGTCGTCGTCCGGCCCGATCTCGGTCACCCCGACGCTGGTCGTGACGTGCAGGTCCAGGCAGACCGCGGACCAGTCGTACGCCGCGATCCCGCGCCGCACCCGCTCGCAGTGGTCCCGGGCGGCGGCCCCGTCCAGCGGCAGGATCAGGAGGAACTCCTCACCCCCGAGGCGTACCGCGAGCCCGTCCGGACCGGCCGTCTCCGGCAGGACCTGCCCCATGGCGGCCAGTACGGCGTCGCCGACGCTGTGTGAGAAGCGGTCGTTGATCTGCTTGAAGTGGTCCAGGTCGAGAATCGCCACGCTGACCGGACCCCGTACGGCCACGGGCGTCGCGAGTAACGCCGCCAGGTGCTGCTCGCACTTGCGCCGGTTCCACAGGCCGGTCAGCGGGTCGCGCTCGGCCAGCCGCTGGTACTCGCGACTGCGCCGGCGGGCCTCCTCGATGTCGAAGACCGCCTGCACCACGGACGCCGCCACCTCGCTCTGCTGCGAGCGCAGCTGCGTCCACTCCCCATGGAACGACACCATGTGCTCGTACGCCGACCGGTAGTCACCGACTGCCGCGTAACAGCGCGCCAACTCGTGCAGCGCCCGGGCGCCGATCTCGGCGAGCTTGTTCTGGGCGCAGACGTCACGGCACGCGGTGAGGCTGGAGATGGCGCCGTCGAGGTCACCGCCGCGGCGCCGGATCTCCGCGAGCGTCAGCAGGCAGCCCGGGATGCCGTCGGACTCGGTCTCGGCGGCGAACCCGTCCAGCGCGCGGAGGATCACGGTCGTCGCCTGTTCGGCGTCGCCGGACTCGAGCAGGATGCGGGCGAGCGTGTCGACGCACGAGGCGTTGAGCTGCCGGCCGGTGTGGTCGGCCACCCGCCGCATCCGCTGCACAAGTTCCACGGCGTCGGCCAGTTCGCCGCGGTCGTACTGCACCCAGGCCCAGTTGTTGAGGTTGGCGACGATCAGGCTGGGGTCGCCGAGCTTCTCGGCCAGGTCGTGCGCGTAGCGGAAGCCGTCGACCGAGGTGCCGCCGAGCCGGTAGCCGTGGACCTGGGTCGCCAGCACAATCGCGTGGTCGACGCGCAGGCACAACGGGTCGTTGTCGGTCAGCAGCCGCACGGCCTTTTCGGCGTGGTCGGCCGACTCGCCGGTCTCGCCCAGCCGCCACAGCGCTCCGGAGATCACCGCGTGGGCGCGCGCCGCGACCACGTTGTCCGTGGTCGACCGCAGCAGGGTCTGCGCGATCCGGGCACCCTCGGGGGCGCGCCTGGTCCGGTTGTAGAGGTCGGCGCGGGCCAGTTCGGCAAGGGCGACGTAGCGGTCCCGCCCCCGCGCGGAGGCCCGCGCGGCGAGCTGATCGGCCCGCTCGAGCAGCCCGTCGTGGCGGTCGTACGCGCCGGAGACCAGAACGGCCAGCTCGGCCTCCAGATCGGCGTCGTCGGCCGTGGTCGCGAGATCCGTGGTCGCGAGATCCGTGGTCGTGAGATCCGCCGTCACCAGGTTCGCCGGTCGCGGGTACCCGCCTCCGGCGACTCCGCCGGAGGGCACCTCACGGCCCTGTGTTGCCCTGGTCATGACCGCCCCATGTCCCGCTCTGCGCGCTCTTCTCGTGACTGGATCGGCAACCGTCCAACCGACCTGAGGCATTCGTCCGCGCATGCCAGGCGGCACGGAGCTGTGTGCGACCGCGCCACCGTGGGCCGTGCATCGCGGGTGAGGCTACCACCGGATACCTCGGTACCACGAGATCCATCAGGTGCCTCCGCGCGACTCGCGTTCCGTCGTGGAGCGTCCATACGCGCCGGTCAGGCCTACAAGGGCGACGTCACGAAGGCGACGGCGCCGGTGACGGCGACGCGGCCGGTGACGGCGCCCCCGCTGACGGCGAGGCCGACGACTGGGCCCCGACCGACACCGTGCAGGTCAGGTCCTGGACGGCGGGCGGCGCGGCGCCGGTACCCACGAAACCGAAGGTCGTCGTCATCTCGTTCGCCGCGGGCGAGGGGTACCAGCCCTCGCTCCGTACCGTCACCGCCGTCTTCGTCTGCGTGTAGTGGCCGTTCCACAGCTGCATCACGGTCTGGTCGGCGGGGAACGTCCACTTGACGATCCAACCGCTGATCGACGACGACCCGTTCGTCCGTATCGTGACGTTGGCCTGGAAGCCGGCGGGCCAGGCGCCCGCCACCGTGTACGACGCGGTGCAACCCGGATGGTCGCTGTGCGAGCCGGTCGGGGACGCGGGAACGGTCGGCGCGGCGCGACCGGGGTTGTGCGGTGTGCCCTCACCGGCGTGCAGTTGCTGCGCCACGAAGATTGCCAAGGTCGCCGCGACGATCGCGGACGCAGCCCACAGCGCCGCCCGTAGGTCCCCTCCCACCAGCCGCTTCGCTCCGTCTGCCGGACGTTTCACCTCGGTTCGCCCTTTCGAACTCAAGCCTTGCGCCCGCGTCGCGATCCGTGATGCCTCTACCTGCCTGCGACGGCGTCAAACCTGCCCACCCCGCCGGACGGGCCAAGGAATCCGGACGGGCCAAGGAATACCGCCCGGACGGGCCTAGGAGCACCGACCGGATCCCGCAGCCGCCGATTCACCCAGGCCGGGTGATGCTGGCGGTCGAGCGCCGATGCGATTCTTCGCCGGTGGACGCCAACACGACCGTTGCTACCTGTCCCCGATCCTGTGGTCGCCCAACCGCCGTCGCCGGTCGGGCGACCCCCGACGGAGGGGTATGAATAGGCTTCTGACGGCCCTGGGTCGACTGCCGTCCGTCACCGCCCGGTCGCTGCCCCTGCCGGGCCGCCAGCGCAGGTCCCGACGAAGCTGGGTGGGTCACGGCCGGGCCCACATCGAGGTACGCGGCATCGACCGCCCCGGCAACGAGGCCGTCATCAAGCGCCTGGAGGAGCACCTCAACCGCATCCACGGAGTTCACTGGGCGGAGGTCAACGCCGTCCTCGGCCGGGTCGTGGTCTCCTTCGACGAGGACGTCCTCAGCCCGTACGACGTCATCGACGCGATCGAGGACGTGGAAGAGGCGCACCAGCTGGAGACCGAGGGCTTCCCGCGGGGCCGCCCCGAGCATCCCGGCGATGTCGAGCCGCTGTACCGGCAGCTGTACGCCCTCGGCGGCGACGCGCTCGGGCTGGTGTTGTCCACCATGCGCCCGGCGCTGGGTGGGCGCACCCTGCCGGCCGACCTGCTCTCGGTGCTCTCCCTGATCGAGGCGACCCCCCGGCTGCGACACGAGCTGAGCGAACGGCTGGGTCGCGCCGCCACCGACCTCACGCTTGCCGTGACGCATGCGGTCGCGCAGGGCCTGACGCCGGGGATACCGGTCGGCCTGCTGATCGACGCGACCCTCCGGGCGACGCTCATCGCGGAGATCAACGCCCGTCGGGAAGTCTGGCACCGCCGCGAGCCCGAACTGCACCTCGACCGGGAGGACATCCCCGAGGAGCCGGTACGGGTACCGCCGCGACCGGTTCCGCTCCCGCCGGGGCCGGTCGAGAGCTATGCCAACCGGGCCTCCGCGGTGGCGCTGGCGGCGGCCGCCGGGGCTGCGGCGATCACCCGAAACCGGAACACGGCGCGAACCGCGCTCTCCGTCATCACGCCCAAGGCGGCGCGGCTGAGTCAGGAGGTGTTCGCCGCCCGGCTCGGACGCGCGCTCTGCGCCCGCGGCGTCATACCGCTCGAGGCGCGCGTACTGCGGCGTCTGGACCGGATCGACACCGTCGTCGTCGACGCCCGGGTCCTGACCACCGGCCGCTTCGCCATCGGCGAGCTGGTCGGAGCGGACGCCGACCTCTCCCCCGAGGAGGAGAGCGACCTGCGGGCCCGGGCGGGGTCGCTGCTCGACCCGTCCGACCCGGGAACCGTGCGTACCCGGGGCGGCTGGAGGCTCGGCTCGCTGAACAGGGTCGCGCCGCGTGATCAGCGCTCTACTGCTCAGCGCTCCATTGCGGACCGGCTGCGTACCCCCGGCGGCGTGCTGCTCGGCCTGGTACGTGGCGGGACGCTGGTCGCCGTGCTCGTCGCGGTACCGGAACTCGCCCCGAACGCGCCGGACCTGGTCGCGTCCGCCCGGGCGGTCGGCCCCCTCATCGTGGCCGGGATCGGCAGTGGACTCGGCGAGCGGTTCGACGCGGACGCGGTGATCCCCACCGGTACCCACCTGGCCGGGGAGATCCGCAGGCTGCAGGAGCAGGGCCGGGTGGTCGCCCTGGTGGCCGGCGAAGGGCAGTCGGCACTGATGTCCTCGGACTGCGGCATCGGCATGGTCCGCGAGGACGCGCCGGTCCCCTGGGCGGCCGATCTGCTCTGCGGGCCGGGCCTGGCGCAGGCCTGCCGCATCCTGGACTCGGTGGTGGCGGCCCGTGCGGTCTCCCGCCGCGGCGCCCTCATCGCGCTGTACGGTTCGGTCGCCGCCGCCCTCCTGGCGCTGTCCGGGCCGTCAGGTGCAGGCCAGTCCGGACGCGCACGCGTCGCGGTCAACGCCGCGGCCGTGACGGGAATGGCGATGGCCGCGCTGTCGGCCAGGTCGGTCGACGAGCGTCCGGATCCGGTACCGACCGACGAGACACAGTGGCACGCACTCGACATCGACACCGCGCTGAGCCGGTTGGAGACCACCCCCGCCGGGCTGACCGCGGAGGAGGCGGACGCGCGGCTCGCCGAGCAGCCGTCGGTCCACGGGCACCGGGAGGACGGTTTCGTCCGTACAACGCTGGACGAGCTGGCGAACCCGCTGACGCCGCTGCTCGCCACCGGCGCGGCGATGTCGGCGGCCACCGGTGCCGTCACCGACGCGGCGCTCATCGGCTCCGTCATGGGCGGAAACGCGATCATCGGTGCCGTACAGCGGGTCAGCGCCGACCGGGCCCTGCGCCGCCTGGCCCGCGACACCTCACTGCGAGCCACGGTCCGCCGCGGCGGCGACGAGGTCGAGGCCGACGCCGACCAACTCGTCCCGGGAGACGTCATCCTGCTACGAGCCGGCGACGCCGTACCCGCCGACTGCCGCATCCTGGAAGCAGCCAACCTGGAGGTCGACGAGTCCAGTCTCACCGGCGAGTCCCAGCTGGTGACGAAGACCGCCCTCGCCACCGCCGCCGTGAGCGTGGCGGAGCGGCGCAGCATGCTCTACGAGGGCACCGTCGTCGCCGCCGGCGAAGCCACCTGTCTGGTGGTGGCGACCGGCCCGCTGACCGAGTTCGGGCGCAGCGGCCGGGCCGCGCAGGCGGGGCCGCCGGAGCGGGGGGTACAGGCCCGGCTGATGCGCCTGACCGGAGCGAGCATCCCCATCGCTCTCGGGTCCGGGGCCGCGCTCGTCGTCGGCGGCCTGCTGCGCGGCCGCCCGCTGAGCGCCACGCTGGGTACCGCGGTGAGCCTGGCCGTCGCCGCCGTACCCGAGGGGCTCCCGCTCGTCGCGACCGTCGGTCAGATCGCTGCGGCTCGCCGGCTCGCGCAGCGCGGAGCGCTGGTACGCGACCAGTCGACCACGGAGGCGCTGGGCCGGGTCGACGTGCTGTGCTTCGACAAGACCGGCACCCTCACCGAGGGCCGGTTGGGTCTCCAGCGGGTCTCCGACGGGCTCGTCGACAACCCGGTCGACCGGCTGTCGCCGATCACCGCGATGGTTCTCGCCGCCGCGCTGCGCGCCAGCCCGACCGGAGTGGATCACGTGCCGCACCCCACCGACCAGGCGGTGATCGCCGCCGGCCCGGTCGCCGGTGTCAGCCCCGACGACAGTGTGGGCGGTTGGCGGGTCGTCGACGACGTACCGTTCGAACCCGCCCGCGGCTACCACGCCACCCTGGGTTCGACCCGTCGCGGGCTGGTGCTCTGCCTGAAGGGCGCCCCGGAGGTCGTCCTGCCGGCCTGCGTGCGGTGGCGCCGCGGTGACGAGGTACGGCGGATGGACCGGCAGGCCAGGGTCGCCATCGAGGCGGAGGTGGACCGGCTGGCCCGCCAGGGGTACCGGGTCCTCGCGGTGGCACAGTGCCCGGTCACCAACCGCCGGAGCATCAGCCCGGACCTCATCGCGGACCTGGAGTTCCTCGGGCTGCTCGCGCTCGCGGACTCGGCCCGGCCGGAGGCGAAGGACGCGGTCGCCAGGCTGCGCAGGGCCGGCGTCAAGGTGATCATGCTGACCGGTGACCACCCCACAACGGCCGAGGCGATCGCCGCCGAGCTCGACATCGTCGACAGCGGCAGGGTCATGACCGGGCCCGAACTGGACGACCTGGACGACGACAAGCTCGCCGAGGTGCTGCCCCAGGTCTCGGTCTTCGCCCGGGTCACCCCGGCCCACAAGGTCCGGATCGTACGGGCGTTGCAGCAGCGGGGGCACACGGCGGCCATGACGGGCGACGGCGCCAACGACGCCGCCGCGATCCGGCTCGCCGACGTCGGCATCGCGCTGGGCAAGCGCGGCACCGACGCCGCGCGGGAGTCCGCCGACCTCATCGTCACCGACGATCGGATCGAAACGATCATCGACGCGGTCGTCGAGGGCCGCGCCATGTGGGCATCGGTACGCGACGCCGTGTCGGTCCTGGTCGGCGGCAACCTGGGCGAGATCTCGTTCACTCTGGGTACGGGGCTGCTGGCCCCGGCCGGGTCGCCGCTGAACGCCCGGCAACTGCTGCTGGTCAACCTGCTCACCGACCTGCTGCCGTCGATGGCGCTGGCGGTCCGGCCGCCCGCCCGGCGCACGCCGGAGGATCTGCTGTACGAGGGGCCGGAGACGTCGCTCGGGCGTACCCTCGCCCGCGACACCGCGGTGCGCGCCGTCTCCACCGCCGGGGCCACGACGGGAGCCTGGTTGTTCGCGCGCGGAACGGGTACTCAGGCGCGGGCCAGCACGGTGGCGCTGGTGACGCTGGTCGGCACGCAACTCGGCCAGACCCTGGTCGCGGGCTGGCGCAGCCCGCTCGTCATCGGCGCCAGCGCGGCCTCGGCCGCCGTGCTGGGGACCATCATCCAGACACCGGGCGTCAGCCAGTTCTTCGGCTGCCGCCCGATCGGACCGGTTGCCTGGGCCACCAGCCTGGCCGCGAGTGGTATCGGAACAGCGGGCGCCGTGGCGGCGTCCAGGGTCGCCGAACGGTTCTGGCCGGGGTGGGCCGAGCCGGACGGGACCGTACCCGACGCCGGTGAGCTGCTCCCTGCGGAACGAGAGCTCACAGCGGAGCCGGAACCGTCCACACCGGATACGCGGCCGAAACGGGTTCGACGCGGAAAGGAGCACACGTGACTACGCAGACCACGGCACGGGGCGCCAGAAAAGCCCAGAAGGCGGCTCCC
>NZ_BOON01000037.1 GCF_016863255.1 Planosporangium mesophilum
GGCCCGCAAGCGCGCGGCCGCCGAGAAGCGCACGGCACCGGCCCAGAAGCGGGCAGCCGCCGAGAAGCGCACGGCACCGGCCCAGAAGCGCACCGCCGCGCAGAAGCGGGCGCCGGCCGAGAAGCGCGCGGCACCGGCCCAGAAGCGCGCGCCGGCCGCGGGCGCCGCGGCACCGCCGCCCCCGGCAACCACCCGGGAGCGCCAGGCCGCCATGCGGGAACGCGCCGCCGCGCGGGAACGCGCTGCCGCGCCGACTCAGCCGGCACCGGAGCCGGAGACGCAGGAGATCCCCCAGCAGCGGGCGGTGACCCGGCGTACCCGCTCCGCCGCGCCGATGGAGCCGCCACCGCCGCCCATGCCGGTACGGGAACCGATGGCCGCCGAGCGGGAGCCGACGGCTCCCGGTCGGGAACCGACGGCCGCCCCCGAGCGGAAGCCGACCCGGGCGGCGAACGAAGAGCGTGAGCCCGCCCGCGAGGCCGACGGGGGCCACGGGATCAGGCTGCCGCTCATCCACGCCAACCTTCCGCTGCCCTCGCCTACCGGGGTGCCCGGTCGCCTGCTGTGGTTGGGCGGAATCGCCGGCGCGGCGATCCTGGGGGCGATCGAGTGGCCGGTGGCCGCCGTCCTCGCCGCCGGTACCTGGGTGGTGGAGCGGTTCGCCAGAGCCGCCATCCGCGACGAGCTCGACCACCGCCCGGAGGGCCGGGCCTGAGGTGGCCCGGCCGCGTCTCAACGGCCGAAGGGTCGGGTGACCATCAGAATCGTGATCAGCGCGATCAGTACCAGGACCAGAGCGCCGGAGCCCGCGACCCGACCGGCGATGTTGTCCAGGCGCTCCTTGGCGGCCAGGTCGGTGGCGGAGGCGGCGAGGGTCGGCGGCGGCGCCTCCGCGTCGCCCTCGGCGGCGGCCGGCGGCCGCTCCAGTACGCCCTGATCGATCATGCCGGCCGCGCGTCGGATCGCCGGCGCGGTGTACCCGGTGGCGACGCCCATCGCGATCACGTACAGGGTGAGAGAAATGATCACCCACGGCGTCCGGAACGAGTACCTGTTGGAGAACGACAGCGCGCCGATGCCCAGGGCCGCGACGAGCAGGGAGCCCGCCGCGAAGCGGGCCAGGAGGCTGGCCGCGTGCCGGGTGTCTGAGGCGTCATGACGGCGGATGGCCCGGTTGCCGAGGAACGGCGCCAGTGCGAGCGGCCCGATGAGCAGGACCGCCGTGAGCACGTGCAGCGTCACCAGAAACGTGTACACCCGTCAACTCTAGGCCGGGACGGTACGGTCGGCTCACTACCAGGAATTACTCTCGCATAATGATCATCGACCTGTCCCACGAGATCGTTGCCGGCATGACGACCTATCCGGGCACAGCGCCGCCGCGGGTCGAGGTGGTGACGCCGCGCGCCGAGTCGGCGGCCCGGCTGGGCACCGGGGTGTCGTTCGAGATCGGATCCGTGACGCTGGTCGGCAACACGGGCACCTACCTCGACTCGCCGTACCACTACCACGCCGACCGGGCCGACATCGCCCGGCTGCCCCTCGAACGGCTGGTGAACGTGGCGGCGGTGGTGGTCCACGCGTTCGGGGTCACCGCGGTCACCGCCGCCCACCTGGGCGATCCCGGCGCACTGTGGGGCAAGGCCGTCCTCGTGTACACCGGTTGGGCGCGGTACTGGCGGACTCCCCGCTACCTCGACCTGGACTGTCCGCACCTGACCGCCGACGCGGTGGAGGCGCTCGTCGCCGCCAACGTCGCGCTCGTCGGCATCGACTCCCTCAACATCGACGACCCGACCGACCCGGACCGGCCGGCGCACCACGGGTTGCTCGGCGCCGACATCCCGATCATCGAACACCTGACGAACCTGGACCGGGTACCGGTGACCGGCGCCCGGCTGACGGCGCTGCCGGCACCCGTACGCGGGATGGCCTCCTTCCCGGTCCGGGCGGTCGCCACCTACCAGGCCTGACCCGACGGCTGCTGTACCACCAGCCAGCCAGTGTGATGTCGGCGCCGCCGCGCTCCACCACGACCAGATCATATTAAGTCAAAACTTAGGTGTTAATGCTGCTCCTGCCCGCGGCACTACACTCCGTCCAATGCGCACGATCACGACCAGCAGCCCGGACGGCGTCGCATGGAAGGTGCGCGTCGTGTGGCAGCCCCGGTGGCGGGCGCTGGCCCGACGGTTCGGAGGCTGGCGTAGGAGGCGACGCGGCGACAGTTCCGGCGTTCCCAACCTCGACCTCCCGACCGGCGGGGGTGGCGGCGGCGGAGGCGGCGACGGCTTCCTGGGTAACCTCGCGGACGACATCCTGGTCGGGCTCGCCGTCATCGTCGCCATGGTCGTGGTCGGGGCGTTGTTCTGGTGGCTCCTGCTACCCCTGCTGCTACTGGTGCTCGACGTGGTCGTGGTGCTCCTGCTGCTCGCCGTCGCCATCCCGGCCCGGGTACTGTTCCGCCGCCCGTGGACGGTCGAGGCTGCGACTCCGGCCTCCGACGGCGGCGAGAACTACTTCGTCACCGAGGTCGTCGGCTGGCGGGAGGCGCTGCGCACGAGGGACGAGATCGCCGAGAAGCTCCGGATGGGCTACCCGGCGCCGCTGACCGGCACCCTGGCCCACCGGGCGTAACGGCACAGCCGATCTGCCCGCGCGGTACCCGCGCCCGCCCCTACGTGGATGCCGCCGCCGTTTACGCGCCGTGTCGCCGCTGATAGACAGGCATCAATCTCCGGTATCCGAGAGGTGGTGCCACAATGCGCCTACCCGTACGCACGATCGCCACCGCTGTGCCGGCCGCCGTCGCGGTCGTACTCCTGACCGCCACCGCCGCACAGGCCAATGTCCCGCTGACTCAGGTCAGCGCCGACCCGTACACCGACGCGCAGGCCCAGCACCGCACCGAGGTCGAGCCCGACACGTTCAGCTTCGGCAACACCATCGTGTCGGCCTTCCAGGTCGGCCGGGTGTCCGGCGGCGGCGCGTCCAACATCGGCTTCGCCACGTCCACCGACGGCGGCGCGGCCTGGACCCGGGGCTTCCTGCCCGGGATCACCACCAACGCCGGCGGCCCGTACGCTCAGGCCAGCGATGCCGCGGTGGCCTACGACGCCCGCCACAACGTATGGCTGATCTCGTCGCTCGCCATCCGCAGCTCCTCCGTGGACGTACTGACCAGCCGCTCCACCGACGGCGGGCGCACGTGGGGCAACCCTGTGACGACCGCGACCGGATCGCTCGACAAGAACTGGATCGTCTGCGACAACACGCCGACCAGCCCGTTCTACGGCAACTGCTACACCGAGTACGACATCAGCGGCAGCGGCGACGCGCTGCGGATGAAGACGTCCTCGGACGGCGGCGCCACCTGGGGCCCGGCCCGGGCCACCGGGGACAGCGCGACCGGACTCGGCGGCCAGCCCGTCGTCCGTCCGAACGGTACGGTCATCGTGCCGTACCTGTCGCTGGGCGACCAGATCCGCTCGTTCCGCTCGGTCGACGGCGGCGCGAGCTGGCGCGCCACGGTCCTGGTGGCGAGCATCAGCCACCACGACGTGGCCGGCGGCCTGCGCGAGGAGGCGCTACCCAGCGCCGAGATCGACGGCGCCGGCACGGTGTACGTGGCCTGGGCCGACTGCCGCTTCCGGTCGGGCTGCCCCAGCAACGACATCGTGGTGGCCCAGTCCACGAGCGAGACGACGTGGGCGGCGCCGACGCGGGTACCGGTCGACGCCACCACCAGTACCGTCGATCATTTCGCCCCGGGGATCGGGGTTGACCCGTCGTCGTCCGGGGCGTCGGCGCGCATCGGGTTGACGTACTACTTCTACCCGAGCACCAACTGCAGCGCGTCGACCTGCCAGCTGTCCGTCGGCTTCATCTCGTCCACCAACGGCGGCACGAGTTGGAGCGCCGCCACCCAGGTCGCCGGACCGATGAGCCTGTCCTGGATACCGAACACCTCGCAGGGCCGCATGTTCGGCGACTACATCTCCACCTCGGTACGGGCCGGTGGGAGGGCGTACCCGGTCATCCCGGTCGCCAACGCGCCCAGCGGATCGACGTTCGAGCTCGCCATGTACGCGCCGACCGGCGGGCTCGCCGTCACCGGCGGTACGGCCCGGTCGGCCACCGCAAGGGAGACCACAACGCCGCTCACGGCCGAGTCCCGCCCGGTCGCGCCGACCAGAAACTGAGCTGAGCAACGCACGACGTTACCGGCTGGGTCGAGGGGCCCAGTCGGGTAGCGGGACGCCGGCGGTACCGCCGCGACGGGACAGCCGCCGGAAGAAGCCGAGCGCTCCGGCGACTCCGAACGCCCAGGAGGCGCTGTTGTCGTCCGGAGCGTCGGCGAAGAGCAGCGGGTGCCGGGTCGTACCGCCGCTGCGCGCCAGCATCTGCGCGCCTGCCTCCGCCGCGGCGTCCCAGTAGCGTTGGTCGCCGTCGTGCAGGGCGAGGTCGATCAGCATGTTCCCGACGCCAGCGGCGCCGCAACACACGGCCGGCACACTCACCCGGGGCAGGAAGGCCGTACAGACGTCAGCGAGCTCGCGGGCGAGGCCGGTCAGCCCCGGGTCGTCGAGGACGTCACCCGCGTACAGCAGGGTCTGGGTGATGCCGGTGAGACCTTGGCACCACGACACCGCCAGCGGGGCCGCGAACCGGGTCCGGGCCCGCTCCGCCAGCGACCGGGCGCGCCGGGCGAGCAGGTTGGCGCGCTCGGCGCCGCTGGCCAGCAGGTCCCGGTCACCGCTATGGGCACCGACGCAGAGCAGCAGTTCGGTGGTGCCGGCCAGTCCGTGCGCCCGTCCGGCCGACGGTTCGACGGCCGCCGGCTCCGGCAGCGCGTCGCTCTCGGTCCGCGAGACCGGTGGCGGATGGCCCAGTACGGACTCGGCGCAGCGCCGGGCCACGGCGAGGTGCGCGGGGTCTCCGGTGGCGCGGTGCAGCAGTACATGGCCGAGCCCGACCCCCGCGGCCCCGGAGATGACGTCGTCGCTCTCGGGCTTCCAGTCGGCACCCGGGAGGTGGGGGCCGGGGTGGTCCGGGCCGGCGTCGAAGCCGTGTTCCCGGGCCCGCCGCAGGAACACGTCGACGCCCGTGCGGCCGACCATCAGGCCGGGCGGCAGGTCGACCTCGGTCATCGCTCGCACCGTGAACGGCAGCAGGTCGCGTAGGCAGTCGGCGACGCCGGGCCGGTCCAGGTGTTCCAGCAGTTCCAGCCCGACACCGGCGGTTCCGCTGTAGACGCTGGCATCGTGCGCGACCGACCTGCTCGGCGGTGCCGCCAGTACCCGCTTGGCCTGTTCGAGCAGGTCCGCCAGCAGATTGTCGGCGATCTCCGCGGCGACCTCGACGGTGAGGCGCGGCGGTGCGGGCAGCGTGTACCTGGTCGCGGGCGACGTGGACGGGTCGTGCTCGGCCAGCCGACGCGCCGCGTCCCGGGCGAGATCGTCGTCACCGCTGAGCAGGTCGGCGATCGCGCCGATCGCGCCGGCCGGCTGTTCGCCGTGGCGGCGGCGTATCGTCTGCAGCGCCCGCCGCCGGGGCAGGTCCGGATCCTCGCCCAGCGCCACCGGATGCAGGCCGTGCGCGGCGAACAGCAGGGTCATGCCCAGCGCGTGCAGGTCGTCGGTGTCGCGGGGCGGCTCGTCACGGCGCTGGCGCGCCGGTGCGTACCCGGGAGTGCCCCCGGGCACGTGCAGCCCCTCGTAGCGGGCCAGACCGAAGTCGATCAACGTGGCCCGGTCGCCGTCGATGACTACGTTCCGCGTGGTGAGGTCGCGGACGACGACGCCACGCGCATGCAGGTCCAGCACGATGCGGGCGAGCTGGCGGCCGAGCCGGTCGAGGTCGTGCGTCCCGCTCGGCGCGTCGGAAGCACCGCCCGGCACGTACGGGCCGTCGCGGATGACGTCCTCCTCCAGGGTGTACGGGCCGGCGTCGGTGGTCACGAGGAACTCGTCGGAACCGTGCCGGAAATGGTCGACGAACCGCGGCACGCCCGGCACGCCGTCCAGCGCCTGGAGGACCCGGCGCTCGTTGCGCAGCCGCAGCCGTACATCGCCGGCTTCGCCGTGTTCGTCGACGAGCGCGCGGGCCTGCTTGACCACCACGGTCGCGCCGTTCCGCTCGTCGACGGCGCGGTAGACGTTGCCCCGGCCCGACTCGAAGACCCCGGCGACCAGCCGGTAGTGGCCGCCGAGCACCACCGGTGGGCTCTCACTCCCGGCCGTGCTCTCAGCCTCCAGGAGGTCGCCCGACTCGCCGGTGAAGGGATCGACGGTCCAGGCCGGCTGCCGGTACCGCATGGTCGCGAGCGCGCCGAACTCCTCGCCGTTCGGGCCATGGATCAGTGTCACCAGCACGCCTCGGGCGTCGGCGTTCCACGAGCTGGTGAAGGGCCCGTACCGGTAGTACACCGGGGCGGAGGGGTCCACGGACCGGTCGCTGAGGATCCGGGGCCCCTGCTGACCGCGTAGGAGGTCGGCCAGCCGCAGTCCCAGGTCGCGCACCCGATCCTGGTCGGGGTAGATGGTGAAGGCCTTGCCCACGGCCTCCGGTGAGCTGTAACCGTTGTTGAGCCGGCTCAGCACCCGCTGGGAGCGGGCCAGCTTGAACGCGCACCCCTCCGCCAGCAGCACGGGTACCAGTCGCTCGACAAGCTCGGGGTAGGTCGCCGCCCGCGAGGAGACGTGCAGCTTCCAACCCTGCGTCGGCAGCGTCGTCTCCTCGGGGGTGAGGGTCAGCCAGGTCTGGCCGCCGCGCAGCCGGTACCGAAGCCCGACATGCTGGCGGACGGTGCGTTCGACACGGTCCTCGAAATCGATGTTGTCCATGCCGAACGCCCCCGTGAGTCCGCTAGTTACTACACGTACGAGTTGGTGACGTGCTCGATCTGCGTGCCGTGGACGCAGCACCCGGTGCACCGGGTGCGCCCCTCCTCGGTGTAGCCGTCACGGAACTCGAGGGTGGGCTCCACGACGTCGGTGCCCGCTTCGCGGGGCTCCAGCTCCAGCAGTGCGGTCACAGTTGATCCTTTCCGGCCGGTAGGCCTGGTTCGGAAACGTGGCTTCCGATGCTAGCAACTGATCGATAATCATCGCTGTCCCGGATTCGGGCAGCAGAACATGAACAGCCGCCCAGGCTTGTCATGACGCCGGAACGACTGGAACCGTGACGGCTGGAACGGTGACGACTGGAACCGTGACGACTGGAACGGTGACGGCGATGTCCGCGACGGTGCCCGGCGCGGCCTCACTGC
This sequence comes from Planosporangium mesophilum, assembly GCF_016863255.1. Lineage (GTDB taxonomy): Bacteria > Actinomycetota > Actinomycetes > Mycobacteriales > Micromonosporaceae > Planosporangium > Planosporangium mesophilum. The sequence continues at coordinate 7,271 of NZ_BOON01000037.1, forward strand.
CCCAGCAGACCCGAGAGCACCCGCCGGAGGAGCCGGTCCTCGGCGGCGCTGCGCTTCTGGGCTTCGTCCTGACCGGCCGACGCCGCGCCGGCGGCCGCCATCGCGGTGACGGCCACCGCGAGGTGCCGGTGCTCACCCTTGGCGAGCACGGTAGCGAGGTACCCGGCGCCGGCCGCCCGCCGCTGCGCGTCGGCCTGCGTCGAGTCGGTGCCGGCGGGCTGGTTGCGGACGAAGATGGTGATGACCGCGCCCAGCATGACGATCGCCTCCATCTTGGCCTGCGCCGGAGCGTCCAGGTCGGCCAGGAGCGAGAGCGAGTACTCGAGAACGTCGAGCGTGCGGGGGCCCGGAATGACCTTGTCCGGAGTGAGGTCGGCCAGCCACCGGTGCCGTTCGTGGATGCCGCGGATCTGGTGACCCAGCCGGATCAGGTCGTCGAGCCACTCTCCGGTCGCCGGCCGCGAGAGGTCGAACTCGGCGCTCGTCGCGTCGGCCATCAGGTCGATCAGGTCGTCACGGCTGGTGACGTAGCGGTAGAGGGAGGCCGGGGCGGCTCCGATCTCCGCGGCCACGCGGCGCATCGACACCGCCGCCAGGCCCTCCGCATCGGCGACGGCGACGGCCGCCGCGGCGATCCGGGCCCGGCTGTACTCCGGCGCCGGTCCCCGCGCGGCGCGCTCCGGTCGCTGCCACACGCTGCCAGCGGGGTGTTTCACCGACTCCTCCGAAACTCTTTGCGAACACTGTATCCAGTACCGTACGCTCGAACCGCGAACAGTGATTGCAGTTATGGCGACCCGCAGTTCTGGAGACCCCGACGAAAGGTGCCTCCGTGATCCGATCCGCCGCACCCCTCGCCCAGGACCACTGGCCACCCACCGTCCACGAGTTCTTCCCTCCCGGCCTCGGCGGAGGCTCCTGGATTTCCAAGATCACGGTACTGCTGTGGATCGGCATCGCCGTGGTCATCGTCTTCTTCCTCGTGGCGTACCGGCGCCCGACCATCGTGCCGACGCGCACCCAGTGGATCGCGGAATCGATCTACGGATTCATCCGCGACGGCGTGGCGCGCGAGGTGATCGGGGCCGAGGGCCTGCGCTTCGCCCCGTACCTGACCTCGCTGTTCTGCTTCATCGCGATCACCAACATCTTCGGCGTCATCCCGCTGGCGCAGATCTCGCCGAACTCCCACATCGCCTTCCCGGCGCTCCTCGCGATCGTCTCGTACGTCATGTTCCACTACGTCGGCATCCGCAAGCACGGCTTGCGGAAGTACATCAGACAGAGCCTGATCCTGCCGGGCACGCCGCCGGCGATGTACGGCCTACTGATCCCACTGGAGTTCCTGCAGACCTTCATCACGCGGCCGTTCACCCTCGCCCTGCGGCTCTTCGCCAACATGTTCGCCGGCCACCTGATCCTGCTGGTGTTCACCATGGGCGGTTTCGTGCTGCTCGGCGCGCAGACCGTACTGCTGCGACCGGCGTCCCTGGTCTCGTGGGCACTGGCGATCGGGCTCACGCTGTTCGAGGCCGGTGTCGCGCTGCTTCAGGCGTACGTGTTCGTCCTGCTGACCGCGAGCTACCTCCAGGGGGCGCTCGCCGAGGAACACTGAGCATCGACACGCGCGGACGACTACTGCAGGCCCCAGAACTGTCCCATGTGGAGCGCCGCGCACACCCCCACGTTGTGGGCGTACGTCCCGACGCGGCCGCACTGCTCCGCCGTCGGCGCGACCGGCTGGCCGTGCGACATCCCGGCGATCTGGTAGGTCTCCACCACCGCGCGACCGGAGCCGTCGGTGTACACCCGGTGCGGGTACCCGCCGACCGTGTTGGACACGTCCGGCGTCTGGTCCGCGCCGTTCACGTTGGTCCACTGCTCCATCAGCTCGGTCATGTTGGCCGGTGCGACGGTCAGGTCGTTCGTACCGTGCCACAGCGAGAGGCGCGGCCACGGCCCGCGGTACGTCGACGCGCCCCGCACCAGGTCACCCCAGGACTGCGCCGACCGGTCCAGGCCCGGGCTCATGCAGCCGTACGACTGGGCAAGGTAGGTCGCGCACCGGAACGGGATACCGGCGACCACCCCGCCGGCGGCGAAGACGTCCGGGTACGTGGCGAGCATGACGGCGGCCATCGCGCCGCCCGCGGACAGCCCGGTGGCGTACACCCGCCGGGCGTCACCGCGGTACTCGGTGAGCATCCGGTCGACCATCTGCTTGACCGACAGCGCCTCGCCCCAGCCCCGGCTTGCCTGCGTCGAGTCGTACCAGCCGAAGCAGCCGCCGAACGGCTTCTGCGGCAGCAGCAGCGCGAAGCGCCACCGGTCGGCCAGCTGCAGCCAGCCGCTCTCGTCACCGAACTGGCCGGCACTCTGGGTGCAGCCGTGCATCGCCACGACCAGCGGCGCCCCGGCAGGTAGGCCGGCCGGCGCGTACCGGAACATCTGCAGGCCGCCGGGGTTGGAGCCGAAGCCGGTCTCCTGGGTCGGGGTGCCGGCGTAGGACGGTTGGGCGGTGGCGGTCAGGGTGGCCGCCACCGCGAGCGCGGCGGCGAAGACCCAGCCGAGGAGACGACGTCGCAGCATGTCCGACCTCCCACGTTCGCGAGACAACGTGGGCGAAGCGTAGGTCCGGCCGGTACACGGTCGGTATGTCCGCGCCCGCAACTTCGAAAAAGGTCAATGTGTTGCCCACCGCTACCCGACGGCGCGGGAACCCAGGTGCAGGAACCCAGGTGCGGGAACCCAGGTGCGGGAATCTAGGAGGGGGACCGCACGACCCGCACGCCGAGCGGCACGAGCGCGATGCCCAGCGCGACGACCTCGATGATCCCGGCCACGGTGCCGCCCTTGAGCACCCCGCTGACGTGGGCGGCCATCGACGCGAGGCACAGCGCGCGGAACCAGCCGAGGGTGCGCGACAGGTAGGCGCCGACCGCGAGCAGGATCCACCCCAGGTTGTCGATGAACGTGATCGGGTACATCACGCTGAACGAGGCGTACGTGTCGGCGACGACCCGGGTGGCCGCCTCCGGGCCGAGCGCGTCGACCAGTGTGAACGCGAGATGGCTCCAGCCCTCGTAGAAGGCGTTGACCAGCAGCCCGATGGTCGCTACCGCGCCGGCGGCCACCCCCCAGCCGGGCCCGGTGCGCCCGATGAGCACCGCGAGGGTGACGAACGCCGGCAACAGGGCGATGAGTCCGACCGTGGAGAGCGAATACGACGCCGTCATCACGGCCGGGTGGGAGCGGTAGGCCGCCAACTGCTGCGGTACCGGGTACGGGAACCGGATCCGCAGCAGTTCGGCCGCGAGCAACAGCGCCGGCGCGATGACCATGCAGACGCCGCCGATTCGCCGGGCGTGCCGCCATAGAGCGTCGTACCGCGCCGGGTCGGCACCTCGGGTGGGCATAGGCATGCGCCGATTCTCTGCCCGGACGAGGCGCCACCCGCTACCCGGCCGCCTCCGCCGCAGCCAGGATGTGGTCGGCGACGACCTGGGCACCCTTCTCGCCGATCAGGATCGAGTAGTGGTTGGTGTCCGGCACGGCGACGGCCGGCACCGCGAGCCCGGCGACCCGCTCCGCGTTGTACAGCGGCTGCGGGTCGTCGAGCATGCCGCGCTCGGCGTAGAGGAGCACCGCGGGGACCGTCAGGGCGTGGATCGCGCCCAGGGTCCCCGGGTCGACGAGCACCTGGCCGCCGTCGGTACGGACCGCCTCGGCCACGCACGACGACCGGTACGGGCCGTCACCGACCAGGTCGTGCTGGATGTACGCCTCGACCTCCGGCGTCCACTCCCCCGCGAACGCCGGGTGCCCCTGCCAGAACCGCCGGTACGCGTCCCGGTCGGGGAACGTCATCGACAGCCGCTCGATGGCCGGCCCGAGGACCGCCGCGAGCACGGTGTCGACGTCGGCGTCGGGTGGCAGCCCGAAGGTGAGCCCGCCGTCCACGAGGACCGCTTCGCTCACCCGCTCTGGGTACCGGGCCGCGGCGACCGCCGCGACGAACGCGCCCATGGAGTGACCGGCGAGCACCGCCCGGTCGATCTCGAGCGCGCCGAGGAGCGCGATCAGGTCGTCGGCGTGCCGGGCGATCCCGTACGGGCCCGGCGCGTCCCGGCTGCCGGCCCGGCCGCGCAGGTCCGGCGCCACCAGCGTGACCCGGCCGTCGAGCAGGTGCGCCACCCGGCCCCAGGCCAGCCCGTTCGCCGTGATGCCGTGGGCGGCCAGCACCACCGGGGCGTCCGCCTTTGCCGCCGGCCACACGTGGACGAGCAGGTCGCCGATCCGATCGGAGCTCATGTCGCGCGCCTCCAGTGTCGACTCAGGCCGGCGAGGTGTTGACTCAGGCCCGCAAGGCCGCCGGGCAGGAAGTAGACCACGACCATGAACAGCACGCCAAGGATGAACTGCGGCTGCTCCAGCGGCAGCCGTACCGCCGCCGGCAGGCCCGCGACCGCGTCCGACCCGGCGAGGGCGGCCAGCCGCTGGTCGAGGTAGGTGTAGAGCACACCGCCGAGCAGCGCGCCCCAGCGGGTACCGGCGCCGCCGAGCACCGTCATCACCAGCAGCCCCACCGTGAACGCCGAGGTGGTGATCTGCGGGTTGGAGCCGCCGAGCAGCAGTAGGTGGACGACACCGCCGAGGGTGGCCAGGAACGCCGACAGCACGTACGACAGCAGGCGGAACCGGTACGGCGACAGGCCCAGGACGGTGACCCGCCGCTCGTTGTCGCCGATCGCCCGCCACACCCGGCCCGGCTCGGACTCCACCGACCAGCGCACCACGAGCACCACGAGCACCAGGTACGCCAGCGCCAGCCAGTACAGCCGGAAGGTGTTGGCCACCCCGGCGAAGATCTCCGGAGTGTCCGAAAGGGACAACCCCTCCTCACCGCCGGTGATCCGCGCGCTCATCACCAGGATCGAGCCGACCTGCGCGAAGGCGAGGGTGACCATCGCGAACGCGATCCCCCGTACCCGCAGCGCGACCGCGCCGAGCAGCACCGGCAGCAGCAGGCCGACGCCCGCCGTCGCGATGAGCGCCGGCCCCCAGCCCCAGTGCAGCTTCGTCACCACGATGTTCGCGGTGTAACTGCCGGCCGCCACGTACAGGGCATGGCCGAACGAGAGCAGCCCGGTGTGGCCGAACAACAGGTCGTAGGTGACGGCGAAGCCGGCGAACAGCAGGCAGATCGCGATCAGTTGCAGCGAGCCCGGCCGGTTGAGGACGTCGGGCAGCACACCGGGCACGGGTATCTGCAGGTACGGCACGCAGACCAGCGCGGCGAGGGCGGCCAGCGGCCACCAGCGCTTCACAATCGCCGTCATGTGGCCGTCCTCCCGGTGAGGCCGCCCGGGCGTACCAGCAGGACCACGGCGAGCAGCAGCACCACCGAGGCCTCCCCGACACCGGCGGCGGCGTAGTAGTTGGCGAACTGCTGGACCAGGCCGACCAGCACGGCGGCGAGCGCGCAGCCGGTGAGCGAGCCCATGCCGCCGATCACCACGACGATGAACGCGAAGATGAGCAGCGAGCCGCCGAGCCCGGGGGTGATGCTGCCGAAGTACGTGGCGGCAAGGGCCCCGGCGAGCGCCGCGGCCGCCCCGCCGATCGCGAAGACCACAGTGAACGCCTTGCGGACGTCGATGCCGAGCGCGGTGACCATCGCCCGGTCCTCCACACCGGCCCGCACGATGAGCCCGTACCGGGTGCGCCGCAGGAACAGCAGGAGCGCCGCGAACACCGCCACGGCCGCGCCGATGAGCAGGAACCGGTCGTTGGGTACGGCCGCGCCGAGCACCCGCGTCGTGGTGGCCGTCCAGCCCGGCTTGGTGAACGTCAGCGGGTCGGCGCCCCAGCCGGCCTGCAGCAGCGCCACCCCGGCGGCCGAGAGTCCGACGGTGACCAGCACCTGCTGGATCGGCCGGGCGTACAGCGGCCGAATGAGCGCCAGCTCGACCGCGACCGCCAGGATGGTGCCGGCGAGCACCCCGACCGCGACCGCGACTCCGAACGGCGCGTACGTGGCGGCCCACCACGTCGCGTACGCGCCGACGCCCAGGAACAGTCCGTGGGCGAAGTTGAGCACGTCGGCCAGGCCGAAGATGAGCGACAGCCCGGAGGCGATGAGGAAGTACAGCGCGCCGAGCCCGAGCCCGGTCAGCGTCAACAGGACCAGCGTGCTCAAACCCTGCTCACTCCCAACAGTTCCTGCAGCCGCTCCGGATCGTCGGACAGCGTCCCGGTGTACGCCACCCGACCCTCGGCTATCAGGACGGCCCGGTCGGTCAGCCGGCGTACCAGCGCGAGGTTCTGCTCGACGAGCAGGATGGGTACGGTCGCCGCGGCGCGCTCCAGCACCTCGGCCACCTCGGTCACGATCTTCGGCGCGAGCCCCTTGGTCGGCTCGTCGACCAGCAGCATCCGGTTGTCGTTGAGCAGCGCGCGGCCGATCGCGACCATCTGCTGCTGCCCGCCGGACAGGGTGCCGGCCGCCTGCTTCGCGCGGGTACGCAGCTCCGGGAACAGCTCGTACACCAGGTCGTAGCGGGGTGAGGGGTCCCGCTCGGCGAGCCGGAGGTTCTCCGCGACCGTGAGGCCCCCGAAGACGCCCCGGTCCTCCGGCGCGTACCCGATCCCCCGCCGCACTATCTCGTACGGGCGCCGCCCGCTGACGTCTTCGCCGTCGAAGACGACGGTGCCGGTACGCGGGACGAGCCCGAGGACCGCCCGCAGCGTGGTGGTCTTGCCCGCCCCGTTGCGCCCGAGCAGCGCGGTGACCCCCGAGCCGGGCACGGCGAAGCTCACGCCCTGGAGGATGTGCGACCCGCCGATGCGTACGTGCAGGTCCTGAATCTGAAGAAGATCCGCGGTGCTGTCTGGTTCGCTCCGCTGCGCGTCGCTCATAGCGGCTCCCCCAGGTACGCGTCCCGGACGGTCGGATCCGCCATGATCTTTTCCGGGGTGTCGATCGCGAGCAGCGCGCCGTGGTGCATCACCGCGACCCGGTCGGCGAGGTCGAGCAGGACGTGCATGTGGTGCTCCACCATGAGGATCGTCCGGTCCAGGGACCTGATGACCTGCGTCAACGCCGGTACGTCCCCGGCGCCCAGCCCGGCCATCGGCTCGTCGAGCAGGATCACCCGCGGGTCGGTGGCGAGCAGGATCGCGATCTCGAGCTTGCGCTTGTCGCCGTGCGACAGCGAGCCCGCGATCTCGCGTGCCCGGTCCGCCAGGCCGACCCGTTCGAGCGCCTCCGACGCGACGGCGAGCGCCGCCGCGTCGGACGAGGCCCGCCGCCACAGCCGCAGGCACGAGCCCCGGTGGGCGGCGGCGGCGAGCCGCACGTTCTCGATGACCGTGAGCGACGCGAAGACGCTGGAGGTCTGGAAGGTACGCCCGAGCCCGCGGCGGGCCCGCCGCTGCGGCGCCTCGCGGGTGATGTCGGCACCGTCGAGGGTGACGGTGCCGCCACTGGCCCGCTGCACCCCGGAGATGAGGTTGAACAGCGACGTCTTGCCGGCGCCGTTGGGCCCGATCACCGCGACGAACTCGCCCTCGGCGACGTCGAAGGTCACGTCGGAGACGATCCGCGCGCCGCCGGCGTTCCAGGACAGGCCGTCGACCGCGAGAACGGTGCTGGTCACTTCTTCGTCGCGACCGGCGGCGCGACGGCCTCCGGCTCCAGCTTCTTGACCAGCTCCGCCCTGGGCGTCGCGCCGCCGGTGAGCTTGGCGTTGAACATCGGCTGGAGCAGCGCGTGGTCCTCGGCGCGTACGGTCAGCTTGCCCTTGGCCCCGTCGAAGCTCCAGCCCTCCAGGGACTTCACCATCGCGTCGGCATCGTCGCCGGCGGCGCCGTTGGTGGACCCTGCCGCGTGCACGATCATCTGGGCCGCGGTGAAGCCGTCCACGGTGAACAGGTCGACGGTCCCGCCCGCCTTGGTGACCCGGTCGGTCATCGCCTTCTCCGCCTCGGTACCGCCGGCGCCCGCGAAGTAGTGCGACAGGAAGCTGATCTTCCCGGCGACCGGCCCGTACGTCGGCCAGGTGGCGGCGATGTCGAGGCCGGTGACGACCGTCGTGACGTCGAAGACGCCCTGCTGGCCGAGCGCGGTCCACATCGCCTGCGCGGTGGTACCGGCCCAGGCGACGAAGAGCAGGTCGGGCTTGGCGTCGTGCGCCTTGGTCGCGAACGGCGTGAAGTCCGAGGTGCTGGCCGGCACCATGATCTCGTCGGCCGTCGCGCCGGCGCCGCCCAGCACCGACTTGACGGCGGCGACGTTGGCCTGGCCGAACGCGCTGTCCTGGGCGAAGACCGTGACCTTCTTGCCCTTCACGTCGCCCAGCGACGCGGCGGCGGTACGGATGTCCTGCCAGGTCTGGCGGCCGGAGCGGAACGTGTACTTGCCGGCGCCGGTGACCGCGTCGGTGGCCGCCGGCCCGGACACGAACAGCACCTTGTTCTGCTCTGCCAGGGCCGAGACCTGGACGGCCACGCCGGAGGCGGTCGAGCCAGCGATGATCTTGTGACCCTTGCCGATGAGGTCCTTGGCGCCGGCCACCGCCTTGGCCGGGTCACCGGCGTCGTCGACCTCGGTGACCTCGACCGTCCGCTTGCCGACCTTGTTCGAGCCCTTGGTCGCGTAGTCCAACCCGGCCTTGAAACCCTCTAAGTACTCCTTGCCGTACGAGGCGAGTGGGCCGGACTTGGAGTAGACCAGTCCGACCTTGACCGGCGCGCTCGACGCGCCGTCGCCGCCGGTGGCCGCCTGCTGCGGGCTGCCGCACGCGGTGGCGGTGGTCAACAGGGCGGCCGACATGGCCAGCCCGACAGCGAGACGTGTCTGCCGCATGGACATCCCCTTATGGCCTGTGAACACAATGGCGTTCCAACACAACGTTGCGGCCAGGTTAGGAACCGACGGTGATGCTCGATACGTACCGCACCACCACAGTTGCGGCGGCGGGCATGTGCGCATCACCCACGTTGCCTATCCGTCCCGTAGCCGGTACAGCCGCAACGCCAGCTGGAGGTCGAGCGCCCGCTCCGGTCGCTGCCAGTCCGCGCCCAGCAGGTTGGCCAGCCGCCCCAGCCGCTGGGTGACCGTGTTGACGTGTACGTGCAGCACCTCGGCGGCCCGCGCCGGGCTGGCGCCGACGCCGAAGTACGCCTCCAGGGTCTGCCGTAGCACCGTGCCGTGCCGGGCGTCGTAGTCGAGCACCGGCCCGAGCGCGGCCCGTACGTAGCCTTCGATGTCCCGGTCGCCGGAGCCGAGCAGCAGCCCTACGAAGCCGAGGTCGGCGCCGCTCGCGCCCTCGCCGGCGCGGCCGAGCGCGACCAGGGCTCCGGCGCAGCGCTCGGCCTCCGCGAAGGCGTCGGCCACCTCGTCGGGCGCGTGTACCGGGCCGGCCGCGCCGACGGTCACCGGTACGCCCACCGCCGCGCGCACCTCGCGGGCCAGCTGCCGGGCCAGCTCCCCCGGCTGCGAGCCGGGCACCAGCAGCACGCCGACGCCGTCGCGGTACGCGGCCAGGCCGCCCCGGTGGGCCGCCTGCCCGGCCGCCCAGGCGGTGATCCGCTGGCGCAGTTCGGCGGGGCCGCGCAGCACCAGGACGGCGTGCACCTCGTCGAGATCCACACCGAAGCGGCGGGCCCGTTCCCGTACCATCTCGAGGTCCTCGATCGGACGGGACACCAGATCGTCGAGGAGCTCACCCCGGACCCGGCTCTCGGCCTCGGCCAGGCTGCGCCGCGACAGCAGCAGCAGCGCGGTGACCACCGCGGCCCGCTCCAGGATGCGCAGGTCGGCCTCTGCCAGCTCGCCGGTGGGGCGCAGCACGAGGGAGCACAGCGCTTGGCCGCCGGCGCCGCCGACGGTGGCCCACAACTCTCCACGTTGAACGGTCCGCCCGAGCGCCCGGGCGGACGCCGCGGCGTCGGCCAGCGCGTCCGGCGGCCCGACCGTACCGACCGAGGCCAGGCAGCGTCCGTCGGCGTCGAGGACGGACAGCGCTCCGGCGAGCAGTTCCGCGACGCTCGCGGCCAGGTCCGACACGTCGCCGCCGTGCAGCACCAGGCCGGCCATCCGGTCGTGCGCCTCGGCCGCCCGCTCCACCGACGCGCTGTGCTCACTGATGAGCCGGTTGGCCGTGCTCAGCTCGGCCAGGGCGGCCCGGGTCTCGGCCAGCAACCGGGCGTTGTCGATCGCGACGGCGGCGTGTGCGGCGAGCGAGCCGAGCAGCGTGATCTCATCGCGGGAGAACGGCCGGGCGCTGCGGTTGGCGGCGAACAGCACGCCGACGATCCGGCTGCCCAGGCGCAGCGGCACCCCCAGGATCGCCACGATCCCCTCCTCGGCGACCGCGGCGTCGATCTCGGTGGTGTGCCGGAACCGGCCGTCGCCCGGGTACGTCGCGGTCACGTACGGCGTGGCGGTCTGGGCCACCAGGCCACCCAGGCCGGCGCCCATCGGCAGCCGTAGCTGCTGGAACTGCGCCGAGACCGAGCCGTCGGTGACCCGCATGTACGTGTCGCCGCGCTCGGAGTCCCGCAGCGTCATGTAGGTGACGTCGGTGCCGAGCAGCTTGCGCGCCCGGCGCACGATCGCCTCCAGGACCGCGTCGAGGTCGTGCAGGGTCGCCAGGTCCGAGATGGTGTCGATCAGCGCGGACAGTTCGGCTTCCCGGCGCCGGCGGCGCTCCAGCAGGGCACGCACGCCGAGCGCGACGCCACGGGCGCGTTCGATCGCGTCCAGGACCGCGGGTGGTGCGCCGGCGGTACGGGCCTCCAGGACGGGCCGGTCGAACTCGACGGTCGGAGCCTCCCGGGCGAGCAGGTCGAGGAAGGCGTTCGCCCAGGCAGCCGCACCCGCGGTCGGACCCGGGTGGTGACTGTCCATCATCTGCTCGCTCAGTGCGCGCTCCACCCGCCGTCCATCATGATCGACTCGCCCGTGACGAACGAGGCCTCAGGGGAGCATAGATAGGCGACCAGCTCCGCGACCTCGGCCGGTTCGATCAGCCGCTTGATCGCCGCCGGTTCCAGCATCACCTTCTCCACGACCTCGTCCTCGCTGATGCCGTGGGCCTCCGCCTGCGCCGCGATCTGGCGCTCGACCAGCGGGGTACGCACGTACGCGGGGTTGACGCAGTTGGACGTCACCCCGCGCCCGGCGCCTTCGAGGGCGGTCACCTTCGACAGCCCCTCCAGGCCGTGCTTGGCGGTCACATAGGCCGACTTGAACGGTGAGGCCCGTACCCCGTGTACCGAGGAGATGTTGACGACGCGGCCCCAGCCGTTCGCGTACATGCCGGGCAGGGACGACCTGATCAGCCGGAACGGCGCCTCCAGCATCAGCCGCAGGATCGTCGAGAAGACCTCCGGCGGGAACTCGTCGATCGGCGCGACGTGCTGGATGCCGGCGTTGTTGACCAGGATGTCGCACCCGAGGCCGAGCCGGTCGACCGCCTCCAGGTCGGTGAGGTCCACCGCGATCGGCCGGCCGCCGGTCTCCTCGGCGACGTCGGCCAGCGCGGCCTCGTCGCGGTCGAGCAGAATGACCTCGGCGCCGGCCTGGGCCAACCGGACGGCGCAGGCCCGTCCGATCCCGCTCGCCGCGCCGGTGACGAGCGCGGTGCGGCCGGCGAGGTCCACCTGTACGGACATCAGGTCCCCCCTTCCCACGAGCGTCCATGCGGCGGCCGCCGGCTGCGGCAGCCGGGACAGCCCGGACAGCCCGGACAGCGGGACGACCGTCCCGTGACGGAGAACCTTAGATACGGTTGCGGACCCTGGGCCACGTGCGTGCCGCCCATATCAGCCACCCGCGGGGTGGACTGGCGCCACATGCGCCCGTGGTCGAAGGCTACATGGCATACGGGACGGCGGTGTGGCTACCGGACTGGCCCATGATCCCGCTCGCGTCTGCGTTGTCGGGGTCTCAACGCCGTTGAGACCCCGATAACCCACCACCGGTCGGAGTTCTAGCCTTCTTAATTCATACTCCGATAGCATTGTTGTATGAGTCGACGTGTGACGATCTCGGTACCCGACGACGTGGCCGACCAGCTCGAGGCCATTCCGGCCCGCCAGGTCTCGGCGTACGTGACCGATGCGCTGCGCAGGCGTCGAGCGTCCGACGACATCCGGGCTGCCCTGTTCGCCGCCGGCCATCGCGACTACGACTATGACCCGGAAGGTGCCGCGCGGCGCCTGGCCAACGGTCGGGTCAGCTCCGAGGTCCGTGAGGCCGCGATCGCGCGGTTGGCCGAGTCCACGGGGCGATCGGTCGACGACGTCCGTGCTGACCTGGACCGTCAGGCCATCCGGTGAGCGCCCCGTACTGGGTGCTCGACAGCGGTGCACTGATGGCCTACGTCCACGGGGTGGAGGCCGTCGGACAGGTTCTGGTCGACGTCGCCGACGTCGCCGGCAGCGTGGCGATTCCTGGCATCTGTCTGGTCGAGGCATACAGCCTGCTGGACCACGACGAGTACGAGTTGCTGCGGATGCTTCGCGGCAACCCCACCGTCCGTACGGTCCTTCCCTCCTTCGACCTCGACCACGCCGACGACTGTCCGGGCATCGGCAGCATGGCGCGACACGCCGGGCGTCTCGGTGCCGGTCATGCCGCCCATGTCGCGCTGTCCAACGCCGCCGGCGTGGTCACGTCCCGGCCGGACCAGCTCCGCCGGGTACTCGGCGACAAGTGGGAGATCCTCGAGATCTAACCGGGCTCGACCATCAGGCACAGCCGTACGAACCGCGAGTCACCGGGGCCGGGGCGCTCGTGCCCGTCGGGCTCCCAGCCGCGCCGGGCGTAGAAGGCCCGCGCCCGCTCGTTGTGCTCCGCGCCGCGAAGCCGACGACGGCACCGTCGTGCTCGGCGCACAGCAGTCTGCGGCCCGGCTTGGGGATGGCGCGCTCGTACGCGGCCCGCATCTCGGCGCGCTCGGCCGGGTCGTCGAGCTCCTCGTCGGGGATCACCCCGCGGTAGTACGTGTCGCGCGCCTGCCGGTGGATGTCCACCAGCGTGTCGACGTCATTCAGGGTGGCCGATCGAACGATCATGACGCTCAGCCTTGCAGGGCGTCGCAACCCCACCGCCGACCGCACATCGGCTACCCCCTCCGGGTAACCGGCCGGTGTCGGGACGGTGGACAGGGCTCATCGAAGGGCGGGGTAAGTGGCGTGGCCTGGCATCGGCCGTTATCGTGCGGTCGGCGCCCGTAAAGCGCACCCCCGACCGCAGCGCACCCCTAGCGACAAAGCGCACCGCGCCCACGAGGCGCAACCGACCGTCATGGAAGGCGCGTAATGACAGACTCCCCCGGCCCGTCCCGGCGCCGCGTACTGGCCGCCGCCGCGGCGGCCGCGGCGGCCCCGCTGGTCGCCGCCGCCCCCGCGCAGGCGCACCGGCCGTCACAGCAGCCTCAGGCCAAGACCTACGACCTCACCCTGCTCGGCACGTCGGACCTCCACGGCAACGTCTACAACTGGGACTACTACCGGGACGCCGAGTACGACGACAGCAAGCACAACGACGTCGGCGTGGCGAAGCTCGCGACCCTGGTCAACCAGATCCGCGCCGAGCGGCGCGGCAAGGCGACCCTCGTCCTCGACGCCGGCGACACGATCCAGGGCACGCCGCTGGCGACGTACTACGCCAAGCAGGAGCCGATCACCACCACGGGCGAGAAGCACCCGATGGCGCGCGCGATGAACGTCATCGAGTACGACGCGGTGACGCTGGGCAACCACGAGTTCAACTACGGGCTGCCGCTGCTGGCCATGTGGATCCGGCAGCTCGGCTTCCCGGCGCTCGCCGCCAATGCGGTCAACGCGCGCGACGGCAAGCCGGCGTTCCTGCCGTACATCATCAAGAAGGTCTCGCTCGGTGAGGACGCGCCGACCCTGCGGGTGGGCATCCTCGGCCTGACCAACCCGGGCGTGGCGATCTGGGACAAGGGCAACGTCGAGGGCAAGCTCCGCTTCGAGGACATGGTCGCGACCGCCGCGAAGTGGGTACCGATCATGCGGGAGCGCGGGGCCGACATCGTCCTGGTGTCCGCGCACGGCGGCGACAGCGGCACCTCCAGCTACGGGCCCGAACTGCCCAACGAGAACCCCTGTACGCTCATCGCGCAGCAGGTACCGGGCATCGACGCGATCCTGTTCGGGCACGCCCACAATGAGGTCGTCGAGAAGTTCGTCACCAACACGAAGACCGGCGCGCAGGTCCTGATGTCGGAGCCGTCGAAGTGGGGCCAGCGGCTGACCCGGATGGACTTCACGCTCAGCCGCGAGCGCGGCCGGTGGGCGATCACGAACAAGCGCGCCACCATGCTCAACACCAACACCGTGGTCGAGGACCCGGCGGTACTGGCGGCGGTGCGCGCCCAGCACGCCAAGACCGTCACCTACGTCAACAAGATCGTCGCCAAGTCGAGTGTCGAGCTGTCCGCGGCGGAGTCGCGTTACAAGGACACCCCGATCCTCGACTTCATCAACAAGGTACAGACCGAGGTGGTCACCACCGCCCTGGCCGGCGGCCAGTACGCGAGCCTGCCGGTGCTGTCGATCGCGGCGCCGTTCAGCCGTACCGCCGTGTTCCCCAAGGGTGACGTGCGGATCCGGGACGTGGCCGGCCTGTACGTCTTCGACAACACCCTGGAGGCCGTCGTGCTCAGCGGCGCCGAGGTGAGGGCGTACCTGGAGTACTCGGCGAAGTACTTCGTGACGCTCGCCGCCGGCGCTCCGGTCGACCCGGCGACGATCAGCGACCCGGCCGTGCCGGACTACAACTACGACGTGCTGTCCGGGGTGGACTACGACATCGACATCGCCCAACCGGTCGGCCAGCGGATCGTACGGCTGGAGCGGGACGGCAGGCCGGTCGCCGACGGTGACCAGTTCGTGGTCGCGGTCAACAACTACCGGCGCAGCGGCGGCGGTGCCTTCCCGGGCATCGTGAAGACCCAGGTGTACAACCAGGGGCAGGAGATCCGCCAGCTTCTCATCGACTGGGCGCAGGCCAAGGGCGTCATCGACCCGGCCGACTTCTACCAGCCCAACTGGAAGCTCGTTCGCAACGGCGTACCGGTCTTCTAGCCCGGCAGGCAGCGGGGCGTGCCGGTGCCGGCACGCCCCGCTCGCCGTTCAGGCAGTGCTCAGGCACTGCTCTTCGTCATGCCCGGCCCCGCTCGGCGCGGTACCGCTCGATCAGCCTCCGGGTCGACGGGTCCGGCGCCGCGTCGGTCGGCTTCTCGCCGGTCAGCAGCGGCGCCAACTGGTTGGCCATGACCTTGCCGAGCTCCACGCCCCACTGGTCGAACGGGTCGATCCCCCAGATCATGCCCTCGGTGAAGGTGATGTGCTCGTACAGCGCGACGAGCTGACCCAACGTCGACGGGGTCAGCTTGGGGGCGAGGATCGAGGTTGTCGGCCGGTTGCCCGGCATCACCTTGTGCGCCACCACGTCGGCGGGCACGCCCTCCGCCTCGATCTCCTCGCGGGTACGCCCGAAGGCGAGCGCCGCGGTCTGTGCGAAGAAGTTGGACATGAACAGGTCGTGCATGGCGTCGATGTCGTGGTTGGGCTCGCTGAACCCGATGAAGTCGGCCGGCACCAGCTTCGTGCCCTGGTGCAGCAGCTGGTAGAAGGCGTGCTGGCCGTTGGTACCCGGCTCGCCCCAGAAGATCTCGCCGGTCTGGTACGTCACCGGGGTGCCGTCGGCGCGCACCGACTTGCCGAGGCTCTCCATCGTCAGCTGCTGCAGGTAGGCCGGGAACCGGTGCAGGTACTGCGAGTACGGCAGCACGGCGTGGGTCTGCGCGCCGAGGAAGTCGTTGTACCAGACGTTCAGCAGCCCCAGCAGCGCCGGCACGTTGCGCTCGATCGGGGTGGTCCGGAAGTGCTCGTCGACGGCGTGGAACCCGGCCAGCATCTCCCGGAAGCGCTGCGGCCCGACCGCGAGCATGAGCGACAGGCCGACCGCCGAGTCGTACGAGTACCGCCCGCCGACCCAGTCCCAGAACCCGAACATGTTCGCGGGGTCGATGCCGAATTCCCGTACCCGCTGCTCGTTGGTGCTGACCGCCACGAAGTGCTTGGCGACCGCCGACTCATCCGCGCCGAGCTTGTCCAGCAGCCAGCGCCTCGCCTCTTTCGCGTTGGTCAGCGTCTCCAGGGTGGAGAACGTCTTGGAGGCCACCACGAACAGCGCCGTCTCCGGGTCGAGGTCCCGGGTGTTCTCGTACAGGTCCTCGGGGTCGATGTTGGACACGAACCGGCACGTGATGTCGGTGTCGCGGTAGGCCTTGAGCGCCTCGTACGCCATCACCGGCCCGAGGTCCGAGCCGCCGATGCCGATATTGACGACCGTGCGAATCGGCTTGCCGGTGTGGCCGCGCCACTCCCCCGACCGGACCCGCTCGGCGAAGGCCGCCATCCGGTCCAGAACCTCGTGGACATCGGCCACCACGTCCTGGCCGTCGACGGTGAGCTGGAAGTCGCGTGGTACCCGCAACGCGGTGTGCAGGACCGCGCGGTCCTCGCTGGTGTTGATGTGCTCACCGGAGAACATCGCGGCGATCCGCTCGCGCAGGCCGACCCGCTCGGCCAGGGCGAGCAGCAGCGACAGGGTCTCGTCGGTGACCCGGTTCTTGCTGTAGTCCACGTACAGGTCGACCACCTGGCCCGTGAGCCGCTCAGCCCGCCCCGGATCGGCCGCGAACAGGTCGCGCAGATGGGTGTCGTGGATCTGCTTGGCGTGCGCGGCGAGCGCGTGCCATTCGGGGGTGGCGCTGACGTCTGTACTCATCTCGGTGGACTCCCGGATCAAAGACGGCTGACCACCTCAAGTTACCCGGCGTGTACCGGGGAAACCGGGAGGACGGACCGTAGCCGGTCCGGTCCCGGCCTCGGTACCGGACATCCCGTGATGACCATCTAGACGAAGCTGCCGCCGCGCCCGCTGCCCTCGCTGAACCTGGTCGCGCCCGGTCTCGCCTCGGTCCGCAGGGCCGCCCGCCCGTGCTCGTGCTCGACCGCGAGCGCGCGCTCCAGGTCGAGCCCGGACGCGTCGTACACCGACGCCCGGTCGTGGCGCAGGCAGAGCTGCGGGAACGCGGCGATGGTCGCGGCGAGCTCCTCGGCGGCGGCGCGCGCCGTGCCGGTCGGCACCACGCGGGTGGCGAGGCCGATGGACAGCGCCTCGGCGGCGTCGACGGGGCGGCCGGTGAGGATCAGGTCGAGCGCGCGGCCGAGGCCGACGATCTGGGGCAGCCGGACGGTACCGCCGTCCACCAGGGGTACGCCCCAGCGGCGGCAGAACACGCCGAACGTCGCGTCCTCCTCGACCACCCGCAGGTCGCACCAGAGCGCGAGCTCCAGGCCGCCGGCGACCGCGTACCCGCTGACCGCGGCGATCACCGGCTTGGTCAGGCGCATCCGGGTCGGACCCATTGGGCCGTCACCGTCGGGTTCGACCCGGTTGGGCTGTCCGGCGGCGATCGCGTGCAGGTCGGCGCCGGCGCAGAAGGTACCGCCTGCTCCCCACAGCACCGCGACGCGCGCCTCGTCGTCGGCGTCGAAGGCGCGGAACGCCTCGGCCAGGGCCTCCGCGGTCGTACGATCGACGGCGTTGCGTACCTCGGGCCGGTCCAGGATCACCGTGGTGACCCGGCCGGAACGTTCGACGTGAACCCCGCTCACCGCTCCTCCTCCCGCGAAGGTCACGCGCTGGTCGCCCACGCGCACCGCGACCCGGTCACGATGCCGGCGCGCCCCGGCTCGAACCATGTCGATCGTCCACATCCATCATCAGATCACGCCTCCATCGCGGCGCGCAGTGGTCCTTGATGTAGCAGTGGTCCTTGATGTAGCAGTGGTCCTTGATATGTCGGCAATGGACGGACCACGTTTATCGGCGAGCGGTTCACCGAATCACGCGAAGCGCGGATCGATATCAGTACCCGACGCAATTGTCGTGGGTGGGCGCTACCCATCGACTACGGCAATAAGGCGGGCCCACGACGCATAGAAAATCATCCGGACAGATGGTCGGGCCACCGAACCGGCGCGAACGTCCCACCCACCGCGGACCAACCCCCCGTAGGCGCACGATCACGGCCGGTTTTGCTAGATCAACAGAGGGTACAGAGATCATCCCGGAGGGTCAGTGATCGTTTGCACAAAACACTTATTCCGGACATTGACACTGCGGAGAGTAATGGATTCACAACTTATCGAGATAATCGGTGTGGGTTATCGCACTTCTATTCGCCATATGACACGGGTACATATCTAAGCTCTCCGGGTGCCACGCCACTCCAAGAACGATCAGCAACCAGACAACGCGTTGAGCGAGCTCCGACTTTCGGACTATGTCCGGCTTCCGCGTCGGGGCCGCCATTCCAGGAAAACCGATATCCGCCCACTCATGGGTGCGGTTGCGGCCTCCATCGCGCTGGCCGGAGTTGGCATCGCTTCCTGGGGCAGTGCCAGTACCACGGTGCAGCCGGCCGCGGCCGGCACCGAACGAACGACGCTCACCGGGAACGCGGAGCGCGCCGCGGAGGCGTCCGCCGCTTCCCGCGGCCGGGCCCGCTCCGAGTCCACGTCCTCGGCCGGCAGCACGTCCCCCGCGCGGCCGCAGCAGAAGCCGAGGCCGACGAGCCCGGCTCAGGAGGCACCGGCCGCCGTCGCGCAGCAGAACGCGCCGCAGCAACCGGCGGTTCCGGCGCCCCCGGCCGCCAAGCCGTCCCCGACCAAGCCCGCGCCGGTCGCCGGGCTCGACCGAATCCAGATGGACAACGCGATCGCCATTGTCCGGGCCGGCCAGGAGATGAAACTGTCGAGGCGCGCGTTCGTGGTCGCGATCTCCACCGCACTGCAGGAGAGCCAGCTGCGCAACCTGGCCAACACCGGCATACCGGCGTCGCTGAACCTGACCAACGAGGGTACGGGACAGGACCACGACTCGGTGGGCCTGTTCCAGCAGCGGGTGACCATGGGCTGGGGCAGCCTGACCGAGCTGATGGACCCGAAGTCCTCGGCCCGCGCGTTCTACAACCGACTGGTCACCATCGTCGGCTGGGAGCAGATGCCCGTCACGGTCGCGGCGCAGTCGGTGCAGGGCTCGGCCTTCCCGTACGCGTACGCCCAGCACGAGTCCCGGGCCCAGCAGATCGTGGACGCGATCATCCAATAAGCGCCCAGCCATGATCACGGTGTACGGCCCGGGCTGCCCAGCAGCCGCGTGACCGGGCCAGCGGGCAGGTCGATCCGCTGATCCCCGTACCCGTGCAACCCCACTCTCCCGACGATCACGACAAGGTATAGGCGTACGTCAACCCGTTGACACGGACTGCGCCGTTACCTAACGTCTGATCGAAGCGCTTCGATGATCAACGGGGACGCCCCTACGGCACCTCGATCACGAGCGCACCGGCCCGTCCGGAGGAGAGCAGACGTGTGGAGACTGCGTAGAGCCCTCGCCGTCGCGGCGGTGGCCGCCCTCTGTCCGATCTTCGCCGCCGCCTGCGGAAGCTCCGGGGGGTCCGGCGACGGCAAGGTCCTGAAGCTGTGGCACTACGAGGGCGCCAACAGCGCGATGGGCATCGCCTGGAACGAGGCGATCAAGAAGTTCGAGGCGTCCCACCCCGGTGTGAAGGTGCAGTTCGAGGAGAAGGGGTTCGAGCAGATCCGGCAGAGCGCCAGCATGATCCTCAACTCCGACGACGCGCCGGACCTCATGGAGTACAACAAGGGCAACGCCACCGCCGGGCTGCTGTCCAAGCAGGGCCTGCTCACCGACCTCAGCCCCGAGGTCAGCAAGCGCGGCTGGGGCTCACACCTCAGCCCGGGCCTGCAGACCACGGCGCGGTACGACGCCAAGGGCGTCATGGGTAGCGGCACGTGGTACGGCGTACCGAACTACGGCGAGTACGTCATGGTCTATTACAACAAGGACCTGTTCGCCAAGCACGGCGTGCCGGTGCCGACCACGTTCGCCGAGTTCCAGTCCGCGATGGACACCTTCGTCAAGGCCGGCGTGCCGCCACTGTCGGTCGGCGGTGCCGAGTACCCGGCGCAGCAGATCTTCTACCAGCTCGCGCTGTCGAAGGCGAACCGGTCCTGGGTGGACGGTTACCAGCTGTACCGGCACCCGGTCGACTTCCACGGACCCGAGCTCACCTTCGCCGCCACCACGTTCTCCGACTGGGTACGCAGGGGCTACATCCCGGCCAACTCCGCGGGCATCAAGGCCGAGGACATGGGCCAGGCCTTCGAGCAGGGCAGGTTCCCGATCCTCATCAGCGGTAGCTGGTGGTACGGCCGGTTCGCCGACGAGATCAAGAACTTCCAGTGGGGCACGTTCCTGTTCCCGGGCACGACGCTGCACCTCGGCTCCAGCGGGAACCTCTGGGTGGTACCGCAGAAGGCCAAGAACAAGAGCCTGGCGTACGACTTCATCGATCTCACCATGAAGCCCGAGATCCAGAACCTGCTCGGTAACTCCGGGGGCGTACCGGTCGCCGCCGACCCGGCCGCCATCACCGACCCGAAGAGCAAGGAACTGATCGGGAACTTCAACACGATCACGAAGGCGGACGGGCTCGCGTTCTACCCGGACTGGCCGGCGCCCGGCTACTACGACGTCATGGTGGCCGGGATGCAGAAGCTCATCAACGGCTCGGCCGGCCCGAACCAGGTGCTCGACGAGATCGCCAAGCCGTACCGCGACAACCTGGCGAACGTCGGCAGATGAGCCGTTCGCACCGCCGCGCCGGGTACGCGATCTTCCTGCTGCCCGGCGCGGTGCTGTGCACCGGCGTCATCGCGGTACCGGTACTGGCCAACGTCGCCGCCAGCTTCACCGACTGGACGGGCGTCGGCACGCCGGCCTGGGTGGGGCTGCGCAACTACGAACGGCTGCTCGGCGACGACAACTTCTGGGCCTCGTTCTCGCACATCATCGCGCTGATCGTGGCGATGGCGGTGGTCCCGACGTTGATCGGCCTGGTGCTCGCCGCGGTGCTCTTCGACTATGTGTCCCCACGCTTCGGCCCACGCGCCACGAGCGCGCTGCGCGCCGGCTTCTACCTGCCCCAGGTGCTGCCGGTGGCGGTCACCGGCATCGTCTGGGGCTGGATCCTGCACCCCGACTACGGGGCGCTGAACTCGGTCCTCGGGTCGGCGGGCTTGAGGTCGCTGGCCCGCAACTGGCTGGGCGATCCGGCGTACGCGCTGTACAGCGTCATGGTGATCATGGTCTGGGTGCAGCTCGGGTACCCGGTGGTGATGTTCATGGCCGGGCTGCGGCGCATCGACCCGGAACTGTACGAGGCCGCCGACCTCGACGGCGCCGGCTGGTGGCAGCGGTTCACCCGCATCGCGGTGCCGCAGATCCGGCCGGAGATCTACGTGGTGCTGGTGACCACGACCATCGCGGCGTTGAAGGTCTTCGGCCAGATCTTCGTGCTCACCCGGGGCGGGCCGGGCAACGCGACGCTGGTGCCGAGCTACTTCGCGTACCAGAACTTCTTCGAACGCGCGAACGTCGGCTACGGCTCGGCCATCTCCACCGTGCTCGTCGTGCTGATCGTGGCGCTGACGTTCGTGTTCCTGCGGGTGCAGACCCGCGGTGGGGCGGCCTGAGTGACCCGCCGCCGCTCCCCCGGACAGTACGGGGTACTGGTCGCACTGGTCGTGCTCGCGCTACTGGTCCTCGCCCCGATGGCGCTGGTCGCGATGAACGCCGTGAAGACGCCGGCGGACTACGCCGCGCACGGCCCGCTGGCGTGGCCGCGCAACCCGAGCCTGTCCGGGATCGTGGACTTCTGGCACCGGGCCGACTTCGGCCGCAAACTGCTCAACAGCTTCGTCATCAGCCTGGCCGTCGCGGTCGGCGGCGTGGTCGTGTCGGTGCTCAACGCGTACGCCCTGGGCATCGGTAAGGTGCGCGGCCGGGTGGCGTTCCTGGTCGCGTTCCTGGTGGCCAATCTGGTGCCGCAGGAGGGGCTGGTCTACCCGCTGTACTACCTGTCCAAGCTGGTCAACCTGTACGACAGCCAGCTCGCGGTGATCATCATCTTCACCGCGATCCAGAGCGCGTTCGGTACCTACCTGCTGTCGAGCGTCTACGCCGGCTTCCCGACCGAACTGCTCGACGCGGCCGCCATCGACGGCGCCGGCCGGTGGCGGACGCTGTGGCGGGTGGTGGTACCGGTCAGCCGCCCCACCCTCGCGGTGCTGTTCACGTTCTTCTTCGTCTGGACCTGGAACGAGTTCCTGCTGCCGCTGGTCTTCCTGATCACCAACTCCCACCAGACCGTCCCCGTCGCCCTCGGCGTGCTCCAGGGGCAGCGGATGATGGACGCCACGACCACCAGCGCCTCTGCCCTGCTGGGCATCCTGCCCGCGGTCCTGTTCTTCCTGGTCTTCCAGCGCACCCTCACCCGAGGGATCATGGCCGGCTCCGTCAAGTGAGGGATGGTGCATGAAGTTCACCGACGGGTACTGGATGATGCGCGACGGGGTCCGGCCGCTGTACCCGGCGGAGGTGCGCGACGTGGTCGCCGAATCCGCGTCGCTCACCGTCCACGCGCCGACCCGCCGGATCACCCACCGCGGCGACACGCTCAACACCCCGGTCATCACCGTCACCTGCACCTCGCCGATGCCCGACGTGATCGGCGTACGGATCAGTCATCTGCGCGGCGGGCGCGCTGCCGGACCGGAGTTCCGCATCGCGACCGAGGACTGCGAGCCGCAGGTGACGTCGGACGATGACACCGTCACGTTCACGTCCGGGGCGCTGGGCGTACGGTTCTCCCGGGGCGACCGGTGGGGCATGGAGTTCCTGGCCGACGGGGCAACGCTCACCTCCAGTGGCCCGAAGGCGATGGCCGCGCTCGACACCGACGACGGCGGCCACTACCTGCGCGAACAGCTCGCCCTCGACGTCGACACCCACGTGTACGGGCTGGGCGAGCGGTTCGGCCCGCTGGTCAAGAACGGGCAGGTCGTCGACGTCTGGAACGCCGACGGCGGTACCAGCAGCGAGCAGGCGTACAAGAATGTGCCGTTCTACCTCACCGACTCCGGCTACGGGGTGTTCGTCAACCACCCCGGCGCGGTGTCGTTCGAGGTCGGCTCCGAGGCCGTCTCCCGGGTGCAGTTCAGCGTGCCGGGCCAGCAGCTTTCGTACTTCGTCATCTACGGGCCCACCCCGCGCGAGATCCTGCAGAAGTACACCGCGCTGACCGGCCGGCCCGCGCTGCCGCCGGCGTGGTCGTTCGGGCTGTGGCTGACGACGTCGTTCACCACCTCGTACGACGAGGAGACCGTCACCGGCTTCATCTCCGGCATGGCCGAGCGCGACATCCCGCTGTCGGTGTTCCACTTCGACTGCTTCTGGATGCGCGAGTTCCACTGGTGCGACTTCCGGTGGGACCCGGCGACCTTCCCCGACCCGGAAGGGATGCTCACGCGGCTGAAAGAGCGGGGACTGCGGATCTGCGTCTGGATCAACCCGTACATCGCCCAGCGCTCCGCGCTGTTCTCCGAGGGCGCGGCGGCCGGATATCTGCTCCGCAAGCCCTCCGGCGACGTCTGGCAGACCGACCAGTGGCAGGCCGGCATGGCCCTGGTCGACTTCACCAACCCGGCCGCCCGCGACTGGTACGCCGGCAAGCTGCGCGCCCTGCTCGACTCCGGCGTGGACTGCTTCAAGTCCGACTTCGGCGAGCGGATCCCGACCGACGTCGCGTACTTCGACGACTCCGACCCGTACCGGATGCACAACTACTACAGCTACCTGTACAACGAGACGGTCTTCGAGGTGCTGCGGGAACGGCACGGCGACGGCGGGGCGGTGCTGTTCGCCCGGTCGGCGACGGCCGGTTCGCAGCAGTTCCCGGTGCACTGGGGCGGCGACAGCGAGTCCACCTTCGCGTCGATGGCCGAGAGCCTGCGTGGCGGGCTGTCGCTGGCCATGTCCGGCTTCGGGTTCTGGAGCCACGACATCGGCGGGTTCGAGGGCACACCCGACCCGGCGGTGTTCATCCGCTGGATCCCGTTCGGGCTGTTGTCCTCGCACAGCCGGCTCCACGGCAGCGGCTCGTACCGGGTGCCATGGCTGTTCGGCGACAAGGCCGTTGAGGTGCTGCGCGAATACACCCGGCTGAAGGCCCGGCTGATGCCGTACCTGTACGCGGCCGCCCTGGACGCCCACCGCGACGGCACGCCGGTGATGCGGCCTCTTGTCTTCGAATTCCCGGACGACCCGGCCTGCGCCTACCTGGACCGGCAGTACCTGCTGGGCGACAACCTGCTGGTCGCGCCCGTGTTCTCGGCCGAGGGCGACACCTCCTTCTACGTACCGGCGGGCGGCTGGACCGACCTGCGCACCGGCGAGGTGTTCAGCGGCCCGGGCTGGCACCGCCGGCGTTATGCGCTCGGTGAGCTGCCGCTGCTGGTGCGCCCCGGCTCGGTGATCCCGATGGGCGCCCGCGACGACGGCCCCGAGTACGCGTACGCCGACGGCGTGACGCTGCGGGTCTACCACCCGCGCGACCGCCAGGAGATCACGGTGGCGGTGCCGGACCCGAGCGGGGCGACGGCCGCGACGTTCACGGTGACCCGCGACTGGTCGACCATTGTCGTCGAACGGGACGGGACGCCGGCACCATGGCGGGTACTGCTCGTCGGCGAGTCCGGCGATGCCACGGTCACCGGTGGCCGGGCCCTACCGTCCAACGACGGCGTACTGGTCGAGGTCGACGCGGTGAAGCGTCGGTGCCTCATCCAGCTCGGACCCCAGCCGACGGACCGGTGACCGTCGCCTTACCGCCGAGCGCGGCAGGGTTCGGCGGGTTGTACATTCACGTTCCACGGCCGCACGCCAGGGCTCGTCCAGATCCGGGGACCGAGCACCGGTCCCGCGCCGGCCGGCGGGGCGCCGGTCAGCATCGTGACCTCCAGGGTCCGAAACGAACCCGGCTTGAGGTCAACCGTCGAGATCCCGACCGAACGTTGACGTTCGATCCCTGTCACCAGCGGGACCGGGGCTCCATCGAGCCGCGCACCGGTAACGGTGCCGCCGGTCGGGCTGAAGACCGAAACGTCGGTTCTCATCGTGTAGCGTTCACCGGCGAGCGCTTCTCCCGTGACGCCGGGCGCCAGTCCCTTGGTCGGCGCGGTCGATCCGAGCGTGACCCGCAGATTCAATTCTCTGCTGCCGTCCGGCCGGCAGTTCATGGCCGTGAGCTCCGCGGCATAGGTCAGGTAGTAGTCGAGCTTCGCGCCGGTACGGTCGTTGAGGAAGATCCCGACCGTCGGCGTGGTGCCGTCCGTGGTGGGCAGCTGGCCGTCCAATGTAGTTCCTTCGATCAGCCGCTGCTCGGCCGGATCGGCGTTCCACAGCAGAACCCGGCGCTCACCCATCGCGCGAGCCAGCTGTTGCACCAGCTGGCTCATGTCGCGAGCCTGTCCGACGAGCGCATCGAAAGCGCCGCGGGCGGCCACGGCGAAGTACCGGTCCTGCTCAGCCGGTGTCATGGTCGCGTACACCTCGGACAACAGGGTGGGCACCGCGTTGTCCGACCACAGCGGTTCACCGCTGGACACCTCGGCCGGGCCCGTGGCCCCCAGGACGTATGACAGGGCTACCGGATCGGTCGCCAGCACGGCGTCCACCGTGCGGCCGGTACGCCGCCGATACATCTCCCGCGCGAGGCTGGCGACGGTCGGGAAGTGTGGCGTGAGGTTGATGTCGGCCGGGTGCTGGCCGAGGCTATCGGTGTACAGCGCCCGGAGCGCCGGGTCGAGGGGCAGCACCGGACTGTCGAACGTCCCCAGCCCGGTGGCGGCCGTCCCCTGGTCGATGATGCGCACCGCGCCGTCGTCCGCTTCGACCACGAGGAAGGCGCCCGGCATTCCACCCGTGGCACGGGCCTCGGCGAGATTCTGGAACAACAGCAGGTAGGTACGCGGGCCGCCGGCTCCGAGCATCGCGGGCAGGAGTACCGAGAAGCGCTGTGCCAGGTCGGTGATCCGGGCCGCCCGTTCGAGCCCGGCCCGCAGCTCCGTCACGCCCGCTCGGGTCTGCGACATCAGATGGTCGTCGGCGATCGCGTCGACCCGCTGCCGCGCCACGCGGACAGCCGTCGCCGCCCGCGCGACTCCCGGCGCGGCGCGCCGGAACGCAGCGAGGTCGACCCGGCCGTCGCGCGGCGTCAGTGCATCGAGGTCGACGACGCCGGCCGCCTCGACCAGGGGCGGCAGCGCGTCCCGGGCGAGATCGTCGACCGTCACGGCGACCGTCCGGACCGCGGCGAGATCGGCGCCCGCAACCGGTACGGCCGCGCCGAGCCGGAAGCCGACATCGCCCGTCTCGCCGCGCGCCGCACCCGTCTCCCGCCGGAGCGCGGTCAACGTCCGCCGGGCCGCGTCGATGTCGCCCTGCTCGACCTGGTCCTGCAACTGACGCAGCATCAGCCCGGCGGTTCGCAGATGCTCACCGGCTCCCAGCCCCCGCGCCCCGATCCACCACACCGCTGCGGTGGCCAGGCACGCGGTCACGACCACCACGGCAACCATCCGCCGCAGTCCCCGCAGTCGCCGCGGGCGCCGCCGACGACCGCGGGGAGAGGGTACGGTTCCGAATCGTTGTTTCGCCGCGGCGATCCGCAGGCGCCGGCCAATGGTCCGGCCGGCTGATTCCACCCGGTCGCGCATTTTCTTGATCGGATTGTGAGTGGTATTGCGCGACGTTCCGGGGGCTCTGCTGTCCGTCACACTCGAAATATTAAGTTCACGGGTGCATAGCTGCACGATGTGGACGGCCGAAATTCCATCAGCCCAACGGGCTCGTGATCATATGGTCTCCGCTGCCGGTGCTGCGCGATCGGCGCCCACGCGCCACTATTTTTCCTGGATTAATGAACTCCGGTCGGAGTTCGCAGAGCACCCACCGCTCCGCCGGGATCCAGTCGCATACCGCGCGGTAGAAATGAATCGCTTTCCGTCGCGGCGGGAGCGCGTCACTCCCCGTGTAACCGCCGGTCGGTGCCGCCGAGGCACGCCGGTGATCCTCTGGACAAGCCCCCTTCACCGGTTTATGGTCCGCCTTATCGAAGCACTTCAACGTCTCGGTCGGCACGACCGGGTAGTCGAAGCGGTTCGATACCTCATGGGGAGGCAGCCTCGAAGGGGGACCGCCGTGTTCGACCGCCGGGTGAGACGAGACAGCCGGGTCAGCCGACACAACCGTGCCAGCCGCGGCAGGCGGGACGGATCCGCCCGCAGACGGATCCGGCGCGGCATCGCCGCCGGGCTCGTCACCCTGCTCGCCGCGACGCTGGCGCCGGGCCCCGCGATGGCTGCGCCCGACGGGTACGCCTACCCGTTCCAGAACCCGCGCCTGCCCCTCGCGGCCCGCGTCGACGACCTGGTCTCGCGGCTCACCCTGGACGAGAAGATCTCCCTGCTGCACCAGTACCAGCCGGCCATCCCCCGGCTCGGCATCCGCCTGTTCAAGGCCGGTACCGAGGCGCTGCACGGCGTCGCCTGGTCCAACGACCACACCGACAACGGCAGCGTGGTCACCGCAACCGCGACGGTGTTCCCGCAGGCGGTCGGCCTGGCGAGTACCTGGGACCCGGCGCTGATCCAGCGGGTCGGCTCCGCCGTCGGCGACGAGGCCCGGGGCCTGAACGCGCAGAACCCGACCGTCTGGGGCCTCAACCTCTGGGCGCCGGTGGTCAACCTGCTGCGCGACCCGCGCTGGGGGCGCAACGAGGAGGGCTACAGCGAGGACCCGTACCTGACCGGCGCGATCTCCACCGCGTACGGCCACGGCCTGGAGGGCAACGACCCGCGGTACCTCAAGACCGCCCCGACGCTCAAGCACTACCTCGCCTACAACAACGAGGTACGCCGCGACACCACCTCGTCGGTCGTACCGCCGCGGGTCTTGAACGAGTACGACCGGGCGGCGTTCGAGCCGGCCATCGCCGCGGACGCGGCCACCGGCGTGATGCCGTCGTACAACCTGGTCAACGGCCGGCCCAACACGGTCAGCCCGGAGCTGAACGACGTCGTGCGGAGCTGGACCGACAAGCCGCTGTTCAACCCCAGCGACGCCGGCGCCCCGGCCAACCTGACCGGCTCCGAGCACTACTTCGCCACCCAGGCCGAGGCGAACGCCGCCGCGATCAAGGCCGGGATCAACAGCTTCACGCAGGACGGCACCGACCCGACCGGTACCGTCAACGCGATCAGGTCCGCGCTCGCGCAGGGCCTGCTGTCCGAATCCGACATCGACACGGCGGTCGGCCAGAACCTGAGCCTGAGGTTCCGGCTGGGCGAGTTCGACCCGGACGGCGGCCCGTACGCGAAGATCACGCCCACCGTCGTGAACAGCCCGGCGCACCAGCGGCTGGCCCGGCAGGCCGCCGACGAGGCGGCCGTCCTGCTGAAGAACACCGGCCGCACCCTGCCGCTGGACGCGTCGAAGACGAAGAAGGTGGCGGTCGTCGGGCCGCTGTCGGACGTGCTCTACACCGACTGGTACAGCGGCGCGCTGCCGTACCGGGTGACCCCACTGGCGGGCGTCAAGGAGCGCCTGGGCGCCGGCGCGACCGTGACCGGCAGCGAGGGCGCCGACCGGATCACGCTGAAGGACGTGGCCACCGGGCAGTACGTCACCGGCGGCACCGGGCCGGGCGGCGCCGCCCTCGCGGAGCGGGCGACCGGCCCGGACCCGACGACGCAGTTCGACGTGTTCGACTGGGGCCAGGGCGTTCTGACGCTGCGCAGCGTGGCCAACGGACGGTACGTCGGCTACAACTGGTCGGCCTTCGTCAACGACCAGACCCAGCCCAACGGCTGGTTCGTCCAGCAGATGTTCAAGCTGGAGCAGCGCGCCGACGGCAACTACGCCATCCGGTACGCCGGGTACGAGTCGGCGTACGACTGGTCGCAGGCGTACCGGACGCCGTACCTGACCCGGCAGCCCGACGGCACGCTCAACCTCGGCGCCGCCACCGCCGACGCCGCGACGGCGTTCACCAAGGACGTGGTGACCAGCGGCCGGGACAGCGCGGTCGCCGCGGCCAAGGGCGCCGACGCAGCGGTCGTCGTGGTCGGCAGCATGCCGTTCATCAACGGCCGCGAGGACCACGACCGTACCGACATGGGCCTGGCCGAAGGTCAGGAGGCCCTGGTCCGGGCGGTCCGCGAGGCCAACCCGAACACGATCGTGGTGGTCTCCAACAGCTACCCGACCACCCTGAACTGGGAACAGGAGCACGTACCGGCGATCCTGTGGACCACGCACGCCGGGCAGGAGACCGGGCACGCCGTCGCGGACGTCCTCTTCGGCGACCACAACCCGGCCGGGCGGCTCACCCAGACCTGGTACCGGTCCACCGCCGACCTGCCCGACATCCTCGACTACGACATCATCGCCGGCGACCGCACCTACCAGTACTTCCGGGGCACGCCGCTGTACCCGATGGGGTACGGCCTGTCGTACACCACGTTCCGGTACGACAACCTGCGGGTCACCTCACCCGTCGTCGACTCCCGGGGCGCCATCCGCGTCAGCGTCGACGTCACCAACACCGGCTCCCGGGCCGGCGACGAGGTCGTCCAGTTGTACAGCCACGCCCAGCGCTCGCGGGTCAAGCAGCCGATCAAGCAGCTTCGCGGATTCAACCGGGTACATCTGAACCCCGGGCAGCGCAGGACGGTGACGATCACCATCAAGGCGAGTGACCTGGCCTTCTGGGACGTGACCCGGTCCCGGTACGTGGTCGAGTCCGGCGGGTACGACCTGATGGTCGGCGCGTCGTCGGCGGACATCCGGGCGACCGGCCAGGTGCGGGTACGCGGCGAGGTGATCCCGCCGCGCGACCTCACCCGGACCACCCGCGCGGAGAACTTCGACGACTACTCCGGCGTCACGCTGGTCGACGAGTCGAAGGTGCGGGGTACCTCGGTCGGCTCGACCGGCGCCGGCACCTGGCTGAAGTTCGCCGACTCCTCCCTGGAGCGCGGCACGAACCGGCTCACCGTGCGGGCCTCGAACGCCGGCACCGCGGAGATCGCGGTGCGGGTCCGGCTCGACGACCCCGTTTCCGGCCCGCTACTCGGCACCGCACGGGTACCGGTGACCGGCGACGTGTACTCGTACACCGACGTCACCGCCGCGCTGCAACGCGCGACCGGCCGGCACGACGTGTACCTCGTCTTCGACGGCCCCGCCCGGCTCTCGACGTTCTCGCTTTCGTGACGACCATGAAGGCGCGCGCCGGCCACTCCTTCATGATCACTGAGACTTCTGGGCGTCAGAGCGACCCACACTCTCGGTGATCATGAGTCTCGGACGGTCAGGACCGGTGGCAGCAGCGTCGCGTCCGGCACCGTGCGACCGTCCAGTTTGGCGATCACGAGGTCGACCGCCCGACGGCCGACCTCCTCGGCCGGGATGTTCACCGACGTCAGCCGCGGTCGCACCCGCTCGGCCACGTCGTCGGGGCAGATCGCGACGACCGACACCTCCTCGGGTACCCGCCGGCCGAGCGCCCGGAACGCGTCCAGCAGCGGAGCAACAGCCGGCTCGTTGTGCACCACGACCCCGGTCAGGTCCGGGTACTCGGTCAGCAGTTCCCGTACCGTCGCGAGTACCGCATCCGGGGTCGGCTCGCACGGGCGGACGGTCCCGGCCAGCCCACGGCGGCGCAGCGCGTCGGAGAACCCGGCCGCGGTGCGCCGGGCGAACCCGAGCGACCGCTGGTAGACCACGGGCGGCGAACCGACGAGGGCGACGCAGCGGTGGCCGAGGTCCGCGAGGTGGTCGACGCAGGCCGCGCCGGCCGCCGCGAAGTCCAGGTCGATGCAGGTCAGCCCGGTCGCTTCCGCGGGAAAGCCGATCAGGACGGACGGCCGGTCCAACTCGCGCAGCAGCGGGAGGCGCTGGTCGTGCAGCTCCACGTCCATCACGATCAGTGCGTCGGCCAGCGCGCTGGCGGCCACCCGCTGCAGCCCCTTGTCCCCCTCGTCCTGCGTCAGCAGCAGCACGTCGTGGTCGTACGCCCGGGCGGCCGTGACGACGGCGATCGCGAACTGCATCAGGACCGGCACGTACAGCCCGGTGTGCAGCGGGACGATGAGCGCGAGGACGTTGGAGCGGTTGCTCGCCAGGGCCCGCGCCCCGGCGTGCGGGTGGTATCCGAGCGCCCGGACCGTCTCCAGCACCCGCTCCCGGGTCGGCTGCGAGATGGGCCGCTTGCCGCTCAGAACGTAGGACACGGTACTGGGTGACACGCCGGCGCGCCGCGCCACGTCACCGATCGTCACCACACGCTGCTCCGTCACGACGCGCCGACCCTGCCCCGACGATAATGAGCCTGACGACAATCATGCGCGTCGGGCCGCGTCACGCCGGTTCGGCGGCGCGACCGTACCGGGCCAGTTCGACGTGGTCGTGGGCGGAGAAGATGTCGACGCGCTCCTCGTTCGCGGCGCGCAGCTCGCGCAGCCGGGCCTGGTTGGCCCGCCGGGCCGGGCCGTCGGCCTGGACGAGTGCCTGGAACGCCCGCAGGCCCGGGGTGCAGCGTGGCCGGGTCGGGTCGGTCTCGTCGTGGAAGAAGTACGCGTCCCCGGCGTGCAGCAGCCAGCCGGCCCCGGTGTCGACCGCCACGGCGCAGTGGCCGCGGGTGTGCCCGGCCAGCGGGATCAGCAGGATCTCCGGCGGCAGGCCGGCGAGCTGGCGTACCGCGTCGAAGCCGAACCAGGCGTCGCCGTCGGTGTCGCTGTACGTCGCCCAGGTCGGTCGGTGCGCCCAGTGGTGGGGACGGTACCGGCGACGCTCGCCCGCGGTCGACGGGCTGAGCGCCGCGTCGCGCTCGCGTGCGTGTACGTGGACCGTCGCCCCCGGGAAGTCGGCGAGCCCGCCGGCGTGGTCGAGGTCGAGGTGGGTCACCACGATGTGCCGGACGTCCTCCGGCCGGTACCCGAGCCGGGCGACCTGCCGGACCGCGGTCTCGTCGGGGTCCAGCACCGGCCGGGTCAGCCGCACGAACCGCGCCCCCAGCGAGCCGACCGGGTCGCGCACGTCGGCCAGGCCGAGTCCGCTGTCCACCAGGACCAGGCCCCGGTCGGTCTCGATGAGCAGGCAGTGGCAGACCATCACGCCCGGCTCCAGCAGTCCGCCGTCACCGTTGACCAGTCGACGGCTGACGGGGCGCATCGTGGCGCAGTTGAGGTGGTGTACGCGCACGGGATCTCCTGTCGGGTCAGGTAGCGACGGCGGCGGCGATCGACGCCGCGAGATGGTCGGTGACGACGCGCAGC
Organism: Planosporangium mesophilum; assembly: GCF_016863255.1. GTDB lineage: Bacteria > Actinomycetota > Actinomycetes > Mycobacteriales > Micromonosporaceae > Planosporangium > Planosporangium mesophilum. The sequence goes on from NZ_BOON01000037.1 coordinate 39,650, forward strand.
GGGCCGGTGTCGCGCTGGACGCGGGCGAGCAGCAATATACAGACTGGTCTAATTATCTCCCGGCCGTTTCGGTGCCGGCACCTCGCTTCCGATCGGCGCCGCCCATAATCGGCATACTGGCGATCGCGAGCCCGCGTGGCGCGCAAGCGACGTCGCCTACCGCCGAAGGAGCCACCGTGTCCGGAGGAGCCGCCGTGACCAGGGATGAACTGCTCGCCTACTGCATGGCAAAGCCCGGCGCCTGGCAGGACGAGCCGTGGGAGGGCGACGTGGTGGTGAAGGTCGGCGGCAAGATCTTCGCGTTCCTCGGGTCGGAGGCGGGGCCCGAGGCGGGACCGGAGGCGGAGGCGCAGGCCGGGTCACAGCCGGAGTCACAGCCGGAGTCGCAGGCGGGCGTCGCGGTCGGGCTCAAGTGCGGCCGGAACCGGGAGGTGGCCGACGAGTGGCTGGCGCGCTACCCGGACGACGCCTCGGTCATGGCCTACATCGGCCGGGCGGGGTGGAACACGCTGCGGGCCGGCGGCGCCATCCCGGACGACGAATTGCGGGAGGCGATCGACGCCTCCTACGACGCGGTGGTCAGCAAGCTACCGAAGAAGGAGCGTCCCTGACCCGTCGGCGTCAGTCGCCCTCGGCCATCGCGCCCCGCAGGACCGCCGCGGTCTGCTCGGGCAGCGTGGGATTGACGGCGACCCCGGTCGCGAACTCCAGCCCACCGGGGGTGGTGACCCGCGGGTACAGCGTGACGTGCCAGCGGTACCAGTCGCTCGCGGCCGGGTCGTCGGCCGGGCCGGCGTGGACGACCAGGTTGTACGCCGGATCGCCGAGGACCGTCGCGAGGCCGGCCAGCACGCGGGGCAGCACCCGCGCCATCGCGGTGACGGCGTCGTCGGAGGCGCCCGCGAGGTCCGCGCTGCGGTCGGCGGGCAGCAGTACCGTCTGATGCGGCACGGACGCGGCGTGCGGCTGCAGCACCAGCACCCCGTCGGAGTCGCGCACGATCCGCCCACCGTCGCGGCGCTCCGCCTCGGCGAGGTCGTCGTGCAGGCAGCGCCCGGTCCGCTCGGCGTGCTCGCGGGCCAGCCGCCACCGCCGCCGCAGCCCCGGTGGTGCCTGGTCTAGCGCCACGAGCTGGGTGTGCGGATGGGCCAGCGACGCGCCGGCCCGCGCCCCGTAGTTACGGAAGACGCTGACCGCGGCCGACCCCCGCGCGGCGTGGGCCCGGCACCGCTCCCGGATCGCGAACAGGACCGTCGCCACCTCGGCCGGGGAGCCCGACCGCAGGTCCCAGTCGTGCCGCGCGGACTCCACCACCACCTCGTGCCGCCCGGCGAACGGCAACGCCACCGGCTCCTCGCCGCCGGTGTCGACGTCATCCGTCTCGACCAGGGCGTACAGGTTCGGAACCACCCGCACGCGCCAGGCGTCGGACCCGGCCGGTACCCGCATCACCTCCGGCGGCGTCATCGCCTCGTTGCCGGGACAGAACGGGCAGGGCGCCGGCCGCTTCGGTCCGTCGACGGGTCGCGCGGCCCGTCGGGGCGCGCTGACGACCCAGTCCCCCGTCTCGGGGTCAACCCGTGCTTCGACCATGCCGCAACAAGATACGCGACGGGCGGGCCGATCAGGGTCCGACAGATGTACCGCGACGACGCCGGTCGTGGCGCCCGGGTGAACAGTGCGGACAACATCTTCCCCCGGGCCGCATCGATCTCCGAGAATGATCACGCCCGTCCATGATGCGGGTTTTCGTGTCTTCCTACCTACAGGTACCGGAGGTCTGTCTTGACCGGTCACACCACTCACCCGGCCCCGTCGCGACCGCGGTCGCTGCGGCTCGGATCGAGGCTCGCCCTGCTCGTCGCGATGGTGGTCGCGGCCCTCGCCGGGCCGGCCGTGGTCGCGCCGTCCAGCGCCACGCCCGCCTACGCCACCGCCTACGGCTCCTGCACCGTCTCGGGCTGCGCCGACGCCCGTACCGCCCGCAGCGGCTGGTCGAGCCGGGGCTGGCCGACCTCGCGCGGCTGGTACTCGTGGAGCGGCGGCAAGTGCAACTTCGCCGGTGGCCAGTACCAGAACCGCGAGGGCCAGCTGCCGTCGGGCGCGACCTACTACGAGTACGACGTCTACCCGCGTACCTGCAACGCGGCCCGGGACGCCCATCGGATCATCGTGAACCTCTCGACCGGGGCCACCTGGTACTCCCCGAACCACTACTCGGACTTCTACCGCCTGTGAGCTGACCGGGCCGGGTGGGTACGGTACCCGCCCGGCCCGCCCGCAAGCGGGACGCACGCAATCGGGACGCACGAAAGGTGGACCCGATGCCCCACCAGCACTGGCTGCGTATCGTCACCGGCGACGCGCCCACCGACGCCGCCCGGGTGTCCGGCGCGGCCTGCCGCAGCCGGGCCGGGCTGTTGGCCGAGTGGGCCGCGCGGCTGCGTTTCCCGGAGTACTTCGGGCACAACTGGGACGCGCTCGCGGACAGCCTCAAGGACCTGACCGCCGCCGCGCCGCTGACCCTCGTCGTCGACGACGCCGCACAGGTCCTCGCCGACGAGCCACCGGCGCAGCTTCGCACGCTGTTGGCGGTACTGGCCGAGGTCGCCGAGGCCCAGCCGGGCACCCTCGACGTCATCCTCGCCTGCGGGCCGGGCGACGAGCCGGAGCTGCGCGAACGGATCGCGGCGGCAGGGGCCGGTCGCTAGTCGAGCATCCCGTACTCGACGACCCAGCCCAGCCGCAGGATCTCCTCGCCGTGGAACTCCAGCCGGACGATGCGGTCGAACCTCTCGTGGAGCTTCCGCGGGCCGCTGCGGTGTACCGCGCAGGCGACCCAGACCGGAATCTGCGAGGCGGGGTTGGCGATGGCGACGTGCTTACCACACGGGTGGTTCTGCGGTGGCTTCATGGCTCCAGGAGGGGGGCAAGGCGACGATCATCGACGGGGCGCATCGCCGGGGACGAAGGCCCGGTCGTCAAATGTCGCTTCGGTAGGTACGGGGGCGAGCGTCTCCAGGGATGGATCCGGGGGTAGGGGGCACCACGCCATGTTGTCTTCGGCTCGACCGTAACCGGCCGGACAGGCGAACTTAGCGTATACAGAGCGTGACGAAGCGCATTCGTGACGCCGACCACACGACCGGTCCGCCCTGGCCCGGCACCCCGCCCACTAGGCTCGCCCCGGTGACGAGGCGACGGACATCCATCACCAGCGTGCTCGTCGCGACCGCGCTCGGCCTGGTCGCGCCGCTCACCGGCTGCGCCGGGCCGGCACCGAGGTGGGCCGGTGCTCCGGCCGCATCACCGGCGGCTTCACCGGCGGCGAGCCGCCCCGGCGATCCGACGAGCCCGGGCGTACCGACGGCCTCACCGAGCGCCGACTGCGGGCCGTGGGGCTGCGAGCAGATGCGCCGCTTCGAGGCCGCGGCGGGCCTGGTCAAGACCAAGCCGGGGTACCTGGGACTCGTCGTCCGCGACCGGCGGACCGGCGCGACCTGGCGGACGGGTACGCCCGACCACGTCATGTGGACCAGCTCGACGATCAAGCTCGCGATCGCGACCAGCCTGCTCGAGCGGGCCCGGACCGGCGAAGTGACGCTGGACGCGACCGCCCGCCGGCAGCTGGCCGCCATGATGAGCGTCTCGGACAACGACGCCGCCGACGCGCTGTGGAAGCGCTACGGCGGGGACGCGATGGTGCCGCGCTTCCAGCGGGTGTACGGCATGACCGGCCTGACTTTCGTGCCCGGCTCCCCGCGGTACTGGGGGTTCATGAAGGCATCGGCCGACGATCTGCAGCGGCTGATGTCGTACGTGCTGGACAAGCTCGACCCCGCCGACCGCGGGTACCTCGTGGACGCGATGCGCCACGTCGGGCAGATCCAGCAGTGGGGGGTGTGGGCCGCCGGGCCGGCCGCGCGGCCCGGCACCAAGGACGGTTGGTCGATCGAGTCGGACCCGGGCGGCAAGCACTGGTGCACCAGCGCGGTCGGCTTCGCCGGACCGGACGAGCGGTACGTCGTCGCGGTCATGTACCACCTGCCACCCGGCACCGGCACCATCGACGCCGGGGTCCACGCCGTCAGCGACGCGGTCGCGACCGTGTTCGGTGCCCCCACCCCGGCGCCGGTCACGGTGCCGGACCCGAGCACCGGCCTGTGAACCGGCCGCGCCCCGTCAGCCGGTTGTCTCGATATTGCACCGAGTGAATCCGGTAGGTCGGCGCGGGTCCTGAGATTTCCCCTCCCCATGATCTTCTTCGAGCTGCCCGGGTCGACCTTCACACGGTGGCGCCGGTCGTCGCGAGGATGACCGAGGCGACCAGGTCCGGGTCGTCGTGCATCGGTACGTGGCCGCAGCCGGCCAGGTCGACGTGCCGGGCGGCGGGCAGCAGCTGCCGGGCCAGCGCGGCCTGCCGGTAGGGCAGGATGCGGTCGCGGGTACCCCAGGCGACGGTGACCGGTACGGTCGGGGCGCCCTGGAAGGCGTACCGCAGCCCGTTGCGCGCGACCGTCTCGAACGCGCGGGCGTTGCGCAGCGCGAGCGAGTCGGCGAGGGCGGCTTCGGGGCTGATGCGCCCCGGCCGGGCGAGCAGCATGCCGAACGACACCGCCCGCAGCGGCCCGACCCGCAGCATTCGGCGCATCACCGGCTCGGGCAGGTGCGCGGCGTACCGGTGCAGCCGCAGGACGGTGACGGCCCGGCGCAGCTGAGCGGGGGTGCAGAAGCCGGCCGGCGACAGCGCGGTGGCCGACGCGGCCTGGCCGGTCGCGGCCAGCTCCAGGGCGATGGCGCCACCGAGGCTGTTGCCGGCCACGTGCGGCCGGTCCAGGTCGAGTGCGGCGAAGAAGCTCGCGATGGCGCCGACGAGCCGGGTCATGTCGTGCGGGAGGCCGGTCTCCGGCATCGGGGACCGGCCGAAGCCGGGCAGGTCGACCGCGATGACGTCGTGGACGGTCGCCAGCTTGTCCAGGACCGGCTCCCAGGCCCGCCAGTGGTGGCCGATGCCGTGCAGCAGGACCAGCGGCTCCCCCGCGCCACGCCGCTCGTAGACCAGGTCGAGTTGCACGCTCAGCTCTCCTTGCGGTCGTTCGTACCGGTGGCGGTGTTCGTGCCGAAGCCGCGGCCGAGCCGGCGTACCTGCTCCTCCATCTGCGGTACGTCCCGGCGGGCGGCGCGGCCGATGATCCGGTCCGCGATCGGACCGGTGGTGATGGTCCGCAGCGCCTGGACCAGCCCGACGGCGCGGGGGACGTAGACGCGGCGGCGGCGCCGCTCGATGCCGTCGACGAAGGCGGCGGCGCACGCCTCGACGGAGGTGTCGGACCGCAGCGGCCAGGGCAGCCGGGCACGCGCCTCGCGGAACGCCGGCAGGTCGTCCTGCGCGTCCCGCACCAGGTCCGTGTCGACCCAGCCGGGGTGGGCGGTGCCGACAGCGACACCCCGGTGGGCCAGTTCCAGGCGGATCGCGTTGCCGAACTGCTCGACCCCTGCCTTCGAGGCGCAGTACGCGGCCATGCCGGGCAGCACGGTGAAGGCTGCGGCCGAGGACACCAGCAGGAAGTACCCCCGGCTGGCGAGGACATGCTCCACGGTGGCCCCGACGGTACGCATCACGCCGAGCAGGTTCACGTCGACCGTACGGATCATCGGCTCGATGCCGCCGACCGCGATGGTGCCGCGGTTGACGATGCCGGCGTTGGCGACCACGACGTCGATGCGGCCGAGGGCCTCGATCGTGCCGCGCACGGCCCGGTCCAGACTGGCCTGGTCGGTGACGTCGCACTCGAACCAGGCGTGCTGGTCACCCAACTCGCCGGCGAGCGCCGCGAGGCGCTCGGGCTCCAGGCCGACGAGCGCGAGCCGGGCGCCGCGCGCGGCGGCGAGCCGGGCGGTGTGCTCACCGATCCCGCGCGCCGCACCGGTGATCAGGACGACCTTGCCGTTCAGGACGGAACTCATCGGCTCTCCCCCACCGGGCGCGGTTGACGGACGGCGACGGGCCGGTACGGGGCCGGGTCGAACCGGCGGGTGCGCAGCCAGTACGACCAGGTGTAGCCGGGCCACAGTGTCGAGTTGCGACCGGTGGCGTCCAGGTACCAGCTCCGGCAGCCACCGCTGCTCCAGACCGTACCGGTCATCTTGCGGTCGACGTCGGACACGAACGCGCGCTGCGCCTCGGGCGTCGGCTCGATGGCCCGCGCGCCGCTCCGGTCCAGGTGGCGCAGCGCGCCCAGCAGGTACGTGATCTGACACTCGATCATGAATACGACGGAGCTGTGTCCGAGGCCGGTGTTCGGCCCGAGCAGCAGGAACAGGTTCGGGAAGCCGTTGACCGCCACGCCCTGGTGCGCGCGCATGCTGCCCTGCCAGGCCTGCTCCAGCGTGCGCCCGTCGCTGCCCCGGATGGACCTGGCGATGGGTGGGTCGGTGACGTGGAAGCCGGTACCGAAGATGATGGTGTCGACCTCGTGCAGGGTGCCGTCGCGGGTGACGACGCCGTTCGGTCGCACCTCGGCGATGCCGTCGGTGACGACCTCGACGTTGTCGCGGGTGAGCGCCGGGTAGTAGTCGTTGGAGAGCAGAACCCGCTTGCAGCCCATGGTGTACCGGGGCGTGAGCTTCGCGCGCAGCGCCGGGTCCGCCACCGACCTGCGCAGGTGACGCAGGGCGACGCGCTCCCCGAGTCGCATCATGGCCGGGTACAGGAAGCCGGTCCCCATGATCCCTTCGCGCGCCCAGTAGATCCCGGCGCGCACCGCCCGCTGCGCCGCCGGCACCGCCCGGAACAGGCGCTTCTCCCGGTCGGTGATGGCCCGGTCGGCGCGCGGCATCACCCATGCCGGGGTGCGCTGGAACAGGTGCAGGCGGTCGACCTGGGGCGCGATCTGCGGTACGAACTGGATGGCCGACGCCCCGGTACCGATGACGGCGACCCGCCGCCCGGTCAGATCCAGGTCGTGGTTCCACCGCGCGGAGTGGAAGGTCTCCCCGGTGAACGTCGACAGGCCGGGCAGGTCCGGCACGGACGGCTCGGTGAGCGGGCCGCCGGCCGCGACCAGTACCTCCGCGGTGTAGCGGCCCCGTGAGGTCTCGATCAGCCAGAGCCCGCTCGCGGTGTCCCACTCGGCGCGCAGCACCTCGTGGCGCAACCGCAGGTGCGGGGCGAGCCCGTGGCGGGCGACGCACCGGCGCAGGTACTCCCAGATCTCCGGCTGCCCGGAGAAGCTGCGCGACCAGTCCGGGTTGGGCGCGAACGAGAACGAGTACAGGTGCGACGGCACGTCGCAGGCGCAGCCCGGGTACGTGTTGTCGCGCCAGGTACCGCCGACGTCGGCACCCCGGTCGAACACGACGAAGTCGTGGTAGCCCCGCTGCTTGAGGCGGATAGCCGTGCCGATGCCGCCGAAGCCGGCACCGACGACGGCGACGCGGTGGTGGACCGGCTCGTCGTCACTGGTCACGGTTCGCTCCACTGGTCTGCCATCGTGGTACCAGCCGGTACCAGCAATCGAGGAAGTTACCATCGGGTAAGCCCGAGCGGAAGATCTCGGCTGGGGCCGTACCCCGGCGAGGTACCATGCGGTACCGGACAATCCATCACCAGAGGTCCACCACAGGGGCGGAGCGTTGGTCAGCACGGTACGAGCCGCCGCGCAGGTGCGGGCGGACCTCATCAGCGGACTCGCCACTGCGGTCTCCGAGAAGGGGTACGCGGCGAGCACGATCGCCGACATCGTGGCGCACGCGCGGGTCTCCAAGCGGACCTTCTACGAGCACTTCTCCGACAAGGAGGAGTGCCTGATGGCGCTGTACCGCGACTCGTGCGACCAGCTCATGATGGTCCTACGCGAGGCCGGCAGCCCCGCCGAGCCCTGGCGGGAGCGGATCCGGGTGGCCGCGACGGCCTACCTGTCGACGCTGGAGTCGCTGCCGGCGGTCTACCGCACGCTCCTGGTGGAGATGCAGGCCGCGGGGCCGCGCGCGTACCGGCTGCGGCAGGAGAAGCAGCGCCGGTTCGCCGACACGCTGGTGGAGATCGTCGAGGGCGGGCGGCCCGCCAACCCGGAGCTCCCGCCGCTGTCGCCGGCCGTGGCCGTCGCCCTGGTCGGCGGGCTCAACGAGCTGCTGCTGCAGGCCGTCGACCCGTACCCGGGTGGCATCTCCACCCCCCTGACCTCGTTGAACGACACGGTGGTCGACCTGGTCACCGCCGTCCTCACCTACCGCCCCACCCGCCCGGAGTAACCAGCGTGCCCGACCACGGCCAGCCCCTTCTGTTCGGGGCGTTCGTCACGCCCGACGCCCGCGACCCGCACCGGACCGTCGCCCTCGCCACCACGGCGGACACGCTCGGCCTCGACGTACTGGGCGTGCAGGACCACCCGTACCAGCCCGGCTTCTTCGACACCTGGACGTTTCTGTCCACTGTGGCCAGCAAGACCCGGCGGCTGATCCTGTTCCCCGACGTCATCAGCGTGCCGCTGCGCCAACCCGCGGTCCTCGCCCGCAGCGCCGCCACGCTGGACGTACTCAGCGACGGCCGGGTGGAGATGGGCCTGGGCGTGGGCGCCTTCCCGGACGGGATCGCGGCGATGGGCGGCCCCTCGCGTACGCCCGGCGAGTCGATCGAGGCCCTCGAAGAGGCCATCGCCGTGATGCGGGCGCTGTGGACCCCGGGCGGACCGGTACACCTGGACGGCCGGCACTACACCCTGGACGGCGCCCGGCCCGGCCCGCCGCCCGTGCACGACATCGGCATCTGGCTCGGCTCGTACAAGCCCCGGATGCTGGCGCTGACCGGCCGCGTCGCCGACGGGTGGATCCCCAGCTCGATGTACGCCTCGCCGGACGAGACGCGGGCGATGGGCGACCTGATCGACAAGGCCGCCTCCGACGCCGGCCGCGACCCGGCGGATATCCGCCGCTGGTACAACGTCGCCGGCAGCTTCGCCGCGGGTAGCTCTGCCGGCCGGCGGGGCGAGTTCCTCCAGGGCCCGCCGAAGCTGTGGGTCGAGCAGCTCACCGAGCTCGCGCTGACCCAGGGCATGAGCGCCTTCATCCTTGCACCCGGCCAGGCCGCCGAGTCCGACCTGCGGCGCTTCGCGGAGGAGGTGGCACCGGCGGTCCGGGAGGCCGTCGACGCCGCCCGCGGCGTGAACGGTGACGCAGACGCCGCCCGCGGCGTGAACGGTGACGCAGACGCCGCCCGCGGCGTGAACGGTGACGC